>NC_015564.1:2707890-3384863 GCF_000214175.1 Hoyosella subflava DQS3-9A1
TTCAGATCACCGAACATCGACCGCTTCCAGCCACCGAACGTGTGGTAGGCGATCGGTACCGGGATGGGGACGTTGACTCCCACCATTCCGGTATTGACGCGAGTGGTGAAGTCACGCGCAGTGTCGCCGTCACGGGTGAAGATCGAGACGCCATTGCCATACTCGTGCTCAGATGGCAGCCGCAATGCGTCTTCGTAGCTGTCTGCTCGCACCACAGTGAGCACGGGACCGAAGATCTCTTCGAGGTAAGCGCGCGAGGTCGTGGGCACGTTGTCGAGAAGTGTCGGGCCAGTGAAGAAACCGGATTCATGCCCATCGAGCCCAAAGCCCCGGCCGTCGACCACGAGTTCGGCACCGTCGTCGATACCGATCTGGATGTAGTCCTTGACGCGTCGCACCGCATCCGCCGACACGAGCGGACCGAAATCGGCTGCACTGTTGTCCGAGGTCCCGACGGTGAGTTTGCCGATGCGATCCTTGAGCTTTTCGATGAGCGCGTCGCCAGTCTCCTTGCCGACTGGCACAGCGACGGAGATCGCCATACAGCGCTCACCCGCAGAACCGTAGCCTGCGCCGACGAGTGCGTCAGCGACCTGATCGAGGTCAGCGTCGGGCATGATGATGGCGTGGTTCTTGGCGCCACCAAAGCACTGCGCGCGCTTCCCGTTCGCGGTGGCGGTTGAGTAGATGTACTGCGCGATAGGCGTCGATCCGACGAAGCCCAAGGCTTCGACCTGGGGGTGGTTGAGCAGCGCATCGACGGCCTGCTTGTCGCCATTGACGACATTGAAGACGCCGGGCGGCAAGCCCGCTTCGAGGAAGAGCTCCGCGAGACGCAGCGGCACGGAGGGGTCACGCTCAGAAGGCTTGAGGATAAACGCATTTCCGCAAGCGATCGCGGGCGCCGCCTTCCACAGCGGGATCATGGCCGGGAAGTTAAACGGCGTAATTCCGGCGACGACACCGAGCGGCTGACGCATCGAGTAGACGTCGATACCAGCGCCCGCACCCGTGGTGTACTCACCCTTCAGCAGATGTGGAATGCCACAGGCAAATTCGACAACCTCGACGCCGCGCTGAATGTCGCCGAGCGCATCTGGGACAGTCTTGCCGTGCTCTGATGACAGCAGCCGCGCAAGGTCTTCCTTTTCGTCGTCGATGAGCTGGAGGAACTTCTGCAGCACACGGGCGCGCCGCTGCGGGTTCCAGGCGGCCCATTCCCGCTGGGCCTGGACGGAATCGGCGACCGCGGCCTCCACTTCGGCAGCGTCAGCGAGCGGCACACGCGCCTGCACTTCGCCGGTGTTGGGGTCGAACACATCACCAAACCGCCCAGACGCTGACGGGGTGTTCTTGCCACCAATGAAGTGCGTGAGTTCACGTATAGCCATGCTAATTGATCACTTTCTCCAGAACCGGAAACCCTTGGATACCCCCCAAGGAAGTACCTGACACTCCTATAGTAGGACGTCCAAGTGTTTGTTGTCACGCAGTACCCGTAAGTAACTTTGCCCATGAGAGACATCCCACACGAGGGCCTGCGAGGATGGTGGAGTGAGCCAACAGCAAGGACTGCCGTTCGATCCAATCGCCGAAGCGCGACGCCATTGGGAGGAGCACGGCTGGGCAGATGCAGCGTCCGGCATGGCCGCGGTGACTTCAGTGATGCGAGCCCACCAACTGATGCTCGCCCGAGTCGAAAGCGTTCTCCGCCCGCACAGCCTCACTTTCTCCCGGTATGAGGTCCTGACACTCCTGACCTTCACCCAGCGCGGCGAACTCCCGATGAGTAAGGCCAGCACGCGGCTCCAAGTACACCCGACGAGCATCACCAACGCCGTCGACCGCCTTGAGGCGGCAGGACTAGTGGAGCGGATCCCTCACCCCGACGACCGGAGAACCACCCTCGTCCGGATCACCGACACTGGTCGCGACGTCGCTGAGCGTGCGACGAAAGATCTCAACGAATACGTTTTCGCTGATCCTGGCATATCCGAAGAGCACATCGCTCAACTCGTCGCCGTGCTCGCAGAGTTCCGCGTCAATGCAGGCGATTTTCACCTCCCCGAGTGATGCCCCGGAACTAGCAGTTCGACGGAGCCGCTTCTCCCCGGAACCGGGCCGCCAGGTACTCGTATGCTTCCTCGAATCCGAGCGCTGCCGGGATGAGGTGCTCAGCGATGTCATGTGTGACGAACTGTAGCTGCACGCCTTGTGCGCAGTACCTCTGCGCGATCTCCTCGATCCCGTCGTATGGCGTGAGGGGATCAAGGCGACCGTGCCACATGTATATCGGCATGTTGGGCACGCCAGCGAAATATCGCAGGCTGTTCTCACGGAGAACCTCGCGTGCCTCGCCGTTTGACATCCAGCCCGGGGAGTTGGTCAGGTCGCGCGCGCTGCGGAACGCGCCGTGAAAGAGAATGAAGCGTCGGCACTCATTGCTGATGAAGTCGCGGAGCCACCGGCCCTGTGGGTTGAGTTCTCGCTCCATCTGAAAGCGATCTGGATACTCGCGTTCGAGACCGATGGCTGCGGCAAAGCCAAGGCCGAAGCCGGGATGCGCGTCCGACCCGATTATGTTCGCCATCTGTTCCAGATCAGCAGGAATGCCGCCCTGGACAACGCCGGCGATCGCAAGTTCAGGGGCGTACTCGGGCGCCATCGCGGCAGCCCATGCGCTGGCCATACCGCCTCCGGAATACCCGGCGAGAGCCACCGGCGCGTCCGCGAGACCCAGCTCTGCCGCCTGCTTGACCGCACGAATACTGTCGAGGGTGATCATTCCTCCAAGCCGAGCGGCTCCATAGGCCCCCTCGGGCCCCAGGTGGTCAGGAACCGACACCGCCCACCCACGAGACAACGGGATCAGTAGCCCCGGCGCTTCTACCTGCTCGAGGTTGAACAACCCACGCGAAGGCGCACATCGCGAGCCGAGCGCGTTCACAATCGCCTGGTAAGAGAGGATCGGCGGTTGCGATACACCGCGCGGCACGAGGACGGTCGTCACACCGAGGATCGGGGCACCGTGTGAGTTCGTCGAACGGAACGCGATCTGCCACCCCTCGGAATCCGCATACGCGCGTGTATCGACCCGCTGCACCCGTACGACGTCACCCGGCGACAGAGCCGCGAGATCGGCAGGTTCACTGTAGAAGGGGTCTGGATCAGGAATCGGATACGCCGGACGCGCGGAAGCCACACCACCCCAGACGATTCCCGCAAGCATGAGCAAACTGGTCACGGCAGCAAGCAAGCCCGAAACACGACGGCACATCGGCCGACCCCCCTTACACCCCACGGAAAGCAACGCGCACCACAATAGGTCATTGATTACTACCCAGTAACAACAGGATCACAAACAGGGGGTTACTGTGTTCTGCGTCACAAAAATTCAGCGTGGCGCTGTCGCTACCCCATACGCCTCCAGTGAGCCGAACCAGAGCCGACCGTCATACTCCCGCACCGACGTGAGCATCGGGAAGTCACGGATAACTCCCTCGTATCGGCGCACGATCTCTCCTGAGTCGTTGAGGGCGACCGCAGCAACGGTGTCCGCGGGACGCGGCATCAGGTATTCCGGTAGCCGCGAGACCAGTTTGCGCGCGATGACCGGAGCCTGATGCACAAAACCGAGCACCCGCTTTTCGGGGTTGGGGAGAGCAATCCAGATCAGGCCGTCCGAACCGGTGGAGCAGTTGTCCGGATAGCCTGGCAGATCGCGGCACACAGTAGTGACAGCTCCCGCATCGGCGCCCGTGAGACTCACCTTCCGCAGCGACCGCGTCGTCGTTTCAGCAACGAACACCGCCGACTCATCGACGCACAGTGCGACACCATTGGCAAACTGTAATCCATCCGCTATGACCTGGGCAGAGCCATCGGGGTCTCGGCGAATCAGACGCCCACTTCCGAGTTTGAGGATCATTTCCCGTCGCCAGCTGGGAACGTCGAAATCTGTGGAGGAATCGCTGAAATAGATCGTGCCGTCACTCGCGACTGCCGCGTTATTGCACGCGCGCACATTCCGACCGTCAACCGACTCCGTCAGCGCGGTGTAGTTGCCTGTGGCAATGTCGACCTTGAGAAGGCCTTTGTCTGACGCGCACACCACGAGTTCGTCTTCCCCGTGGAATTCGATACCCAACGGGCGGCCCGGCAAAGAGGCAATCGTTTCGACGCCACCAGCATGCTCATCGATGCGCACAATACGGCCGTCGAGGAGACCCGTATAGATGCGCTCACGGTCATCGATCAGGATGTCTTCGGGTCCTTGTCCAGGAACGGGAATGACACGAACCTGCGAGAAATCCATGATGATTGCGAGCCTTTCTAGCTGTCCGCGTCCGCAATTTCCTCTTCGGGGCGAGGGGGAACGGTCTCGTCTTGCTCGAGCAGATGCGGTTCATCGAACTCGGGATGCTCACGCAAAAGGTCACGTGCGATCTCCTCGCGGTGGCTCCCGGAGGGGTCTTCTTGGTGCTCAGCGCTGTGATGCGACATCATGCCCTCCTCGCCCGGCTGACCACATTCTAAGCCGAGGGTAGCTGTGCCCCGGAACCACCTTCAGGAAACCGGCGCCCATAACGACGAATGCAGCACAAGCTGCAGCGATAGCGCTGGCCGTGTTTGGCGCCTCCCCTGCCATACGCCCGTAGGCGATCCAGCTGAGCGCCCAGATGAGACCGAAGGCGACGGCGATCCGGCTTCCGGTCAGAAGTATCAGCGCCACGCCTGCTGCTCCCGCTGCGGTGAGCACGATCACCGACCACGCCGTCGCGCCCGCACTAACCCCCATTGAGGACAGCCACACTGCGACGTTCGCAAATACAGTGAGGCAGATCCATCCCAGATAGAGGCCAAAGGTGCCATCAACGAGCACCCGTTCGGTCCGGGTCTCCGGGCACAGCTCCGCGAGCCGAACAGTCAGCGCGACGAGAACGGTGAAAAGCGCAGCAACTACGAGCACGCTCAGCAGCACGTGCCCCATGAGAACGACTGCGAGCCAAGTCGCATTCAGCAGAATCGCCGCAACGGTAAGGGGACGGACATACCTCAGTCGAGCCGAATCCGCTTGTGCTGGCAGCGCCTGCCACACCGCATACCCGAAGATGCCCAGGTAGATCACCGCCCAGATACCGAAAGCGGGAGAATGCGGTGACACCAGAGTGGGGCTCCCGAATACGCCATCGGCAGCAGCGGCCACCGAGGAGTTGCCCACGTGCCCAGCCCCTGCGAGAAAACCAGCGAGCGCAATGACAGCGGCACTCAATACCGCAATACGCATTGCCATCCCTTGCCAAGCCCCATCTGCCAGATCACCGCCACCAGTGATTTCCTATAGCCAGCGTAATTGGACTGCGCGCGAGCGAGGACTGCGGCATACTTCGCGACGTGCTGCTCACGATCACAACAACCCATCATCCAGCGACTGACCTCGGTTTTCTTCTCCACAAGCACCCGGACCGTGCGCAGCAAATTACGGTTTCGCACGGCGTGGCCCACGTTTTCTACCCGGAAGCGACACCAGACCAGTGCACCGCCGCACTGTTCGTGGAGGTGGACCCTGTCGCGCTTGTTCGCGGCCGCTCCCGGAAACAGAGTGGCCCGCTGGCTCAGTACATCAATGACCGGCCCTACGCGGCAGGATCGCAATTGGCTGTGGCGCTGCGTGCTGCCTTCGCCACCGCGCTTCGGGGTCGTTGCGAGTCCCATCCCCACTTGGCGCAGACATCAATTCCCTTGAGCATTCATGTTCCTTCGCTGCCAGTCCATTCCGGCAGCGACGGCTGCAGGGGCGGGGGTGGCGTGGACCTCGTCTCGCGCCTGTTCAGCCCCCTAGGCTGGACAGTGACCGCTACCGCGCAGCCGGTCGACGCTACGATTCCGCACTGGGGCGTCGCACCCTATGCGGACACCCGACTGGAGGGAACCTTCCGCCTCGCGGACGCCCTGAGTCATCTCTACGTTTTGTTGCCTGTCCTGGACGGCGGACACCACTTCTGGGTGACTGAAGCGGAAGTCAGCAAACTTCTCCGTTCAGGTGAAGCTTGGCTCAGCACCCATCCCGAACGTGACCTGATCACCAACGTCTATCTGGCGAGGTCGCGCCCCCTCGTCGAGAGCGTGAACGAGCAACTCGACATGTTTCACCGCATCGCCGACGGACCAGCTGCGATCGAGGCGGACGCGCCAGCCGACATCACTGCAGATCCCCAGCACAATGTTCCGCTCGCGACGCTACGGCGCCGCGCCGTGCTCGAACAACTCCGCCGCGCGGACGCGAAACGCATCCTCGATCTGGGATGCGGCCCCGGTGCGCTCCTCGATGAGCTGCGACATGACAACACGTTCAGTGAAATCGTCGGAACTGACGTATCGGCCTATGCGCTGCGACAAGCGGAGCGGAAACTGCACCTCGACAGGGCTGATGCGGCCCGCTCCACAGTGCGGCTGCGGCAGTCGTCGCTGATGTACACCGACCCGGCCCTTCGCGGCTTCGACGCCGCCGTCCTGATGGAGGTCATTGAACACATCGACCCAGACCGGCTGCCTGCAGCCACCCACAGCGTCTTCGGGGCCGCGCGTCCGCGCACCGTCATCGTCACTACACCGAACGCCGAATACAACGCGCTCTTCCCGGGCCTGGCGGCAGGTGAGTTCCGCCATGCCGACCATCGATTCGAGTGGTCGCGCACCGAATTCCAGCACTGGGCTGAAGCCACCGCCGCAACCTACGACTACTCGACCGAGCTATTGCCGGTAGGGCCCGTGCACCCTGATCGCGGTGCACCGACCCAGATGGCGATTTTCACGGCAGGGGGCGTGACATGAGGCTAGCAATTCCCGACATGTCCCTCGTCGTGATGATTGGCACGTCGGGCGCGGGGAAGACGACCTTCGCGCACCGCCACTTTGCTGCCACGCAGATCTTGTCCAGTGACGCCTTCCGGGGCATGGTCGCCGACGACGCGAACGATCAGTCCGCCACGGCGGCGGCCTTCGACGCGCTGCATTACATTGCCGGACAACGGCTCGCAGCGGGCCGGGTTACCGTGATCGACGCGACGAACGTGCAGCGGCCAGCGCGGGCGCAGCTCGTGCGCCTCGCCCGCGAGCACGACGTTCTGCCGGTCGCCATCGTGCTCGACGTCCCCGAATCAGTGTGCATAGCGCGCAACGAAGAACGTCCGGACCGGCAGTTCGGCGCGCACGTTGTCAGTCGCCAGCACCGGGAACTCCGCCGTTCCCTGAAGAACCTCGACCGTGAGGGCTTCCGGCGCGTTCACCATCTGCGCACCCCCGCGGAAATCAGCGGTGCAGCGTTCGAGGTAGAACCACTCCTCAACGACCTCCGTGCCCATACCGGCCCATTCGATGTCATCGGTGACGTGCACGGCTGCCGGGCGGAACTCGAGGAGCTCCTCGCCGAACTCGGCTGGAAAGTCACGTTCGACAGCGCCGGTCGCGCCATTGATGCGTGCCACCCCGACGGTCGCACCGCCGTCTTCGTCGGCGACCTCGTCGACCGCGGACCGGACACACCCGGGGTGCTGCGCCTCGTGATGGGCATGACGAACAGCGGTGCAGCGCTGTGTGTGAGCGGGAACCACGAGCAGAAGCTCGCCCGCGCGTTGCGGGGGCAGAAGGTTCAGCTCAAACACGGCATCGCAGAATCTCTCGAACAGCTCGCGGCGGAAGGCGACGAATTCACACACACCGCTCGGCTGTTCCTCGATGGCCTCGTCTCCCACTATGTCCTCGACCATGGGCGGCTTGTCGTCGCACATGCGGGCCTCCCCGCGCAGTTCCATGGCCGTGCTTCGGGCAGGGTGCGTGCATTTGCCCTCTATGGGCAAACCACCGGGGAGACTGACGATTACGGCCTCCCAGTCCGGTACCCGTGGGCAACTGACTACCGCGGAGCCGCGACGGTGCTGTACGGTCACACGCCCATCAGTGAACCCGAGTGGATTAACCGCACAATGTGCCTCGACACGGGCTGCGTTTTCGGTGGCCGCCTGACCGCGCTCCGGTACCCCGAACGTGACCTTGTTTCCGTGCCAGCGCACCAGCAATGGCATGCATCACCGCGCCCACTCGCGCCGGCACCGAAAACGGCGGCCGAGCGTGACCGGTATTCGCTCCAGCTCGACGATGTACTCGGCAAACGAGCAATCGAGACGCGGCACCATGGGCGGGTCACGATTCCCGCGGAGAACGCGTCGGCAGCGCTCGAAGTGATGAGCCGTTTCACCATCGATCCGCGGTGGCTCATGTATCTGCCGCCGACGATGGCACCCTGCGCGACGAGCACCCGGGACGATTACCTGGAACACCCAGCGGAGGCATTCGCGGAGTACCGAAAAGCGGGTGTGGACGACGTCGTGTGCCAGGAGAAACACATGGGATCGCGCGCCGTGATCCTCGTGTGCCGCGACGACCACACTGCGGAGCGGCGATTCGGCATCCGTGGCGCCGGCGCGGTATTCACCCGCACCGGGCGTTCGTTCTTCCAGGACGACCGAGAGGACGCGCTCCTTTCGCGCATACGCGCGGGATTCGACGATGCCGGGATCTGGAATGACATCGCGAGTGACTGGTTGCTGCTCGACACCGAGGTTCTTCCGTGGAACGCGAAGGCCGACGGTCTCATCCGCGACCAGTACGGAGCGGTCGGAGCCGCTGGCGCGGCCGTGCTTCCCGCTGCGGTGGACCTTGTGGCGAAAGCGGAAAGCCGTGGCCTCGACGTCGCCGACCTGCGCGCCCGCAGTATGCGCAGGGCAGGCAACCTCGACGCTTATCGGGCGATGTACCGCACATTCTGCTGGCCGACGAGTGGCTTATCCGACATCAAACTCGCGCCCTTTCAACTCCTCGCGGCGGAAGGTGCGGCATTCGCTGGCCGGCCCCACCCCTGGCATACCGCCACTGCCGCGAAGCTGAGCGACGCCGACCCGAGCCTGTTCCTGACGACCCGTGGGATGGCAGTTGACCTCAGCGACCCGGACTCCGAGCACCGCGCCACGTCATGGTGGACCACGCTCACGGAATCCGGTTTCGAGGGGATGGTCGTCAAACCCGCAGCCAACCGGACGCGGCCCAACACGCGGATCCAGCCCGCGATCAAGGTCCGGGGACGCGAGTATCTCCGCCTCGTCTACGGACCGGACTACACACTCGCCGACAACCTCGAGCGGTTGCGCCAGCGCAGCCTCGGCCGTAAAAGGTCACTTGCGCTTCGCGAGTACGCGCTCGGCCTCGAGGCCATCGACCGGCTCGTCGAGGGCGAGCCACTGTGGCGTGTCCATGAGTGTGTTTTCGGTGTTCTCGCGCTCGAAACCGAACCGGTCGACCCCCGCTTGTAACGGTTCTGTGTGGAATAGCCTTTGCTGCGCTAGATTTCAGCTCAGGACCAGGTGCGGATGAGGTGGACGAATCGTGACAGAGGCGTGGCTGCTGCTCGGGCTGGCGCTGGTGCTCATTGCCGCGAACGCGTTGTTCGTGGCCGCTGAGTTTGCTCTGGTGACTGTGGATAGAGCCACCATTTCTGAGGCAGCTGAGGCGGGTGATCGGCGCGCCCGATCCGTGCAGAAGGCGCTGAAAAGGCTCTCCACTCAGCTCTCCGGTGCGCAGCTCGGTATCACGGTCACCAGTCTCATCATCGGGTTCATCGCCGAGCCGTCGATTGCGACTCTCCTGCGCGGGCCGCTGGAATTCGCAGGTCTCCCCGAGGCGTCGAGCCTGGCGGTGGCACTCGGCGCGGGCCTTCTCATAGCGACCGTGACACAGATGATTTTCGGCGAACTCGTCCCGAAGAACTGGGCAATCTCGGAGCCCGTGCGCGTCTCGAGGGCGGTCGCAGGGCCGCAACGGGCCTTCACTGCGGCAAGCAGACCACTGATCGTCGTGCTCAACGGTGCCTCCAACGCGATGGTCCGCGCACTCGGCGTCGAACCGCGCGAAGAGCTCGCTTCGGCCCGGTCCGCGCAGGAATTGGGTGCGATCGCTACCCGCTCCGCGACCGAGGGCCTGCTCGAGAAAGACATCGCGGACCGCCTCACCCAGGCTGCCGAGTTCGGTGAGCAGACTGCAGCGGATGTCATGACGCCGCGCACCCGAGTGACGTTCGTCAACAGTGACACGCCGGTCCGGGACATCTTGAGCCTTGTCGCCTCGACGGGGCACGCCCGCTTCCCGGTCGAAGGAACATCGATCGACGACGTGGTGGGCGTCGTGCACTTCAAATCCGCGCTAGCGGTCCCGGAACAGGAACGGGCCGAGAGAACGGCTGCCGACATCATGAGCCCCGTCCGTGCGATTCCGTCTACCTTGCCACTCGCTGGGGTCCTGCGAGAGCTGCGCAGTGGGTTACAGCTCGCGGTCGTGATCGACGAGTACGGCGGCACCGCCGGCGTAGTCACCCTGGAAGACCTCGTCGAGGAGATTCTTGGCGAAATCGATGACGAGCATGACCGGCCGGCTGGCCGGCCGCGGCTACTCACGAACGGCACGTGGACGCTGCCCGGGCTTATGCGGCCCGACGAGATCGCTGACCTCACCGGCATCGACCTCCCTGAGGGAGAACATTCCGACACTTCTGGCGGGCTCGTGATCGAACATCTCGGGCGGCTGGCCAACCCCGGCGACTCCGTAGTTCTGCCTGCGAAGAATCTCGCTCAACTCGATGCCGATGGCATACCTACAGAAACTCTCGTCTCGCTCACGGTCACCCAGGTCGACGGCCATCGCGTCGCACGCCTTCGGCTCGGCCTCGCCGAGCCATCATCGCGCGCAGACGACGACTCCTCCGATGGGCGAAAGGACGAGAGCTGATGATCAACGTCACTGGAATGATTGTCGGAATCCTTCTGCTTTTCGGCAACGCGTTCTTCGTCGGCGCCGAGTTCGCGCTCGTGTCCACCCGTCGGACAAAGATCGAGCCCCGCGCCGAAGAGGGCAGCGGCGCGGCCCGTATCACTCTACGTGCTCTCGACAATGTGTCCCTCATGATGGCGGGAGCTCAGTTTGGTATCACCCTGTGCTCACTCGGGCTCGGAGCGGTAGCTGAACCGGCTGTTGCATACGCGCTCGAGGTGCCGCTCGAAGCGCTCGGCGTCCCGTCGGTGATGCTCCATCCCATTGCTGTGGCCATCGCGCTGACGATCGTGCTCTCCCTGCATATGACGATCGGCGAAATGGTTCCGAAGAACCTGGCGATCGCGGGCCCCGAGCGGACCGCGCTGGTTCTCGGTCCGATGCTCTACCTCCTGGTGCAGGTTCTGAAACCGCTTTTGCTCCTCGTGAATTGGCTCGCCAACACGGTGCTCCGCATTCTGCGCGTGGAGCCGAAGGACAAAGTGGCCACCGCGTTCACCGCCGATGAGGTCGCCGGGTTCGTGCGGCAGTCCAAGGCTGAGGGTCTGCTCGACGAGGAGGAACACCGTCTCCTCACCGGCGCGCTGACAATGAGCCGCGAGACCCTCCAGTCCATCATGGTGCCGCGTGACCGCGTCGTCAGCCTCGATGACACCGCGACAATTGCGCAGGCGCACGCCGCGTGCATCAGGACGGGTTTTTCGCGTTTCCCCATCGTCGCAGCCGGTGGCGACTTCACCGGATATGTTCACGTGAAGGACCTACTCGGCGAAGCAGTCTCCCCGGACGACGCGATCGCCGGCATGCCGATCCGGACCCTCCCCCGTTTCACGTCGAACACGCTGCTCGATGATGCTCTCGAAGGAATGCAGACGAGGGGATCACATGTCGCTATCGTGACGGACGAGGAGGGACATGCACTCGGCGCCGCGATGCTTGAAGACGTGGTCGAACGCCTCATCGGCGAGATCGCAGACTCCGCTCAGGCAGCCGCCCGCCGCCGCAAACCGCAGTAATTTCCGCAGCCTCCACGATATCCGGGCGTGCTGCGCTTAAGCTCGTAACTGTGGCGTTCACTCTCAGTGTCCACGCGGTTACTGATCGCGGTCTTTTCCGCGCTTCGAACCAAGATGCGATCGTCGTTGATGGCTGGTTCAGCCAGACCCAGACGGGGACCCTGACGTGCATCGCGTTTCCACTCGAAAGGCCGACCCTGGTGGCGGTGGCCGACGGTGTCGGCGGGAATGCCGCCGGTGACGTCGCTAGTCGTATCGCGCTGCTTGAACTCGTCGCGGCGCACAAGGGCTGGACATCGACGAAAGCGATCTCTGACGGGCTCGCCGCGATCAGCACGCAGATCGAATCCATCGCGGAGCGGATCGGCCAGCAAGGCATGGCAACAACTATCGCGGGCCTCGCATTCGGTTCGACGTCGATACTCTCGTTCAACGTCGGGGACAGCCGCGTGTACCGAGTGACCGCTGACGGTGTGGACCAGCTCTCCACCGATGACGTCGTTCCTGACGAGGACGGGCAGCCCACCCACATCATTACCCAGTGCCTCGGAGGTTCCGGCGAAACGCCACAACCGCACCTCGCGGAAATCCCGCTGGCGGCGGGGCGCTATATCGTGTGCAGCGACGGGATTCACGGTGTCCTCACCGCGAGCGATATTGAGGCAGCGTGCCATCACACCGACGGCAAAGACGTCGCTGAGAAGCTCATCGATACTGCGATCGCGCACCGCACACGCGACAACTATTCGCTGCTGGTCGTCGACCTCGCGGAGGCGTACTAAGGCTTTCGCGGCGGCAGCGCCCAATCGGGATGCACCGTAACCGGCCGTAGCACCATGGTGCAGCCGGAGGGCGCGGGCGCTGGCGCCGCGGGGGTTTCGAGTACAACGGCTTAAGCCACCCAGACCACCAGGCCACCGTTGCGTCTCACCCGGCTATCGTGGACCGGTCCCCTCTTCGTTACAGAGTGTGGCATGAACGATTCGGGAAGGTGAGCATGGACGTCGACCTGTTCGTCGAGAAACACCGCGATGAGTGGGACCGCCTGCGTGTCCTCACGCGACGCAGCGGCCGTCTCAGCGGCGCGGAAGCCGACGAACTCATCACGCTCTACCAGCGTGCGGCGACGCACCTGTCGATTGTCCGTTCCGCCGCGCCTGATCCGGTCCTGGTCGACAGGCTGACAATGCTCGTTTCTCAAGCCAGGGCCGCCACCACTGGAACATCGGCCCCCGGGTGGCGCGATGCGGGCATGTTCTTCGCGCAGCGATTCCCCGCAGCGGTGTATAGGGCGCGGCACTGGTGGGTGCCCACAGCTGCCCTGTTTCTGCTGGTGTCGGGTGTGATCGCGGCGTGGGTCGCCAATAGCCCTGCCGTGCAGAGCGCCATCGCGACACCGGACTCGATCGCCGAGCTCACGCGCCCTGGCGGTGACTTCGAAACGTATTACTCATCAGAGCCTGCCGCGTCATTCGCCGCGCAGGTGTGGACCAACAATGCATACATCGCCGCCGCCTCCCTTGTCGTAGGGCTCCTTATCCTGCCGGTCGTGTTCATCCTGTTCGTCAACGCAATGAACGTCGGAGTGGCCGCCGGTCTGATGGCCGATGCTGGCCGGCTCGATGTTTTCTTCGGGTTGATCACCCCACACGGCCTGCTCGAACTTACTGCCGTGTTCGTCGCAGCGGGAGCCGGTATGCGGCTGGGGTGGACGCTGATTGATCCTGGTCCGCGTCCACGAGCCAGGGCGCTCGCTGAGGAAGGACGCACTGTCGCCGGTATGGCTCTCGGTCTCGCCGTGGTGCTGCTCATCTCCGGTGTCATCGAAGCGTTCGTCACACCGAGCGGCATGAGTACCGCCGCGCGCGTGGGAATTGGCGTAGCCGCTGAACTTGTCTTCCTCGTGTACGTGTTCGTATACGGACGTCGTGCGGCGCTGGCGGGAGAGACTGGTGACATCGACGCACGCAGCGCGGGTGACGTGGCACCGGTAGCAGCCTGACATGCAACTTCGGTTTGCCCACCTCTGAGCGACTAGGTGCCCTTCCCGGTCTCAATGTCGCTCAGAGGTGGGCAAACAGCTTCGGTCCGCGGCGCCGCTACAGCTTTCCTGCTGCTTTGAGTGCAATGTATGTGTCAGCGAGCGCTGGTGGCAGATCCTCGGGCGACTCATCGATCACAGTGACGCCAAGTTTCGTCAGTAGTCCAGCAACGCGACGACGGTCAGCGATAGTGCGTTCAGCGGCTGCGGCGGTATAGACATCGTCACTGGACCCGCGTGCACGTGACATCACCTGAACGCTCGGGTCTGCAACGGACGCGAAGATCACGCGGTGCCGCGCTGTCAACGAACGCATTGCGGGCACAAAACCGGCCTCCACCGACGCGGGCTCCATTGGCGACACCACAACCACGAGCGCCCGCTGACGAGCCCGGTGAAGCACTTCGGAAACCATACCGGCCGCGTCGGTCTCCACAAGTTCCGCGCTGAGCGGCGCCATCGCGTTGACCATCGCCGACAGCAGCCCTGCACCGCTCACCCCCGTGACCGATGCGCGCAGACGCCGATCGTACGCAGCAAAATCGACGCGATCACCTGCACGCGACGCCAGGGCAGCGAGGAGAAGCGACGCGTCCATCGCAGCATCGAGCCGGGGCGCGTCACCGACTCGGCCTGCTGAGGTGCGTCCCGTATCGAGGATGATGATGATCCTGCGGTCACGTTCCGGACGCCACGTGCGCACCATAACGTCGGACGCGCGAGCTGTGGCACGCCAGTCGATAGACCGTACGTCGTCACCGATGACGTATTCGCGCAAAGAATCGAACTCGGTGCCTTCGCCGCGAACCAGCACTGCCTGACGACCATCGAGTTCCCGCAGGCGCGCAAGTCGCGACGGCAGATGCTTGCGGCTACTGAACGGTGGCAACGCGCGCACAGTCCACGGGACACGGTGGTGCCCTTGCCTGCCAGCGCACCGGAGCGGACCAATCGCGCGGACCGTGACCTTCACCGCTGAGCGGTCGCCACGTCGTGTAGGAGTGACCACGACCGTGAACGTCGATCGGGCATCAGGTGGAAGTTCCACTTCGAAGCGGTCCGGGACCGCTCCGGCGCTCGGTGGCCACGCGTCGCGCAGAACCCCCCGCATCCGCCTCGAGCCCAGGTTGGTCACCGTAAGCCGGATTGTTGCTGTCCCACCGAGACGTACAGCTGTGTCTCCCATGCGCTCCATCCGCAGATTCCGGACGTTGCCCGCGAGGAGGAAATCGGCACCAACCAGAAGCACAACAAGGCCTGTCACGAGCACCACCCCAGCCGCGCTGGGCATGAACACACCCACCACAAGTGCGCCCGCCGCGGCGAGGAAGCCCGCTCTGCCTGTCAGCACCATCGCAGTCCCCTACCGTCCCTAACGCGGTACAGCGACCGTCGCGAGCACGTGCTCGAGCACTCCGTCAGGCGTTGACCCCTCGAGTTCGGCTTCGGGACGCAGCCCGATGCGGTGACGCAACGCAGGCCTGGCAATCGATTTCACGTCGTCCGGTGTGACGTAGTCCCGGCCCGAAAGCCACGCCCACGCCCTGGTCGCATGCATCAGCGCGGTCGCGCCGCGCGGCGAAACGCCTAGCTGCACCGCAGGCGATTCCCGGGTTGCCCGGCAAATGTCCACGATGTAACTGATGATCTCGTCGCTGATGTTGACCTTCGCTGTCGCGGCGCGGGCTGCCGCTAGATCCTCCGGACCGGCGACGGCACGGACACCGGCGGCCGCGAGGTCACGCGGGTCGAAGCCCGACATGTGGCGACTCACGATGGCGACCTCGTCGTCCCTGCTTGGCAGCGCCATCGTCAATTTCAGCAGAAAACGGTCGAGTTGCGCCTCGGGGAGCGGATACGTGCCCTCATACTCCACGGGGTTCTGCGTCGCGACCACCACGAACGGGTCCGGTAAGGGGCGCGGTGACCCGTCGACGGAGACCTGTCGTTCTTCCATCGCTTCGAGTAACGATGACTGGGTTTTCGGCGGTGTCCGGTTGATCTCGTCCGCGAGCAGAAGGTTGGTGAAAAGCGGACCTTCGCGGAACGAGAACTCCGCGGTGCGGTTGTCATACACCAGCGAGCCCGTGACGTCGCCTGGCATAAGATCGGGTGTGAACTGTATCCGCGCCGTGTCGAGGTGCAGTGCTGCCGCAAGGCTGCGGACCAGCAGTGTTTTCGCGACGCCGGGAACACCTTCGATGAGTACGTGCCCGCGACATAACAGCGCGACGATGAGTCCGCTGACGGCCGCGTCCTGACCGACGATTGCCTTGCCGAGTTCGCGGCGGAGCGCGACTAGCGCCTCTCTTGCTTGTTCGCCGCGCACCTGCAGATCAGCTGCCGCGTCGGTCATGTGGTGTTTCCTTCCTGATGGCGCTTCGTGATGCGCTTTTCCAGATCGTCCAGGTCCTCTGCAAGCTGTACCAGTTCACCGTCGGACTGTGGCGCCGCACCAAACAGTGCTGCGCGCACCGCCCCGGAACCGATTCTTGCGTTCTTGGCGGCAGCGTCGACGAGCGCGTCGCCGTTGCCCTCGGGCGCCGCGCCAGGTACGGCGAGCGCTCGGGCGATCCGTGCCCGCGCCGCGGACCGCAGTGCGTCTGCCGCGTGTGCCCGATCGCTTGTCCGACGATAGAGGCGCGCCCGTCCTTCCGTGGTTTCCGCGGCATGGACAACCACAGGCAGCGGCTCGATAACGACAGGACCGAGACGCCGTGCGCGCCACACGGCGAGGAACACCGCTGCGATCCCGAGTTGCACCGCACCGAACTTCCAGCCGTCCGGAATCAGCGCGAAAAGGCTTTGATCTCCGTCGCTCAGCGCGGCATCGCTCGTGCTGGGCAAGTACCACACGAGGCTTTCTGTGGAGCCGAGCAGCCGCATTGCCAGCGCAGCATTGCCGTGCTCGCCGAGGTTACGGTTCATCAGCGGATCACCCATACCGAGAATCACGGTGTCACCGTCGACGACTACCAGGCTCCCCTCGTAACACACGTCGACGCGACGCTCAGGCTCGTCGGGTTCGAAGAGATAGCCGCCGGTGACGGCCCGCTGCGCCACACCCGCGTCAGCGTTCTCACAAGCCGGTTCGCGCGCGTCCACACGGTCGTACCCCGCGGTGACAACGCCAGCATCGACCGCCGTGAGCACTTCGTCGGAGGGCGCAATGAGAACAATCCTCTGGGCGCTCGCAGCCAGGTCCGCGATGCGCTCAGCGCCGGCTATCGACGGCGCGGAAACGATGACCGTGGCACCGGTGCTGGCCGCGAGCGCGTCATCGAAGCCGTACAGCAGTTCCGAGCGGACGCCCTCGACGGCCAGAATCTGGGCGAGCGCACGAGTGCCGTTCGGCGCGGGCGACTGCGGGTCGAGTGCATCCGCGTCTTCCCCGCCGCGCACCAGCGCGGTCACCACGCCGAGCATGACGACTACGAACGCGATAGCCAGGGGCATGCGTGCCGCGCGCCAGATTCGCCCCGCGTCAGAGCCCACCGCCGTGCTTCCCGTACTCACACCGCACCCTGCTTTTCCGAGTCGATGAGTGGCGCTGACTGTACGAGTGCGTCGGTGCGCACCAAATCGTCGTATACCCCTCGTGCAGCGGACCGGTGGCCGTAGTACACGTCGTCAAACGTGCGCGCCGCGGAGCGCAACGGCTCCGCGCACCCGATTAATTCTTCCCCGGCGCGCACCGCGACCTCCGTAGCTGTCTGCCCAGCCGCATCATCGACGACACCGCGTTCCTCGAGAGCGCGCACGATCGCGCGAAATCGCTCGTGCACCGCCTCGTCAAGATCGCCCACTGCCGCCGCGGCGTCAGCGAGACGCCGATGTTCAGCGGCGGAGCGGCGCGTTTCAGAGAAGATGGCTCGGCGCATCCGTGTACTGCGCGCCACACGTCCCATGCGGAGCCGGATGATGATCGCCGCAGTAATCATGATCGCGAGCAAAATGACGAGACTGCCTGGACCGCCCGGCGCGAGCGCGTTCGCACCATCGAATATCGCGTCGATCGCATCCTGTACGCGGTCAAGGAGCCACATCATCACGCGTTCGAGCAATGTCGGCTGCGCCTCGGTGTACATGCTGCGGGAGAGTTCCGTACGCGCGACCTCTCGCGCCGAGTCACGATCGATCTCGACGGGGACGGATCCGCGCCACACGACGGTCACCTAAGGTGCACCAGGGGGTGCGCCGCCGGACCCGGGTCCCGCACGGCGGGCAAGTTCGATGTCGAGGCCTTCTTTGCGCATGCGCAGATCTGTGTACAGCAGCGCCACCGTCGCGGCTCCGAACGGGTATATGAGCAGGCTGGCAAGAATCGCACCGACCGATCCGATCACCGCAGCCAGCAAGAGAGACTCCGTCACCGCTCCGGCAAAGGTTGCCAGCAGGAAGAACGGGATCTGCAGAATCATCGTGAGAACCAGCACGACGAGTCCGATGACGATAAGGATGCCGAATACCCGCCACCACGAGCCGGTGACCAGCATGTATGACCGTTGCAGTGACCGCATTATCGTGGCACGTTCGAGAACGAGCGCGGGGACGGCCAGGTAGAGCTTCACGCCCAGCCATACCACCACGAACAGCGCCGCCAGCATCGACAGCACGCCTGCCGCGGGGTGGATAAAGAACATCCCGACAACGATGACGACAATCGCGGCGAGCGCCAGCAGGAACAAGACCGCGAGTGCAACCAGCCGCAGCAATGACGGTTTCACCGCCGCCCACACTTCGCTGAACGAGGTGTCCTGCCCAATCACTGCTTTGCCGACTACCGCGGTGAGCACACCGGTCAGCAACAAGCCCGCGAGCCCCGTCAGCAACCCGGCGATAGCCTGCCCACCCATGGCGCTCGCGAACGCGGCATCATCGATGACTTGCGGGTCGGTCGCGAACGGATCAAGGTCCCACGAGAGCATCGGCAGCGTCGCAATCAGCGACACGACCTCGCTGATCGTGACGATTATCGCGGTCAGACCGAGCATCAGCGCCGGATAACGCCTGATGGTCGAGATCGCACCGTCGATGATCTCCGACAATCCGATGGGACGGAGCGGGATGACCCCAGGTCGTGGCGCATCCCACCGGCCAGGTTCGGGACGGCCCCCCGGCTGGCCCGAAGGATACGCTTGCCCGATGGGCGGCGGCGTGTCCCAGTCTCCCTCATCGCCTGGGCGCTGCCACTGGTCCCCCTGATTCGTCATCTTCCCCCCTCGTCATCCTTGTTGATCAAGTGTCGTCAGTCTGCCAGGTTCGCGCTGAGGTCACTCCGACAGTCACTGGTGATACTCACCGCGGCGGCGTGAACGGGTTGTTGTGCGTCACGCCGTCGGGATTCCTTGCGTCCACGGCGGCGGGCGGCTGGGTCATTTGGCGAGGGAAATCTCCGCCACGCGTGGATCTCTCCTCGCGCGCGCGGCGTTCCGCCAGAATCGCATCCAGGTACTGCCAGTCAGGCATGCCGTCGGGCGGTGGCATGCGCACACGCTCAGCGACACGCTCGGCCAGACTCCGTCCGAGTTCGATACGCGCCGCGGGGCTGAACGTCTCGTACCGTGTCAGGTACTGGCGGACGGCGATGAGCAGATCAGCAGGCAGCGCGCTGAAATCCAGCGTCGACGTCCACGCCATGCGCTGCGCACCCGGACTGTTCATCCCGGTCGGCGTGCTGGGCAACCGTTCCCGGATGACGATCGTGCCCGCCAGGTAGTCACCCACGCGCTTACTCTGCTTTGACGTGAGTGAGACGACCACCGCGACGGTTCCGAAGAGGCCGAGGATCCAGAAGTCCAGGAAGAACCCCGTGAGCCCACGGATCAGAGCATGCCTGAACCGGACTGGGCCCCCGTCATCCCTGGTGACGCGCAGACCCATAACGAGCTTGCCGAGAGTCCGTCCCCGCGTCAGCGTTTCGAAAGCGACCGGGTAACCGATCATCACGAGGACGATAATCAGCAGACTGATCGCCGCGTACATCGCATCGTCCAGATTCGGCATCGCGGAGAAAAGCACACCAAGCAGCACCGATAGCGCAATCAGTTGCAGGGCCACATCGATGAGCAGTGCCACGCAGCGGCTCGCGAACTGCGCATGACGAAGCTCCAGTTCGACGGCCTCTCCGGACACCAGGTGCGACACACCTCCCACGTTAGCCACATCTCGCGCGGATCGCGGCGGACCAGAAGCGGCCGAAGCGCGCGGTGACAACGGCTAGGTGGCGGGTTCCCCACCCCTCGGGTGCCTGGTCAGCGCGGTGCCGCCGGGAGATTCTGGCATCACAGCCACTGGCCCGAGGGAGTTGACCTTGTTAGAACAATCACCACAAGAGGTTGCGGACGCACTGCACGCATGGACGGCCATGGTGCACGCGACTCAGCGGGGCACCGCCATCCCATTCGTCACCGACGGTCTCACCACGCCCAGTGTGCTCAGTGCGCTGCTGGCACAGCAGCACAGGACGACTGTGTGATAGGCGGCCGCGCTGTTCGCTACGATCTCGGGGAGAACTTCCCGAGGCGGAGAGCGCGTGACAGACGACGAACCTGATCAGCCAGCACCTGAGCAACCGGCCCCTGACGACTCGGCCGGCTCCCAGGGAAGTGACGGCACCCCGCGGCGCCGCCATACAACCGTGCTGGTCGCCGCGGCGATCTTCGTGCTTGCCGGAGTCGTGTACGGCGTTGATCTCTACGCCGCGCAAGGCAAGGTCGCCCGGGACGTGACGGTGCTTGGCATACATATTGGCGGTCTCGATCCCGCCCGTGCCGAATCACGGCTCGCGAATGAACTCGGAGCCCTCGCGAGTACACGAGTCGCGGTTGAGGCGGGCGACGTCACCACAGAGATCACCCCGATCGATGCGGGTCTCGACTTTGACTGGCAGGCGACGGTGTCGACTGCGCAGGCGCAGAGCCTTAACCCCGTGACCCGCGTACTCACCTGGGTCCGTGAACGCCCCATCCCACCAGAGCAGGCCGTCGACGAGGACACATTCAACGCGACGGTCACGCAACTCACCGAGGACGTCAACCGTGCGCCCCGCGAGGGTGGCATCGAGTTCCGCGGGCCGGAACCGGAGGCGATATATCCGGAGGAAGGGCAGGAACTCAACGTTGTCCAGGCCCGGAAGAGCCTGCTCAGCGGCTGGTATTCCGGTGCGACGCTGACTCTGCCCGTCACGGTCGCACCTGTCAGCGTGACCCGCACAGCGGTCGACGCCGCCATGGACAAAGTCGCGCGGCCCGCGGTTGCCGAGGAGCTTGTCATCGAGGGTGTGGACGGAGCAACCGCGCGGCTGGCGCGCGATCAGGTCGGCGAAGTACTCACTTTCGAGCCTGACGGCCAGGGTGGCCTCGACCATGAATTCGATGAGGAAGCCGCGCGGGAGATCCTCGTACCGCAGCTTGCGGAAACTGAACGCGGTCCACGCGATGCGACGGTCGTCCTCGGGAACCTCGGACCTTACGTCGTCCGTGACGAGGCAGGCCGCGAAATTGATTGGGACGAAACCCTCGATGGCTTCGCAGATCTCATGCTCGAGACTGAGGGGCGCACACGTGACGCAGTGTATGAGGAGATCCCGGCCGAGTTCACGACCGCCGACGCCGACGGTCTTGGCATCAACGAAGTGGTCGCGGAGTTCACGACGGGTGGCTTCACTGCCAATTCTGGGCACAACATTCGCCGGGCCGCGCAGCAAGTCAACGGTGCGGTGGTTAAGCCAGGCGAAACGTTCTCGCTCAACGGGCACACCGGTCCACGTGGTCTTGCTCAGGGGTACATCCGTTCTGGCGTGATCTACGAGGGCCGTCCTGACGAAGCGATTGGCGGCGGAGTGAGCCAGTTTGCGACAACCTTGTACAACGCAGGTTATTTCGCCGGGATGGACGACGTCGAGCACCAGGAACACAGCTACTACATTTCCCGCTATCCAGCCGGTCGCGAGGCCACGGTGTGGGAAGGTGCCATTGACGTCAAGTTCCGCAACCCTCACCCCACTGGGGTTCTCATCCAGTCGTTCGGCGACGACTCTAATGTCACGGTGCGGCTCTGGGGAACGAAGACTGTCGACGTCGAATCCATCAACGGCGGACGCTGGAACCAGACCGAACCGCAGCGCCTCACGCTTCCCGCTGGCCCGGACTGCGCGCCCTCCAGTGGCGCGCCGGGATTCACAACGAGCGATACCCGAGTGATCCGCAATGCCGCGACAGGTGCCGAGATCTCCCGCCATACACGCACGGTCGTCTACGAGCCGCAGCCGATTGTCGTATGCCGCTAGGTGTTTGCCCTGTTCGCCCGCCTTTGAGCGACAACCTCTGTGGAAGCACTCCAGTTGTCGCACCAATTGGGACGACTAGTCAACACCACTAGGCCCGTTACTTGCGCTGAGATCGCGTATCGCTCGTCTAACAACTCGATTACCTCCCTTATGTGAAACAAGCTGCCCGCCATATGCTCCGAGCGTCACGACAGCCAACAGGAAGGGCAGCATGACCATGCGCTCACGTTTCTCCGCCCCCGCACGCAGGATCGGGGCGGGTGTTGCGGCCTCTGCTCTGATCGCTGGATCAATCGGCCTTGCTGGCAGCGGTCTAGCCGGGGCTGACACCACCGAAGAAGACGCCACCGATCAGGAAATCACGGAAGCGCTCAGCAGCTACCTCGACGCCGCCAACTCCTTCGACTACGAGGGCTTCGTCGCTGCCACCTGCGAGCCCGAGGTCGAGTTCATGAACGAACTCATCGGGAAGCTGATGAACGGTGCCGACCTAGAGGCCGTCTGGGACCGCGCGCAGGAGGTACGTGGCGAGGACGCGCCTCAGATCGAGATATTGGATATCACTGACATCGTCGTCGAGGGCGACAACGCGACCGCAACGGTGACCACGCAGTTGGATGAGCGCGAGCCAACCACTGAAACTGTGGAGCTGGTTCTCGACGAGGAAGCGTGGAAGGTCTGCCCTGACCGCTCTGAGATCGACGTTCCCGACGAGGAAGAAACGGTCGACGAAGCGACAACCTCGGACGAGTAACACCTCAAACGTCTGGCCAGTCAAGACTCACCAGCGGATCAGCGTGTGTCAGGTCTTCTGCTGGCATGGGGAAGGTCTTGACTGGTCCAGGCCCCGACGTGCGGGTTTCGAAACGCACCGTGACGACACCGTGGCCGCTGCCCTGCACCCAGCCGTGCCCGAACTTCGGATGATGCACGTCGGCGCCCGGAGGGAACTGGTCGCCCTCGGTGGCCGGTGCGTCAGAGGAGGCATGCGGTGTCTCTGTGACCTGATCCATTTCGTTGGCCGTGGTGCCGATTTCTGGGAACAGGACCTCCTGCTGAGCCGATGACAGCCCTGAATAGCTCACGCCGACCAGCCGGATCGGGCCGATTTCAACTGGGTCCATCGCGAGCTTCTGTGCCGCACCGATCAGTGCGTCACGGCTCGCTGTGGCGAACGGCAGTGTCGCAGAACGCGTCAGGATCGACATATCAGCTTTGCGGAGTTTCACTGTCACCGTCCGCGCACCGCGTCCGTCACTGGCGAGACGCCGGTGTGCGGATTCCCCGACCGTCTGGACCGCTGAGCGAACTTCCGGTTTGGACATGAGGTCTCGCGGAAATGTGGTTTCCGCGCTCACTTGCTTTGCTGCGGCGCCTTCTTTGACGGGCCGATCGTCGATACCTTGAGCAAGGGCCCGAAGCGCCGGCCCCATACTGCCAAGAAGTGCATTCGCTTCCGAAGCGGAAAGCCGGGCCAGATCGCCGATCGTCTCGACCCCCATACTGCGAAGGCGCTGCTCTGCGACTGGCCCGATTCCCCACAGTTTGCGCACCGGCAGCGGCGCCAGCAGCGCTTTCTGATCGTTGCGGCTCACAATGCGCTGTCCGCGCGGTTTCGCGAGGCCTGACGCGATCTTCGCAACCTGTTTACCTGAACCCGCGCCGACGGACGCGTCGAGTCCAGTGACGGCGAAAACGCGAGCGCGCAGCTCGGTGCAGAACTCCTCGACAACGGGGGCGGTCGCGCCCGCCAACTGAGCGGGTTCGCCGAAGGCTTCATCGAGCGACAGCTGTTCGATCACGGGGATCATGTCCCTGACGACCGCGAACACGCGTTTACTCGCAGCACGGTAGACCACGCCTCGGGGCGGCACCACGACTGCGGTGACGCCTATCAGCCTCCGCGCCATGTGCATGGGCATCGCCGAGCGTGCGCCGAACGGACGAGCCTCGTAACTCGCTCCTGCGACCACACCTCGTGACCCCGTACCGCCGACGAGAACGGGACGGCCCCGGAGTGTCGGACGTGTGAGTTGCTCGACAGCGGCGAAGAACGCATCCATGTCCAGATGCAGCACCCAGCGCGCCTGTGGTGGGGGTCCAGTCGTCACACGTGAATTATTGCTGAGGGCGCTACTCCTTGAGTCCGCTCAGGTCGGGCGGCACGTCGACGGCGTGTTCCCGCAGGAGTTCAAGAGGAACTATCTCCAGCGCACGCTCGTTCGTCGAACCGAGCACGACAGGGGCTGCCGCTCCATCTTGGTAGGCCCGCAGCCAGTTTCGCGCCGTCACGCACCATCTGTCACCCGGCTTCAGACCCGGGAATCGGTACGCCGGCATCGGAGTAATCAGGTTGTTCCCAATTGAGCGCTGATGCTCCAGAAAATCACTGGTGACGACAGCACAAATAGTGTGGCTACCTAGGTCTTCATCACCTGACGTACAGCAACCGTCCCGGTAGAAACCGGTGAGAGGGTCCGTGCCGCATTCTTCGAGATCCCCGCCTAGCACGTTGCGATCTGGCATAGCTCACCGTAGCGCTCGCATTAGCAATTCCGCAGCATGAGAGACAAAAACTGCATGTAAACGACATAAACCACAAAAGAATGGCAATACGCTAAGAGTTCGTTAGGAAATACCGTTCCCAGTTGGCGTCGCACGTGTACGTCCTGGCAGCCTCTCGGTTGCTATGAGACAAACTTTCACCTCCGCCCTGAAAGCGGGAACCGCGTGCGCGGGATTGGTGGGGCTCACCTTCGCTGCCGCTCCAGCCACCGCCTCAGCTGCTTCCGTCCCCAACGAATTCGTCACCTGGATCGAACGCGCGAGCAGTGAATGCGCGGCTGTCACCCCGGAACTGCTAGCGGCGCAGATCGCCGCGGAGAGCAGCTTCATCGCCAGCGCAGTCAGTCCCGCGGGCGCGCAGGGCCCGAGCCAATTTATGCCCGAGACCTGGGAGGAATGGGGCGTCGACGCGGACGGGAACGGCTATGCCGACCCCTTCAGCATCGCGGACGCAACTGTCAGCCAAGCCCGCCTCATGTGCCACAACCTGACGGACACGGAAGTGGGGGTGCGGTCAGGCTCCATGAGCGGTGACCCTGTTGATCTTGCACTCGCCGCGTACAACGCGGGGCTTGGCGCCGTCCAGCAGTTCGCTGGGATGCCGTCGGGCGGCGAGTACACCACACAGACGCAGCCGTACGTCGAGAAGATTCGCGATCTCGAGAGTGTATTCCGGATCGTCTTCCACAATTAGCTGCGCTCGGCAGCACGAGCGATGTCGTCGAGATCCTTTTCGAGCATCTTTTTGGTCACCGCGGAACCAAGTGGCGCCATTACTGCGTGAAGAGCCTTTCTTAGACCGTTCTGCGGGGGAGCTTCAGAGCTGAACTCCATCGTGAGTTCAGTGGCTTCGCCCGCCTCGGCGAGAGTGATGACCGTGGTGTAGACAACTCCGGCGCTTGCCGCGCTCACGACCGTCCGGTGGGGCGCGTCAACGTCGGAAACCCACATCTCTTCAGTCGCTTCTTTGCCCATGATCTTGCGGGTTTCGCGCCAGCGCGTTCCTTCCCGGTAGGCTCCGGCGGTCAAGACCTCCACACCCACAACGCCACTGAGAACGTCCGCCGCGTGCTCGAGGTCCGTGATCACCTCCCACACCTGTGGCGCCGCAGCGTGAATGACCCGGCTTACCCGCACAACACTTCCCATG
This sequence comes from Hoyosella subflava DQS3-9A1, assembly GCF_000214175.1. Taxonomy (NCBI): domain Bacteria; kingdom Bacillati; phylum Actinomycetota; class Actinomycetes; order Mycobacteriales; family Hoyosellaceae; genus Hoyosella; species Hoyosella subflava. The sequence goes on from NC_015564.1 coordinate 2,733,831, forward strand.
CGTCGAGATACTAGTCGCCCGCGGCCCCTGAGGACCTAGCGCGCCAGGCCCGCGCCACATTGACTTACAGCGGTACTCACCGCAAACTCTGCGATCGCCTGCCTGCCCTCCACAGAACGCGGATGCACACGGTCCGCGTCTGGGTGCGCCCACGGATTGTCGAGACTCGTGAGCAGCGCTTCGTCTGCGAAGCTCAGTGCGTGGTAGTCGGCGTAGTAGAAGTTCCCCGGAAACACCTTTTCGAGCGCGCGCAGCCACCCGTTCATTGCGGCGGCGTCATCCGCTAACCACGTGTCACCCGCGACCTCGCGGGGCCCCGCCCAGACCACACACTTACCCGCATCGATCAGCGTTTTGGCCACCGCAAGTGTTTCAGCGGCGATCAGGCTCCGTTCCGCATCACGCTGCTCCGGACTGAGCGGCGGGAGGTACGGGGCGCACAGCGGGTCCGGTCGCAGGCAGCGAATATCATTGGTGCCCAGCTGCACGAAAACCGTCGATGCGTCACTCTGCGCTGCCGCCGAGACGGACGTTTGTGGCTGGCAAAACGGCTCGGGGCTGCACCATTTGCTTGTGCGGTGGGCGAACGCTGACCAGCCCGCCTGATAGCGCACCCATACACGGAGGCCCTGTTCCTCTCCGACTTCCAGGTACGGTACGTCCACTGAGATGCTGTCCCCGATCACGTACAGCCCGCCGGGCGCGTCGGCGCCGCCCTCCTGCTCATCGTAAAAGATCTTGTCAGCGGGCCGTTCCAAGGCCGCAGCCTGAGCCGGAGCGAGAAGCATGAGGACCATAGCGAGCACTGAGACAACACTCGCCATGCCGGTACGCGCTGATCTCACTGTGCCACCCCCTCACGTTCGCAGTTCGCCCAAATGCGATCCGGCCGCAACGATACAGAGCAACCCTGACAACTTCCTGACAGCACGCCGCGGGATACGCTGAGACCTCAGGTCGCGCCGTACGTGATTCATAATGGACTCTAGAGACCGACGGACTGCGAGGTGACTTCACGTGGCTACCGCGGGCGGGATGCGCAACTATGGGATCGCACTCGAGCCTGCCGGACTGAAGGTGCGGTTCGCAGCCCGCATCATCGACTGTGGCTTTTCCCTCGCTCTTGGCGCGGCCACCTACCTCGTGCTCTCCCTCGCCGGTGTGCCCGACGCTGTCGCCGCCGCCCCTTCCGCGCTGTTCGCTTTCCTGTACTTCGTCCTCTTCGAAGTCACGACTGGTTCAACTCCCGGCAAGCGGCTCTTCGGTCTCCTCGTTGAGGGCACGGGGTCGGAGTTCCGGCCCACGCTGATCGAAGCCACGATCCGCAACGCGTTTATGCTCCTGGGACTGATCCCTGTCGCTGGCATCGTGCTCTGGCTTTCAGCGGCCACCGTCATCGCCTTGACGATCAGCGCGAACTCACACAAACAGGGGCTGCATGATCAACTCGCCAACGGCACACAAGTGCTGCGTGCCACCTGAAGCCGCATCCTGGCTACCTCACCGAGAGGTCGTCGACCTCCGCGAGGACGCGCAGTTCTTTGAGGGCCTGCTCCAGATAGTGTGTGAATGATTCGACGTCTGGGATAATGGACGGACATGCGAGGATCCCGAAATCGAGGTGTCCGTCGTACGACATCACGGTGATGTTGATCGCGCCACTGATATCGGAGATGACGGACACAGGATAGTTCGCCAGCACTCGTGCACCTGCGACGTAGAGCGGCAACTGTGGCCCGGGGACATTCGAGATCAGCAAGTTAAATGGCATTGTTACGGAGGTCGCGGCCCGGAAAACCGTTCGGGTGATAATGCCGTCGAGCAACTGCGGGATCATCGCGGTCACGTCGTGGAGCAGCGATGCGGGCGCTCTCGAAAAGCGGGTTTTAGCAGCGTCAAGAACTGGGCGGATCAGCTCCAGCCGACGTCCCGGGTCCGGCTCGTGTGTGGGCAGCGTGGTGGGCATGAAGGAGATCTGGTTGCCCGCGGTGCCATGCTGCTCCGGTGTGCGGACAGACACCGGCATTCCCACGACGATCGGCGCGTCAGGCAGCGCGTCGTGATCGAGCAGCCACTGCCGCAGCGCCGTGGTACACAGCGCCATCACGACGTCATTGACGGTGAAGCCGAGCGCATTCTTGATGGATTTCACATCCGAAAGCGGAACTGACGCATACGCGAACGAACGTGCCGCAGTAATCCGCTCATTGAAGACCACTTTCGGAGGCGTGCCAGGCCGCGGAATGCTCTCCGCGTTCCGCCGCAGCAACCGCTTCGCCTCCCTTCCAGCGCGTGCCGCACCAGGTAACGCGCCCACACCCGGTATATCAAGCAGGTGTGGGAGCACGCGCTGAACCTGGCGTACCGAGGCAACCGGACGCAGGACCGACTTCATAGCGCCCGCCTTGAGCATGTTCATCATGCTCGGTGCGGCGTGCTGCGTGACGGCTCCGCACGCTGGGGGGACATGGAAAGGCTCCGGGGTGAGGTCCATGACCGCAGCCATGACCTCGGCGCCGGACACTCCGTCGATTACCGCGTGGTGCACCTTGGAGTACAGGGCCTGTTTACCGTCCGCCAAGCCTGAGATCAGGTAGAACTCCCACAGGGGCCGCGATCGGTCGAGTTGCCGCGCCGAAAGTTCGGCAACGAGGTCGCAAAGCTGCGTTTCCGTGCCGGGTGCGGGCACGGAGACGGACCGGATGTGGTAGCCGAGGTCAGGGTCGATCGTGTCATCCCAGTAGGGAAAGTCGAGGCCAAGCGGGACCTTGCGCAGCCGCCATCGCAGCGGGCCAATCAGGTGGAGTCGGCTCCTGATTACGTTCCGCACCGCATCGACGGTGAGCTTTCCGCTGGGCAGGGCGGACGGGTCAAGCAGTGTCAGTCCCCCTACATGCAGGAACGTAGTGTCGTTCTCTGCATTGAGGAACTGTACGTCGAGCGAGCTGAGCTGCCGTGTGGTGCGCGCCGCCTCGGGTACCCGCGCCGCACTCCGCGGCGATTCAGGCAGCGCCGGTTCGGGCTCACTCACGAGATCGAGCAGCGCACCCACCCGAGCCACTTCACCGTCTGCGAACGGAGCCCATTCACGCATGGCAACAATGCAGTGGCGCGAATCGAGTGGTATGTGGGCGACATGGCCGTTCTCGCTCAGCACGACACCGTCGAGCGGTCCGTCCGGCATCGTCTCGAGTGACACTGAATCCGCGCCGAGCAGTCGGGTGATCGCGTCGGACACGGGTACCTTTCCGGTCAGTGCCGCAAGGCCCGCCCGCAAAACAGCCGTCTCGCTGTCGACGAGACCGTTGACGGATGCAGTGGTGATGCCGACGCATTCCACGCCGTCCCCAGTGATCAGTGCGGCGATGTCCGTCGCATCGAGGTCGACGGGTGCACGGAGGACGAACTCGTCCATCACGCTGCCGGCTTCCGCCCATGCTGAGACCGGGAGGACCGTCACGGACAGCAGGTTGCACCGGCGTTCCGAGAGGCGCGCCGCCACCTGCGCTAGTGAGCCTGGCCGGTCAGCGAGCTGAGCTCGCACCCGCCACGTATGTCCCTCGTCGAAGATCTGCTCCCACTCCATAGAGGGAGTCTCACGGACGATTGTTTCGCAATCGTCAGGTGCGGGTAACTGATGGTTTCGGGATCGCGCACACTGTTATGTCCGGCACCAAATCCGACATGCCGTATACTTGCGTACGCAACTACTTTGCATCACTAGCCGGAGGCGTGTCCCATGACAACCGCACAACGCATGCCCGCGGCGTTCCTCGGACATGGCAACCCCATGAACGCGCTCGAACGCAACCGCTACACCGAGGCCTGGCGCAGCTTCGGTGAATCAGTTCCGGCCCCGCGAGCGATCCTCGTGATCTCGGCACACTGGTACACCAACGCCACCGTCGTTACGGGCATGTCCGCGCCACGCACGATTCACGACTTCTATGGGTTCCCCCAGGAACTCTTCGACGTCGAATACCCCGCACCAGGTATGCCGGAACTCGCCACCGAGGTTGCCGATGCCGTCAGTCCCACGTGGGTCGGCTGCGACGTCGACAGCTGGGGTATCGACCACGGGACCTGGTCAATCCTGCTCCACGCGTTCCCCGAAGCCCGCATACCCGTCGTGCAGCTCTCGCTGAACGCATTCAAAAGCTTCGATCACCACCTTGAACTAGGGCGGAAGCTCGGGGCGCTGCGCGACAGCGGGGTGCTTATCATCGGCAGCGGCAATATCGTTCACAACCTTCGCGCCGTCGATTTCAGTAAGGCAGGATTCGGGTTCGATTGGGCTCGGAGATTCGATGACGCCGCTCGCGACATCCTCACCACCTCGCCCGCTGAGGTGACTGCCCTCGATGGGCACGCAGACTTCGCGCTGGCCGTTCCTACGCCTGACCACTACCTTCCACTGCTATACATAGCCGGTCTTGCCCAGGACGAACCACTTAAACCATTGGTCGACGGTCACGAGGCAGGGTCGATTTCCATGGCGTCGTACACCCTCGGGTAGCGGTTTGCGTTATTCCGTAGGGTTGACTTCGTGAGAGTCGCTACGTGGAACGTCAACTCTGTGAAGCAGCGCGTGCCCCGGTTACTTCCGTGGCTCGATGACCGCCAGCCTGACGTGGTGTGTCTGCAGGAACTGAAACTCACTGACGATGCGTTCGCCGACCTGCTTGGCGCCGAACTCGAAAGCCGCGGCTACCAGTGGGCCGTCAGCGGTGAGGTCCAGTGGAACGGGGTGGCTTTGCTTTCGCGCGCAGGACTCGACGATCCAGTAGTGGGCATCACGGGCGCACCCGGATTTCCGCACCCCGAAGCGCGCGCCGTCTCAGCGGTGTGCGACGGCATCAGGGTGTACTCGCTGTACGTGCCCAATGGCCGAGAGCCAGACTCCGATCACTACCGCTACAAGCTCGAATGGCTCGCAGCACTGCGGGATATGGTGGCAGACCGTCCGGGGGATTCACTTGTCTGCGGTGATATGAACATCGCCCCCGCTGATGCCGACGTGTTCGACCCCGCCGCGTATGTTGGCCACACGCACGTCACCAAACCGGAGCGCGACGCTCTCGCGCAATTGCATGCCCTAGGTTTGCGGGATCTTCTGCGCGAACGCTGGCCCGACGAGCGCGTCTTCACTTACTGGGATTACCGCGCGGGAATGTTTCACAAAGACCTTGGCATGCGAATCGACCTGATTCTCGGCAGCGAACCCGTCAGCGAACGAGTGCGTGCGGCGTGGGTTGACCGCCATGCGCGCAAAGGAAAAGGTCCCAGCGACCACGCTCCGGTCATCGTCGACCTCGACGCTGCGCCAGACGGCGACATCGGGCCGCTCGTCCCGCCCCCGTCGTCGCGGCAGGCGAAGACATCAGGAGTGAAGCTCCCCCAGTCCCGATAGGCCATGCCTGTGCGCCAGCGGCGAATTCGATTCGCCCACCTTTGAGCGACAATCGAGCGGGCGAGGCCGCGGTGTCGCTCAGAGGTGGGCAAACGGAACTCTCCCCAGGGGCCTGTAAAGGCGGGTTACTTACGCGGTTCACCGCGGTAAGCACCAAACGACCACAGATTCCCTTCAGGGTCGGCAACCAGGAATTCGCGGTTGCCGTAATCCTGGTCAACTGGCTCGTGAATGATCTTTGCCCCGGCTGCTTTGGCTTTCTCGAATAGCGCGTCGACATGGTCGGTAACGACATAGCACAGACCTGTCCCCGGCTCGCGGGAGAATTCCTTCGGACTGTTGTCGCCGAGCATGACTCCGCCGCCTTCAGGCCAATCAAGTTGAGCGTGCACGACGGTGTCGCCCTCGGTGTAGACGGCGGTCGCCTCAAAGCCGAGAACCGTGGTGAGCCAATCAATAAGTTCCTTCGCGCTGCGTGCCTGCAGCGTCGGCCAAACTGTTGGTGCAGGTGCAGATGCTTTCATGGAGTCTATTTTTCGCGTCGGTCGTGGCCACCGGCTTGTAAATTCTGGAACTCTTCTGCCAGCCATCGGGTGGGCGTCGTCCCCGTGAATCGCCGGAACTCCCGCACCAGGTGAGCGTGGTCGTAGAAACCGCATTCGGCGGCTACATCGGCAAACACCGGCGTATGACCACCCCGCAGACTAGCGCCAACGAGCGTGATCGCTCTGTCGAACCGGATCAGCCTCCCCGCGTCCTTTGGCGAAATTCCCGTTTCGTTGCGGAACAAGTCCGTAAGACGGCGCGAACTGAGATTCACGACATCGGCGACCTGGCCGGCGGTCGCCGCACCTCCTGTGGCAGCAAGATGATTCCACGCGCCGAAAAGCTCCCGCCGCGGCGACTTCGCCGTCGCATCCAGCCGTCGGTGCAGGTAGTCGCGCAGCGTATCGAATCGCTGCTGCCATGTCGGCAGCTCGTGCAATTCTTCGCGCAGCAGGCCGATTCCGCGGCCAAGCAGACCCGCGCCCTCATAGGTCAGCTCAGATAGCTCACCAACTGGCACGCCGAACAGTTGGCGTGCCAGCAAAGGGTGCACCGCAAGCTGAACTCCAGCTTGGTGTTCCGGCTGCCGCACATACGCGGGCGAGGTGTGCAAACCACTGATGACCACCTCGTTGCGCAACGTCACACCGGCGGCAAGATCCTCAGCTGAAGCAGCTGTCTCGATCGGGTCGTCGAGGCTGATGATGAACGTCACGTACTGCGAGGGCAAACCACGATGGACTCCGGGACTGAGCCCCTCCGAACGGTAGCCGTAGGCCGCGGCGATCCCAGGGATGCGCATGCTTCCCCGTGCGAACTCCATCACCGGTGCGGTCACAACCCAATTCTAGGGACACATGTGAGAGGCTCACGACATGCGCATAACCGATGCCGAGCGCCGGGCGCGGCTTGTCGAATTCCACCACCTCAGAGGTGACGCGTCCTCGCCGCTGCAGGCTGCACGCGACGTGGTTGTTCTGCATGCGACTGATCCTGCCACCGTGTACCTTTCCGCTCTGGCCCGGTGCGCCTCCGCATCACTAAGTGACATCGCGAAAACCATGTACGACGATCGGGCGCTGGTCCGGATGCTCGCCATGCGCCGCACAATGTTCGTGGTTCCGGCGGACTTCGTCGCGATTGTTCATCATGGGGCCTCAACCGATGTCGCGGCGCGCATCCGGAAGCACCTTCTCAAGCAGCTCGCGACCGTTCCCACTGAACCGGAACTGCCCGACGACCTGCCTGCGTGGCTCGAGAAGGTCGAGAAAGGGGTGGAGTCGGCGTTAATGCGTCGCGGCACCGCAACTGGGACTGAACTCGCTGTCGAAGAGCCCCGCCTGCGCACCGCGCTTCTTCCCACGACGGAGCGCGCGTGGGACGTCCGGCGCACGATCACCTCTCAAGTCCTCACGATGATGGGTGCGGAAGGACGGATAGTTCGGTGTGAGCCCCGCGGCACGTGGACGTCGCGGCACCACACCTGGGAACCCGGCCATTCTTGGTGGCCAAATGGCATCGAGGAACTCGAGACGGCCAATGCGCGTCAGGAACTCGCGGCCGCGTACATCCACCGCTTCGGGCCCGTCACTGAGGCGGACGTCGCTTGGTGGACGGGGTGGCCGCTTGGTGTGACGAGGAAGGCGCTCGCCGCACTTGACACCGTGACTGTCGAGGCGGGCAGCGGCAGTGCACTGATGCTGGCGGACGACGTCAAAGTTCAAGGCAGCGCGGTCGACGGTTGTGCGACTCTGCTTCCAGCGCTCGATCCCACGCCGATGGGCTGGAAGGAGCGCGCCTGGTATCTCCCCGAAGACCCGGCCCCGCTGTTTGACCGCAACGGCAATATTGGCCCCACCGTCTGGTGGGAGGGCGAGATCATCGGCGGCTGGGCGATCCGTAACGATGGCAGTATCGCGACCAGGCTGTTGAGTGACCGTGGTGCCGCCGCGAGCTCCGCTGTCGCCACTGCTGTGGAGGAGCTCACGCCCAGACTCGACGGGACCGTTGTCATCCCGTCATTCCGCACACCTCTTGAACGTGAGCTCAGTAGCTAGCGCATTCAGCGTTAGCCTCCTCCCGGATGCAAGCCTCCAGACGTTCTGAACGCTGATTCCAGAGCATCCAATACTCCGCAGGCTACAGCGCTGAAATGTACGTTTTGCGCCTGCTCACAAAAAAGCATCTCCCTCCGGGGCCCTGAAGTAGTTCGCGGCTATTCACCGACGTCTCGCAGGCTCCCGCTTACTGGCCCATCGGGGTCAAGAATCATGCAGACGACCTCGCGATCTCCCCCAGCCCAGGTCACCTCAGTGGGATAAAGGAAGTTAAGGACGTACTTGGACGACTCCTCTTCGGTCCCCGTAAACGCCTGGAATTCGTCGCGGCACCCGTCTCGGGCTGTCTCTTGGACCTCGTTGTCGCCGGGAAATTCCGTTCCGTCGAGTTGGTAGATCGCGAAGATCTCCTGCTGATGCGGCTCGTCGCACGGCACGACGGCGACGGTTCCTGGCGTTGACGCTTCCTCAGGGCCGAGGAGGCAGTCACCCACCTGCACATCGAACTCACTCACTTCCCTCGTGCCGGCATCATGTTCTGCCGTCGCCGCTCCTGGGCTCGTGGGTTCTGCATCGTCGGTGGCGTCACCGCCTCCAGCCGAGCACGAGATGGCTGCTAGAGGAGCTGCCGCCAGCACAAGACCGGACAGCCTTCGGCGGCGCCTACCGGTGCGCGATGCGGGACCGAAACGGTTAGTGGACATGGAACACCCTTCTCGAGAAGCCCTTCGGGAAAGGATATTCGCCCGCGCCTAGCCGCCTCAAACGCCTACCGTGCGAGGTAGACGCCGCCGGTGCTGTTCATGTCGTACCGTGATCCCGTGTTACCGGTCTTCCACACGATTTCCCATTCACCGTCCGCGCCGCAGACTAGTGGCCCTGAGCGCGTACCTGTTGGAACGTACTTGATACGCACGTTGCCCTCCGCGTCTTCTTCCTCAACGGCGCAGTAACCTGGGTAGCCGGTCGGCCCCGATGTGTTGGGCACGGCCGACGCGAAAGGCGCACCGCCCACTAGAAGCGCAATCGGGGCAGCGATGAGAAAGGCCTTGGCGGCAGCAGAGCGGAAGCGGGTCATTGAGTGTTCTCCTGAGAAATCCGCCCGACTTGTCCGGGCGGTGTCATTCAAGGATGTGCGTTGCATCCGCGATTCCGTAGACACCCTAGGGGTGGGCTTCTGCCCCTGAGACTGCATTATGGTGAAGCATGCCTGTGTCTATGGATGAGGTCGTCCAGCGAGTCGCCGCATATCAGCCTCGAAGTCTCCCGCCGGACGGAATGCGGGCCGCGACGGCGCTGGTGCTCTGCGCGGAACCGGAACCGCTGTTCGTGGTGATCCGGCGGGCGACGAGGCACGGTGATCCCTGGTCTGGGCATGCCGCGCTACCTGGTGGCCGTTGCGACAAATCGGACGTCGACGCTGCCGCGACCGCACGCCGCGAGACACACGAGGAGATCGGACTGATCGTCGGCGAACCCGTCGGCCAGCTCGACGACATCGGCGGCCGATTCCACAAAGGTGTGGTCACACCAGTCGTTTTTCAGATTTCGCGCGCCCAGCCGCTGCACCCCGACCCACGTGAGGTCGCTGCCGCCCACTGGGTCCCGTTGTCACTGCTAGAGGATCCCAAGCGGCGCACGCGTCACCCGCACCGCAAAATTGGCCCGTGGCCAGCGTGGGACTACCAAACGGGGGACGTACCACCGCTGGATTCGCTGATCATCTGGGGACTGACACATCGGATTCTGAGCAATTTCCTTGACGTCATAGACCCGGCCCGGTAGCGGGGCGCCTCAGCCAGTCCAGTCATTTGCGGGTACATTTGCAAGGCATGAGCCCGGAACCGAACCACCCGTCTTGGCGCGATCCTGACGGATTCGACGACCACGGATCCGGCTACTCCGGCGGCGCTGATGAACATGTCTTCGCTGACGATTACCAGGCGCCCTGGGACCGCGAGTATGACGATGAACCACCGCGGAAAACGTGGCGGCCCCTGATCACGTGGGTGCTAATAGGTGCGCTGATGCTCGGTCCGCTGTTGACACTGCTGAACTTCTACCGGGCCGAACCGGTGGTAGTCGTAGTGATCATCGGCGTCCTCATTGGAGTTGCCTATGTTGCGCATGCTCGTCGCGGTGACGCCGTCACGCGGATCGACCGGGCCTTCAAGAAGCGGGATCGGTGACGGCCCCCGATTCCTGTCAGTCACCGCCTATGACCGGTGGTGTGACCTTGCGGAGCGGGCCGATGATGTCTTCGCCGTTTCGCCGACTGTATAGGTACTTCGGGGTCTGATGATCTTTCTCGCCGGTCTGTCCGGCCGCTCCTGCCATGGGCGCGAAGGCTCCCATGCCGGATCGCGCGCCCGCGTTCGGCGTGCTCGCTGAGGTACCGGCACTGATTCCGCGCTGCGACACACCTTCGGGGGCCGGCCGCGCCGCGCCCAGAGATCCGCGGCCCGCGAGCGGACTGGTGATTCCGCCGCTTGGTCCACCCCGCGCAGCGCTGCGTCCGCCAGGGCTGACTGCCACCCCGCCCTGCACACCCGGTTCTGAGGCCCGAAGACTGCCCGGCTGACCGGCACCGCTACCGCTCACACCCGTTGAGCCGCTAGGTGCGGCCGCGGGATCAACGCGTGCCGCAGGGCTCAGTTCGTGCGCGTTCGGCAGCTGGCCCGGCTGGACCATTGCGGGAGTGACCGATTCACTGGCTCCAGGTATCCCTATAGGCACCGCTGTGCTGCCGGTGCTGCCAGTGCTGCCGCTGCCGGCGTGCGGCCGCCCAGGTTCTGAACGAAGCACCGTCTGACCGGGACCATTCCCGTCGCTGCCCGCAGTCGGATCATGCGGGCGGGCGAGCACTGGCACAATCGCATCGGAGTCCGTCACCGCGGGAGCATAGATCGTCGACATGACATCCCGCGCGTAATCCTCCGCCTCATCGGCGCGCTGCTGCGCCGCTTTAAAGAGGCCCGGATAAGGCGTCATCGACAGTGCGCGCTCAGTGAAGGAGGGTGTCTGCGGTTCTGGAATTCTTGCTGTGGTCTCGTGTATGCCTTCCGAGCCCGTATCGGCACTGCGGGCCACGAACTCTGCTGTGCGAGACAGTGAATGAACGGAATCGATGAACCGCTGGGCGCCTTCCTCGGCCGCACGCGCAGCAGGCCCGTCCCAGTCCGTACCAATGATGTTCCTCAGGCCGTCGATGAACGCTTCTCCTTCGCGTCGCACTGTTTCCGCGGCGGACCGCCATAGCGCGACGGACGCGTCGACATTCTGCGCCGACATCACTTTGACCTCGCTGTAAATCGTTTCGTGCGCCATCAGCGCGAATTGTTCCATCGAGGTGACGTATGGCCAGTCGAACTCGCCATCATATTTCTGGACGTGCTCCGCGTTGACCATCCGCCGTTCTTGACCCGCAGCCTGGACTCCAGCGAGAGAATTCCAGTCCGGTCGCTCTGTTCCGGTCGCCCTGTCGTACGTGAAGTTGCCAGCTGCACGCATTGCCCTGCGCAGCGGACCGTCCGTGATGAGATCGATTGCAATGGTCAACGGCGTATACATCAGACCCGCACCTCTCCGTCCCCGAGCGCACCGCGCTGCGCACATCATTAGCAACCGGATTAGACGGGCTGGCGCCGTGAGCGGTTCCCACGCACGCCGAATTGTTGTGTGTTACGCGTCACTGACGATGCTCGTTAGATCAATGACCGTTTATCCGCAACGGCATCACGCCCAGCACGCAGCTTGAACGACCGCAGGCAAAATGTTAAGCAGGCAGGCAGGAAGCGCGCAGCGCAACGTGTCGGAACTCTGGAATAATGAGGTCAAACACCGCTGGCCGGTCCAGCGATTGGAGAATGCCATGTTCGCCATAATTGTGCTCGCGTTAGGGGCGCTGGCAACGGCGACGGTCATGTCCTTTGCGTCGCTCCACAGCGCTGTCTACTGGCGGGGATGCGCGCTGGTCTTGTGGTCAGGCATGGCAGCATTCGTCACGCAGGCGACCGTCGACAACCTTAAGTTCCTTGCCCCGTTAGGTGTTTTGTTCCTCGTCGTCGGCGTAATAGGCGTCCTCGCGAAACTAATCTCTGACGCTATGGACAAGGTTGACCGCTACAGCAAGTCATCGTCCGGCCGGCGCCGTTATTAGCCGGCGATCAGATCAGCTGCTTTCTCCCCGATCACCACACTCGGGGCGTGGGTGTGACCACGGATGATGGACGGCATGATCGACGCGTCCGCCACGCGCAGTCCGTCGACACCGCGAACCCGCAGCTTCGGGTCGACGACGCTCTGCTCGTCGCTTCCCATCCGGCACGTACCGACCGGGTGGTACAGCGTGTGCGCATACTGCGTAAGGCAAGTGTCGAGGACGTCGTCGAGTGGGGTGCCGGCGGGCGCGGGTGGCTGCAAATAGTCAGTGACCTGCGATCGTAGCTCCGGCACATCCATGATTCCCGCGCAGGCTCTCATGCCTGCGAGCATCGCCGTCCGGTCCGCACCAGCACTGTCACTGAGATAGCGCGGGTCAATTTTCGGCTTGTCGAACGGATCGGCCGAATTTAACCAGATCTCCCCCGTGCTTTCCGGTTTCAGCAGCACGGTCGCGACGGATACGCCATGGCTGTCCGCCTGCACCAGGCCTTCTCTGATGAACGGAGCTGGACCGAACAGCAACTCCAGATCGGGCAACTCCAACTCCGGGCGGCTCCGGATGAACCCATACGCCTCGGCCACATTCGACGTCAGCATGCCCCGTCGCAACGCGAGGTAGCTCGCAAGTTCCGCGACTCGCTCCGCGGCGAATAGGGTTCCGCTTTTAGCCCGGTACGCGAGGATCGAAACAAGATGGTCACGCAGGTTGCGCCCCACTTCGGGGATGTGGTGCCGCACTGGGATCCCGTGTTGCTTCAACTGTTCCGCATCGCCAATCCCCGACAGCATCAGCAACTGGGGGGTGTTCACCGCGCCACCTGAAAGAATGACCTCACGATTCGCGGTGATGGTCTCCTTCCGGCCATTCCGCTGGAACTCGACGCCAGTGGCGCGCGTCCCCTCGAATGTCACGGCGGTGGCATGCGCACCCGTAACGACCGTCAGGTTGGGCCGCGTCATCGCGGGACGGAGGTATGCGTCTGCCGTGCTCCAGCGTGCTCCACGTTTCTGGTTCACCATCGTTTGCGTGAACCCGCCGGGCTGCGGTGTGTTGGCCCGTTCAACGGTGTAGCCGCGCTCCTGCACTGCACGCAGGAAGGCAGCAGTCAATGGCCGCGGGCTCCGCTGCCGTGAAATCACCAGCGCACCATCGGTCCCGTCGCCGGGGTTAGCGCCACCCTCCACCTTCTCGATGCGCCTGAAATAGGGAAGCACTTTCTGGAACGACCAGTCGTGCCCGGCCTGGCGAGCCCACTCGTCGTAGTCGGCTGCGTAGCCTCGCACCCACATCATCGCGTTCATCGATGAACAGCCGCCTAGAGTTTTTGCCCGCGGCCAATAGACTTTTCGGCCAGCAAGAGACGGCTGGGGCTCAGTCGAGTAATCCCAGTCGTATTCGGTGCGAAACAGCTTTGAGAACGCCGCCGGGACCTGAATGAACTGGTTCTTGTCTGGCGGACCAGCTTCGAGCACCGCGACAGTCACGTTCGGTGTCTCGCTGAGCCGCGCGGCGATGACGGCGCCCGAAGACCCCGAGCCCACGACTACATAATCAGCACTGGTGGGTGTACTCACACCGATCCCCTTCCGGGTCGAATTAGCCGCGCAACGCGGAAGCGAAAATCCCTGGAATTTTGATCCATGACTGGTTCGCGGTGAACTCCGTTAGTCTGCGCCCCGTCGTTGCCGCTGTCGGGCTCGTCACGAACCATGGTGGCCGCGGTGACAACGCGAGTTCACCCTTGATCAGGGACCGCGGAGCTGGCCGGAATGGGCCATGTACGACGGTGCGTTCGGTACGGTCGAGCAGCATCGCGTTGTGGACGACACCGATTCCGCTCTGTACATCCTCGAGAGTGTGGCCCGGGAACGCACCCCAGGTCGCCCGGGCTGTCAGATATCCGACGCCGGTCCATGCGTTCACAGCGATTGTCCCGTAGCGAAGTTCTTCGAGAGCGCTGTCAAACCCGGAACCCAGCTCCTTGAGGGTCGCGGGGTGCGCGATGATGTTGGCGCCGAGCGTTCCCGCGCATTTCGTGTTCGCAAAGTCAACTGCTGAGCGGAAGAACGCCTCTCCTTCGCCGGGGAGCGTCGCGACGGCGAGCACCGGCGAAAAGTACTCCGTGCCCAGCACCGGGCTGTCCGGTTCGATTCCAGTGATGAAGACGCGATCATTTTCGCTGCTGATGCGCTCCGCGCCGGGATGCGCGTCAAGCGCGGCCTGTAGGCGGTCGCCGCTGCCTGGGTAATAAGGCTGACGCGCTGGTGCTCCGTGGAGAACTTCGCGCAGCACTTGCAGGAACTCGTCTTTCTGCGCCCAGTTCTCGCTGAGAACGACGACCTGCGCGGCGATGCAGTTGTAGCCGCCATTGTGGAGGCGCTGCGTCGCGATATGTTCCGCCTGGAAGCGCAGATCTGAGCCACTCCACTTGCCCGGAATCACGATTACCGGCGACACTCCACCTAATTCACTCGTGATCGGTTTCGTGAGCAGCGGATCGCTGGCCGCCTTGCGTTTCGCTGCGTCGTCTCCAGCCCCGAAAACGATCGCATCGTGGGTGAGCGCGCTGCCTGTGATGTGAACGTGCGCGACGTCATCATGGTTGACAAGGTACGACCCTGCTTCTGCGCCACCCTGCACGATGCGCACGATGCCCATGTCGATCAGCGGCCGGAAGACTTTTGAGAAGACCGGGAACATGCCGTCCATGATCGGGTTGAGTTTCAGGATCACGACCCGGTTGTGCGCGTAGATCTCGTAAAGAACGTCGAGTGGCGCGATCGAGGTGATGTTCCCAGCGCCGAGCACGGCGCCGATACCATTGGTCTTCGTCGGAGCGAGTTGCGCCAGCCCAGCCGTCCTCGCCGCGGTTGCTCTGTCGACACCGGGTTCGAGCCACACTTGCGCACTGAATCCGTTGAGCAACAACGCATCAAAGACCCCGAATGGCAGTACGTTCACGGCCAGTCGCCCGCCTGGGCCGTCCACTACTTTCGCAGTGTCTAAGGGGCTCTTCCCAGCTTCGAGCGCTGCCAGTGTCTCAGCGGCCGCGGTCGTCCACGCAAGCACCGGGTACGGGCCGGAGATCCACTCTTCACCGACGAGCGGTGAATCGGGTTTCAGGCCTTTCAGCGTCGATGCGGCGTCCACCCATTCCTGCGCGTGTTTGCCCGCCAGCTGATGCACCTGGCCGAGCAGCTCCCGGCGCCGCACAAGAGGTGTAGCCGACCACAGCTTTACCCCGTCGCCGAGCTCGCGCAGCGCTGCATCGATGTGTGCCTTGTCGGGTTCCGAAATCTTGCCGCTGCCAGCCACGCTGCCCCACTCTCGAAGAGATCGCCGTCACACTCGCACGCAGCACACTATCAACGCCGGACCTCGGATGTGTACGACCCGCACTCATTTCCTCTTGCGCATCAAAATTTCGTGACGTTCGGCCGGCGAGTGCTTCTCAATCGCGTACCGAAGCATGGTGCGCGGCATCGACGGGGCATGCTCGTCGAGGAAGGTGTCGAGCACCTGACGGTCTCGTGCGCCGACCTCGCGGAGCATCCACCCGACGGCTTTGTGGATGAGATCGTGCGGGTCGCCGAGAAGTTTCGCTGCCAGATCGAGAGTCTCGCCGAATTCCCCCGCCCGGATGAACGCGAAGGTGGCCATGACCGCGGCGCGGCGCCGCCACAGCAGGTCGTCATCCGCCAGTTCGATGAGCACATGCCGCTCCGCAGGGTTGCGATAGAGCCACGGACCGAGAGTGTAAGGAATCGACGAATCGATCAGATCCCAGTTGTTAAGGCGTTCGATCCGTTTGAGCATTAGAGTGGCGATGCGGCGCTGAGCCAGTGCGTCAGCGCGACTGAACATCTCGACGAGCAGAATCGCACCGAGGAGCCGCACCTCATGCCACTCGCTCAGCAGCAGTTCCTCCGCGTCATCGACCGTAACCTGGGAACGATAGCGCCGAGCAAGTCCGCGGAGCTGCGGCACCCGGACACCCAGGAATTTGTCTCCGGCAGCGTATCCGCCCGGCAGCGCCTGAAAGAACCGCGCCTTAGCTGGGACCGTTTCGGGAGCACCAAGCCTTGCCACAGCATCCGTCAGTTCTGCCGCGAGTCCCAGCGAGGAATTCACTGGATGCTCCTCCGTCCGCGGATCGACGACTCAGTGTCCCCTCGACAGTATTACCTCGGCCGCGGCACTAGGCCACCAGTCCGCCCTGATGTCCGCTCGCAGAGATCAGGGCTCAGTCAGGGCAGCTCCCTGATGTGCCGGTATGACCTGCCGTGGAATCGTCACCACCATGATCGAGGCACACGCACTCACCAAGAACTTCGGCGACAAAACTGCCGTCGACGGGATCGATTTCACCATTCGTCCAGGCATAGTGACAGGTTTTCTCGGGCCCAACGGCGCCGGCAAGTCCACCACCATGCGCATGATTCTGGGACTCGACCGGCCCACGTCCGGAAGCGTCCATGTCAATGGGCACGCGTATGCGGCCTCCCCTGCTCCGCTGCGCGAGGTCGGCGCGCTTCTCGAAGCGCATGCGATCCATCCCGGCCGGTCAGCCCGTGACCACCTGCGCTGGCTCGCAGCAAGCAACGCCATTCCCATGTGGCGCGTCGACGAGGTACTCGAAGTCGTGGGGCTCGGAAGCGTCGCCCGGCAACGCGCCGGCCGTTTCTCGCTCGGCATGGGCCAGCGGCTTGGTATTGCGGCGGCACTACTCGGAGACCCACCGGTCGTCGTCCTCGATGAACCTGTCAATGGTCTCGATCCCGAAGGCATCCGCTGGGTGCGCAATCTGGCGCGCAACCTTGCCACTGAGGGCCGCACCGTCATGGTCTCCAGTCACCTCATGTCGGAGATGGCACTGACCGCAGACCACCTGCTGGTGATCGGCAAAGGCCGGATTCTCGCCGATTGTTCCATGTCGGATTTCATTGCCAACCACGCGACGTCATACATCAGGGTCCGCACTCCCGAAGTGACGCTGGCTTCGCACATACTTTCTGGCCGTGGACTGGACGTCAGCAATGTCGACGGCGAACTGCGCATCCAGGGCATGGACGCGCCCGGAATCGGCGAAATCTTCCACAGCCGCGGTGTGCCTGTGCACGAACTCACCTCCATCAGCTCGTCACTCGAGGATGCCTTTATGGCGCTCACTGCCGACAGCGTCGAGTACTCCGCCCACACTGAACTTGGAGTTCCCGCATGAACACCGTGACTTCACCGCCTGCTGCTCAGACAGCCCAGTCAGCGACTCCCACACCACCTCCAGCCAACATCCGGCCCCAGCACTTCGGTGACGCCCTGCACGCCGAGTGGATTAAGTTCCGCAGCGTCCGCAGCACGAAATGGTCACTTGTGGCACTCGTTGTGCTTGGGGTAGGACTGACCGCCATGGTGTGCGCGCTCAGCGCTGACTGGCTCGCTTCCGCCGAAGCTGACGAGTCTCCCGCCTCGTTCGTGACGTGGGGGATGATGTTCGCACAAATCACCGCTGTCGTTCTCGGGGGACTCATCGTCACCTCGGAATACGGCACCGGGATGATTCGAAACACGTTCGCTGCGATGCCGCGACGCGGCCGGGTACTTCTCGCTAAGGCGACTGTGCTGACCGCCGTACTTCTAGTCGCAGGGACAGCCACCGCGTTCGCCGGCTACCTAGCCGGCAACTGGTTCCTCACCGACGTGGGAGTCGGAGTACCCATCGATGGTGACGGGGTCGTCCGCGCACTGTTCGGCAACGGCCTCTACCTCGCAGCTCTGGGCCTTTTCACCTTCGCGGTCGGAGTCCTCGTCCGGCACACTGCGGCGGCGCTTTCCATCGTGCTGGGACTGATATTTGTCGTCGGGAACATGGCATTCTTCCTTCCCGGGGAGTGGGGCGCATGGGTCGCCAAACTCATGCCCGGCAACGCGGGTTCGGCAATCGCCATGCCGGTGAACTTCAACGCTGATGCGCTCGGCCCATGGACAGGTTTCGGTGTCTTCGCTGCCGAAGTCGCAATCGTGCTCATCATCGGCTGGATTGCCGTCCAGCGCAGGGACGCCTGAGGTACTCCTGCTAGGCGACCGAGTGGGTAATCACTGACGTGTAGGTATCCGCGACGAGGCCGTCTTCTGGGATCGCAACCTCGATTTCGGCGGTCCACCCGGTTGTGCAAGGCTCGGTCGCGATGAGAACAGCTGTCTCACCGCGACCGAGCTTCTGGCGTCCGGTGGAACTACCGCAATTCGTGTCAGGCGCCGTGTAGAAGGTATCGATTGGGTAAAAGGACCCTGGAATGTCGCTGCGCGGCTGGACCATCTTCCTTGGTACGCTCGGCGTCGATCTTGCCCCCTTCGCACCGTCCCGTGGAGTCCCTGATGTCGAGGCCAACCCTCCTGCCCGCAACTATCGCCGCGATCCCGCCCGTCGCGCTGATCGTGCGGCTCCTCGACGACGTTCACGCATTCGCTCAGCTCGCACGCCAGGTCACGCCGCACATCGGTGAGGGCATCTCCCTCCTTCGAGAAGTGGTGCATCACCTCGACACGGGACTCCCGCTCATCGTCCAGCTGAACGATCATCTCGAAGGTGCGCTGCCTGAAATTAACACCCTGAACGGGCATCTCAGCGACGCAGTCCCGCTACTCATGCGGTTTGATCCCGTCCTGAACGGTTTCGGTGTGTTCACTCCGATCGACGGCGCCTTCGACCGTATCGGCCAGATGGTGAATCTCATACCTGGACGGAGAAAGGACGCACCGTCGGCGTGACGGGTGTACGTCGGCCTGGAGCACACGGTTGCGGTGCCTCAGCGTGAGTACACTCCTCACTCATGTCCGGCCACGCGCACAAAGAATCGTCCAATTCGGGCGTAGTTCTGACAGGAACAGGGGTCCTTTTCCTTTTTCTGCTACTCCGACTGCTTGCCGTGAGTGGTTACGACTGGCACATAGCGTTCGCAGTCATCCACACCGTCGATCTCAATGAGGGTTTCGCCATCCTCATCGGCACACTAATGGCGGAGCCCACGTTCACCGGAATTGCGCTCGCCGTGCTCCTCCCCCTCGCGCTCTTGCGTCTGCTCTGGCCGATGGCGGGACACAACCGCGTCAGCGGACTGGTCCTCCTCGCTGTCCTAGTGACCGCATTCGTATCTCTGATCGCGACGCACCACCTATGGTGGCTCGTGGCAGTCGCAATTGCCATCGGCTTTGTGGTGGCGCTCCTGGAACTGATGCGCCACCATGATCGCCTCCACGAAGCGGGGGTCTTCCTACTCCACCGGATCGGTCTGGTAACAGGCGCTTTCCTGCTCGCGTTAGCAGCGCTCGTCACCACGCCGTGGGTGCCGCTCGAAGAAATCACGCTTACCGATGAGACAATCCGCGGCTACGTCATGGAAACCAGTCCCGGATTCCTCAAGATCCTCACCGAGGCCGACAGGGAGTTCCTGATCATCCCTAGCGGCGAAGTCGAGGCACGCGCAGAGGTGGACTGAGCAGTCTCCGGCTCATTACTGGTCAAGCACGAGTACAACGTTCCCCTTCTTTCGGCGGGTCGCGACGTACCGGTGCGCTTCAACGATGTCCGCGAACGCGTAAGTGCGGTCTATAACTGGCGTGTACACGCCCTCTTCTGCAAGTCGGACAAGCTGCTGCACATCATCCAGACGGCCCAGCGCTACACCCCCGATCACCTTTTGCCTCCGTAACAGCGAGGAGAACGGTGCTTTGAGAAGTTCAGCAAGGGGTGCACTGACCAGCAACAGCCGCCCATTTTCCGTAAGCGCTCTCTTGCTGAGCGCGAACCGTGCCGTGTCGGCCACGTCGATAATGACGTCATACGTCTGGCCCGAGTGCACGAAGTCTTCCCTCGTGTAGTCGACGACGTGGGTGGCGCCCAGAGACCGCACGAGCTCGATGTTCGCTGTGCTGCAGACACCAGTTACCTCTGCGCCGAGATGGTGCGCAAGCTGAACACACGCGGTGCCAACTGCTCCGGATGCACCGTTGACCAGCACTCTTTCCCCGGCTTTGAGCTTCGCCTTCCGAAGGAAATGCAATGCCGTGGTGCCACCGAAGCACAGCGCGGCGGATTGCTCGTACGTCAGGTTCTGAGGTTTGCGGACAACGATCCCGCTTTCCGGTACGCACCGGTATTCGGCGTGACAGCCCAGCCCCGCGTCCGTGAAGGCGACCACCGCGTCACCGACTGCGAAGGAACGAACATCTTTGCCCACGGAGGCGACATCACCAGCAAGCTCGGACCCCAGAATGGGCTTTCGTGGTGTGGAAACACCGAACACGATTCGCGACATAAGCCTGAACCCCGCTGGGGTGTCGAGAGTCCGGACGCGATAGTCCCCCGCAGTCACAGTTGTCGAATACACCTTCACCAGGATTTCGTCGTCCCTGGGCGTGGGCTTGTCCACATCCGTTATGCGCATGACTTCGGGCGGGCCATAACGATCGTAAACGGCAGCCTTCATCGGCGACACTCCTTGTGACTTGGGCCGAGATTGCGACGCCTTACTTTGTAAGGCCGGTAGTCTTACAGTGTAAGGTCATTGGTCAGTAGCCACAAGTGGAGCCACATCTTCTATGGAAGGAGCGTGCATGTCTCCGCGTAGAAGTTCCGCACCGGCTAGGCGCACGCGGCTTTCTAGGGACCGCATAGTGGAAGCTGCTGTGGCACTTGCCGACGAAGACGGCGCAGCATCGTTCAGTATGCGAAAACTTGCGGAACGCCTACAGGTAGAAGCGATGTCGCTCTATCACCACTTCGCAGGTAAAGACCAGATACTCGACGGCATGGTCGATGCCGTGTTCAGCGAAATGGAGGTGCCCTTCGGGCCCGACTGGAAGGCAGCGATGCGTGAGCGTGCCCTCACTGCACGCGCGGTGATGACACGTCATCCGTGGGCGGTTGGTCTCGTTGACTCGCGGAGCAACCCCGGGCACGCGACATTGCGCCACCACGAGGCGGTGGTTCGGTGCCTGAGGTCCGCGGGGTTTTCTGTGCAGCTGGCGGCGCACGCTTTCGCGCTGATGGATAGCTACATTTACGGTTTCGTTCTGCAAGAGCAGAATCTGCCACTTCAGGGTGCTGAAGGTTTCGAGGAGGTCGCCGGGAACCTTCTGGCACAGATGCCGGCCGAGGAGTTCCCGTACCTCACCGAGATGGCGGTAGAGCATGTGATGCAGCCCGGGTACTCGTTCGGGAAGGAGTTCACCTTCGGTTTAGAGCTGATCCTCGACGGACTCGAACGGGAGCTCGCGAAAGAACTATTATAATCTGTCACATTTCATAGGGCTTCCGGCGACGTATGGGCATGAAAACACACAACATAGTCGTCCTCGGTGCTGGTTACGCAGGTGTTATGGCCGCGAACCAGCTCGCGGCAGGTCACAACGTCACCCTCATCAACGCCCGGCCATACTTCGTTGAACGCATCCGGCTGCATCAGTTCGTTGTTGGTGGGCATCCCGCTCAGGTGCCGCTCGCTGAGGTCCTGAATCCCGACGTCCAGGTGATCGTCGCACAGGCGCAGCGAATCGACGCTGGCGCGCGCCACATCCTCCTCGACAACGCACCGGCAGTGGCTTACGACTACCTCGTGTATGCCGTGGGCAGCCGAGCCGAGCTGCCCACTCTGCCTGGCAGCGAATTCGCGTACAGTCTCGCCGACTGGGAATCCGCGCAACGGCTGCGTGACGCGCTCAAGTGCGCACCGCAAACCGTAACGGTGGTCGGTGGCGGACTCACCGGCATCGAAACAGCCGCTGAGCTCGCGGAAGCCAGGCCGGAATCACACGTCAGCCTTGTCACCGCTTCCGTTGTAGCTCCTGGATTCTCACCACGCGGCCGCCGCGCCGTTCTCCGAGCCCTGACCAGGCTCGGTGTCAGCGTGTACGAAAATTCCCGTGTGCGACGGATCGAGCAGACCAAAGTGGTCACAGACCGTGAAACCGTGCCCAGCGACGTCACGATCGTCGCGACGGGACTGCGCGCAGGGTCTCTCGCTGCGGAAAGCGGGCTCACCACCGACATGCTCGGTCGCCTCGTCACCGACCATGCTCTCCGCTCGTCTGATCCTCGCATCATCGCTGCGGGAGATGCCGCCGGTCCCCCAGCCGACGTGGCGCATCACATTCGCATGAGCTGCGCTGCCGCACTCCCACTCGGGGCACTTGCAGCGAGAACCGTCAACGACCTCGCGGCTGGAAACGAACCTGGACCGGTCTCATCCGGATTCGTAATCCAGTGCCTGAGCCTGGGCCGCCGGCGTGGTGTTGTACAGCACGTCGCACCGGACGACCAGCCGCGCGACCTCGCAATCGCAGGACGAACGGGGGCATTCGTGAAAGAACAGATCTGCCGCGGCACACTGAGGTGGCTGGCGCGAGAAATCCAGAAACCTGGCTCATACAAATGGCCTGAGGGGCCGCGGGCGACAGCAGAGATTTCACGGAAGGTGCATGCCGGATGAGACATGCGGAGCACTTCGAGCAGCATCGGAGCTTGCTGTTCACGATTGCCTACGAGATCCTCGGAACCGCAGCTGACGCGGAAGACGCCGTGCAAGACTCGTACCCTTCGTGGGCGTCCGTGAATCTGAGCGAGGTGCGTGACCCACGCGCATTCCTCGTCCGCATCGTGACCCGGCGCGCGCTCGATGTGCTCCGCACCCAGCAGCGGCGCCGTGAGAGTTACGTGGGCCCATGGCTGCCCGAACCAATCGCGACAGATGGGGACGCGGATGCGGAACTCGTGGAATACGTGTCCATGGCCATGCTGCTGGTACTCGAAACTCTTAGCCCCGTCGAACGCGCGGTATTCGTCCTGCGGGAAGTCTTCGACTTTCCCTACGACGACATCGCGAATGTCGTCGGCAAAAGCACAGCCGCGGTGCGGCAGATCGCACACCGCGCTCGCGAACATGTGCAGGCGCGACGGCAGCGCTTCACCTCGGACACACAGCGCGCCACCGAAGTCACTGGGGCATTCCTGCTCGCCGCGCATCAGGGAGATATCGCCGCACTTGTCGACATGCTCGCACCCGATGTAGTCGCCATTTCTGATGGGGGTGGAGTCGTCTCCGCCGCACGGCGGCCCGTGCATGGAGCCGATCGAGTTGCTCGGTTCCTCGCGGGACTCACCAGCAAGGCGAACCGGGCGCCAGCCGAGGTCACCATGGATTTCGCAAGTTGCAACGGACTCCCCGCTCTACTGGTGCGCGAAGACGGACGCCTCAGCCTGGTGTTGCTTGTGGAGGTTGCGGAAGGCGTTATCCACACCCTGTATCTGCTGCGGAACCCGGAAAAGCTCCACCGGTTCGGCCACACACCGCAGATCGCACGGTGAGAAATAGCACCGTAGGCGCGCCCGAATCGCAGTGGGCGCATAGTCGCGGCAATGGTGGAATGCTTGTTCGTGTGAAGAATCCTGACGTTGCACCTGTTTACCGCTCGGTTATGCGCATTGCCTCTCCTGTGGTGAAGCACTGGGGCCGACTTGAAGTCGTCGGCGAGGAGCACCTGCCGCTTGACGGACCGGTTCTGCTCATCGGCAACCATGACAGCTATTGGGATCCAGTTGCTTTTGGGACCGGGCTGATGGGCCGTCGGCAGGTTTGCGCGCTCGCCAAGTCAACTCTGTGGAAGTACCGGCCCGTCGCCTGGGTGGTTGACCGGATGGGACAGATCCCTATCGAACGCAACAAGGGTGATGCTGGCGCCCTGGACTCGGCGATTGCTGAGCTCAAAAACGGCGCGTGCATCGGTATTTTTCCGGAGGGGACAATCTCACGCGGCGCTCCGCTGCGTGCGCGCAGCGGTGTAGGCCGACTGGCGCAGGCAGTCCCAGAGACGAAGGTCGTGCTTGCCACAATCACCGGCAGCGTGGACATTGTCCGGTTCCCCAAGCGGCCCAAGATCCGGATCGAACTGTTCGAGCCCGAGCAGGGGCAGTTCAAGCCAGATGAGTCAGCCACCGAGTTCGCCAATCGGGTGATGGAGGACATTCGGCGCCGAGCACCATACGCCCTGCCTGGCCGGAAGCGGACCGCTGAGAAGTACCGCTCACGAATCGAAGCGGGCCTGCCACCCAAAGAAGAGAGTCACTAGACCGGAAGGAAGGGCAGTGCCGCTCCGATGGCACTAGCGCGTCGCACTCGGACGCCTACATTTCGAGCTGCGCGACAACCAAGTAGTTGTCGCCCGTACCGGACCCGTCGAGTACGTCGCAGTTGGCGAGCACCAGCCGTCCAGCCGTGTGCTGGCGCAGATGGTGCTCGCCCAGCATGGTACCCTTCTCGATCGCGTGCACAGCCTCCACCCGGTAAGTGAGCACCGCATGGCCGAGATCGAGGATGATGCCGTCGTCGATCGAGACATCCCGCAGGTGATGGAACGGTGCAATACGGTCGGTGTAGTTGTGTCCAACGACAACAACGGTTTCGCCGGTTTCGGCGCCGGGAAGGCCTGCCTCTGCCCAGCGGACCGGAAGTTCTGTATCAGGGTTGAGTTCCGTGCCGTCCGGGCCTCCCCGGTACACCGGGTCGGGGTAGATGTCGCTCGCGAAGTACGTTTCACCGTCCGGGCGCGCGAAGGCGATCCGTCGCGGCTCGCCAGGCTCGGCGACCGCTGCTTCGTCGTGTGGAGCCGGCTGACCGATCGGTGCCGAAACCCAGTCGTTGACGGGGTCAGTTTCCGTGTTCCGGGAACACCCGGCAGCCGATAAGGCTGAAAACGCGAGCGCCGCGGCCAGCGCTCGAATACCGTACCTGCGTTTGCGCATCTCGCCCCCCCAATGAGCGCAGCAACTTCACGGGGGTTTGACCTCGGATCCCCTTCGCGTTGCAACGGACTATACGGGCCGGCTGCGCTCGTGCAGTGCCCCGAAGTGTGCCAGCTTTCTTTTTCCCTCTTGTGTTACCGCAGTCACATCGCTACCTTTAAATGAACGGTATTCATTTGGTCTAGCACCGTCCCCGCCAAAGCGCGGCAAAGACGCCCCGCGTTACCGCCCGTCGGCGCCGCCGACACGTCACACTAGGAACACACCGTGCTCATGCAGAACCTGATACCTCCGGGCGACTCCGTCCCACATCCGAAGGGCCTCGCCACCAACAAGGTCGGGACCCTCGCTGGTGCTGTCCTCAGCACTGCCTCCGTCGCTCCCGCGTATGCACTCACCGCCAGCATCGGGCTTATCGTCGCCGCGGTGGGTCTGAAAATGCCGGCGCTCATCATCGCCGGATTCATCCCCATGTTCCTCGCGGCCTACGCCTACCGGGAACTGAACTCCGACACCCCTGACTGCGGCGCGTCGTTCACCTGGTCGACGAAGGCGTTCGGACCCTACGTTGGCTGGATGTGCGGCTGGGGCGCAGTGATTTCGGTGATCATCGTCCTGGCGAATCTGGCGGCGATCGCGGTCGAATTCCTGTATCTCTTCCTCGGAAGACTGACGAATTCCGTGTTTTTGATGGACCTGGCAGGAAATCGGCCGGTCAACATCGCTACCACCCTGATGTTCATCGCGATCGCAGCCTGGATCTCGAGCCGCGGCATCACGACCAGCGAACGCGTGCAGTACATCCTCGTCGGCTTCCAGATGGTGGTCCTGCTGATCTTCGCGGTCGCCGCACTGCGTCACGTGTCAGCCGGGACTGCCCCGGTGAGTCTCGATTTCAGCCTGGACTGGTTCAACCCTTTCACTGGCCTGGCTGTTGGGGCGTTCGTCATCGGCCTCATGGGTTCGGTGTTCGCATTCTGGGGCTGGGACACGGCACTGACACTCGGTGAAGAGTCCAAGGACCCGAAGCGCACCCCCGGCCGCGCGGGCCTGCTGTGCATCCTGTCCGTCCTCGTCACATACCTCCTAGTCGCGACTGCCGCGATGATGTTCGCCGGCGTCGGCACCACCGGCCTCGGCCTGGGTAACCCCGTCAACTCGGAAAACGTCTTCGGCGCGATTGCAGAGCCAGTGCTCGGCCATTGGGGCGGCCTCCTGCTGTTCCTCGCGATCTTTATCTCGTCGTGCGCCAGCCTGCAAGCGACCTTCCTGCCAGCCTCACGCGCCATGCTTGCAATGGGCTCCTACCGTGCGTTTCCCGCGAAGCTCGCCACCGTGCACCCGAAGTACAAGGTTCCGTCCTTCGCCACCGCCGTTGCCGCCATCATTGCCGGGGTCTTCTACACCGTGGTCTCGACTCTCTCGGAGCGGGTGCTATTCGACATGATCGCCGCACTCGGCATCATGATCTGCTGGTACTACGGCATCACGGCGTTCGCTTGCGTCTGGTACTTCCGCAAGCAACTGTTCACCAGCGCCCGCAACATCGCGTTCAAGTTCCTATTCCCGCTAGTCGGCGGAGCCATGCTGCTGATCGTGTTCGTCATTTCCGTCATCGAAAGCTTCGACCCGGAGATCGGCAGCGGTGCCTCGATCGGCGGGATCGGCCTGGTCTTCTTCCTCGGCTTCGGGGTCCTCGCGTTCGGCGGAGTGCTCATGGTCATCATGAAGCAGCGTCACCCGGACTTCTTCCGCGGCGAGACACTTCCCAGGTCCATCGCTGCCGAGCCTGTTGCTGAGACTTCACCGATGGCCGGCTAAATGCCACGACTGCCGGGCAGTCATTGTTGCCGGGATCGCCACACCTCTAGTCCGGCGATCAGACCCTCGAGGCCGATTTCGAACGCGACGTCCGCTCGGCCCGAGGCGTCTTCCCGGGTACCAGCAACAACCGAAGAGAACACCGGGAACTCCGTACTGAGATCACCGATGTCATACATGTCTTCCGGCGCGTTGGCGTCCATTGCCGATCCCAGCACGAACGACTCAATCGACACGATCGCATGAACGATGTCACCCTCGTGCCACCCCGCCGCCAGAAAGCCCTTGGCGACGGTTTCGTACATCCGCAGAATCGCTCTCGAATTTGTCACGGGAATCACCGCGTAGATCGGGATGAGATGACCGTGCGTAGCGAACACGTCCCGGGAGGACCGGGCCCACTGACGAACCGCGTCGGCCCACGGAAGCGTCTCGAAACACCCATAGTCGATTCGCTCGATGACGTCGTCCTGCACCAGGATCAGCAGGTCCCGCTTCGACGAAACGTGGTTGTAGAGCGCGGAAGGCGCAACACCCAAACGCTTGGCCAGCGCGCTGATTGTCAGGCCCCTATCCCCCGAAACCTCGATCACGTCGAGCGCTGCCGCAACAATCTTCTCGGGCGTCAGCACTTTCGTAGCTGGCCGTCCCGCACGTCTCCCGGAAGAGCGTCGCGACGTCCGCCCGTTGTCGCTGTCCGACGGAATCACCCCCGTTTCACATAAATATGGCACTGAACACAAACTCCCCCTTGTATTACCACGGCCACACACGCTACCGTTTAATGAACAGCATTCATTTAGTGAGGAATCATGACAGTACCCCGTAGAGAATCCGACGTCATCATCATCGGCGCCGGGGCAACCGGTCTCAGCGCAGCCCGCACACTCAAGAAGGCTGGGGCCTCCGTCACCGTGATCGAGGCCCGTGACCGCGTCGGCGGCCGTACCTGGACCGCCGACATCGACGGTGCGACGCTCGAGGTTGGCGGCCAATGGATCTCACCTGATCAAACCGCTCTCCTGGATCTCGTCGGCGAGCTCGGCCTCGAAACGTTTTCCCGCTACCGGGAGGGTGAAAACATCTTCGTCCGCCCCGATGGCGAGCGCGTCCGCTTCTCCGGTGACGATATTCCCGCAGGTGAAGCCACGACCGCCGAGGTCAACCGGCTCGTCGCACTCATCGACGAACTGTCGAAAGAGATCGATCCCGAAGCTCCCTGGCAGCACCCGCGCGCCGCTGAACTGGACTCCGTCTCACTGTCCTCCTGGCTCGCCCAGCATTCCGGCGACGAAGCGGCCTGCGAAACCGTCGCACTCTTCCTTGCCGGCGGCATGCTCACCAAACCCGCCCACGCGTTCTCGGCATTGCAGGCCGCCTTCATGGGCGCCTCCGCGGGAAGTTTCGCCCACCTCTTCGATGAAGACTTCATCCTCGACAAGCGTGTCGTCACAGGAATGCAGTCCGTGTCCCTGCGGATGGCCGAAGAACTCGGAAACGATGTCATCCTCGATAGCCCCGTTCGCAGCATCACCTGGGGTGGACTCGACCACCCGGACGCGCCGATCACCGTCGAATCAGATCGCGTCACCGTCACCGGAAAACGTGTGATCGTCGCCGTACCGCCCAACCTGTACAGCCGCATCTCGTACAACCCGCCACTGCCCCGCCGTCAGCACCAGATGCACCAGCACCAGTCCATGGGGCTCGTCATCAAGGTGCACGCCGTCTACGACACCCCGTTCTGGCGTGAAGACAGTCTCTCCGGAACCTGCTTCAACCCCAAGGGCCTCGTGCAGGAGGTGTACGACAACACCAACCACGGCGACACCCGCGGCACCCTCGTCGGCTTCGTGCCTGACGTGAAGGCAGACCAGGCATTTACCCTGAGCGCGGATGAGCGGCGACAGGCGATCCTCGAATCGATCGCGGACGCGCTTGGCGAGAAAGCACTGCACCCCGTCGTGTACTACGAATCCGACTGGGGCACAGAAGAATGGACCCGTGGCGCGTACGCCACCAGCTACGACCTCGGCGGCCTGCACCGGTACGGCCCCGACCAGAACGACCCCGTCGGGCCCCTGTATTTCGCGTCGTCCGACATTGCTGGCGCTGGATTCCAGCACGTCGACGGTGCCGTCCGCATCGGCACCCGCACCGCCCAGCAGATCATCCCGACCCTGCAATCCTGAGGAACAACCATGAACGACTTCGTGAAGGTCACCAACTTCATCCACGGCGAAAAGACCGACAGCACCGACGGCCGTGTTCTGGACATCATCGACCCCTCCACCGGCGAAAAGTACGGTGAAGCACCAAACTCGGGCAAAGCCGACGTCGATCGAGCCTACGCATCTGCCGCTGAAGCCTTCGTGCGCTGGCGGCTCACCACTCCCGGTGAGCGCCAGAAGGCGCTGCTCGGTTTCGCTGACGAGGTCGAGGCACACACCCAGGAACTCGCCGAAGCGGAGAGCCGCAACACCGGCAAGGTCGTCGCGGTGACGCTCTCCGAGGAGCTTCCAGCGATGGTCGACCAGATCCGGTTCTTCGCTGGCGCAGCCCGCAACCTCGAAGGACGGTCCGCCGGCGAATACATGGCCGGGCACACCTCGTTCATCCGCCGCGAACCGATCGGCGTGATCGGCCAGGTGGCACCGTGGAACTATCCGATGATGATGGCGATCTGGAAACTCGCCCCTGCCATCGCCGCCGGGAACACCGTCGTCCTCAAACCCAGCGACACCACACCCGTCACCGCAGTCATGCTTGCGGAGTTCGCCGCCAAACATTTCGGACCTGGCGTACTGAACATCGTGTGCGGTGACCGCACGACAGGTGAACTGGTCGTCAAACATCCCACCGCGCAGATGGTCTCAATCACCGGATCCGTCGCGGCAGGCAAGAACGTCGCGGCAGCAGCGTCCGAGTCACTGAAACGTGTACATCTCGAACTCGGGGGCAAAGCACCCGTGCTCGTGTTCCCTGACGCAGATCTCGACGCAGCGGCCGAAGGCATCGCCGTCGCGGGATACTTCAACGCCGGACAGGACTGCACCGCCGCCACCCGCGTCATCGTGCACTCCAGTGTGCACGATCAATTCGTGGCCCTCCTTGTGAAGCAGGCAGAGTCGATCCGGACCTCATATGAGAAGGGCCGTTTCGACGACGACGCTCTCGTTCCGCCGCTCAACAACGTGAACCAGTTCAACCGTGTCCTCGAAATGATCGGTACGACACCGGAACACGCCACAATCGCTACCGGCGGCAAACGCCAGGGTGACCGTGGCTTCTACATCGAGCCCACCGTTATCACGGGACTGAAGCAGGACGACTACCTCGTCCAGAACGAAGTCTTCGGCCCCGTCATCACCGTCCAGTCATTCGACGACGAAGCTGAGGTGCTCGCAAACGCCAACGGCACCGAATACGCGCTCGCCTCCTCCGTCTGGACGAAAGACATTTCCCTCGCTCTGCGTCTCTCCCGCGACCTCGACTTCGGCTGCGTCTGGATCAACACCCACATCCCGCTCGTCGCCGAAATGCCGCACGGTGGCTTCAAATCCTCTGGTTACGGTAAGGACCTCTCCGGCTACGGGTTCGAGGACTACACCCGCGTCAAGCATGTGATGGCCTACATCGAGGGATGACCACCCCCTCCTCCTCCCCCTTCCGAATCCATCTGCACAGGTCAACGGAAACTGCCTAAAACCAGGCTTTTCTATTGACCTCCGCAGATGGATTCGGAGGGGACAATGTGTCTAGCCACACAATCCTGAGGAGCCACTCGTGCCAACAGTCACCACGCCGCGCTGGCTACTACTCATATTGATCGCTGCCACCCTGAGTGTCACGGGGTGCACCTCGGTGACCTCGGCAAACGCCCCTGAACTGTCGGACCGCGTTTTCATCCAGCTGAGCGCCGGACCCGGGCCAGGCGAAGGAACGGCCTACGACGAAGAAGATCTCTGGCGTGCCAACCTAGCCATCAGCATGGCCAACCGCGCACTTGCCGCGAACAGACCGGTCACGCTGTTCCTCGACGTCCATGGCCCAAACCTCGCTCGGACTGACCTGCCCGAGTCGTTGAACTTCGCTTCCGAACCTCCGCTCAAACACCAGTTCAGCGAGTTCATCGAGAAAGGTGGAACCGTGATCGTGTGCCCCCTCTGCGCGGAGACGCTCGGCCTCGCGCAATCCGACCTGGTTCCGGGCGCAGTGATGGACGACTCTGGCATTTTCGGCTCGGAAGGGCTCGAACCAGGCACCGCTAGCCTTTCCTTCTGACCAGGTGGCGCTTCGGCGCAGAAGTACACGCATTCGTGGGGCGCCGGATTTCCGACCCGCACCGGGCCGACGATGACGTGAAGCGCGAACTCGCCAACTGTCTGCGGCCCATGCTCAGCGGACTATCACCTGCAACCCGGCGAGCGCTAGAACTCATCTACCTCGACGGTGTCACTCAGGTCGTGGCCGCTGAGCGGGAAGGGATCACAGTGTCGGGCATGAAATCCCGAGCGCGAGGAATGCCGATGGACTACACGCCCGCAGCGAACTGCGGGTCGCCCGGAAAGACCGACTCCACCTGCGGATGTCACTAGCCGCAGGTGGAGACACGGTTTACGTCTTACGGCCGTGAACAGCGTGTATTCCATTTCCCACCGTGCAGGCGTGTCCGAGATGCGGGCGGCCGAGTTGGTGAGGAATCGTTCGAGATCCTGGTCGAGCGCGAATTGCTGGCCTGGTTCGGCGCCGAGCGAGTTGTACACGGCGATAGTCGGGCCGTAGTTCGACTTAAAGAACTCGCGGAATGCGGCCGGTGTGGTGATCTGCGCGGGCGTGGCGAGGGTTCGTCGCTCGAACGTCGGCTCCGTTATCCCAGCGCCGAAAAGCTCGCGGAGGTGAGATTCTCTGCCCCACAAGGGCGGCGGCGACACTCCGGGAGGGGGCGGTGGCGCATACGGACGGGGCTCGAGCGAAGAGGACGCACCCCCACCCAAATTCATCAGCACAGGTCAACAGAACCCACGAAAAACCAGGGGTTTTGTTGACGCACGCTGATGGATTCCCGTTAGCAGGGTTATCCACCTTCAGCTAGGCGCAGCTCCATGTCTGCGGCATGCTGCCGCAGTGTCTCGCTGTCGGGTTGCTTGTAGTTCTGCGCGAATGTCCGCATGACAGGCATCATGAGCGTGTTAAACGCGTCGGTGACAGCGAGCTCACGAACGCTCATCCGGCGGGCGAGAACCTCTGCGATGAGCCGTTTCACGTTCTCGTCAGCTGCAGATGCCGCGATCCGGCGCAGCGAGCTTTCGAGATGCAGTGATAGTCCGACGTTGCCGCCTGCGATATCGAGCGGTTCGTATGGGTCGCTCGTCATCTCTCGGCTCCCCCGTACGGTGCTTGGGGCAGCTCTTTGAGCGGATAGCTCTTTACCGCGCCTAAGTGCCCGGCGGTCAAACCCACTGTTGTTTGCGCCAGGTTCCACGCACTGTCGATGCAGTTCGCGATCTTCTGCCACATGTGGAGGATGTTGTAGATCTGGTAGTAGGCGGCGGCGCCGACGATTGCGGCGGCAGGCACTCCAGCACCCGTCATGGTCAGGCCTGCCGTTGCCGCTAATTCGATGCCGAGCATTATCAGGTAGTCCACCAGGGCGCGCGCCAGGCTGCTGATCACCTGCGACATTTCGTACATTCCGACGGCGAGTGTCTGCAACTGTCGACCGATGCTCGCGATTGCGGCCGACTGACCCCCGACCGACTGCGCGAGATCAGCAAAGTAATGCCGCGCAGCATCGGACGCTTCGCCTGCCCACGATTTGGCCAGCACGCCAGAACCGTCGTTCAAAACGTTCTCGAAGCGAGAGTTGAACTCTGCGATGTTCGCGAGCGAGAGACCCGCTCGCTGCAGCGATTCCCAGTCCCCCGCGATTGCTTCCGCAATCTGCTGCCATGGATCGAAGTCGAACACAGTATCGACCGCGATACCAAGCCAGTACGCGGGGCTCACATATTGAGTGAATCCGAGGGCATTCTCGAGGATGTCGGGGATCGGGTCCACAGCGACGGGAGGTGCCAGCGCGTCTAACGGACGGGCGCTCATCGCCCAGCGCCAGTCAGCGGGGCGAGTGGAGCGCCGGCATGGATGATTCTCGCCCGTGATTCCGCCTCCGCCGCAGCATAGTGCTGCGCCGTGCATTCCAGTCCGGTAGCCGATTCACGACTCAGGCGAGCGATCTTCTCGTGGTTCGATGTCAGAACGCCCCGCGTGTCGCTGACCGTGCCCAGTATGTGACGGAAGATGTAGCCTGCCTGGCCAGAACGGATCTGGACCCAAGTGTGCACGTAGTCGACAGCACCATCCGCCTCAGCGGCGAGGTCAGCCACGCCACGTGCGAACTTTTCGATCTCTGCTGAATCGACGGCGAGTTCTGCCATTGATTCCCCCATTGTGTTGTGAGTCGCCGCCTCCCCCAGCGGCAGGTGAATTCTGTCCGAGCCGCGTCACGGTGTCAATCGGACAAACGGGAGTCCGCTTTGCTCTTTTCGTCCGGTCGCCCGATACTGCCTCCATGGGGGAGATCGATTTGTGGACGGCTTCGTGGGTGCAATGGGATGCGGCCACCAAGCAGTTGCAGTATCCGTTGCGGCCGCTTGAGCCGATACAGCTGACCGAGGAGGATCGCAGCTTTCGCTACTCGCGGCATCCTGACATCGCACCTGGTTCTTACGAACTCGTCGGTGAACTTCCGGACGTCTGCATTCCGCACGGGCAGCCACAAGCCCGGCGCTGCGAGTTCATCGTCGAGTCACGGCCCAAAGTGAAGTTCACGCTGTTGGAGCATCGACCACGCAACGTCCTGAACCGGATCGCTGAACGGCAGCGTGGCAAAGCATGGCTCCACGCTGATTTTCCACTGTGCGAGACGTGCTTGCGCCAGCGGACGTTCCGGTTGTGGCGTGCGACCTTGATTGCGCTGTTCGGCATCGTTTCACTGTTCGTGTTCTGGGTTGCCGCAGGCCTCCCGCACACGCCCATCGGCTTCATCATTCCGTTCCTCGGCGGACTCATCTGCGTGGTGGGTGCAGTGGTGTCACTGCGTTCAGTGAGCGCGAGGACGCTGTTCAACGCCGAACTCCGCATCGACGGGTCGCGGATGGACGTGCGCGACCCGCACCCACAGTTCGTGCACGCCGTTCGCTGGGCTCCACCCGGAAACTAAGCGGGCCTGCGCACAAGGTCAGTTAGCCCGGCGAGATCGCTGAATGCCCTCTCGAGCAGCTCACGATAGCGCTGCGGGTGGCGCAGCGCTCCCGCTCCGCCAGACAGGGAAACCATGAGCTCCCCTTCGAGGTTGGTGACTTGATGTGAGAGTGGCGCGCCTTTGTTGAGCGCCGACACGATATGGGTCCGTACGCAGCGGGCGTCTCCTAGGTACAGCGGTTGCGGGCCGCGGAAAACGTTGGTGACGACCGTGTTCGCGCCGCGTCCTTCTACCGTGTCACGCCGGTGGCCGCGCGCGGCGAGTGGCGCGAACAGTGTGAGAGCAGCCCGCTCGGTTGCGATCTGCGGACCGCTCGCGACTCTCGCTTTCACGGCCGCGATGGAATCGTGCGTGCAGCGCAGCCGTTCAGCATCGTCGTCGATCGAGGTCCAGAGCGGGACTGTGCCACGGGTGATGTGGTTGCCTTCGGTCCGGCCGGATGCCGCGGGTACCGCGATCGGAATGAAGCACCGCAGAGGTTCTTCGGGAAGTTCCCCGATTTCCTCGAGGTAGTACCGCACGGCTGTGGCAACCGCCGCCGTCACGACGTCGTTCACTGTCGCCCCTGGTACCGCAGCGCGGGCTTTCTTGACCGTTGTGAGCGAGACGGTGAAGAACTCGTTGACGCGGTTGGGTTCGTCCGGGCCCGTGTCCAGGGCTGAGGACACCCACGTGTCCGGTGGCGCCTTCTCCGTTTCCTTTCCGATGCGGCGTGCTTCGCCCGCGAGCCGAACGAATGCCACGATGCGCGCCAGCATCAGCATCAGCGCCGTGAGGAAGATCAGCAAACGGGACGGTATTCCTGTCTCGTCGGTGTACGCGACGGGAGGCTGAGTTTGCCACCGCGCCGGTTCGGGCGTGAAAAGCTGCCGCTCAAGTGCCGCGCGGGCGGTACCGTCCATCGCCGCATGGTCCGTGCGCAACGCCACGACAACTGCGCCTTCAGGCAGTTGCGGATGCGCATTCACCCCGTCAAGCAGGATGACTTCCAACGGCACCTCGCACGCGTCGGGTTCTGACGCGATCGCGGCCAGCGTGGCGACAGTGTCATCCCACGTTCCTGCCCCCCGCACAGTGCGGGCGGAGACCCGGCCACGACCGGGCTTGGCTGCGTCGGCCACCCACACCGGGTTGTCGAGGTTCAGCGGTGTCGGAACGAGCCTCCGGTAAAGTAGCGGCTGGTCTCCGATCTGTGTCATTACGTAGTCGGTCAGCTCATCGACGGTCGCCGGAACTGCACGAGCGGAGCGCGTGTCAAACGCGTACATCGCCACCACTGCCCTGCGATGCGGCTCCTCGAAGAGGTAGTACAGCATGGCTCCCACACCGTCGATTCGCTCCACTGAGGCCCCCTTCGCACGGCAACAATCACATCCAAGCACACCGCACGGACGGTTCACAGGGTCCCTGCGGCTGTGCGGTCAGAAAGTCGTGTGGCTACACTGTGTGAGTCTCAAATCACAGGCTGTTGATAAGTGAGGTCCACGTGACTTGGTGGTCGAGGGCCACGGCCTTTTCGCGGTCGGCAACGGTTCTTTCGATGGTGTTTGTGGTTTCGCTCGTCACGTTATTTGCCGCTAGCTTCGCGACGGCGGCGCCAGTCACGCGCGTAGACGAAATTTCTGTCACGCGGACTGACATCTACGTCGATTCCCCGGCGATGCAACGCACGATTCGTGTGCACGTCCTGCATCCAGCGCACTCGTCGCCGCGTCCGACGTTCTACCTACTGGATGGCAACGAGGCGACTTTCGAGCAAAGCGACTGGATCACTAAAACGGACATTGTCGACTTTGCTGCGTCCAAAAATGTCAATGTCGTACTTCCGGCGGGTGGCGAGGGAAGCTATTACACCGACTGGCAGCAGCCCGATCCTGAGTTCGGCGTGTACATGTGGGAAACATTTCTCACCGAGGAACTGCCTCCGATCATCGACAGCTATTTCAACGGCAATGGCCGAAATGCCATCGGCGGTATCTCGATGGGTGGTCAAGCAGCTTTTACGCTCACGTCACGTCACCCTGGCCTTTACCGCGGTGTTGTCGCGATCAGCGCGTGCCCGCTCGTAGCCCCCCAGCCGTACCAAGACACCGTGCGAGCTGGCATCGCGTATCGCGGGGGCGACGCAACGAACATGTGGGGTCCAAGGAACGCGCCAGCATGGTTTGAACACGACCCGGCGCAGAATCTCGGCGCATTGCGCGACAAGCCGCTTTACCTGTACGCCGGGAACGGTACGCCCGGGCGGTACGAGCAGCAGTTCGATGACGATACGCAGGCAACGATCGTCGTTGGCGGCCCAATCGAGGCGGCAGCCCTGACGTGCTCAGCGGACTTCGCGGCAAGACTCGGTGCCGGAGGGATCACGCCGACCGTGGATTTCCGCTCATCGGGGACACATTCGTGGCCGTACTGGCAGGACGCGATTCGCTCGGCGTGGCCGACCGTCGAGGCTGCTGTAGGCCAGTGACGAGTTCTCCCAGCAGATCGGCAGCCCTGTGTGCACCTCCAGCGTCGCGAAAGGACCGTCCGACGCGGACAGCTGCTGCCAGGTAGCCTGCATCCGGGTCGAGAACAGCGTCGAGTCCGTCGATGATGTGTTGTTCGGTTGCACGACGAAACCGCAGCCGCACCCCAGCACCCGCGTCGACGACCTGCTGTGCGACGACCGGCTGATCGTCACGTATAGGTGCAGTTACTAGCGGCACGCCGTGCCACAGCGCCTCACACACGGTGTTGTGCCCGGCGTGGCACACTACCGCGTCGACGAGAGGTAAGAGCTCACGTTGCGGAACGAAGGGACGGACGACCACATTGTCTGGCACTTCGTCCACAACACCGTCCGGGTCGACGAGCACGGCGCGGAATCGGTGAGCGTTCGCACCGATCGCGGCGGCCGCTCCGCGGAGAAAGGCCGCACCCGTTTTGCCGTTGACCGTCCCCATGCTGATGAGCACCGTCGCCACCTCTGTACCGAGAAAGTCCCACGGGAAATCCCATGTTCCGACGTGGGCCGCACCGTCGCGCAGTGCGGGCCCCACCATCCAGACACGGTCAGCCGCGACGGCTGGACGCCCCGCGAGTTCCTCAGTGGTGAACGCGAGAATGCCGTGTGGTGAGAAGCGTGGATCGCTGTCGGCGGCAGGGTCTCCGACGTCTTCCCGGAGTTCCGTAAGAATCGACTGGAGCCAGGCTTGGACCTTGGGCATTCCGGCCAGCGGATCCGACAACTCTGTTGATGTGGTGGCGGACGTGACCCACGGGATCCCCTCCCGTTCGGCTACGAGCGCGCCAGCGAATGCTTGCTGGTCTGCGACGACGACGTCAGGGGTGAAGTTTCTGACCGCCTCCGTGACATGGGGTTCCATCGTCCGTGCGAGTGGGGCCAAGAAACGTTCTACGAGGAATTGCAGCGCGGCCGGCCCAGTTAGGTCGCCGCGCTCGCCGAAGGGTTCCGCGTAACAGTCAAAGACGCGTGCCTGCTCACCCCCGAGTGTCCGGATGACGCGTTCGGAGCCTGACCAGGCGACCTCGTGCCCGCGTCGCGTGAGTTCAGCGGCGACGGCAACCGTGGGGTTGATGTGCCCGACGAGCGGCGGGACGACGAAAAGGAACTTGCTCACTCAGGCGCCGACCTTGCCCGCAGCACTGAGCGTTGCTTGATGGCCGCCGAACAGCCAGTCAGCCACCATTGTTCGGGTGAGTGCAGGCTTCTCGACCAGCACGGAATGTCCCATGCCATCGAGGATCTGCACGTCGAACGCCGTGAGCTTCTGACGAAGAAGGTCAACCTGGTAGGCCAGCCCAGTCTGGGTGCCGAAAACTCCGAGCACGGGACACGTAACCTCGGAGAGGTCTTCACTGATCAGGGCGCTATTCGGGATATCGTCGACAATCGTCGTCGATTGCAGGATCTTGTACGCCGCTTTCGAGAGTCGCGCGGGATGCGACCCGTATGTGTCGGCGATGTAATCGAAGGCGTCCGGCTTCCCGAGACGGTGCACGGCATCGGTGAGACCTTCACGTATATGAATGGCCCACTGGCGAACTGGCGGTTCAGCTTCCATGAACAAAATGCTTGCGGTCCGCTCCGGATAGGCGGCCGCGAACCCGAAAGCAATCGTTCCACCGAACGAGTTCCCCACCAGATGCACCGGGTGGTCGATGCCCAGTTCGTCGAGCAGTCCACGCAGGTCATCGACGAAATGCTCAAGCTTGTAACCACTAGCGGGGCGTGAACTCCGTCCGTGACCACGAAGGTCGTACATGACGACGTCGATGCCGAGTTCGGCGAGAGCTGGACCTACAGTGAAGTAATAGCTCGCGAGGCTGTCGTACAACAAGCCATGCAACAGCACCACCGTCATCGGCGCATCAGCTGGCCCCATGCGCTGCACGTGGACGTCGATGTCGCCAGCCTTGATCTTGGTCATGGTTGGTCCTCGCCACCCGGGCTCGGGTTGTTCACGCTATCGACGACGAATCGCACAAGCTGCCCAACGGTGACATGCATGATCTGCTCGAGTTCCATCCCCGCGATGAACTGAGCGAAGTTCACCTGGTCCCCCCACCGCTCGCGGAGCAAGCCCGACAGCGCGACCAGGTCGATGCTTTCCATTTCCAGGTCGTCGTGAAATTCGGTGTCGCGGCCTATTTCGCTTGGATCGACATCGAATTCGGCGAGCATTTCGGCCAGCATCGACACGATCCCGTCGAATACCTCGGATTCGTTGACGGTATCCACGTCACGCACCACCGGGTTTTCGCTCATCAGTTTTCTGTCTCCTCTTCGGGGTGGCCTGTCCAGGCCACAACATACCTGCGTGACGGCAGCGGAGCGGGATTCTCGGTGACGGTCGTGAAGACCTCGAACTGGTCCCCCGCGACTGCCACAGACATGCGCACACCGCCGTCGGGCCTCTGCTCGACCGCAACGACTTCAAACCGGGCCGGCGCGCCTTGCAGCCCTGTTCCGAGCCGCTTGGCGACCGCCTCTTTCGCACTCCATAGCCGCGTGAACCACAACGCGCGTTCGCCGGGAAGCTCAGCGAGCAGGTCGTGTTCAGCGTTGGTCAGTGCTGCAATCTCCGCTGCGCCGTCGCGTTCGCGGATCTCCTCGATGTCGATTCCGCATGCCCCGTGGCGCGCGATCGCCACACCAATTTCCGCGCAGTGAGCGATCGACACGGTGATAGTCGAGAGCACTCTGCCGTGCCGTCCCGACACCAACGGCGCACCCGTCGCATGGTTGGCGATCTCGATTTCCTGCGGGTAGATGCCGTGCGGATCTGAACGCCAGAGCAGTTGGCGCACTGCATCTTTCGCAGCAATTCGGCCCAACAGCCATTGTCGTCGGCGCCTCGGCGCAACCGTGGCGTACTGTTCGCGTTCACGACTGCCGAGCATTTTCCTGGCTACCAGCTCGCGGGTCGCGAGATCCGGCCACATCTCGGCTACCTCTGCCCAGCCGTCAGTCCGAAGCGTTGACAGTGTGTGGTCTTCCGGTGCGCAGTCGGTGGCTCTGATGACGGGGTTCGAATCAAAGCGGCGGTCCTGCCAGCCGATGATCTGTGTCCACACCTCGCCGTGGACGGCAAGCTGGACGTCCGCGGTGATGAACTGGCTGTCCAGCTGGCGGATGATTATGGTGCATTCGACGGCTGTGCCGGGTGCGGGGTGTTTCCCGAAGAACTCGATCCGGCCCATGCCCACCGGGAAAACTGTCGACCGGTCGGTCACGGACGATTGCACCCAGTAGCCGAGCAACTGTCCCGCGTTGTCCAGCAATGCGCCAGGCGCTGCCGGGGTCTTCAATACACCGCGGACGTGCCGGTCACCAATAGCGGTGAGTTCGGTGACGCCCTGGAACTGGGGTCCGTGGAACATCCATCGGCGAGAATACAATTCGTGAGCGTGATCCTTCGGTGCGTGTTCCTGCGCCGGATCGAAACTCCACAGGCGAGGCCGACGAGCCGGATATCTGGGGGCGACGTCGATTCGCGCGCGAGCATGCCCGTCGATCGCGACCGTCACCACGTCAGTGCGGTCACCCGGCATCGCCGTCACAGCAACTGCGACTGCAGGAATGACTGGCAGCCATTTCTCGAAGCGCACATCGTTGAGTGCTACCGCGACGCGGCCGGGGGCGGCGCGGCGCGCGAACTCGGCCATGTGATCCACGAGCGTAGTCGCCGGTACCACCGGCCAGCGGTCCTCATCATCTGGCCAGTCCGGTGGCAGTTTGAAGAAGCTGTGGTCAATCAGATACGGCATCGTCTTCAGCGACACTTCGAGCGCGGCACTCACCGGCCTGACCGGAGCGAGCGTGACAACCGGCGGTGCGGTTGCCGCTGCCATCAGCTCGCGGGCCGCACGCTGCGTGTCGTCGATGAGCGCGGTGAACTCCGCACCCCACGCGGTACGGGGCATATCCGGAACTGACTGCGCTGTAACGCCTTTTAAGTTAACGCGCTCCTGCTCGGGGATGCTGACGAGCGCCCCACCCAGGTTGAGCCGTATACGGCGCCCCGAATTCGTCACGGGCGCAGACTTTCGCGCCACATCGGGTGTCTCATAGCCCTCGACCCACAGCGCCGCGAGGACTCGGATCAACTGTTCTGCAGCCCCCGCTTTAGGGGCATGCGCCGGGATCGCGAGGTGGTCACGGCCATGCAAGATGTCACCGATCAGCGCGCTGATCTGCCCAGTCCCCATCTGGATGAACGCCACGAAGCCAGCGTCGCGCATGTTCGTGATCAGTTCCCGGAACCGCACGGTTTCCACGAGATGCTGGATGTAGATCTTCCTGACCTGTCCAGGATCCGAGGGGAACGGGTGCGTCGTGGTCGCTGACCACACGGGAATCTCCGCCGGGTTGATGCTGAGCGTTTCGAAGTTCCGCACGATAGGACCAAGATATGGGGTGAGCATGGGCGTGTGGAATCCAGACTGGAAGGGCAGGACTTGACTGATCACGCCCTCGGCACGGAAACGTTCGACCACGGATGCAATGGCCTCCCCCGGGCCGCACACAATCGACTGATTTGGTGCGTTGTCATGAGACAGGACCACCTCCGCCCATTGAGGGATCGCCTGTGCCACACGTGATGCTGACGCACCAATGACCGCGAACTCCACGCCTGGAACGGTCACGGAGCTGGGGTCAAAGGCGTCGAGGAACGCGTCAATTTCGGTGTGACTGAAGATCCCGCCTTGTGCCATCGCGGACCACTCACCGACACTGTGTCCGGCAAGCCCGTCGGCTGTCACGCCCAGCCGGGACAGGGCGCGGTGCAAGATCCGGCCAAGCTGGAAAACCGCCGCACCGTGACTGCCCACCTGGCCGACGCTGGCCGCGAAATCGCCACTACCTGCGATCCCGAGCTCCGTTGCGAGCGCGCCGACGTCCGGAGCGAATTCGGCTTCGAGACCAGGAAAGACCATCGCCACCTTGCCGCCGCCTGGGCCGAGCAACGGCGACGGCGTGAACCACACGTTCGATCGGCCGCGCCACGGCACGCCACGCGCAATTGCCTTGCGCGCCAGGTTTAGCCGCTTCGGGGTCGGGTCCGCGATCGCGACGCGCGCGGGGCCACTGCCGATCTCACGATGCCGGAGCTCCGTATCTGGCCGCCCCAGGATCTCCGCCAGTTCAGCGACGGTCCGGGCAGCGAAACGCATTGGCATTTCGGGCTCATTCACAGTGAGTGCGGCCTGGTGCGCTGGCGGTTCTTCGATGATCACGTGAGCGTTGATGCCACCGAAACCGAACGCGTTGACCCCTGCGCGCCGCGCGTCCTGACCGTTCGGAAGTAGCCATGGTTGCGCGGAGGCAATCGGAGCGAACCGGGATTCGCGCAGCGTCGGATGCGGGTCATCGCAGTGCAGTGTCGGCAGTAGTGTTCGGTGAAAGACGGCGAGTGCCGCCTTAATTAATCCCGCTGCCCCGGCCGCGGGCATCGCGTGGCCGATCATCGATTTGACTGTTCCGATCACCGGTTGTGCCTCGTCGGCATCGCCCTGCCCGAATACTTCTCGAAGGGTGTGCAGCTCAGCACCATCCCCCGCGACGGTGCCGGTGCCGTGCGCTTCGAGGAGACCAATCACGCCCGGCTCGCGCGGATCAAGGCCGGCCGACGCCCACGCTTGTGTCACTGCCTGAACCTGACCCGAGGGGTCGGGACTGAACAAGCTGGCGGTACGACCGTCACTCGCAACGCCACATCCCGCGATCACCGCGTAGATGCGGTCACCGTCACGCTGTGCGTCCTCGATCCTCTTCAGAACGACGATGCCCGTGCCCTCCCCGATCAGAACACCGTCCGCACGACGATCGAACGGCCGGATCTGCTGGGACGCGGACAAGGCGCCGAGCTGACTGAAAACGCTCCAGAGCGTCACATCGTGACAGTGGTGCACCCCACCGGCGAGCATCACGTCACAACGACCACTGATCAGCGCGGACACCGCCTGATCGACCGCGACGAGCGAGGACGCGCACGCCGCGTCGACCGTGTACGCGGGGCCACGCAAATCCAGCCTGTTCGCTATCCGGGACGCCGATAGGTTCGGGACGAGACCAATAGCGCCATCTGATGTGGGCGGCCGCAACTGGGCCTGGAAGGCATCCTTCACTCGTTCTAGGTCGCCTGGCGCTATGCCGGGCATTACTTCCGCGAGGGTGCGAACCAGCTGATTGGCGGTGCGCACCTGCTGGTCGAGGCGAGCCAGCCCAGGCGTCAGATATCCGCCCCGCCCGAGCACAACGCCCACTCGTGAGCGGTCCGCGGGCAGCGTCCCCGAACCGCCTGCGTCGTCAATCGCTTCCGCCGCAACTCTCAGCGCGATCAATTGATCCGGGTCGATATCCCCCACTGAGTTGGGCATGATCCCGAAAAGTGCCGGATCGATGTCTGCCTCGACGAATCCGCCGCGTCGGCAGTAAAACTTGTCGGCCCGCTCACCGTTGCGGGCGGCGGGATCGTAGAAATCTCCATCCCACCGGTCTGCAGGCACGTCAGTGACGCTGTCGACTCCCGTTGAGA
This sequence comes from Hoyosella subflava DQS3-9A1, assembly GCF_000214175.1. Taxonomy (NCBI): domain Bacteria; kingdom Bacillati; phylum Actinomycetota; class Actinomycetes; order Mycobacteriales; family Hoyosellaceae; genus Hoyosella; species Hoyosella subflava. Next base: position 2,776,934 of record NC_015564.1, read on the forward strand.
GGTTTCTCCAGTACTCCGTCAGGTTGTTCGCGCCTGGGAACAACGCCCCCATCCCCACGATCGCGACCTTGCCCCGGGTGCGGTCACCGCGCGCCACAGGCGAAGTCACCATCCTGAGGCGGTGTAGACAACCGAGTTGACCGACTCATCACCCCATGCGAGTTCACGCAGAAGGCTAGCGGTTCCTTCTTCGGGGTCAATCAGGGAGACTCCTCGCTTCGCGTACGACCGCATCAGTTCGGGGGTCACCATCCCGTTGTTCTCCCCTGTGGGCGCCCACGGTCCCCAATGAACGGTGAGCCCGCGACGCTGCCCCGCAACGGTCCAGTTCCTGCCCAGGGCCTCGAGCTCGTCGTTCGCGGCCGCGTAGTCGGCTTGCCCGCGGTTACCGAGGACAGCTGCGATACTGCCGAAGAACACCATGAAGCGCGGCCCGTTCGACAGTTCTTCCGCAGCGGTGATCAGCAGACGCGCACCGGTGACCTTCGTCGTAAATACCCGCGTGAACGACGCTGCCGGTTTCTCCGCGATGAGTTTGTCTTCGATGATTCCAGCGGCGTACACGATGCCGTCGAGGCGCCCGTATTCGGCGTGAATACTGCTCACTAGGCTCGTCACGGCTTCGGGGTCACGCACATCCGCCGATCGGTATTGCACGGTCGCGCCGAGTTCACGCAGGCGGTGCAGCGTGAACCTGACTTCACGCTCAGCCAGAGTGCGGCTGACGGCAGTTTCGATCTCGGCAGGCGAGCGCAGACCAGATTCAATCATCACCGCCCGGAGTTCTTGGGCCGTCGATGCGGCCGCAACTTTCGGGTCCTCCGGCATCTGCGACAGTGTGGTGCGCCCAACGAGTTCGATGTGGCACCGGCTCGCAGCGGCGAGTGTCGCGGCGAAGCGCGCGGTGATGCCTCGCGCGCCACCGACGATCAGCACTACAGAATCCTGGTCGAGCCCAAGGGCGGCGGCCTCAGCCGCCCCGACACCGTTCGGTCCCGCGCCCGCAACAGCCACAGCACCCAGGTCTGTCGGCTCGAGTGCCAGCCTCCTGCGTACACCGTTGTCACACAGTACGAGCGGTTCTCCGGGTGGCGCTGCGGTTTCCGCCACGAGTTCAGCGGCAAATCGATGAACGTCGGACTCGTTCGATTCGACGACGCTGGAGTGCAAATTCGGGTACTCGCGGCTCACGGTCCGGAAGAATCCACGCAGTCCCTCTCCTGGCCCAGCGGCGAGCAGCCAGCGCGGCGCCGCAGTGATCAGCTCACGCAGAACAGGGAATGCGTCAGGCAGCGAAGGCGCATCATCCCGATCCTGGTTGCCCAGGTAAAACACACCGCCGATGGGTACATCCATTGCTTCACGGATGGCGGTGAAGCTCGCGGACGTGACAACCGGCATCGCGTCGTGGGCGTGCAGTTCGCTCTTCAGCGCCTCGGCGAGCGGTCCACTTCCGATGACCAGCACTCGCAGCCCAGCCAGTTGGGGTGCTGATCCCACGGGCGGGAGCGGAATGCGGCGCATGATGAGGCGCTTCGGCGCAATAACGGTCGCCGCGCCGTCACCGTTGTCGGGGGCGGTCACTCGCTCCTCGCTCTGCTCGGGAAACCCACCGAGTTTGTTAGCGAGCAGTTCCGCGATCGCTGCGGCGGTGCGAGCTTTGGCAACTTCTTCCATCTCGCTGTCATCACCAGGGTGCAGACCCAGTTCAGCGGCCAGCTCGCCTGCGATCTCGGCACGTTTGATCGAGTCGACACTGAGGTCCGCTTCGAGATCGAGATCGGGTTCGATCATCTCGACCGGGTATCCGGTGCGACGACCGATCACTTCGAACACCAGTGAAAGCACCGACTGTTGAGAGTGGGCAGCATGCTCAACGCTCGGAGCCGTCTCGATGGGACGATCCGCGGCGGGCGCCGCGACTGCCTCCGCCGGGTTCACAAAAGCTGCTGATTGCTGGGGCGCGTAGGTGATCGGCGACGGGGCCGGTATGTTCGCTCCCGCACCAAGGTAGCCGAGGAGGACGTCGCGTTGAGCGGCAACCATCTCGCGGCTGTTTCGCAGAAACTCGCTGATCAATGCCTCCGCGCCGGACGACTCTTGAGGGGTTGTACTCATAACAGGCGTCAATCTCACTCTGGTCGCAGGCGCAAGCGCGCCCTGGGGGATGGATCCATCAGCGGTCCGGACCAGATGGCCGTCAACCGTCCAGCCGGGCCGCTTGATCGTGACATTCGGGTCGGGAGCTATCGCGTCGCGACCATCGAACAGCCATCCGGTGCGCAGATCGACACCCGCCGCAGCCATTTTGGCGAATGCTGTCAGCAGCGCAGTCAGTCCCGTCGAGGTGCCGTCGTCGAGCGGGATCACCGTGTGGGACTTGTCACCCAGAATCGACCTCGTGAGCTTGGTGAGCACATGGCCTGGCCCGACTTCGATGAAGACGCGTGCGCCAGCCTCGTACATGGCGCCGATCTGCTCGCGGAAGCGAACCGGGGCACTGATCTGCGCCGCGAGTCCCTTCCGCACCGCTGCGCTGTCGTTGGGGTATACCGCGGCGGTGGTGTTCGAATAAACCGGCATCTCTGCCGGATACAACTGGGTGGTTGCGAGCCGCTGCGCGAAGCGGTCGCTGGCGGAGGCGACGAGCGGACTGTGGAACGCGCAGGAAACGTTGATTCGGCTGACCGACAAGCCCGCGGCTTTGAGCGCATCCGTCGCGGCGCCGATCGAGGGGGACGATCCGGATATCACATTCTGCTTCGGCGCATTGTCGTTGGCGATAACGACATCAGTATCGAGACCCGCGGCACTGAGCGCGTCGTTCACCTCTTGCGCAGTTCCGGAGACCGCCGCCATGGTCCCACGATCGGCCATCTCACCGGCAGCGTGCAGTATCGCGTCAGCTCGTTCGGCACTCAGTTCCAGCAGGGTGTCTGGATCTAGCACCCCAGCAGCGGCGAACGCGGAGAGTTCACCATAACTGTGCCCGCCCACCATGTCCGGGACCACACCCGCGGTGCGCAGCAGATCATGGAGCGCCATCTCAACTATTCCGAGCGCGGGCTGGGCAACTCTGGTATCGGTTATCGCGGCGCGGTGACGATCGGCCGTGTCCTTGGTGAACGCAGTGGGCGGATAGATCGCGCGTGCGTACGACGCGCCACGCTGCAGATGGTGCTGCAGGTGTGGAAATGCGACCAGCACACCGGCGCCCATCCGCGGTCGCTGGCTGCCCTGCCCTGGGAAGAGGAACGCAACCTTGCCGTCGGCCGTGACCTCACCGTCCCGAACGAAGACGCCTCGGACCCTGTCGGGGGTATCGGAGGTGACAGACGCGAGAAGATGCCGAAGCTCACCGACGTTCGTGGCGACAAACGCGATCCACACCGGTTCGCCACGGCTCGCGGCCATGTCGGATGCGCAAGCAGCCGCAAACGCCCAGTCCCGCAGGACCCACTCGGCCCCAGCAGAACTTGCGGTCAGGTCAACTCTGCTCAGAAACTCGCGCGCCTCGCCGATCGCCGCGTTTTCGGTCGCGCCGCGGAAGGTGAAAAGCTCTGCTGGCCAGTCGTTATATGCGTGCGGCGGCGCAATAGTCGCGTGGTGGCCACAGAGAACTGCGTGGAAGTTTGTGCCGCCGAAACCGAACGCGCTCACACCTGCGATCCGCTCAGCGGGCATCTTCTCCCACGGTAGCGGTTCCGCTGTGAAAACAAACGGATTGCGGTCTTCCTGCCAGGCCGGATTGGGTTCGCGTACATGCAGTGTCGGTGGCTTGACACCGGTATAGATCGACAGCGCGACTTTGATGAGCCCCGCGACTCCGGCGGCGCACTTCGTGTGGCCAATCTGCGATTTGACCGAGCCGAGGGTGACCTGGCCGGCTTCAGCCCCAGCATCAGAGAAGAGTGCGGTCAGTGTCGTGAGTTCGGTCCGGTCCCCCACGACTGTGCCGGTACCGTGTGCTTCCACGAGGCCCACTTCGGCGGGCGAAATGCTAGCGCTGCGATACGCGCGTTCTAGTGCGGCGCGCTGCCCTTCCGGCCTCGGCGCTGTCAGCCCCAAGGACCGTCCGTCGCTGGCACTGCCGACTCCCTTGATGACGGCGTAGATCCGGTCGCCGTCACGCTCTGCGTCGGCAAGTCGTTTCAGGACAACACAACCGGCCCCTTCCCCGAGCGCTATGCCATCCGCGGAACTATCGAACGTCGCGGACCTCCCGGTAGCTGACAGTGCGTGAACCGACGCGAACATCAGATAGTCGTTGATGCTGTTATGCAGGTCGATGCCGCCACACAACACTGTCTCAGCGGACCCGGAGACTAGCTCTTTGCAGGAGGCGTCGAGTGCAGCCAGCGACGAGGCGCATGCCGCATCAACCGTGTAGTTGGCTCCGCCCAGGTCAAGCCGGTTCGCGATGCGTCCACTGATGACGTTCGCCAGCACTCCCGGGAAGGAATCTTCGGTGAGCTTCGGTAGTTGCGCGTCGAGTTCAGCGGGCAGTTCACCGAGGTACGACGGCAGCACGTTGCGCAGAACTCCGGCGCTGGAAAGGTCGCTGCCGGACTCGGCACCGAAGATCACGGCGGTGCGCTGCCGGTCGAATGGGCGGTCGTCATACCCGGCGTCACGCAGGGCTCGGTCCGCAACTTCCAGAGCGAGCAACTGTGTGGGTTCGATGCTCGGGAGTGAGGCGGGCGGGATGCCGAAACGTAACGGATCGAACGGGATTGGTGGGAGGAACCCGCCCCACCTGGACGGTGTTTTTCCGTCCCCGCCTTCGGGGCTGAAGTACAGTTCGGGGTCCCACCTGCCGGAGGGGACTTCGGTGACCGCGTCGACGCCTGCAAGGATGTTGGACCAGAATGCCGACAGCGTCGGTGCCTGCGGGAAAAACGCCGCCATTCCCACGATCGCGATGTCGAGCGGCGCGGTTTGCGGTTCCGGGGTGGAGCGCACACCGAGTTCCCCCGCCAGGACGGAGCTTCGGGCTTGGTACCACCGAGCCGCGCTGGTCGTCATTGACGTGTGCACGTCCTCAATGGAAACAATGCGGTCCCGCAGCAGCGCGACGTCACCGGCCATGAACATGCCGTCGCGCAATTGACGGTCTGGGCTCACTGAGACGAGCGCGTCGCCGTCGCGGTCGACTCCCTTGCTGGCCACGCGAAGGCGGCCGATATTGAGCTGTTCGAGTTTTTCCCACAACTCCCGGTCAGGAACACCATTCGCCTTCAGTTCCTCGCGCACGCGCGCGAACTGCTGCGCGAACTGGCTCTCTACGCAGCGTGTCGCGTGACCTGGCGCGGTTTCCAGCAACATAGTGCGCGTCGCGGAGATTACGTGCTGCTGGAAGCCTGAAACGACCGCACCGCAGTGGACAGCCTCCTCGGTGAAGAGGTACGCCGTACCAGCGAGCAGTCCAGCCTTCATTCCAGCGGCCGTGAGCGGATGCGCTAGTGCGGCCACCATGGCTGCTGAGCGTTCGTCGTGAATACCGCCGGCGAAGAAAACCTGTACTTCGGGCATTGCCGCTGGGTTGTCGGCGAGGAACAACCGCAGTTCCTCGAGTTGCGCCTGCCACAGCGGGAAACTGTGCCGCGGACCGACATGTCCGCCACACTCAGCCCCTTCGAAAATGAACTTGCGCGCTCCTGCTCCTAAGTACTGCCGCAGCAGCCCCGGGGAGGGAACGTGCAAGAACGTGCTGATCCCCTCGCTTTCAAGACGCAATGCCTGTGCTGGCCGCCCCCCGGCAATGATGGCGTGCGTGGGCTTCGTGGCGAGTACTGCCTCGATCTGATCCTCGCGCAGTTTTGCGTCGGCGAAACCGAGAATCCCGACACCCCAAGGACAGTCTCCGACTAACGCCTTGGTGGCACCGAGAATTTCCCGCGAGCGCGCCCCAGAGTTCACGGCGAGCGCGATGAAGGGAACCGCACCGCCAGCGGCGACTGCCTCCGCGAACTGCGGCTGGTCACTCACCCGTGTCATCGGCCCTTGTGCGAGGGGCAGCGCTGTGCCAAGATCCCGGGCGAGCGGGGAGGCCGGGGCGAGCATGCTCGCGGCGTCACTAGCACAGACGACGGCGGCGGTTATCGCCTCGCGGACAGCCCGAACGGAAGCCGCCACGGTGCCGAACCGGGATTCGAACGTTCGCGCGAGGTAGCCGTCCTCGCCAACCGGCAGCACGACGCTGCCGCCGCGACTCATGCGGCGAACCGTTCGTTGCCCGTTCTCGACAACTGACTCAGAGCCGTCAATTCCAGCGAGGACCGCTCGGACGTCGGCGGGAATATTCGACTCGCCGAGTAGCGCGAGTTGTATGTCTAGGACGACGCCACGCGCTCCCCCTACGACCGCTGCGGCGGCGGTGTCAGGGCCAATTCCCCCCGCCAGCCACACGGGCAGGGTGCAGGAGTCGTCGGCCGTCAATTGCTGCAGGAGGACGAAGCTGCTGACCTCACCAACGAGCCCGCCAGTTTCACAACCACGGGCGATCACGCCGTGGACGCCTGCCTCACGGGCCCTTCTCGCCTCAGTCGGGGACGTCACTTCCGCGAGAAGCCGCCGACCGCGAAACTCGTCCGCGCGAGCTAGGGCGTCGCGGGTCAGAACAACACACGCGACTTCGTCAGGCAGCTCGCGCGCACCGAGCACACAGTCAGCCGAGATGCGGACCCCGAAACCGCCAGGGACCATGCGCGCTGCGATCGCGAGTTCACGACGCGCGGCGGAGCGACCCTCACCGAGATCGAGGACTCCGTGCGCACCACTGTGCGATGCGGCCGCGACCGCCGTGGCGTTCGGGTACCCGAGCGGGCCTATCGCGATCACAAGGTCGCGAACAGCGTCGGCAGTATGCATACATGGCCTTCAGGGTCGTCGGATCTGCACGCCGGAATGGTGTTCGCAACACACCCTGTGAACAGCAGATGTTTCCCGTAGTGACTCGAACGACAAACAGCTTAGCCAAGAGTACGTTACAAAATGGGTATGTTCTACGGGCAAATTCTGAACATTAGGTTGCCGTCAACGTGTTTCGTCCCAGCCCACCCAAAGCCGACAAATTACCGTTCGAGCAACACGGTGCCGCCAATCGTGACAGACATGGCTTAGAATCGAACATGTGTTCCCATCGCATCAGGTGTCGCTCTTCGATATCGGCACAGGCGGCCCCCGCATCGGCGGTCTCGCGGGGATGCAGCGGACCGAATTGACCGAGGGCGCCTGGGTCGATACGTGCCCGAACTGGATTTCCGGTTCCGAAGCCCTATTCGCCGACCTGATCGAGCACGTTCCGTGGCATGCCGAACGCAGGAAGATGTACGACAGGGTTGTCGATGTCCCACGGCTCGTCTACTTCTATGACGAAGGTGCGCCACTGCCCAATTCCGTACTTATACAAGCTCGGGAGGCACTGGATCGCCACTATGAAACCGAACTCGGTGAACCGTTCGTTACCGCTGGCATGTGCTACTACCGTGACGGCTCGGACAGCGTGGCGTGGCACGGCGACCGGATCGGCCGCAGCAGCACTGAAGACACCATGGTCGCAATCTTGTCGCTCGGCGAGGCCAGGCATTTGTTGTTGCGTCCACGCAGCGGAGGACGCTCACTACGGTTCACGGTCGGCCACGGCGATCTCCTCGTCATGGGTGGCTCCTGCCAGCGCACGTGGGAGCACTGCATTCCCAAGACCACACGCGCGGTCGGGCCCCGCATCAGTGTGCAGTTCCGGCCGCACAACGTGCGGTGATAGATGACATCGACACCGCACGATGCGCGTTCAGGAAACTTCGTGCTCGGTATCTGATCTGACTGCCGCGACAAGCAAGCGGCCAATGAGCACTGCCGCCAAGGCGACGACAATTACCACCCCGACAATTCCGCCCGGCATCGGCCGGAACGGCAGCGAAGCGAGCGTCGCGATAGCGAACGCAAGTGTTAAGCGCGCTAACAGCTGACCGCTCACCCACCGGACCGGTGGGCTGGCGTCCCCGATGAACGTTGCGGCGATCAGGAGCAGCAACGACGACGAGAGCCACATTGATGCGACGACCGTAAAGGAAAGATCGAAGAACTCGATCATCATTTCCGTGTCCCCGAACGTGGCAGCCACCAGCGCGAGAACCACCAGCCGGTTCGCAGTGCGCCGCCCCTTCGCCTGCGCAAACCAGACAATCGGGGCGAACGCCAGGCCTGCGAACTGGACTACAACAGCCAGGAAGCCCATGAGATCGAGCAGCGAATCCACTTCCCCGTCGGCGTCACCGAGGAACTCGTCAACGTTCCACATTACCCCAAGCGCGAGCGCACACCCGGTGATCGCAAACAGGTCCACACCTGCCGGCACGAGTTGAGATGCGACGGGCTTCAACGCCAATCCGGCCACACCCAGAACGGTGAAGATGGTGGCGAAGTTGAAGGACACCGCCGACACCCAGTCCGGCGAGTCAACCCACCGCTGAGCGTCAAAAGCGATGACCATGTTGCCGAGGCCATTGAGCAACTGGCCCAGCGCAAGCAGCTGCCACGGTGCACGAACCCCGGGCGCCAGCGCTTGGGAAGCGAAGGCACACGCCATGGCCGCGGCGAGACCCGATGCGACCAGCAACCAGCCAATCGCACCGTCGACAGAGAAGCCGAGGGCGAGCGCAAGCGCGCTCGCCGCGATGGCGGTCGCCTGCCGCGTCATCTACAACCCCACTTAGTTCGGTATTTCTAGCCAGCCGCAGCCTCTTCTGCGGGCGGTCCGTCCGTCAGATTATCGGGCAGGCCGCGCGTTGAAACTACCGCATGCGGACCTCTTGACTTTCACCCCCAACCGGATAACATACAACCAAATGGTTGTACATCATGATCCACGCGCTACTGCGCTCTCCGATGACGAGGTGGACCGGATCTTCCGGGCCCTCGCCGACACGACCCGCCGGGACATCCTGCGCCGCACTCTCACGAGCGACACATCGGTCTCCCAACTGGCCGCCCTGTATGACATGTCCTTCGCGGCAGTGCAAAAGCACGTCGCCGTGCTGGAAGGAGCCGGGCTCGTGACGAAACATCCACACGGTCGTGAACGTCAGGTTCGGGGCAATCCCGAAATGATCCGGCGAGCACAAGCATTACTCGACCGCTACGAGCAGATATGGCGGGGCCGCATCGACCGGCTCGATTCGCTCCTCGCCGAGGACGGCCACTAAATCATCAGAAGGGAACACTCCAATGCCTGTCACCACCGTCACCCGCGACATTGACAACCTCACCATGACCGTGGTCGCTGACTTTGCGGCCCCAGTCCAGCGCTTATGGGACGCATACCTCGATCCGCGCAAACTCGAACGATTCTGGGGTCCACCCACCTACCCCGCCCAATTCACCCGGCACGACGCGGCGCCCGGCGGCCGATCCGTGTACTCGATGACCGGGCCCGATGGCGACACCCACCATGGGTTCTGGGAGTGGCTCTCGGTCACCTCGCGTGAAAGTTTCGAGGTCCGCGACGGTTTCGCATTCGCAGATGGCACGCCCAACCCCGACATGCCGGCCATGCGCATGGTCTATACGTTCGAATCAACCGAGACGGGCTCGCGCGTTACTACAGTCACCCATTTCCAGTCCATCGACGAACTCGAGAAGCTCCTCGAAATGGGCATGGAAGAAGGGCTGAAGGAAGCGATGGGCCAGATGGACGCCGTCCTCGCCGACCTCGCCTCCTTCGCCCGTGAACTGCCCACCTCGACCCAGATCCTCAGCGACACCCAGGTCAGGATCAGCCGCGTGATCCGTGGAAGCGCCGAGGACGTCTGGCGCGCTCACAACGATGCCGACCTGCTGCGGCGCTGGCTTCTCGGACCCGACGGATGGACCATGCCGGTGTGCGAGGTCGCCACCAACGCGGGCGACACCTACCGGTACGAATGGGAGCAGGCCGGCGGTGAAGGCAGATTCGGCTTCGAAGGTGAACTCCTCGAATCCACCGCGCCCTATCGCGCCGTGACGACCGAACGCATGATCGGGATGGAAGGTGAAGGCACCATCAACGAGATGACCCTCACCCCCGTCGACGGCGGCACTCTGCTCACGCTCGTCGTCACCTACCCCAGCGCCGAGGTGCGTGACATGATCCTCGCGACGGGCATGACCGACGGCATGGAAACCAGCTACCAGCGCCTCGAGCAGGAAGTGCTGGCAGCGAGCGTCGCCTAGGAGGGCTCCAAGAGTCCGTCCAGCACAGCACTCGCCCGCATGAGGTGCCGCGACCGGGATGTCAGGGTGGCTTCTCGTGCGGCGAGTGCCCCGCTCACCTGATCCCACCCCCGATGGTGACGTAACTGTGGCATCAAGGTTTTCAGAACAGGGATGCGAAACCCGCCCTCGCGCAGTTGATGAACAATTCGCGCATCCCGCACATCCGCGGGCCTGTACGTCCGCGCTCGCTGGCGTGTGCGTGTAGGCGTGACGAGGCCCTCGGACTCCCAATGACGCAGGGTCGACGCCCGCACTCCGATTGCTTCCGCCAGTTCGGAGATACTCATCGCGTCGGCGGGTCGCGGGTCCTCAAGCGGCTCTTCACTGATTGCCGAAGCTGCCTGCTGCGCAAGGCGTAACCCCTCACGCTCGGCAGCGAGGCGAGCATGAACAACATCGATGAGCGCCAGGACCGCCGACGTTGTCGAGGCGTGAGCTGCGCGCATAATCCGCTTCGCTTCGACGGGGCCGGCTGCCAAGGCCAGCGCGCGGTACGCAAGTGCCGCCTGCACGTGGACCCCGGAAAATTTCCGGTAACCGGAAACCGTACGCACCGCAGGCGGGAGCACCCCGTGGTGTTCCAGCACTCTGATCTGCTGCACTGAGTATCCCGCTAACCGGGCAACGTCCACCGGCCGCAAACCCAACTGTAGGCTTTTGCGTTGGGTATCAGTGCTAACGGTGGTAAAAGGCTTCATATGGACTTCAATGTAACGCTGAAGCCTATGAGGATTCACGACATTGTCGACTACGTTGGCGCCATGGACGGTGTCCTAGTCATCACGCCGCAAGAGGGTGACCCACACCCAGAGATCGCTTGGGGGGACGTGTTTTTCTTTTACGCACCCGACGGCGTCGTCCCGAAGGCACAGCCATTCGCGACCATCGTGACCAAGGACTACCCCGACGACGCCACGTCTCACCTGAACCGCCCCGGCGCCTTCCGTGTGAATATCGCCGCTGGAGCAGCCGAGTTCCGCAAGTGGACGGGGCATCATGCAGGAGAAGCGGGTGCCTCTGCCGCGGATCCAAGCGCTGCTGACACTCTCACGCCGCATCCGGTTTATGGCAGACAGAACTGGCTTTCGGTCGTCAACCCGGGCCCGGCGACCGCCGAGATTGTGAAGGAGCTTATCGAAACTGCTCACCGCCTAGCACGGGAACGCTTCGACCGGCGGGCCAGGTAACAACGCTCGTCCAGCACGACCGAAAATCCATCGGCGCAGGTCAATTAATCGGTCTGATTCTGGTCGTTTCTGGTGACCTGCGCAGATGGATTCGGGGCGTGGCTCGCTCAGCCTTTTGCCTCCACCTCGGCGAGTTCCTTCCGCCACACCCGAAACGCTTCTTCATTGCGGCCGCGGCGCCAGTAACCCGAGATCGACGCCCACTCGGCCGTCACCCCGCGTTCTTTGCGGACATACCGCCGGAGGTTGTGCATCACCGCCTGCGCCTCGCCGTGGATAAACACATGTGCGTTTCCCGGTAGCCACGGCAGAGCACGAACCGCTTCGATGAGCGGCGCATTGTCACCCGCTGCGCCATCGGCAACCTGATTCGAGGCGGCGCCGCGGTGCACCCATTGGACAGCCAGATCGGCTGCTGTGGGCAACTCGATCTCGTCATCACTGTCCGCCACCTCGATGATCGCGAAGGCTTTTGCGCCCGCTGGCAGAGCTTCGACCGCTGCACCGATCGCCGGGATCGCCGATTCATCACCCGCGAGAAGATGCCAATCGGCGTCAGAACGCGGCTTGTACGCTCCGCCTGGCCCATACATGCGCACACGTGTGCCAGGTTCGGCACTCGCTGCCCATGGACCTGCGATGCCTTCGTCACCGTGCACCACGAAGTCGATGGCGATCTCGCGATTCACCGGGTCGACGGACCGAACGGTGTATGTGCGCAGGGTGGGGTCGTGTTCGGCCCCGAAATGCAGTTTGACGTAGGAATCGGTGAACTCGCTGGGCTGGAACTCGCCGAAATCCGGATCACCGAGATGTACCCGCACAAGGTGTGGCGTCAGTTGTTCAGTTCTAGTGACGTGAAGTGTCGTTACGCGTCTAGCCATGTGGATAGGCTAACCTAATACTTCGCAATCGCGGTAGGCCCATCACCGGCGGTCTACCTCACATCCGTGGCGGTCCACTCCGGTATTGCGGCGGCGTCCCGGACATCTGGATCGGGTTTGCCACCTGTGGTGTCTGCGTTCCTGGCACAGTCACAGTAGGCGCGAGCCCGAGGGACTCAGCGAATCGGATCGCCTCAGCGACGTTGTTGATCGGTCCCGCGGGCACGCCCGCCGCGGTGAGCGTCTTGAACCAGTAGTCCGCGCCTTGCGGCGCTAGTCCGTCGCTGAGCAGCGCGAACAGCTCATCGCGATGTTTCACCCGCTGCTGGTTGGAACTGAACTCGGGGTCCTCAGCCACCTCAGGCATCCCCAGCGCCCGGCAGAGCGCGGCGAACTGCTTGTCGTTCCCGACAGCGATCGCTAGCGGGCGATCAGCGGTGGGGAACACTTCGTAGGGAACGATCGACGGGTGCCGGTTCCCCATAATGGACGGCACTACATCGGCGCCGAGATAACCGGATGCCTGGTTCACCAATGACGACAACAGCGACGACAGGAGATTGATGTCGATGCGCTGCCCCTCGCCGGTGCGCTGACGGTGGAACAGCGCCGCCTGAATTCCCGCGAGCGCGTGCAGCCCGGTCAGGACATCAACGACCGCGACCCCCACTTTGGTGGGCGATCCAGGCTCGGGGCCCGTAATGCTCATCAGCCCGCCTACGGCCTGAACGAGCAAGTCATATCCGGCCAGTGCCGCACCTTCGTCCCGCCCGAAACCAGTGATCGCACAGTAGATCACGTCAGGTTTCACCTGACATAACTCCTCGTAGCCGAGCCCCAGCCGTTCCATCGTCCCGGCTCTGAAGTTCTCGACGACAACGTCGGCCCCCGCCACGATCTCCCGCGCTCGCGAGCGGCCCTCGTCAGTCGAAAGATCGAGCACGACGGACTTCTTGTTGCGGTTCACCGAATTGAAGTAGGTCGCGGTACCCTCCTGATCGAATGGTGGCCCCCAGGCACGGGTGTCGTCACCGCTCCCTGGCCGTTCGATCTTGATGACCTCGGCACCGAGATCACCGAGCAGCATTGTCGCGTACGGTCCCGCGAGGACTCGGCTGAAATCTGCGACAATCACGCCGTCAAGCGCGCCTGTACTCATGTTCTCGCCTCTCCTCCGCGCAGGTACACGGTGGTCGTGTGCGTGAAAAACTCGCGCGCCGCCTGTCCTTGCTCCTTTGGACCATAACCGCTCTTCTTCGCGCCGCCGAACGGCACATGGGGGTCTGCTCCCGCCGTTTCGGAGTTGACATGCAGCATTCCGACATCAAGCGCGGCCATGGCCTCCAGTGTCCGCGTGAGATCCTGGGTGAAGATCGCGGCAGAAAGTCCGAACTCGCTGTCGTTGGCGAGTGCGAAAGCTTCCTCGACCGTGCTGGCCTTCCGTGCGGCGAGTACCGGGCCGAACAACTCGTCCCGCCAAATGTCAGGCTCCCCCGATGACAACGCAAGTATGGTCGGCGCAACGTAGTATCCCGCCGCGAGAGCACCCGATGTGTACGTCTCACCGCTGATGCGTTCGGCTCCCTGAGCAATTGCCTGCTCAATTCCGGCATTGATGGAATCACGCGCGGCGCCGTCCACGACCGGGCCCATCTCAACGCCATCCTCCACTGGATTTCCCACCCTGAGCGCCGATGCGCGTTTCGCCAGTTCAGCAATGAAATCGTCCGCGATGTCGGACGTAACAATCAACCGTGACGTGGCCGTGCATTTCTGCCCAGTCGACCGGAATGCGCCGAGCAGCACCTGCTCCGCCGCGAGGTCAAGGTCGGCATCGCCCAATACGATTGCCGCGTTCTTTCCGCCCATCTCAGCCTGGATGGGGACACCCCTGGCAGCGGCGGCTACGGCAAGCTTGCGGCCCACCCCCGTCGAGCCAGTAAAGGTGATCGCATCAACCCCGTTGTGCGACACCATCGCATTGCCGATGGCGCTGCCACCCATCAGGAGGTTAAGCACACCATCGGGCAGGCCCGCCTGAATCAGCGCTTCCGCGAATCGCATCGCGAGAAGCGGCACCGTGCTCGCCGGTTTCCACACCACGGTGTTGCCGTACGTCAGCGCCGGAGCGATCTTCCAGGCAGGGATCGCGATGGGAAAGTTGAAGGGCGTGACGACCGCAACGACGCCGATCGGTTTACGGGTGACAATAATGCGTTCCCCCCGTCGCGGCGATGAATACATCTCTCCCGCTTCACGATCCGCATCGTTGCCGTAGTACCGCAGGATCTGAGCTGCACGCTGTACTTCGCCGATGCCCTCGGCTCTGGTCTTCCCTTCTTCGCGCGCCAGTTCAGATCCCCACTCGGTGGCGGACGCTTCGACGATCGTTGCGGCACGAACGAGGATCGCTCCCCGCTCGTGCGCCGGGGTCGCTGCCCAGGCCTGCTTCGCATGCTGGGCGGCCTCGATGGCCGCGTCAGCTTGCGCGAGGTCTGCCTGGCGGCCACGCGCGACCACGACGTCCGGTTCCGCTGGGCTCGTACTGACGATCTCGTCACCCACTCCGGGGACCCATTGGCCGCCAATATTGTTGCGCAGCTCTACCGGGTTGCTCATGTCGCCACCTCCACTTTCTTCAGACCTCAGCGGAACGCTGCTTGGCCCGTGAGCGCCTTGCCAATGGACAGCAGGTGCATCTCGCTTGTTCCCTCGTAGGTGAGGACGGATTCGAGGTTGTTGGCGTGACGCAGCGGCGAATACTCCAGTGTGATGCCGCTGCCGCCGAGGATGGTCCGGCATTCGCGGGCGATCGCCAGCGCTTCCCGGACGTTGTTCAGCTTGCCGAGGCTCACCTGCTCCGGGCGCACACCACCCCCATCCTTCAAGCGACCGAGATGAAGGGCGAGCAGCATGCCTTTGCCGAGTTCGAGCGTCATGTTCGCCAGCTTCTCCTGCGTCAGCTGGAAACTCGACAGGGGCCGATCGAACACCTCACGGGTCTGCGCGTAATCGAGCGTGGTCTCGAGGCTATCGCGCGCCGCGCCGAGCGCCCCGAAGACAATGCCGAAACGTGCTTCGTTGAGGCAGGACAAGGGCGCGCTCAGGCCGCGCGCGAGTGGCAACTCCGCCGACGCGGGCAGGCGCACGTTGTCCAGTACAAGCTCGGACGTCACGGAGGCACGCAGCGACAGCTTCTTGTGAATGTTGTTGGCGGTGAAACCAGGAGTGTCCGTCGGAACGACGAAGCCACGGACACCTTCATCAGTCTGCGCCCACACTGTCGCAACGTCCGCGAGGCCACCGTTCGTGATCCACATTTTGGTGCCGTTGAGCACCCAGTCATTGCCGTCACGCCGTGCCCGTGTGCGCATTCCGCCGGGGTTGGATCCGAAATCTGGCTCGGTCAGGCCGAAGCAGCCGATCGCCTCGCCCGCAGCGAGCCGAGGCAGCCACTCCTGCTTCTGCTCCTCGGACCCGAACCGGTAGATCGAGAACATCGAGAGCGAGCCCTGAACCGACACGAAGCTCCGGAAGCCACTGTCGCCAGCCTCAAGTTCCAGACACGCCAGTCCATAACTCACGGCGTTGGTCCCGGCGCAGCCATAGCCATCGAGATGCATGCCAAGAAGGCCGAGCTTACCGAACTCTTTTGCCAGTTCCTTTGGCAGCGCAGCTGATTCGAACCAGTCCGAAACATGTGGTTTCAGCCGGGTGTCCACGAACTTGCGCACGGTCGCAGCGATGTCGCGTTCGTCCTCGCTGAGAAGCTGATCTGTACCGAACAGTTCGAGCGGCCGCAGCGGTTCGGTCACCGGGGGCGCAGAGAGGGTCGTCATGGCAATCCTTTCGGAAGAAGTGAGTATCAGAGGGCAGCGAACGCGTCGCGCAACACAGCGAAGGCGTCAGCGAGCAGCGCGTCCGAGATGGACAGCGGTGGCAAAAAGCGAAGGACATTGCCGTACGTACCGGCGCTCAGCGTGAGAACCCCGTGCAGCTGACAGAAACGGGTGATCTGCGCGACGGCCTCGCGGTTCGGTGTGCGCGAACCGGGGATGACGAGTTCCGCAGCGATCATTGCTCCGCGCCCGCGCACCTCACCGATCACCGGCGTCTGGGCGGCGATATCGCGAAGCTCGCGCACCATGAAGTCGCCGATCAGCTGCGCCCGCGTGAGCAGCCCTTCTGCCTCGATCGTCTCGAGAACGCCAAGTGCTGCTTCACACGAAGCGGGGTTGCCGCTGTACGTGCCGCCGATGCCGCCAGCGTGGGCGGCGTCCATCACGTCCGCCCGTCCGGTGACGGCCGCCAGCGGCAGGCCGCCCGCGAGTCCCTTCGCACTGGTAATCAGGTCCGGAACGAGTCCTTCGTGCTCGCAGGCAAACCACGCCCCGGTGCGCGCGATCCCTGTCTGGACTTCGTCTGCCACGACGAGAATCCCCCGGGCACGGCAGAAATCGGCGACCTTCCGCAGGAACCCGTCCGCGGGGACGATGAAGCCGCCTTCCCCCTGGATCGGTTCCACCACGACGCATGCGACGTTGTCGGCCCCAACCTGCGAATCGACAAGCAACTCGAACTGTGCAAATGCTTCGTTGGTGGCGTGCTCAGCCCCACTTGGCCAGCGGTAGGGGTAGGCCATCGGCGCTCGGTACACCTCCGGCGCGAAGGGACCGAATGTGCTCTTGTAGGGCTGGTTTTTCGCCGTCATCGACATCGTGAGCAATGTGCGGCCATGGAACGCGTGATCGAAGGTCACCACCGCAGGGCGCCCGGTTGCCGCGCGGGCATATTTCACCGCGTTTTCGAGCGCCTCACTTCCCGTGTTAAACAGGGCCGTTCGCTTCTCGTGGTCACCTGGAGTGAGCCGGTTCAACGCTTCCGCTACTTCGATGTACGGCTCGTACGGGGTCGCGAGAAAGCAGGTATGCGTGAACTTTTCGAGCTGGCGTGACGCTCGCTCGACCACTCGGGGTGCAGAATTGCCCACGGTGGTCACGGCGATGCCGCTGCCGAGATCGATAAACGAGTTCCCGTCGACGTCGACGAGCACACCGCCGCCAGCGGCCGCTGCGTACACCGGAGCGGCACTCGCGAGCCCGGCAGGCAGCGCGGCACTCCTGCGGGCCGCGAGTTCCCGCGAACGCGGCCCGGGCACCTCGGTGACGAGTCGGCGTATCTGCTCGAGGTGCGGGCCCCCTGCCAGTGTCTGCACAGCAGTCATAGTGTTGTCCCTCCAGTCCGGATACTAGAACCCTATGGCGCAACGCGACTGAAGTGAGATATCCACTCTGTACAACTTCGTACTACGGATTAGACGTCTCGGACAGTACGCCTACTCCACTGCCATCCCTGACTCCGCGCATGCGAACTCGTGCGGGGCGTCCGCGACGCGCGGCGCATGGGGTCTGCGTACAAGAACACTTGAAAACACTCGGAATCGACGCTGCACGTGACACAATTCGTGTTGTGGGCATTGGTGATATGTCCGGTGATGTGTTCGGCAACGGGATGTTGCTTTCCCGCTCGCTGAAGCTCGTCGCGGCCTTCGATCACCGGCACATTTTCGTCGACCCCAATCCAGATCCCGCATGCTCTTGCAACGAGCGCCCGATTGTTCGCACAGCCAGGATCCGAAGCGCACGAGCATCCATCACCATCGAGGAGGATTCACATGAGTAGCAGCGGTGGGGCGGGCCTGGTTCGGGTCCTGGGGCGGTGGGATGTGCTCGCGGTCGCGTTTGGCGCGATGATCGGCTTCGGCTGGATCGTCCTGACTGGTGGGTTTCTCGAGGATGCGGGGACACTCGGTGCGGCGCTGGCTTTCGTTATCGGCGGTGTCATCGTTTCGCTGGTGGGACTGACCTACGCCGAACTCGTGTCGGCGATGCCCGAGGCCGGCGGGGAGCACAACTATGTGCTCCGCGGTCTGGGGTCGTGGCCAGCGTTCCTTACGTCGTGGACACTCGTGCTGGGGTACATCGCGGTGTGCGCGTTCGAAGCGGTCGCGCTGCCGCACAGCCTGAAATATCTGGTGCCGCAACTCGATACGGGATACTTGTGGACGATCGCGGACAACGAGGTCTATGCCGTGTGGGCGGCCGTCGGTATCGGCGGCGGACTCGCGATGGCAATCCTGAACTATGTCGGCGTGCGCCCCGCCGCGATCTTCCAGACGATTGCGGTGGTCTTCCTGCTCGCGGTCGGTGCGACACTGCTTGTCGGTTCCTTCACCGGCGGCGAGACCGAGCACATGCAGCCACTATTCGCGACCGGGTTCTCCGGCATCCTGGTGGTACTGATCGCGGTACCGTTCCTCTTCGTCGGCTTCGACATCATCCCGCAGTCCGCCGGGGAGATCCGCCTGCCCTTCAAACTGATCGGTATCCTGCTGATCATCTCCGTGGCACTCGCCGCCGCCTGGTACATCCTGATCATCCTCACCGTCGGCTCCTCGATGCCCGCAGACGTCCTCGCGGACGCAGACCTCGCAGCGGCTGATGGCATGACCGCGCTGTGGAACAGCCAGACCATGGGCAACCTTCTGGTCCTCGGCGGTATCGCGGGCATCCTGACCAGCTGGAACGGGTTCCTCATCGGCGGCAGCCGCCTCATCTACGCCATGGCCGAATCCGGCATGCTGCCCCGCTGGTTCGCCAAAGTCCACCCGCGGTTCCACACACCGACCAACGCGATCATCTTCATCACCGCCCTGACAGTCATCGCACCGCTATTCGGGCGCCAGACCCTGATCTGGCTCGTCGGTGCCGGTGGTTTCGCGATCGTCGTCGCCTACATCATGGTGGCGATCACCTTCCTGGTGCTGCGCCGCCGCGAACCCGGCATGGAACGCCCGTTCCGCGTCGGCCCCGCCCGCACCGTGGGTGTCCTCGCCGTCGCACTCGCGATCGGACTGCTGGTGCTCTTCCTGCCCGGCATGCCAGGCGGACTCTCGGTACCGGAGTGGGTCATCCTCGCCATCTGGGGCGTCCTCGGACTCATACTGCTGACACGCGTCCCCCGCATCACACACGGCCCCGACGCCGAAGAACGCATCAGAGCCGCAACGGGCGGACGCCACCGCTCACCCACCGTCAAGAGCTGACAGCATCCGGCTGGCCTGAATCGCGATCCACAAGTCCGCGCGCACAGGAGCGGAATCCGGGTCGCGGCCAATCAGCTCCGTGATCTTCTGGAGGCGGTTGCGCATGGTGTGCCGATGGACACCGAGCGCGGCCGCTGCCACTTCCGTCTGCCCGTTGTTTTCCAGATACGACGCCAGCGTGTCGACGAGTGCCGTCCGATGGTCACGGTCGTATGCGTGCAGGGGGCCAAGCGCAGCGGTGGCGAGCGCTTCGAGTTCGGAGGCGCTACGGCTGCCGAGCAGCAGACTGAATGTGCTGGACTGCGCGCAATCGACGAATCTGCCCGGCTGGATCCGCCCCGTTCGTGTTGCGGCGATCGCTTGCCGAACCGACACCGCCGCGTCCGCGATGGGAACCGCGAGCCCCGATCCCCCGCTGATTTCGCGTTCAAGCTGGGCGCTGATGTGATTCCGCAGACGTGGTCCCGCTGCGGTGAACATGTCCGCGGGCAGGATGAGGACGACCTCCGAATCCATGGTGGCCATCAGGTAGGGCACCGACTCCGCTTCAACGGCCCGCCTAGTTTGGCTGAGCGCCGCGAGCATCGGGCCCACCTCACTGAACGCGACCGCGCCAACACGGTCAGTGCGCTCGAACCCGAAGTACCGCAGTACGTCATCACTCACCTGTGTGGGTGCGGTCACCAGTGCATGCATCACCGTGTGACGCAGCCGCTGTTCCGCGTCCGCAACCGCCGCGGGCTTTCCTAGCTCGATGGCGATCAGGGACACCGCGTGCGCGGTGAGCAGCCGCTCGTGTGGATTCAGTTGCGCGGCGGTGTACACGCTGAGGTATCCATAGTGTTGCTGCGCAGCGACACTCTGAATGGTGCAGACACCATCGGCGTCCTCCCGCACCCGGCTCATCCGTTGCCGCTTCTTGTTTCTCTGGCCGATAAGTGCGCTTCGAGTCAGCTCGGTGAGCCGCGCGACGTCCGAACCGGTTGCGGCGAGCTCCCGGCTGTCGTTGTCCACAAGCACGACTGATGCGGAGAGTGCGCGCGAAAGTGCCGACACCACGGACGGAATCCCGCCGCGCAAGGTCGCGCGTACAAGACCTTCTTGCAGATCAACAACACGCTGCACGGCCCGCACTTGATCGGCGGTCAACTCGTCGATAACGGCCCGCGTGATGGCGATGAACGGCGTTTCGGCCGGCACGGCAAGGATGGGGAACCCAAGCGCATCCCCCGCCGCACGGATACCTGCGGGCACCGATACGAACGTCGTTCCGGTATCGACGGCCAGCGCGACCGTCCCCGCATGGGCTAGCGACGACACATACTGGAACTGTTCTTCTTCGGTTTCCCCGATATTGAGCCCGGTAGTCATGACGAGTTCACCGCCAGACAGCCACGGTGCGGGGTCTGCGAGTTCGATCGCGTGCGCCCACGCGATCACGCGATCAGCACCGTCAAGGCCAGCAACCAGCGTCAACCCGAGCTCAGGCCGCTGTGTCAGATGGCGGACAGTGATCGCCACAGCTCACATCCCTACTACCTGAGAAGCCCCAGTTTCGAATACTCGCACAGTTGGCGAAAACTCGAAAGACGCCAAGGTCATCCACAGTCAGCGGCGTACGCTTTTTCAATGGAGGTTGTGCGTGCGCACGGCATCGACATCGCCTACGTGAGCGCGGGTCACGGTCCGCCGCTTGTTTTCGTCCATGGCGCTGCCGGTGACCACCGCGACTGGGCACCGCAACTCCGTGCGCTAGCCGATGAGTTCACCGTGATTGCCTGGGATGAACCGGGCGCTGGGCAATCCGGCGATGTGCCCGACAGCTTCGTGCTCGCTGACTATGCGCACTGCCTCGCCACCGTGATCGCGACGCACGCGGCCGGTCCAGCGTGTGTTGTCGGTCTGTCCTGGGGTGGCACGCTGGCGCTCGAACTGTACCGGCACCATCCGGACGTCGTCCGAAGACTCGTGCTCGCCGACACGTACGCGGGCTGGAAAGGTTCGCTCTCGGGGGAAGAAGTGCAGGCCCGCGTTGCCGGGGTGCAGTCGATGCTGACAGACGTTGGTAGCCCGTTCGATCCGACACTCCCCGGATTGTTTGCCGCCGGGCCTCCGGCTGAATTCACATCGCTTCTCGCGGACATCGCACGTGATGTCCGTCCGCACAGCATGGCCCACGCCCTGATGCTCATGGCTGATACAGATCAGCGCGACATTCTCCCCACCATCGCCGTACCCACGCTTCTCATCTGGGGCGACAACGATGCACGCTCACCACTCGAACAGGTCGGACGGCAATTCGAACGAGCGATTCCGGGGGCAACGCTTGCCGTCATCCCTCGATGTGGACACGTGAGCAACCTGGAATGCCACAGCGAGTTCACTCGGCTGGTGCGCGAATTCTGCGGTGGTGCGGTGCCGCGTCCCAACAGGCCCGATTCGCCGTCGTGTCGCTCGTAGGTGAGCAGACGAGTTGTGGCTGAGTGACATTCAGCGCACGAGCATTGCCCGCACCGCATCAATTGTGTCCGCCTCCTCCACGGACTTGTCGGGCCGGTAGCGCACCACTCGCGCAAACCGCAGCGTCACCTCTCCGGGATACCGGCTGCTTACCTGCACGCCGTCGACGGCGATCTCGACAACGAGCGCCGGATGCAGGTACACAGTGTGTTCGTCGCGGGTACGTTCGTGGCGGGGGAACTCGGTGGTCTGCCATTCGAGCAGCGCGTCAGTCAGACCTTTGAATGTCTTGCCCAGCATGATCGGTGGTCCGCCGTGCGGATCGCGCGCACCCAGGTGCAGGTTCGAGAGATAGCCGGTCCTGCGGCCATAACCCCACTCGGCGCCAAGGACGATCAGATCCAGAGTGTGCACGGGCTTTACTTTCCGCCACGCGCTTCCGCGACGACCGGCAGCGTACGGCGACGTTAGCGATTTCACCATCACACCTTCGTGACCGCTATCGAGCGCGTCAGCAAGCAGCGCGTGCGCACCCGTTTCGCCGGGCCGGATCACCGCTGGGATTCGGTTGTCCGGTGCTACCCGTTCCAGCGCATCAAGACGTTCTTCCAGGCTGGAATCGAGCAAGTCCTGACCGTCTACGTGCAGACAGTCGAAGAAAAACGGCTGCAGCAACAACTCCCCTGCGTCGGCGCCAAACCGGCTCATTGTCTCCTGAAATGGCCGTGGCCGTCCGTCGTCTCTCAGCGCGAGAGTTTCGCCATCGAGAACAACACTGCTGCACCGTAACTCACGCACGGCCGACACCAGCTCCGGTACGGACCCAGTGATCTCACGCAAGCTGCGGGTGAAGATCCGCACCTCGCTTCCAGCCCGGTGCACCTGGATGCGCGCACCGTCGAACTTGTATTCGACGGTGACATCTGGACCAAGCTCCCGCATCGCATCGTCGAGCGATTTAGCCGGCGACGCCAGCATCGGACGCACCGGCGTTCCCACTTCCATGCGCAACGCCTCGAGGCCAGGTGCGCCACTGCGCAGCGCTACGGCAGCGGTCACGGGCAACCGGCCGACAACCATGAAGGCCCTTCGGACCACGTCGTGGGGAACGTGCGCCGCGGCAGCGATCGCTTCCGTCATGACGCCTTCTAATGCACCCTGTCGAAGGTCACCCGAGATGAGCTGCACAATGAATCGCTGCTCACTCTCGGTCGCCGCCGCGAATAACTCAGTGAGGAGTTCGCGGCGGCGCGCCACCGAACCGGGCCCCGACTCGGCAGCGATTTCATCAAGGATCCGGGCAACGCCGGCGACTGTTAGGGTCGGTGTGGCGGCCGCGGCGGTACGCGTGTCTTCGATCGTGCGCCAGCCCACGCCGATTCGCCCCGAGGAGAGTTCCCCGGAGAGCCATGCGACGACGGTTTCGACGTCGTGAGTGTCTGCCACGGCGAGCAGCTCACTGAGCGCACGTACTTTCTCGCGCCGGGACCTCGTCGCGGCAACTGTTCGCGACACGGCGAGGACCTGAGTCAGGAGCACCTATTGACCGTATCCGTTCACCGACGTGGCTTCACGGCCTTCCCGCGTCGAGTACGGATTTGACGCACCCCGCAACGAGTTTGTCGCGGCTGATCGTCAGAGTGCCGTCGAGGTACGAAGCGTAGAGACTCGATAGGGCGCCGATGGCCGCGACCGCAGCAGTCCGCCTGTCGTCCACCTCCGCGTAAGCATCGAAACCGTCGGCGACCAGGTCGACAAATTCGGGGACGCGTGCAAGCCCTGCCCGTCCGAGTGCGGGTTCAATGAACGGGGCGAGCACAAGCACTCGCCCAGCGGCGGGGTGGTCGACGATCATTTCGGTAAATGCTTCGATCACGGCGTGGGCACGCGAGTTGAGATCGCCCTCAGCGTAGGTGTAGGCCTTCAGGATGACCCCGATCGCCTGGCTGGCGACGTGGTCGAACACGGCTCCGACATAGGCGTCGCGGTCTGCGAAGGACTCGTAGAAATAGCGCTGAGTGAGTCCTGCCGCACTGCACACGGCACGCAGCGTCACCGCGGGGCCCTCTGGGTGTCCGAGCAGTTCGATGCCAGCGTCGAGCAGCGCTTCACGTCGCGCCTCCTGACGCTGTCGCATCAGTTCCGCTCGCATGACTCCTCCGTTCGCTTAATGATGATGTGTGGCTCCTCACCATTGACATCATACGGTGTCACTTTCTATTCTGACATCAAGCATTGTCATTTTTCAATGACGCGGAACCGAGGCAGAAAGGGCTGTCCGATGCTGTGCTGCGCTGCACTGATCTTCGTGATGGGCCTGTTCCGTGAGGCTTGGTTCCGGCTGCCCGGCACCACACGCCCAGAAGAACCGGGCTTCGCACCCCGCGCGTACCGGCCCGCACCTGGCGAGCCCCGGCCCAGGACCAGCGTCCCCACCAGCCCTGCTACTACGCCACCCACACGCCCCCGCGTTCCCCGAACCTCCGGGCGAGCACCTCGGCTCCGACTGGTCGCGACGGGTTTCGCGGTGGGCTCGGTCATCTATCTCCTCAGTTTGCAACTGTTGTTCGCGCTGGATGCCGCACAGCGACTACCGGACGGCACCATCGGATGGGGTACACGCACGGTCGTGTTCCTTCTGATTGCGGTCGCCGCCGCCTGGATCGGCCGCCACTGGAAAGGCGCCCGCTCCGGCGATCTCCTCGTAAGCGCGCTTGCCGGGTCGGGTATCGCCTGGTGGATCCTCAGCTACGTGGACATGCACATGCTTAGGCTCATCGACATCGCCCACGGCTCACTGGCCTGGGACCTCGTATTCCATGGAGTCGGCATTGCCCTCACCGGAGCAGCGCTCATCCTGTCTTATTCACCCGAACCCGCGCGCCGCTCTCAACATGCGCCACTCGAAGGGAGCCTCCGTGGCGTCTAAAGTTGTCGACCCATCCAACCGGGAGACCGCCGAATACTCGCCGGTGCCTCCAATCCCCGCGTTCGATCGGGTACACGGGCCCGGCACACGGTTCCTGGTTCGCCGCACGCTGCTCTACTTAGCCGCGTTCTGGGCTGTAGGCCTCGCACTCGCCGCGCTGGACCTGTCCGACGGACTGACGGCGTTCGGGCTCGGGCTGCTCGTACCTGGTGGCGGATTCCTCTACACCGGGAACATCCTCCTCGCCGGTATTGCCGTGGTTGCGTTCCCGCTGGCGCTCGGGATCTGGTGGCTCATCGGGATTGTCCCGCTACCGCCTGCCGTTTGGCTCGGCGCGGCGATCCTTGCCGGCGCTGGATTGGGCGCAAACGAGACACAGGACTGGGCACGCTGGGGGGTCCCGGTGATTCTGGTGGCGGCGATCGTCCTCACCGTGGCATACCTGCAGATTCGCTTTCGCATCCAGAGCGCTCGGGGCCGCCGCTTCAATGCGCAGATCGCTGCCGAGCAGCCCGTCCTCCCCGTCGCTGCTCCCACGCCAACGGTGCGCGAAGCCGGCGAGGAGGACCTGAAAACCCTTCGCTACGTGATGGACCTTGGGCTGCAGCCGGCCGACTCGTGGGACGGCTTTTTCTTCGTCCGCCCGGAACAGTTCCGTGAGGGCGCGGTCCGCTACCAGCTCAACTTCGTTTCTTATACAGCGGCGATGTATCAGTACACCTGTGCGCCAGCCTTCACCGGTTACGCTGCTGAGGCCCAACGCAACATGATCGACAAGATGCTCCAGAAACCAGTGTGGAGCTACTGGTCACTCGAGCATCTGTGGGGCAACCTCCGCTGGAATCCCGATCCCATCATCGACGACAACGTCATGTACTCCGGCTACCTCGGGTTGATGCTCGGCATGTACGAAACAATGACTGGAGATCGCCGGTACCACGAACCCGGCTGCCTCGAACTGCGGTGGAATGACACCACCATCTACCGGCACGACGCCGACACGATCACTGCGGCGCTCGTCGACAATTTCAGCCGCGCACGCCTTGGGCAGTTTCCATGCGAGCCGAACTGGATTTACCCCATGTGCAATACGTTCGGCATCAATTCGCTGCTTGTGTACGACCGCCTCGAAGGAACGAACCATGCGGAACCCGTCGTCGCGCAGGTTCGTGAAAGTTACGACAACGGTGATTTCTGCGAGCCGGACGGCCGACTCACCGCCGCTCGCTCTGAGTACTTCGGATTCCGCCACCCCATGGTCGGCAACATGGGCGACACCATCACCACCTACTTCCTCAACCCGATCGTGCCGGAAATCGGCCGCCGCACCTGGTGGCTCATGGGCAAGAATCATCTCGGCGCGGAAGGCAAGGGGCCTAAGCACCGTTCGTGGAATCTCATAGACCCCGGTAACTACGGCATCAATACTGACCGTTTCGTGCGCGCCAGCCTCGCAGCGAACGCGCGCGAGTACGGCGACGAATTCCACGCTCAGCAAATGGAACAGTCACTGGCCCATCGGATCGTCGAGAAGGACGGCGCCCGGCGCTACAAACGCCTCTCCGTGTGGGGAAACTTGTGGCTCGCCCTGGCGCGCTTCAGCCGGGAAGACGGCTTCCGCGGCTTCATCCAGGAGGGCATCCCCGACGCGTGGCGACGCGGCCCAGTACTTGCCGACGCCGCCTATCCGGAGGTTCTCGTCGCTAAGGCCGTGAGCGACGGCACCAGCCTTGACCTCGTCTTACGTCCCGGCAACGGGCCCGTCCGCACAACTCTCGCGATAGAGCGCCTCACTCCAGGGCATGCCTACACCGTCACCGGAGCGCTATCGCCAGAACTGGCCGCTGACGCTGAGGGACGTGCGCTCGTTGAGATCGTGCTGAACGACCGGCTCGAAGTGAGCATCACCCGCGCAGTTGAATGAGGCCGCCTCATCCGTCTCGCCTCGGCCGGGCACCCAGCGCTTTCACCTCAGGTCCCGCGTACACCACCATCGGCACCGGGTTCCTGCGGATCCGGCGGGTGAACTCGTCATGCGGCAGCGGACTGTCGCTCGCAGCGATGACGACATTTCCGTGCCGGCGCCCCCGCAATGCCGCCGCCTCGCCTGTCAGCATCACGTGCCGAAAACACCCGGACAGTGTGGCCGCCTCGTGACGCCACGCCGCCGCATCGCCAATGCTGCCCGAGTTCACCGCGTACACACCGCCGGGTCTGAGTACTCGCCGGACGTGTTCGGCGAACTCGACAGTGGTCAGCGGGTACGGCGTCGTGTCGCCCGCGAAGACGTCACGCACGATGAAGTCCCGGCTCGACGGGTGCAGGCTCTCCACCACCGCACGAGCGTCGCCCGTGCGAATCTTCAAAAGCGGCGCTTTCGGCAGGTCGAACCATTCACGCACCAGTTTCGCGAGGGTCGCGTCGATGTCCACAGCGACCTGGCGGGCATTCGTGAACCTGGTGGCGAGGTACCGGGGCAGCGAACACGCGCCAGCACCGAGATGCAGCATTTTCAGCGGCTCACTGCTTTCCCACCGGGCTTCCGCCAGCGTCGCGATCCATTGCATGTACCCAAAGTCGAGTCGCGCCGCATCGTGAACATCGATGCTTGAACTTGGCACCCCGTTGATAAGCAGCATCCAGCTGTCCGCCCGGTCCGGGTTCTTCACCAGTTCACACGTACCCGTGTCGATGGGGTGGATCCCGGGCGTCGGACGCAGGCCGTCACGCCTTGTCATGGCGAAGCCCGTAGCTCGTGTGCACAAACTCGCAGCTGTGCTCGCCGGATTCGGCTAGTTTGTGCACACGACCGGCTTCGCCAGCCGGTTCTCACAGCGCGAGAACAAAAGCAGCGACTCGCTGCGGCGTCCCGGAGTGCTCATACACGTAGCCTGCGTACACGCCGGGCTGGACCTCACGGATCTCATCGCGGATGAACCCTAGCGGCCCGCCCGCATAGTCGATGATCACTGCCGGGGCGCCATCCGTATACGACGGCCCCACATACACTGACGCTGGGAAGACCTGCTGGCCCAGCACCCGATTCTGCACTGTCCCACTGCCGAACACTTTGCCCTGCCACACCAGTTCCGCAGCCGGGTTGTTTCGCACGTAGCCTTGCGCGGTCACGTTCGCGGGGACCGAACCCGGTGAGAGCGAACGGAACAGCGCTTCATATTGCGCGTCACTGCATCCGAACCTCAGATCGTTCACGGTGGCTGCGGGATTACCGGCATTGATCGTGCACGCCGGGCCGAAACTGGGTTGTGCGAGCACTGGAGCTGCACCGACTATGGCGGCCGTTGTCACGGACACCGCCAAAGCCCCAGCTAGCACGCAACGCGTGATGATTCGACGCATTAGCTGCTCCATTCGTCGATGGCTCTAGGATTCTATCGCTCCGCACCGATTTCGTGTCGCCGAACGCCATGCGCCGACAACCTCAGCACCGTCGCGAGCGTTGGACGGCCGGGCGGCAGAATCCGGGCGGTGACGGTCGAGTCCGCGGTTGCCCGATCAAGTTCGGTGTGCAGCGCCTTCGCGATCCTCGATTGAGCGGCTTCACGATCCGGCTCCGAAAGGCCGTCCAGCGCGCCATCGTCGAGGAGTACGACGGTAGCCCCACGGGCGCGCGCGTCCCGAGCCGCGTCGAGCAAGGACTCGGACGCGAGACCACGTGCCCGGATGCGGTCGCGTAGTTGCGCCTCGACGAGAGCGATCTCGGTGAGGTCAGCGTCGCTGAGCGTCTCCGCCTGCAGGATCTTCTCCAGAAGGGGCCGCGCGGTCGCGTTGAGATACACGAGCTGCCGGTCCCGTTCCGCGGTGCGGGCTTCCGCGAGCGCCTGGTCCACGCCCACTGACGCGGTGGTGTCACGGAGTTCGTTGATGATTCCCACCTGATACCGCATTGCCACTCCGAGCACCGTGCAGGTGCCGAGAAAGCTGATATTCCACCAGCATTCCTGCCACGCTTCGGTGACGTTGGACGCCACGGGTGCCTGGTTCCACCACCACAAGATCACCGAACTGAGCAGCACCTCACCTACCCACGCGAGTATGGGCCGCCCGCGCAGGACAAGGAAACACATGATGATGGTTCCCGTCGGCCACGTCCACGCAGCGTAGAGACCGAACCCGCTGGGCTGGCCCATCATCGCGATGTTCGCGACCGCCGCGACAGCAGGGAGAATCGCGATCGCGAGCGATGCCCGCAGCGGCACCGGATCGCGTGACGCGCGCAGCAGCAATCCGGTGGCGACGGCGATGACAGCGATGGATACCCCCCACCAGCCAGGCTCGCGTCCGGCCGCATCTGTGACGGTCGCGCGCAACGCCTCGGTGATCGTCCACGCGACAGCGATGATGATCGCGCCGCGAGTGCGCAGCCCTACCAGAGTCGGTGTGTCAGCGAACGGACGGGCGCCGGTGCGACGGTCACTCATCGCGCTGCCACCTCACTGTCACGGTGGTGCCCCGCCCGACTTCACTGTCGATGGTGATGGACGCGCCCGGCACATGTGCCACCCGCGCACGCATGCCAGTGTTGAGGCCAAGCCGGAGCGGCGGCACTGTCTCGGGATCAAAACCCGAGCCGTCGTCCGCCATCGTTACTCGAATCGAATCGGGGAACAGTTCTTTCCTGAGGGCGCGCTGCGCGTGGAGACCGGCGTGCCTGACGCTGTTGCGGGCTGCTTCGGCGATCACTTCCTGGAACATCCGTGCGACCTCGATCGGATAGGTGGCGTCGCCTGCGTGGTTGTGGTGTTCGGTGGAAATGTCGTCGCTGATGTCGGTGACGACCTGGCGGAGGCGGGCGGTGAACTCTAGGGCATCGACAGACCTTTCCGTGTCGTCGACGAATGCGAGGCCATCCAGAGTGTCTCGGCTCTGGCGCGCCGATTCCTTGACGGACTCGAGCGGCGCGTGGTTGCACGCAGAAACGAACGTCGACACCACTGTGTCGTGAATGAGTGCATCGACGCGTTCGCGTTCTTGCCATATCGCCGATGTCCTGGCGCGGCGCAGCGCTGCTTCACGCAGTTCAAGCGTCGCATGATCGATGGTCCGCGCGTTGTTCACGACGCTTCTCACGACTGCCGCGAAAATGACCCCTATCATCGCGATCGACACGCCTTCGCGCAGCGCCCACCCGTATGTGACGTCGTATTGCGCCCAATATGTCGCAACCGAGTGGATGCCCGAGTAGCAGGCGGCCAGCGCAATAATGCCGCGCATCGGGATGACGAACGACGCCGCGATGATCGTTCCTGATCCGACGAGCAGCGGCCACGGATTGTGCATCGGTGCGAGTTCCCGATACTCGAACGCGATCGGGATGGTGAGCGCGATCGGGAGGAAGCACAACGGGTACACGGCGCACAGGGCCCGCACGCCGCGCGCGGAGCGTCGTAACGCCGCCACGATCATCGCGCAGTACATACCGGGCACGACGAACACGGCAGGGATGAGCCACCACAGCGGATTGTCTGACCACTGGCTGAGCACCGACGGGTATTCGATACCGATGAACGCGATACCCGCGATGCCGAGCGCGAGACCCAGCACAACCGTCGTACGGTCCACCGCGGTGGATTCCCGCGCTCTTCCCTGGAACATCGGCATGAAGGGGGACTCTATCCCGTCACGTGCTGTAGTCAATTGTCCCGTCGTGGTTCCACACTGCTGTCGCGCCGCTGTGACCTGCGATGACAGACTGCACGATCAGTGCCCCCGCACCCAACACGAGCAACACCGAAAGCACGATCCCCAGCGCCCCGCGGTACAGCGTCTTGCCCGGCGCCGAAACGATGTACGCGATCACCGCTACCAATGCGTAAGCGACGGTGATGTAGAACAGCCGGTCACCGTCTTGCTCGTGCTCGGCGGCGACTCGCAACTCTTCTGGGGGCGCCGTGGCGCTGATCGCGATGAGGAGGCTTTGGCCGCTTTCCCGCGCGACGAACGCGGACGCTGCGGCAGCGAGGGAAACTAGCAGCAGCGGCAGCCGGGCCCACGATCGAGTGCGCGGTACCACGAGGAGGACACCGAGAAGGCCAGCGAGCGGAATGAAGACGACGGCGGCGTGCACCACGAGCGGGTGCAGCGGCAGGTCAAAGACTTGATCGAACACAGCAACCCTCCGGATGTCCGGTTTGTTGCTTCAAACGTACCCGACGCGGACACCCAGCCTGATGGCATTGTGTAGGCATGACGCCTCCAGGTTCCTCAGCTGCTACGCCTCGCAGTCGAGCGGCAGCTCTGCGGCTCGCAGTTCTGCTCCTCGGTGCAGGCACGATGCATTTCGTCACGCCCAAGCTGTTCGACGCGATCGTGCCCAAGTATTTGCCAGGTGACGCGCGTGGCTACACCTACGCCTCTGGTGTCGCGGAACTTGCTATCGGTGCGTCACTGCTCGATCCGCGAACGCGAAGGACAGGCGCGACACTCGCGCTTCTGCTTTTTATCGCGGTGTTTCCCGCGAACGTCCAGATGGCGATCGATTGGCTGCGCAGCGACAAGATCCCCACGGCAGGCAAAGTTGGTGTTGTTGCCAGGCTGCCACTTCAGATCCCCATGGTCACTGAGGCAATGAAAGCGCGGGGGCGCTCCGGGGTGGTGTAGTGGTTTGTGAGAGCGGGCAAAACGTACAGTCCGTCGCCGGGTCTGTACGTTTTGCACATGCTCATCAATGAAGGGTAGGGCTCCCAGTCAGCTCATCCCCCTCAGCTCATCGCAGCCCTATCCGCCTCACTCAGCTGAATAATCTGCACATAGTTGCCGTCGGGATCGATCGCGGTGCCGAAGAAGCTGCCCTCGCGGTCCTCCAGTTCAGCCAGCCACTGCGCGCCTGCCGCGGTCAGCTGGTCAGCGACGGCCTGTGCATCCTCCACATCGAAATTGAGGATCATCCGGCCCGGTTCGAGGTTCTTCTCCCCCACGTCATCGCGTGAGTCGATCAGCACGTAGAACCCGCCGAAATTCAGGACCTGGTAGCCCCCGTCCGGTGAGGTTTCGGCGGTGACTCCGAACGCCTTCGCATAGAAGTCACGCAGCCGCGCTGGTTCGCTGCTCGCGAGCAGCATGCTGTCGAGCTTCGGTGTTCCCATGAGTTCGTCTCCTTTGGTGTGCAGAATCGCTTCCACTCGTATTGACCATCCGGGACACGAAACCTCATCGCGGACCCACCTATACTGCTAGACCTCCAGCAGCTGGTTCTGCTCCCGTTTGAGGGAAAGCCAACACCACACGGCGATCGCGCTCGTCAGCACCGCGGTCGCCATCAGCTGGTTGCGGGCAGCGGGGTCGAACAATGCGAGAACGGCCACCGAGCCGAGCATCGCCAGTGTGAAGTACGAGAGGTACGGGAACGCCCACATCTTCAGCGGCAGCTGCGACGCCGTTCCGTTGCGCTCCGCTTTGCGGCGCAACCGGATCTGAGACACCGTCACGTACGTCCACAGAACAAGGATGGTGGAGCCGACAGCGTTCAGCAGCAGCGGCAGAACCTTATCCGGGGCAACATAGTTCAAGAAAACTGTCACAAAGCCGAAGGCCACCGAGGCGAGTACGGCGTTGCGGGGCACACCGTTGCGCGTCACAGCAGCGAACGCGGAAGGTGCCCCACCCCGTTCCGCGAGCGAATAAATCATGCGGGACGCACTGAACAGCATCGCGTTCAAAGACGACAGCAGCGCGACCACGATCACGAAGGCCATGAGCGCAGCAGCACCGGGCACCTTCGCCACCTCGAGGACCGCAACGAACGGACCGCTCGACAGCGCTGGTGAATCCCATGGCATGACAGCGACGATGATGAACACTGAGCCGACGTAGAACACTAGAATTCGCCACACGAGGGTGCGGACCGCACGGGCAATGTTCCTGCGCGGGTTCGATGTTTCGGCCGCTGCGATGGCGATGATCTCGGTGCCGCCGAACGCGAACACGACGATCAGGAGGCCTGCTGCGATGCCGGTGATGCCGTTGGGCGCGAATCCGTCACCCCCGATCAGGTTGGTGAGCCCCGGGGAACTGACGTTCGGCAGCCACCCCAGCAGGAGCGCCGCGCCGATCACAAGGAAGCCGATGACGGCAGCAATTTTCAATGTGGAGAACCAGAACTCGAACGCGCCGAACCGGGCGACTCCAAGCAGGTTGACCACGGTGAACACGCTCATGAAGACGAATGCCGCAGACCATTGAGGAATGCTGGGGAACGTCGCGGTGGTGATCGCTGCCGCTGCGGTGGCTTCCGCCGCGATGACGGCCACCACCTGCACCCAATACAGCCAGCCGATCGTGCGGCCAGCCACCGGCCCGATCGCGCGTTCCGCGTGTACGGAAAACGCGCCGCTCGACGGGTTAGCGGCGACAAGTTCGCCCATCATCCGCATCACAAGGACGACGAGGAAACCAGCGATGATGAACGACACGAGGATTGCCGGTCCCGCGACACCGATTCCCGCGCCCGACCCGACGAAAAGGCCAGCGCCGATGGCGCCGCCGAGGCTCATCATGACCAGTTGACGCGGCTTCATCGCCTGGCGCAGAACGGGGCCGCCAGCCGGTTTACCGTGCGGCGCCGGTGATCTGAGTGTTTCTACTGTGCTCAACGTATTCTCTCCTGGTCAGACGAGCTGATCGAGTGCGATTTCGAATGCTGTGGCCGCGATCTCGGTGGGCAGCGCGGAACGCGTGTGGCACCGTTCCAGCGCGGCGCCGATCACCCGCGACACGTCGCCGAAGATGGCTTCGTCTGACACTTCAATGCCACCCTGCATGAGCAGAGCGAACGCGCGTGCCATGCCGCTGTTCGCGATGAAGTCCGGCACTACGGCGACGCTCTTGTCTGCGTACTCGTAGGTGGGGCCGTAGAAGATCTCTGGATCCGCGAATGGCACATTGGCACCGCTGGAAACAACTTCGAGTCCCGCGTGGATCAGCGCATCAAGCTGGTCTCGTGTGACGAGACGCGAGGCGGCGCACGGCAAGAACACGTCAGCACCGATGGACCACACCTGCTGATTGATCTCCTCGAACGGGATGACATTGGCAGCGTTGAGCTGGTTGCCGTTCTTGGCTAGATAGAGGTCGCGGATCTCGGGGAAGTCGAATCCCTCCGGCTTGAGGAGTCCGCCCGCACGGTCGATGATGCCGACGATCTTCGCGCCAGCACTCGCGAGATAGTAGGCGGCGGCAGCACCGACATTGCCCCAGCCCTGCACGATGACGCGCTTGCCAGTGACGTCACCGCCATACACGCGGTAGTAGTGCCGGACAGACTCGGCGACACCCCAACCGGTGATCAGATTAGCGACGGTGTACTTCGCGCTGTGGTCCGGCGTGTAGCGCGCGTCCTCGACCACTTTGGCGACACCGAGGCGCAACTGTCCGACGCGCTGGACGCGCTCCCGGTCGTCAGCGGCAAAATGGCCGTTGACCACACCCTCCTGTGGGTGCCACAACCCGTAGCTCTCGGTGATGGGCACGACCTCGTTTTTTTCGTCGACGTTCAGGTCGCCGCCGGTCCCGTAGTACGCCTTCAGCAGCGGCGCAACCGCTTTGAACCAGCGGCGCAGCACGCCGTCTTTGCGTGGGTCGGTGGGATCGAAATCGATTCCGGACTTCGCTCCGCCGATCGCAGGCCCTGCGACGGTGAACTTCACTTCCATGGTTTTCGCGAGCGACTCGACCTCACGGCGGTCGAGGCCTCTGCGCATTCTGGTGCCACCGCCGGCCGCACCTCCGCGGAGCGAGTTGATCACGGTCCAGCCCCGTGCGGATGTTTCCGTGTCATGCCATTCGAAGACGATTTCCGGTGGTTTCTCTTCGAACCGTGTGAGCAGGTGCTTCATGGCTACCTTCGGGTTGAGGTGTGAGGTGCGCCATCAGGTGGCGCTAGCTGTTAGCGCCATCACTGTGTCGGGGGTCACGATGCTCCCGCAACCTCGCCCGTTGGGGGTTCTCACCCTGCGCAGCACGGTGCCGGATTTCCCCCGAGTTCCTAGTCAGATTGACTAGTTCATTTCCGGTATGCGGGGGCCTTCGTTGATCGCGAAGGGTCGAGTGTGTGCAGCAGTGGCAATGACCGGTACGGGACGATGACCGACAGCACCATCAGGCTGGTCGACCGCACAACGAATGGGGACTTCGCGATATCGATCAGGGTGCGCTGCAGGCCTTTGTGGGACGCCGCCGCGATGCGGCACAGCACGTCACCCGTCCCTGTCGTCGCGAACGCTTCGAGCACCCCCGGGACGGCACGCAACTCCTCGGCGACTTCCTCCAGGGCACCCTGCGCGGTTTCGAGGACCGCGAAGGCCTGAACCTCGAAACCTGCGGCTGCGATATCGAGGTGCGGTTCGTAACTGGCGATGACGCCTGCTTCTTCGAGCTTGCGAAGCCGCGCCTGCACGGTCGCCCGCGCGACTCTGATCCGCCGCGAGGTCTCGAGCACCCCGGCTTGCGGGTATTCGTGCAAGGCGTCGATCAGCGCGAAATCCACCTCGTCGAGCTTCACGAACGCGCTCATGACTTTCCCTTCACCGCGCCGGACTGCTAGTCAAAATGTATATCAAAAGGTGTCCTCGCGGCGCAGAAGTCGGCGCACTGACCAGCTAATTATGGCGATATTGCCAGATCTCAGCGCATCAGTTTTCGTAGTGACGTACGCAACAGCGCCTAAGGAAGGCAATCCCGATGACACTCGAACAGACTCTCACCGACGCGGAGAAGCTTGCGGACCTCGACCTCGCTCAGCTCAAGACGCTCGTCGGGCTTGTGGAGTACGACGGCAGCAGCGACCCGTTTCCCGTCAGCGGCTGGGACGCGATCGTGTGGGCCGTCGGCAACGCCACCCAGACGTCGCATTTCTTCCAGTCCGCCTTCGGCATGGAACTGATCGCTTACTCAGGTCCGACGACCGGTAACCGTGACCATCACGCGTTCGTGCTGCGCAGTGGAGCGGTCCGATTCGTCATCACTGGAGCTGTGGATCCGGCAAGTCCGATCGCCGACCACCACCGCCGCCACGGTGATGGTGTCGTCGACATCGCGCTCACCGTCCCGGATGTTGACCGTTGTATCGCGCATGCACGCGCCCAGGGCGCGACGGTTCTCGCCGAACCGCACGATGTGTCAGATGAGCACGGCACGGTCCGTCTCGCCGCGATCGCCACCTACGGCGACACCCGCCACACCCTCGTCGACCGTTCCCGCTACAACGGGCCCTATCTGCCCGGTTACGCGGAGCGCACCTCGACTTTCACCAAGCGCGAAGGTGCTCCTAAACGAATCTTCCAGGCCCTCGACCACGTGGTCGGCAACGTTGAGCTCGGCAGAATGGACGAGTGGGTCTCCTTCTACAACCGGGTGATGGGTTTCACGAATATGGCTGAGTTCGTCGGAGAAGACATCGCCACCGACTATTCCGCGCTGATGAGCAAGGTGGTGTCGAACGGCAACCACCGGGTCAAGTTCCCGCTCAATGAGCCCGCGATCGCGAAGAAGCGCTCCCAGATCGATGAATACCTCGACTATTACGGTGGGCCCGGTGCTCAGCACCTCGCTCTCGCCACCAACGACATCCTGACCGCTGTGGACACGCTGCGCGCGGAGGGCATCGAGTTTCTCGCCACGCCGGACAGCTACTACGAGGACCCGGAACTGCGCGCACGAATCGGCGAGGTACGGGTCCCGATCGAGGAGCTGCAGAAGCGTGGCATCCTCGTCGACCGTGACGAGGACGGTTATCTGCTGCAGATCTTCACCAAACCGCTCGTCGACCGGCCGACCGTGTTCTTCGAACTCATTGAACGCCATGGTTCACTCGGCTTTGGCATCGGCAACTTCAAGGCCCTTTTCGAGGCGATCGAGCGGGAACAAGCCGCACGCGGCAACTTCTAACTTTGCTGCGCGGGAAGGGTTGCAGGAACGGGGTTCTCGGGCGGCTATACGGCCTGCCCGCCTCTGAGCGACAACTGGCATTGCTGTCGCTCTGAGGTGGGCAGACCAAATGCAGTCCGCTGCGTGTCAGCTCACCGCGAAGAACACTCGCCCGTCACGGGAGAAGCTCTGCTGTTTCCAACTGAACCGCGGTCTCGATGACCTGGATTGTGCACTGAATCACAGCCGGAGAAATTTCTTCGGTATTGTCGACCGTGCTCGTGAATTCCGCGATAAGGCAGGTTTCTTTATGGCGATTATGGTTGCAGTGACCGATACCGACGAGGGCGCCTACGCGCTAGCCACCGCAATTCGGGAAGCACGCGAGTTGCACACTAATCTGGTGATCTTGAACCTTGCGGCGCGCCGGGTCGACACCTCATCGATTCCGTCGGACGTGCCGGTGGATATTGTCACCAGGAATGGCCCGGAGGATCGGGATCATGCGCAGGTCATTTTGAGTCAGATCCACGAGCATGAGGGCGTGACGAGGCTGATCCTTGGGGTGCACAGGCGCAGCCCTGTGGGTAAAGCAACGCTCGGCAACGTCAGTCACCGAGTCCTTCTGGAGGCGCCGGTCCCGGTACTCGCGGTGAAGGTTCCGGAATAGCCGAGTCAGGCCCGCTCGGCCTCGACGATCGACCCTGGGCCGACAGTCGGGACGACGCGCGTGAGTGTCAGGCCCGCGCTGGCGAGGAGTGTGCGGTACTGCTCCTCGGTGCGTTCCTTTCCGGTGGCTTGGACCAGCATTTCGAGGTCAAGCCATTTACTGAAGTGTGGAGCATTCCCTTTGGGCACAACAGATTCCATGAGCAACACTTTGCCGGCTGGGTTCATGGCGTCTCGGATATGCTTCAGGATTTGTTTCGCTTTCTCGTCTTCCCAGTCGTGAATGATGTTCTTCATGACGTAGGCGTCCGCGTTTTCAGGTACACCCTCGAAGAACGATCCCCCGGCGATGGTGCAGCGGTCGGCGACGCCCGCTTCGCGCAGCACAGCGTCTGCCCCCGCTACGACCGGTTCCAGGTCGAACAGGATCCCGCGGCTGTTGGGCGCCTGTTTGAGGATGGCCGCCAGCAGTTGTCCGTGGCCGCCGCCCACATCGGCGATCACACCGAACTGTGAGAAGTCGTACGCGGCGAGCAGCGGGGCGGTGACCATTTTCGACGTCGACGTCATCGCACGGTTGAAAACGGTCCCGAACTCTTCGTTGTTCTCCGTGAATTCGAAGAGCGGCATCCCGCGCAGCTTCTCGAGCGCGGGCTTGCCCGTTTCCACGGAATAGTCGAGGCTCGCCCAGTGCTCCCAATGGATTGGATGCCCGAACATCAGAATGAGATCGCGCACCGTGTCAGGTGAGTCCTTCCGCAGCGGATCTCCCGCTGGCCCCAGTGCGAACCTGCCTTGTGCGTCTTCGGTGAAGATTCGGTGTGTAGCGAGGGCACGCATCAGCCGGTACGTCGCGTCGGGATTCGTTCCCACGCGTTCCGCGATCTCGTCGGCGGTGCGCGGACCATCGGCCACGACACTCGCAATATCGAACTTAGCGGCGACGTACAGTGCTTGGGCTGTCCATCCGCCGGTAATGAGTTCTAGCAGCGTAACGGGCGCGGGCACCATGCGCTGCGCCGCTTTCTGCAAAGTTCCTCGCACGCTGTTCACGACCCGGACGAGTCGCGCTGGAGGCATTCGGCGCTCACTGTCAGGCATATCTTCTCCTCAGGCACTCGTTCGTTGCCCAAGGTACCGTGCGGGCGCGGAGACGGTGGCGAAACAGTTCGGTGTCAGGGCATTTTCACTTCCGCGGCTGTCAGTTGGAGGACACGTTCGGCCGTCACTCCGGGCGCAGTCTCCACGAGTGTCAAGCCTGACGGAGTGACGTCGAGGACCGCGAGGTCCGTGATTACCCGGTTGACGACTCGTTCCCCAGTCAGCGGCAGAGTGCACGAGGGCAGGATTTTCGGCTCACCTTTCTTGGTGACGTGTTCCATCAGCACTATGACGTTGCGTGCGCCGTGGACAAGGTCCATCGCCCCGCCCATGCCTTTGACCATCGCACCTGGCACCATCCAGTTCGCGAGATCACCGGATGCGGACACTTGCATGCCGCCGAGCACAGCGGTCCCGATATGGCCGCCGCGGATCATGCCGAACGACAGAGACGAATCGAAGAAAGCGCCGCCCGGGTTCACGGTGACGGTTTCTTTGCCCGCGTTGATCAAGTCTGCGTCGACAGCGGAATCTTGCGGGTACGGCCCTGTCCCGAGGATGCCGTTTTCCGAATGCAAGATGACTCGTACGCCATCGGGAAGGTAGTTCGGGATCAAGGTGGGCAGCCCGATGCCGAGGTTGACGTACTCCCCTGGGCTAAGTTCTT
Organism: Hoyosella subflava DQS3-9A1; assembly: GCF_000214175.1. Lineage (NCBI taxonomy): Bacteria > Bacillati > Actinomycetota > Actinomycetes > Mycobacteriales > Hoyosellaceae > Hoyosella > Hoyosella subflava. The sequence goes on from NC_015564.1 coordinate 2,816,073, forward strand.
GTGCGGCACGCTGCGCCATTTCGTGGCGGGTCCAGCCGAGTTTCTCCGCAACTACAGCGGTCATACGGGAGCCTCCTGCGTGATGGTGCGCTTCTCGATGCGTTTGGTCTGAGGCCCCGCGTGGACGAGGCGGTCAACGAAGATCCCCGGTAGATGCACTGTGGCCGGATCGATCTCGCCGACATCGACAAGATTTTCGACCTGGGCGATGCAAACCTTTCCTGCCATCGCGGCGAGCGGGTTGAAATTCATCGCGGACTTGTTGAACACGAGGTTGCCGTAGGTGTCCCCGATTTCAGCGTGCACTAGCGAGTAGTCAGCGCTGATCGCCTCTTCAAGGAGGTAGCGACGCCCATTGAACTCGCGGACTTCTTTCGGGCGGGACGCGACCGCGATGGAGCCGTCCGGCGCGTAACGCCACGGCATTCCACCGTTCCCGACGGGCGTACCCACGCCCGCCGGGGTGTAGAAAGCGGGGATGCCGGTGCCGCCCGCACGCATCCGTTCGGCGAGTGTGCCCTGCGGGGTAAGTTCGACTTCCAGTTCGCCCGCCAGGTATTGCCGGGCGAATTCTTTGTTTTCCCCGACGTAGGAGGCCGTCACCCGTTTAATTCGCTTTGCGCTCAAGAGGATGCCTAAACCGAAATCGTCCACACCACAGTTGTTGGAGTACACCTCGAATTCGGTGCTGTCCCCTGCCGCGATCGCTTCGATCAGCGCGTCAGGTATCCCGCACAGTCCGAAACCGCCGACTGCGAGCGTGGACCCGGACTCGATGTCCGCGACCGCGGATACGGCATCTGGGTAGAGTTTGCTCATTGTGCGCCTCCACGCGACGGCAGAATCCGTCCTGCGACCTCACCAAATCCGATGCGAGTTCCGGCCAGACCGGGCGCGGTGGCGGTGATGACGACCTCATCTCCGTCTTCCAGGAATGTTCTCTCTTCACCGTTGACGAGTACGGGTTCAGCCCCGCCCCAGGTCAGCTCGATGAACGCGCCCCTTTGATTCTTCTCGGGTCCGGAGATGGTGCCTGAACCGAAAAGGTCACCGGTGCGGGTCGAGGCACCATTCACTGTGGTGTGGGCGAGCATCTGTGCAGGCGACCAGTACATCGGCGCGTAGGGCGGACGCGAGATGGTGTCACCGTTCCAGTGCACTTCGAGGTCGACGTCGAGCCCCCAGTTTTCTTTACCCCGCAGGTACGGCAGCGGTTCGGGATCTTGCACGGGCGTGGGTACACGGGCTGCTTCGAGCGCCGCCAGAGGGACCACCCAAGCGGAAATAGTTGTCGCGAAGCTCTTCCCGAGGTTCGGGCCGAGCGGCACGTACTCCCAGGCCTGAATGTCACGTGCCGACCAGTCGTTGAGGATCACGGCACCGAAGCAGTGCTCCGCGAACTCGTCTGGCGAAATCGACTCGCCCATTCGCGATCCGACACCCACGATGAACCCGAGTTCCACTTCAATGTCGAGACGGACGGAGGGGCCGAATACGGGTGCCGGGTCGTTGGGGCCTTTGCGCTGCCCCTGTGGACGGATGATGTCCGTCCCAGTTACCACGACGGTGGATGAGCGTCCGTGATAGCCGACCGGAAGGTGCTTCCAGTTCGGCATTAGCGGCTCCGCGTTGGGCCGGAACAGGCGGCCCAGGTTCGACGCGTGATGTTCGGATGCGTAGAAGTCGACGTAATCCGCTACTTCGATGGGCAGGTGCAGCGTCACGTCGCTCACCGCATGGACGGCAGCGTCGGGAATGTCTTCGGCGATGAGTTCTTTGATCCGGGATCGTGTCTTGTCCCATGCGGCCCTGCCTTGGGCCATGAAGGGGTTCAGCGTCGGCTGGGCGAACACGTCGTCACCGAGAGCGACGGAAAGGTCGACGACGGAATCCGCGACGCGGACACCCACTCTCGGCAAGGGGTTGTCCTTCGTAGAGAACGATCCGTATGGAAGGTTCTCACTGCCGAAGAACGAATCGGCGGGAATGGCGATGCGGGTCATGCTGAAGTTCCTTGTGTCAGAGCGGATGCGGGTACGAGGCCGAGCGCAACGAGGTCTTCGAGCGGCTCAATGATGCTGCACGTTCCGAACGAGACGAACGTTGCGCGAACCGCCGCAGCTCGATGCGCGTCGAGGTTGGCGATCCTGACCGCCACGACGCTGCCGTCGCGCTGCTCGAGATCAGCGGCTACCTGGCGGACGCTACCGCCGCGCAGCGCCGTATCAACAGCGAGGAGGACGTTGAGAAACCCGTGCTGTTCGAAGCCCGTGTCGTGCGCGGTGTTGCGGATAGCGTGATGCAGCCCAGCTGTGGCTTTAAAGGCGATGCCAGCTGTGACCGTTGCGATGATCGCCTCAGCAAATTCTTGCGAGTCGGGATGCATCTCCGGTTTGATGCCGCCGGTGCGGAACTTCGCTCGATACGGTGTAGTGCGCAGCGCTTCGAGCATTGGTTCGCGACGATCGTCGCGCGGAATCTCAACGAACACATCGATATTTGAGTCAGCCAGGGCTGTCGAGAGGTCGATTAGGAACTCGTCGACCGAACCGGGCGCAACAACCTCGATCGCTTTGAGCACCACAGGGAGAGCAGCAGCGTCGCGCAGGATCGCCGGTATCTGGCCGGGCCCTTTCGGTGCTGTAGCGGCGACGGGCAGAGCGGTCTTGCGACTAGCGAGCAGCGAACCGAGACGTGGCATCGCATCGGCGCCGATGATGAAGGGTCCGACGAGTGCCGAGTATGGGGCACGTTCGTGGTCGCTGTGCGCCGGGATGGCTTCATCGAGTGGCATCAACCCCGGGGGGAAGATCGCGGCGTTGTCGCACAGACCTTTGAGGATCTCGGGAATCATGAATTTTTGAGTCACTTCTTTAGTCCCCTTCCCCAGCTCCACGCGTATTCCGGGTCTTCACATGCGAGCGCGCCTTCACCGAGTTCGAGCGGACGGAAGGTGTCGACCATGACGGCGAGTTCGTCGAAGTAGTCAACGCCAATGCTGCGTTCGACGGCGCCAGGTTGCGGCCCGTGTGCGTGACCGCCCGGATGTACCGAGATTGATCCTTGGGCGATGCCCGAACCTTTCCGTGCCTCGTAGTCGCCGCCGCAGTAGAACATGATCTCGTCGGAGTCGACGTTCGAGTGGTAGTACGGCACGGGAATCGAGTCAGGGTGGTAGTCAACCTTGCGGGGCACGAAGTTGCAGATCACGAAGTTATGCCCCTCGAACGCTTGGTGTACTGGCGGCGGCTGGTGGATGCGGCCGGTGAGGGGTTCGAAGTCGTGGATGCTGAATGTGTAGGGGTACAGGCAGCCGTCCCATCCGACGACGTCGAAGGGGTGGGTTGGGACTACATACCGTGTTCCCACGATCCCTTTCGAGGTGCGGTGCTTCACGAGAACTTCAACATCTTCTCCCTCAGCTTCTAGCGGGGCTGTGGGGCCGTGCAGGTCCCGCTCGCAGAAGGGCGCATTCTCCAGGAACTGTCCGAAGCGAGAGAGGTAACGCTTCGGCGGCACGATATGGCTGTTGGCCTCCATCGTGTACGCGCGCAGCGGTTCGTCGCCGTTGGGCACCCAGCGATGCGTAGTGGCCATCGGCAGTAAGACATAGTCGCCAGCCTTCGCTTCCAGCGCTCCGAACACGGTTTCCGCTGTGGCGCTGCCGGATTCGACATACACCATTTCGTCGCCAACGACGTTGCGGTAGAGCGGTGACGGCGTGGCGGAAACAACGTACGAGATGCGGACATCCGCGTTGCCCAGAATGAGGCGACGCCCGGTCACCACGTCAGTTGAGCTCCAGACCTCTTCGGGGAACAGGTCGTGGAGCTTGAGGTGGCGCGGCTTAAGTGGATGGTTCGGCGTAGTTGTCTGGTCCGGCAGGTCCCAAACGGTCGCGTCGATTATGGCTGAGGGGATGTTGCGGTGGTACAGCAACGACGAATCTGAGGAGAAACCTTCCTCGCCCATCAACTCCTCGTAGTACAGCGCGCCCTGTTCGTTGCGGTGCTGCGTGTGCCGCTTCGGCGGGATGGTGCCGAGTGAGCGATAGAACGCCATGTTCGTCTCCTAGCAGATTCCAAAAGTAGTTCATACATGAATCATTATGGTTAGAGGATAGCTCACACATGAACCATTGGGAAGAGGCCGACCATCAGCTCTTGTCCCGGGCGTCGAACCCGTGGCTACCCGCGATGAGCTTGTTGAGAAGCATCACCAGGAGGCGCTGCTCCACCTCCGTCAATGCGTCCGTCCACGCCGCCTCCCGTTCGTTGTGCTCCGAGAAAACATCGCGCATCTCGCGCTCACCCGCGTCCGTCAGTGAAAGCAGGGCCGAGCGTCCGTCACCCTCGCCGCGCGAGCGGTCCACCACCCCCTCCGCTACGAGCGCTTTCACCAGATTCGACACAGCAGCCCTGGTCATACCGGACAAAGCAGCGATTCGACGCGGCTCGGCAGGGCCAACGATCCAGATCGTGAGCATCAGCCGGAAGGCCGCCCAGGAGCGGCCGCGTGGCCGGTGCGTCACCGATTCGAGATCGTAGGTCACTACGCTCGACGCCCGGTTGAGCGTCATCAGCAACTCGGTAGCCTGAGGATGCGGAAAGCCGAACTCCTCCCCCAGGCGACGCTTCGCAAGCTCAATGTATGACCAGAAATCGAGCTCCTGCGCATCCGCTGATGACATTTACCCACCCTCCACAAAGTAATTCACTCACTAACTATATACCGGAGACAGGTGGAACGGGTCGGAGTGACCCAGACCATGGTGTTTCCCTGGAACCGTGGGAGGGGCGCGTGCGTCGGTCATAGGTATGCGACGTTTCCGACTGCTCTCTGTCCTGAGTGCAACCTTCTTCGTGCTGGTCGCGGGGTGCGTTGCGCCCGCTGCGGGCTCCGAGCAGAGCGACGCCGCGTATCAGCCCGAAGCATCGCGGGCCTATTCCGAACGGCATGGCATCCCCTACTACGACACCGACCCGTACCAATATCCGTACCATCCCTGCGTCGAGATACCCCCCGACGTCATCGAGGCGCTTGGCCACGATCCGGCTAGTGGTGAACGGGACACTCTCGGGCGACCAAACGCAGGATGGCGAACGTGCACGTGGACAAATCGAGATCCGTGGTTCTCGGTTTCAATCGCATCGACTTCTTACACACTCGCGGATTGGCGTGCCAATGCCGAGTATCACGAATTCGAAACCTCAACGATCCATGAACGTCCCGCGTTGCAGGCGCGCTGGGCCAAAGACACAGCCGACAGCTGCCATATCGCCATTCCCGCAGCACCGGGTATGGCCATGATGACGTTCAGCACAGGCTCGTCTCGGAACAAACCACCTGCTGGCCAGACGTCGTGCAGCATGGCCACCCATTACCTCAGCGATTTCGAACCTTACCTACCCGCCGCTTTCGGTCACGGAGACCTCAGTGAGTGACACACCAACCGGCACTGGTCCGATTCCCTACTTCGGCACCCTGATCGGTTCCATTGAAGCGGGCGAACTCCACTGCACGGCAGAATCGCTCGGCAAGCTCGCACAGAACTGCCAGGCGTTCACGGACGAACTGCGCAATCTACGTGAGAAGTTCATCCGGCAAGAACGCTTGAATTCCGGCTGGGGGCAGCTTCCGTCGGGCCGCGCGATCGCGCAGCACTTCGCGGACAAGGAGGCCGAGATGGTCAGCGTCCTCGATCAGCACATCGCCATTGTTGAGCGAATGGAAGCGTTCTTCGTGTCGACGCGAGATTCCTACCTCGCGACCGAAGCAGCAAACTCAGCACCGTTTCAGTTGGGATCCTTCGGCCCTACATAGCGCATTGTCGGCACGGACAAAATGTACATACACCGTCGGTGTTCTGCACGTTTTGACCGTCACCGGAAAAAGTCATACCGCTCTACACATCTTCCTCCGGGGTAAATCTAGGCTTCAAGTCCCACTTCCCGTTCCGCGCCAACGAGTTCATCGGCGTCGACGCCTACTGGGTTCGGTTCGGCAGCGATCGCCAGCGCCTCCTGGAATTCACGCTGGCCTGTTTGCGAACCGAGCAGCATGGCAAGCCGGGTGAGGAAGCCTTCGCGATCGTCGACCTGGTCTAGCGCATCGGAGAGGCCTGCCCACACGTTTTCCCGGAGCCGCTCTTCAGGTGCGAGCACTGAACTCATGTGTACCAGTACCTGACCCCCGATCGGTGCGGTACCTACCCGCAGATGCTCAGCGATCCTGCTGAGCTGCACCATTGACGACACACGTGCGAGCACAAGGCCATCCGGACGGATCACAAAAACCTCCCCTGGCCGAGCACCAAGAGCCTCACTAAGTCCCTGGTCCTCCGTACCGACGGCGACCGCGGTGACAGGCTCAGGTTTCAGCTGCTGGGCCAGGACCGTCGCGAATGAGGCGAGGGAAGCGGCGGCGACATCATCGATTCCGATGCCAAGCAACGTAAAGCCGTTGCCGCGCAACTCGTTCAGCGACGTGCGCCCGATCTTCCGGTCCTCCAGCGGGTCACCGGGCAGCACACCGACTGTGCCCGCCTGTACAGGCCAGGTCAACGGTGACAGACGCGCATGAGTGGCGCTTGATTGACGCGGATTGATGAGGTGCGCGAACTCGGGCCGCGCGGTAGCGAGTTCGAGAACTGCGTCACGGGTCGCGCGGTAGCCAGGGCTTCCCGGCGACATGATGAGAGTCGACTTCCCTGCGTTGTCGATGTTCTGCTCCCAGGCAGCACGCCGCTCAGCCGAGTATGCCGCCAGCAACGAAGGCTCCGCTGTGCCATTGACGACAGCGGCCAGTTGCCACGACAGCGTTTCCGCATCCTCCATGCCCGAATTCAGTCCGCGTACCCCAAAAATCGGCACTAGATGCGCGGCATCACCGGCAAATATCACGCGTCCGTGCACGAAACTATCGAGCGCGAGGGCACGCGCACCGTAAAAACCGTGCCACTCCAAGGTCCACGGCGAATCGTTGCCAAGCCAGGCCAGATGACGCGCAATGCGCTCGCGGATCCGTTCCTCCTGCGTCTCGGTGTCCACGTCCTCGCTCGGATCCAGCTGGTAATCGATGCGCCAAATGTCATTGGGCTGCTGGTGCATGATGATCGTCGACCCGGGGTTGCTGGGCGCGTCGAACCACACCATCCGCTCAGCTGGCAGACCCGACTTCCAGTGAATGTCCGCGATCACGTAACGACCGGTGTAACTGGTGCCCTGCAGCTTCAGGTCCGCGAGTTCCCGTGTCTTGCTGCGCCCTCCGTCCGCTGCGATCACCCACTGGGCACGCAGTCCACGAGGTCCAAAAGCGGTATCGAGGTGGACCGTGACGGCATCCGAATCCTGATTGAACCCGGCGATGCTCGTCTGCCAGTGAAGGGTGATCAGCGGATTCTGTTCGATCGCGTCGACCATGAGTTGCTCGAACTCCGACTGTGACACGTTGACCATTGGCGGGCGCACATCGTGGTCACGGTGTGGCATCTGGAACCGCAGCACTTCCCGATCACGGTAAAAGCTGCGCCCACCCACCCATGGCAGCACGATCCGCTCCAGTGCGTCACCGAAGCCGAGACGTTCCGCGACTTCCAGGCTGTGCCTCGAAACGCAGATCGCGCGAGAACCAAACGAAACCTGGTCAGCGGCTTCGATGAGGGTAACGGGGATTCCGCGCTGCGCGAGGCCGAGCGCCGCTGCCATCCCCACCGGGCCCGCACCCACAACTAGGACGGGTATCGGCTGGCCGGTCACCGGCATGGAGGAGAAGTTGGACGGCGGATACTTACGGGGCTGATAGTAGGTCGACATTGCTTAGGCTTCCTTCTCTGCGGAGAGACGTGCGTCGTGTGGGCTGCGAAGGAGCAGAATGCTTGTCAGGCTCACCGCTGCGAGGAAGACGAAGTACACAGTGATCGCTGCTGACGTGTTGAAATGCGCGTACAGCCACGTGGCGGTGATGGGAGCGAGCCCGCCACCGAGAATCGCGCCTACCTGGTAGCCGAGGGACGCACCGCTGTACCGGATATGGGCGGGAAAAAGCTCCGAGAAGAGCGCCGATTGCGGGCCTGCGCAGCAACCCAGGATGAACCCCATTGCGATCATCGCGAACGCCATAATAGGGATGGAACCTGTGTTGATGAGGGGGAAGAACAGCCCAGCGATCACCACAAGTGCGATCGATGCGCGGATGTAGACGAAGCGGCGGCCGTACTGGTCTGACTTGTGGGCGCTGAACGCCATGCCAGCCATCCAGAACGGGCACGAAGCGATGAGAAGGAACAGCATCGTCGTGCGGTGGAAGCCGAGCACGGCGTCGCCGTAGCGCAGGATGTACACCATGTAGGCGTAGGCGATGCCGTTCGTGGCGATGAAGGTTCCACCCGCGAGCAGGACGGTGCGCCAGTGGTTCGACAGCACCTCAGCCAGCGGCAGGCGTGCTTCACGATCCGAGTTCTTGACGGCCTTGAAGTCGGGGCTTTCTTCTAGGCTCAGCCGGATCCACATCGCGACGGCGACGAGCACCGCACTGAACAGGAACGGCACGCGCCAGCCCCACGATTCGAACGCAGCATCGTCGAGGGTGAAAGCGAGCACGAGGAAAACTAGGTTCGCGGCGAGAACACCAGCGGGAACGCCGAGTTGCGGGGCCGCGCCATAGAGTCCGCGTTTCCCTTCTGGCGCGTTCTCGGTGGCAACGAGGACGGCACCGCCCCACTCACCGCCAACTCCGAGGCCCTGGATGAAACGCAGGGTCACTAGGAGGATCGGGGCGGCGACACCGATCGTCGCGTAACTGGGCAGGAGGCCGATCGCGACGGTCGCGAATCCCATCAGAAGCAGTGACACGACGAGCATTGATTTGCGCCCGATTTTGTCCCCGAAGTGTCCCATGACGATGCCGCCGATGGGGCGTGCAATGAACCCCACCGCGAGGGTGGCGAACGCGGCGAGTGTGCTCGCGACGTCAGAGTTGCTCGGGAAGAACAGCGGGCCGAGCACGAGTGCCGCTGCTGTGCCATAGATAAAAAAGTCGTACCATTCGATCGCGGTGCCGACGAAGCTGCCGAGGGCGGCCTTGCGTGCGACCCTGGGATCTTTCGTACTGGCGACGCGCGGGCGCCGATCAAGGGTTGTCATCGTGGGGTTGCCTTTCAGACAGTGAATAGCTCATCGAGCTCTGTCTTTGAGTATGTGCTGGCTCACAACCCCTGAAAAGCGGAAGTTTCCGGGTAACTAATTCGGTTATGCCGAAGAATATGTTTTAAGGGCGAACTCGATGAACGCCCGCGTGACCCGGCTCGGGAGAGACTGGGGATGCCACGCCACCACAATCGCGACCGGTTCCATCTCCGGTTCCGTAACCTTTTTGACGGCAACCTCGAGCCCCTCGTACGTGACGTCCAACGCGGGGCGCTGGACGAGAAGTGTCCAGCCAAGTCCGCGCCCAACGAACGCGCGCGCCGTTTCATAGTTACGCGTCCGGTACGCGACCCGCGGTGCGAACCCGGCCTTCCGGCACATGTCCATTGCATGGCTCGAACTCGGTGGAGCGTCGAGTAAAACCATTGGCTCGTCCGCGAGATCAGCGAGCCGGAGGGTCGTGCGGCTCGCGAGGGGATGATTTTCCGGCAGAACGACGCTCGGTGTGCGGCGCATCAGGACCTCAGTGCGCCACTCCGGGGAGAGGCCAAGGTCGTATACGATGCAAACATCGATTTCACCGCCCTCGATCTGAGTGCGCAATCGATCCTGATTGTCTTCGCGGAATTCCACCGTCGCGCGCGGGTGACGGTGCGTGAACCCGTGCAGCAGTGAAGGCAGCACCGTCGGACCGAGCGAGGGGTAGCACCCGACAATGACCGGCCCCACAACGCCGCCGCTCTCCCCAGCCGCGTCTTCCTGAATCTCGTTCGCGTGCTGCAGAAGCACTCGCGCGCGCCTCAGCACTGCTTGCCCCGTCGGTGTCAGAGTGACGCCGTGCGCGCGTCGCCGAACGCAAAGCTGAGAGTTCAGCGCCCGTTCCAGATCAGTGATCGACGTTGACAGCGCCGACTGCGATAGATGCATGCGTTCCGCTGCCGCCGCGATGGTGCCCGTCTCCGCGACCGCCACAAATGCGGCAAGCTGCCGCATCGTGTAGCTCGGTACTCCATCACCGCGGGCCATGAGATGACGGTACCTGTACCGCACATCACGCGGGATAATGCGGGGACACGTCCATCGGCCATCAAGGCTAGGGGGCACACCATGAATGAGGCTATTAAGCACCGGGATAGCTCATGTGTGACGGCCGAGCGCGGATTCCTCCCGCCCGTCGACCCCCTGACGAGGCTGCCGGAGGAGTTCACACCGTGGGAGGAGATCGCCCGCGAACTGCCCAAGCTTCTTGCGACCACGCGGGTCCAGACGTTCCTCGATCCCGCTCAGCCGTTCGCTGCAAGCGCGCTCCGCACGCCCGCGGAACTCGAACGCGCAATGCTCCTTCTGTCGTTCCTCGGTCACGCGTACGTCTGGGGTGACGCCCAGCCGGCGTACCGACTGCCCGCATCTTTGGCGGGGCCCTGGTACTCCGTTGCGGCGAAGCTTGGCCGTCCACCCGTGCTGTCGTATGCGTCGTACGCTTTGCACAACTGGCGGCGCATCGACCCTGATGGTCCGGTCGCACTCGGAAATATCGTGTTGCTGCAGAACTTTCATGGAGGCATTGATGAGGAATGGTTCGTGCTCGTCCACGTCGACATCGAAGCGCGGGCCGGTGGGGCGCTCGCCGCAATTCCTGATGCGCTAAGAGCTGTCCACGAAGATCGTGCCGACCGCCTTGAACGTGCGCTCGTTGCGATCGCGTCAGCGCTTGAAGGGATGTACCGGACGCTCAACCGAATGCCGGAACACTGCGATCCGTACATCTACTACCATCGGGTGCGGCCGTACATTCATGGCTGGAAGAACAACCCCGCGCTGCCCGACGGGCTCATCTATGACGGCGTCGACATGTATGCGGGACGGCCCCAGCAGTTCGCTGGCGAAACCGGTGCCCAAAGCGCAATCATCCCGGCCTTGGACGCTGCGCTTGGTGTTGCCCACGGAGACGATCCGCTCCGTCCGTACCTGCTTGACATGCGCAACTACATGCCTCGGGAGCATCGCAGTTTCATCACCGAGATCGAAGCTGGCCCGTCCGTCGCCACCTACATCGAGAAACATCGGGACCATGAAGGGCTCCGCGAGGCGTACAACGCGTGCCTCAACTGGCTGGAACGGTTCCGCACAAAGCACCTCGAATATGCGGCTACCTACGTTTTCAAACAGGCACAAACCAGCCCCGCGAACCCCACCACAATCGGCACCGGCAGCACACCGTTTCTGCCGTACCTGAAGAAGCATCGCGATGAGACGGTGGGTCGGCTGATTCGGTGACGTCCTACCCAGTCGGGTACAGCACACTCATGATTTCGCGAGCGATCTGATTGGCTGACCCGCCCTGCCCTTCGGGACCATCCTGAAGATTGCAGAGCACGATCAAGGTGAGTTCACGGTCAGGGTCGTACCCCATGAAGGACTGGTAGCCCGGCAACGACCCGTCATGACCGAGCATCGGACCGAACTGGGCGAGCGCAAGGCCGTACCCGGGGCTCGCGGGGTCATCCGGATTGATCGGTGTCACGCTGTCGAGACGTTCCTGCTGCAGCGACGACGGCAGAAGCGTCTCCCCAGCGATAAGCGCTTCCACATAGTCGGCGAGGTCTTCCGCCGTGGAGATCGCGGCACCTGCGGACCAGCCCCACGACGGGTTCATGTCGGTCACGTCATTGGGTAGCAACTCGCCAGCTTCGGCGGCGGCAATCTCGTCGTCAGGCAACCGAGGGCTCTCAAGCGTCGACACGTTCGTCCCGAACATATAGCCCCGCGCGTGCGGGTCGGGGATGCTCGCATCCTCGCGCGCCGGGAAGAAAGTGTTGCCCATATCGAGTTCGCCGTAGATACGTTCCTGGAAGACGTCCTCAAGCGGTTGACCGGTGAGATCCTCGATTATCAAGCCAGCGAGAACTGTGTTGGTGTTGGAGTAGTGGAACCCGTCGCCCGGCTCGAAGTACGGCTCTTCCTCCAGTGCGAGTGCCACAAGCTCGTCAGGCTCCCACACGCGTGCCGGGTCATCGTCGAGCACCTGATTGAACGACTCGAGTTCCGAATAGTTGTAGAGGCCGCTCGTCATGTCGAGCATCTGGCGGATGGTGATGTTTTCCCCGTTGGGAACGTCTGGACGGTAGTCCGAAACGGGATCGTCGAGGCCGATTAGTCCTTCGTCGACAAGCTGCAACATCACTGTGCCCGTCATCGTTTTCGTGTTCGATCCGACGCGGAAATGATCGCCGGTATCGACCGGCTCGTCCTCACCGACCGCCCGCGTACCGAACGCTTCTAGCCACTCGGTGTCAGGATCCCGGACCAGCACGACCGTCCCGGGTATCAGCATGTCGCTCATCGTTGATTCGATACCGGGCGTGAGCGCGGCCCCCAGATCTTCCGGGAGCGCCTCACCGGTGGCCTCGGTTGTTTCACCGTTCGGCGTTGTCGTTTGTACGGTCGCGGTCGCGGTCGCGCCGTCGTCATCGCCATTTTCTTGGGCAGTACAGCCGACAGTGACCAGACTCAACGCTGCTATTCCAGCTATCGCGGGACGGAAGGACCACATAGCGCCTCAATTCTTCAGAGCCTGTTGAAAAGTATCCTCCCGCGCGGGCGAGTCTGTGCAGTTTTTCGGAATAAGTTGTGCGGTTCCGTGCTACCTCTTCAGCACACGGAACCACAGGTTAGTAGCGTGCTCGGCGTGGGAGACATCTTTCCGTTCGAGGCGAACCCTGGCCCCGCCTCCTGGGAGGTCGTAGAGGCGGACTCCGTCCCCTAGCATGACGGGCGCGATACACACAAGGATCTCGTCTAACTCGCCCGCAGCAAGGCATTGCTTCGCCACGGAGGCGCCGAGGACGTTGACGTACTTGTCCCCCGCTGCGTCTTTCGCCAGCCGAATAGCCTCCTTGAGGCTGCTGGCAAAGATCGTCTCCGGCAGATCATCTTTAGGCGGCCAGTGGGTAAGAACGATGGAGGGCCCCCGCCAGCCGCCGCCGAACGCCTCACCTTCCGCTTCGGTGCCTTTGTACGGGTCGTCGCCGCCGAACGTGCGCTGACCCACCAGGAGCGCACCGACTTGCGGCATGAGTTCGTCAATCGTCGGATTCGGTCCTAAGTACTCGGTCAGCCACGACATGTCACCGTCGGGGCCAGCGATGAAACCGTCGAGGGACATCGTCGCCGAGTACAGCAGCTTCGCCATGAGTATCAAGCCTAACCGTCAGTTGTGAACCCGAACAGATCGCGGACCCTAACCGCCAGATAAGTTGATCATCATCCAGGAGGTCTCAAGCATGGGTGACGATCTGCTCGCGGCGGTCGCGACGGGCGTGCTGCACGTGTGCGCGGTGGCGGTGATCGTTGCGCCGTTCTTGTGGCTGGCCGCGCGTATCAGCCACAAGCCTGCCCTGGCCCCGGATGCGGGGAGACTGCTCGCCAGTGCGGCACTCATCTACCTTGTCAGCATCGTGGTTCTCCACCTGCCCCGAGTGGGCTTCTTCGCAGGACTGATCTGGAATTGGCAGAACAAAATCTTGCTGTTCGGCCTGTTGTGCGCGCTTGTCAGTGTCTGGCCCCGGGTGCGCACTGCTGTGGGGTTTAACCGCCCGACGCCCTACTGGTGGTTCCCCGTCGCGGCGATCACGCTGGGCGCGTTTGGACTTCACCTGCTTGTCGGACCTGTGGCAGTGGTTCCGGTGACGACCGAAACGTTCCTTTTCCAGGCAATCGTCCCCGGCCTTGATGAGGAACTGCTCTTCCGTGGGGTGCTCTTCGGGTTATTGATGCTGGCGGTTAGCGCGGCGCGCGACACGTGGAGCCCGCAGACAGTATTGGTCGTGGCTGCCACGAGTTTGCTTTTCGGGATCGCCCATGGGGTGAGCGTCGATCACGCTTTCACTGTGGTGGTGGAGCCTGGCGCGATCTTCTTCACTGGTGTGACGGGAGCGATCCTCGGCTGGGTGCGTGTCCACACTGCCAGCATCTGGCCGGCGATTCTCCTCCACAACGGCATCAATCTCGCGCTTGTCGCCTCAGTGGCAGCGCTGCAATAGCACCGCGCGTCCCAACAACCGGCGTGAGTCGCCAGATCGCCGCCGCGGCCATGACGTGCCAGATCGCATGGCCCTGCAGCAGTGAGTCCGGATTGCACAGCGGCATCCCCGACCTGGAGAGCGTGCCGATCAGCGCGCCGGCACCGAGGAGCAGTCCGGCGGTGAGGATGGTGCGTCGTGTCGCTGGACGTTTCACGAATCGCAGCAGCGACGCACCAATCGCGAGGACGGTGATTGAGGTTTGTGCCGCGATCCGGGCTGGTTCTCCAATCTCGCTGACGGCGAGGGCCAGAACCGTTGGGATGACCCACCAGACCCACGTCAGCTCACGCTTGCTGAGGTCGGATATCGCGTCGACAGCGACGAACGCGAGGATTCCGACGAGCGGTGCATCGTGGACGATTTCGCCCCACGCTGGAGCGGGTCCGTGCGATATCACTGATCCGACACCGGTCCCGATCGCGAGAAGACCGAAGATGAGTACCCGGCGGCTGCCCGCTGAACGAGCCAGGATGATGGCGCCGACAACCACGAACGCGAAACTCGTTGCGGTATTGACAGGCTGGCCCCAGAATCCCCCGATGAACAGTTCGCAATCCGAGTTTGTTGGCAGCACCTCGTCATGAACTGACTGTGCATGGACGTGGCGCGCCATGTACATACCGTACCGACTGACGCGGGCCAGAGTGGATGCCGTTTGATGGGCAGGTGCAAAACGTACAGATCTGGGGTGAGACTGTACGTTTTACACATGGTCGCAAAAAGGGTCTATAGAGCCACGCGATGCAAGGGGGCGTAACTGCCGTGGAAGCACACTCTGGAGACGATCCGATCGAGGCGCTCCGGCAGGAGTTCATCCGGTTATGGCGCCGCACCCGGGCGGACATGCGGCACAGCGCGCGTGAGGTCCATCCGCGGCTCGAGCTTTCCGGTTACCAGTTGATGGCGATCCTCCGCGCATCCGAGGCGGTACCGACGGCGGAACTGCTCGCCGAACTTGGTGTGGAAAAGTCGACTCTGTCACGGCAGATCGCGGCGCTGGAGCGGCTCGGACTCGTTGAGCGGATGGCGGATCCGCGGGATTCGCGTGCCCGTCTCGTCACCCTCACTTCGGAGGGGCTCCGATTGTTCGACAGGCAGCGAGAGCGCAACGCCGAGCGCTGGCGCGCGAGATTCGCGAACTGGCCCGTCGACGACATCGAGCACCTGACCGAGCTGCTGAGCCGTTCGGTGCGTGACGCATCGCACCCCGAAGAATAGTTGCAACCAACAACTTTCTGGATATCCTTAGAGAAATATAGTTGATACATGCAACCTTACCGAGGTTGATCTGCTCTAAGGACACCAATGGCACCAACCATGACGCATCGAGAGCGCCTCGAAGCCTTCGCCGCAATCATGCTCGGCATGTTCGTCGCTTTCCTGTCATCGACGATCGTCTCGAACGCTCTCCCGACCATCATCCGCGACCTGCACGGTAGTCAGGACCAGTACACCTGGATCGTCGTCGCCACTCTGCTCGCAGCAACCGCCACCACACCGATCTGGGGCAAGCTCGCCGACCGCACCAGCAAGAAACTGCTCGTCCAGCTGTCCCTCGTCATCTTCACTCTCGGATCTGTTCTCGCCGGACTTTCCCAGACTGTTCCTCAACTCATTGGTGCCCGCGCGGTCCAGGGCCTGGGCCTCGGGGGGATCCAGGCACTCGCCATCATCGTCATCGCAGCGATGTTCAGCCCACGCGAACGCGGCCGCTACCAGGGCCCCATGGCGGTCGTGATGTCAGTCGCGACAATCTCGGGGCCGCTCATCGGCGGCATCGTCGTCGACACCCCGTGGCTCGGCTGGCGCTGGACGTTCTTCCTCGGTGTGCCACTCGCCCTGATCGCGGTGGTAGTCGTGCAGCGCACCCTCAACCTGCCCGTCATCCGCAAACCTGACACGCACGTGGACTACCTGGGGGCCGCCCTCATCGCCGCTGGCGTCTCCGCACTCCTCATCTGGGTGACGCTCGCCGGTAAACAATTCGCGTGGGGCTCAACGACCTCATACGCTCTGGCCGCGGCAGGCGTTGTCGTCCTCGCCCTCGCCCTGGTTGTGGAGATGCGGAGCCCCGACCCGATCATCCCGCTGCGCGTATTCCGTGAGCGCACCATCACACTCGCGACGCTCGCCAGCATCGCCGTGGGTATCGCGTTGTTCGGCGCGTCAGTCTTCCTCGGGCAGTACTTCCAGATCGCGCGCGGATACTCCCCCACAACTGCCGGGCTGCTCACCATGCCGATGATGGTCGGCTCGATGATCTCGGCGATCATTTCCGGTCAGCTCATCACACGGACCGGAAAATGGAAGCGATACCTCGTAACGGGCGCCGCCACAATGACCGTCGGGTTCATGCTGCTCTCCACTCTCGATCACACCACCGACATCCGCCTCGCCGGGGTGTACCTATTCATCCTCGGCATCGGCATGGGAATGACGATGCAAAACCTGGTGCTCGCGGTCCAGAACACCGTGAACCCCAGAGATCTCGGCGCGGCCAGTGCGACCGTCACGTTCTTCCGGTCACTCGGTGGCGCCGCGGGCGTCTCGGTTCTCGGCGCTGTGCTCTCCACCCACATCGTCAACCTGACCGACTCCGGTCTGCGCGCACTCGGAATCGACCTTCCCGCCGGTGTCAACGCCGGAATCGGAAGTCTCAACGAACTCCCCGAACCCATCGCCGAAGTCGTTCGCGCAGCCTACGGTGACGGTACGGCCAGGATCTTCCTCATTTCGGCAGTGCTCGCACTGGGCAGTCTCATTGCGATCGGGTTCATCCGGGAAACCGTGCTGCGCACCCAGACCGGAGATGAGCAGCTTCGAGAAGAGCTGCGCGAGCAGCGTGAGCCAGAGGTGGTGCCCGTTTAGGGATAAGGCATGGTAGACGCACGAAACCCCATTGGGACGCACGTCCTCGTAGGCAAAGGCCTCACGGCCGGCGCATACCAGAACGCGCTGAAAGTCGGCGCCGAGACGATCCAGGTGTTTTGCGGTAACCCGCGCGGCTGGGCGCTCACCGACGGAGACCCCAGCGGCGATGCCCACTTCCGCCAGGTATGCGCCGAAGCGGGCATGCGCGTTTTCATTCACACGCCGTACCTAGTGAATCTCGGTTCGCCTGATCCCGCGACCTATGAGCGGTCGGTTGCGCTCGTCGCGCACAACGTGAAGCGCGCGGTGCAGATCGGCGCTGAGGGCGTCGTCGTACACACCGGTTCCTCGGTGAACCCCGGACTCTACGATGCGGCAATGCGGCAGGTTCGCGCTGGCCTCATGCCAATGCTCGACGCACTCGGAGACCACGGGCCATCGCTGCTGCTCGAACCCACGGCCGGACAAGGGCAAAGTCTCTGTTCCCGCGCGGACGAGCTAGAACCCTATCTCGATGCGCTCGATCACCATCCACGCGCTGGGATCTGCTTCGACACCTGCCACTTCTTCGCTGCTGGCGAGCCCCTCGACGAACCCGGTGGCGCCACTCGCACCCTTGACCGGGTCATCGAGATCGGTGGGGCTGAGCGCCTGCAACTTATCCACGCGAACGACTCGATGGACGTTCGAGGCGCGCGCAGAGACCGCCACCAGAAGATCGGTGAAGGACACATCGGGACCGGCGCGTTCAGCGAACTGTTCGCCCACCCCGCGCTGGACGGTGTTCCGTTCATTCTTGAGACCCCAGGTTCGCGCACACCGGGTGACCCAAGCACGGCACTGTTGCGCGAGTTACGAGAGGCCGAAGAGTGCCGTACTCGGTGTCGCGATCACGGGGGTGCATGCGCCCCTAGTTAACGCTTTATCAGACCCAGTTAACGAAGTCATCCACACGTGCGGGGAAACGCACCCCGATCCGTGAACCGGAGCGTGCGCTTCTCGGCACGTGCTGTGGGCTAGCGCTCCGCGAGTCGGCGCATGAAGTAGCCGCACCACTGCTCCCCGTACGGCGAGTACACCCGTACGTGCTCGCCATCACCGACCAAGCGCAGTTGCTCAGCATCGCGGATACCGTACGCATCTTGCCCATGCCACGCTCCATCCGCGTAGAGCGGGAGGCAGCGAGCAGGACGGGCCGGAGTAATCCGGCGAACCCCATTAGATCTCCTGGGAATCGAGCTGATGCGGGTACAGGTGGTGCGTGGGCGGAACGAACGTCTCTTTGATTGTGCGCGCGGACGTCCAGCGCAGCAGGTTCTGCAGTGACCCAGCCTTGTCGTTTGTGCCCGAGGCGCGAGCACCGCCGAATGGCTGCTGACCAACGACCGCGCCAGTGCACTTGTCGTTGATGTAGAAGTTTCCGGCGGCGAAACGCAATCCGTCGGTGGCCTTGGCGATTGCGCCGCGGTCATCGGAAATGATCGATCCGGTCAGCCCATACTTCGATCCCGCGTCCACGACGTTGAGGATGTTGTCGAACGATCCGGGCGCCGAGTCGTCGTACACATGCACGGCGAGAATGGGGCCGAAGTATTCGGTGCGGAAGATTTCGTCGGCAGGGTCGTCTCCGAGTACCACGGTGGGTTCGACAAAGTAGCCTTCGCTGTCGTCGGCGTGCCCGCCCGCGGCGATTGTGAGACCTGTGGTGGCTTTCGCACGCTCGATGGCGGCGGCGTTCTTGTCGAAGGAACGCTGATCGATGACCGCGCCGCCGAAGTTGGAGAAGTCGGTGACGTCACCGTATTTCAGCGCTGAAACTTTGTCGATGAAGTCGTTGCCCATTTTCGCCCAGACGGAGGCTGGGACGAAGGCGCGCGATGCCGCGGAGCACTTCTGGCCCTGGTAGTCGAAGGCACCACGGATGAGGGCGGTGGTGAGGATGTCGGGGTTGGCGGAGCTGTGGGCCGTGATGAAGTCCTTACCGCCAGTTTCACCAACAAGCCGGGGATACGAGTTGTAGCCACCGATGTTGTTCGCGACCTCGCGCCAAAGGTGCTGGAACGTCGCTGTCGATCCGGTGAAGTGGATTCCAGCCAGCCGAGGGTCGTTCAGTACGACGTCAGATACCTCAGGGCCGTTGCCATTTACGAGGTTGATGACGCCCGGGGGAAGACCAGCGGCCTCGAGGAGCTTCATCGTCCAGTAGGCCGCGACCGCCTGAGTGGGAGATGGCTTCCACACCACAGTGTTACCCATCAGGGCGGGGGCGGTGGGCAGGTTTCCGGCGATGGCAGTGAAGTTGAAAGGGGTGACCGCGTAGACGAACCCTTCGAGGGACCGATACTCGAATCGGTTCCATACGCCAGGTGACGAGATTGGCTGGTCCTCGATGGTGAGGGCAACACTTCGGGTACAAGCAGTCAATCGGAGTCGGGAACGCGATTGATCGGTCAGACAAACGAACTTTGAAACGAGAAGTTGTACAGTTGGCCAATCAGACATGCGGCCCACTTAGGAGGCGGCCTCGTGCCGAATACACAGCGAAGCCATTCGAGCGCGGCCTACGTCGGTGAGCCTGTCACTCTGCGAGAGCTCCTCAGTGCCTTTGATCTTGGACTAGCTGAACTGGTTGACGCGCCGGTCGGCGACGCGGTGATGATCTCCTCCGCGGCATTAGTCGAGAGCGATGACCTATCGGAGGAGATCGATCCGAATTCCCCGATGCCGGATTTGTATCTCCACGTGGGTGTCAACGCACGCGACGCGGTGCGCTGGCTCGCGAGGGTCTCCCGCCAGCGTCCCGAAATCCGCCCGAAGGCCGTCATGTCCAAGGCAGCCACGAAATCGAGCGATCTTCAGACCGCCGCCCGCATAGCTGGTGTCGCCCTCATCGCCGTCCATCCGAAAGCCCGGTGGGATCAGGTGTTCCCGCTCATCGAGAGAATTCTCGACAGGCCCCATAGCCACGTGACCGCACCCGAAGATACGCTGGCTAATCCCGGCGACCTGTTCGATCTAGCCCTGGATATCGCGCACCACACCGGCGGTATTGTGTCGATCGAGGACGCCCAATCGCACGTCCTGGCTTACTCCCCCACAAGTGACGTCGCAGATCAGGTTCGTACTCTCTCAATTCTTGAAAGGGAATGCCCTCGCGATTACCTCCAGACACTGCAGGAGCTGGACGTTTTCGGTCGGCTCCGCAAATACGACGACGTCATTGAAGTGCCCGCCTACGACAAACTTGGCATTCAGCCCCGCCTCGTCATCGGTATCCGGCGGACTTCAGAGGACAGATCGGCGCCAGGTGCCCTAGCCGGGACGATCTGGGTTCAGCGAGGCAACACTCCCTTCGCTCCCGAAGCACCCGATGTGCTGCGCGGCGCAGCCGTAATCGCTGGCCGGGTCATTTCGCAGATTCTGAGCGCGCCTTCGAACGAGGAGCGACTAATCCAGCGGTTGTTCGCCGCACGCGGAGGTGGCGACGATATCGCCACCCTTGCGAGCGCCCTCAATCTTCCGATGACAGGTCCTGCGGCCGTCATTGGATTCGCTCTCACCGGTAGCGGCGCCACGATCCCGGCGACAGAGGTCCCCCGCCTGAACACAATGCTCCAGTTGCACGCGAGTTCCTTTCGCCACGATTCCGTCGCTGCCATCATCGGAGACCGTGCGTATGTGCTGTTCCCTGGCTACCAATCAGTTTCCAGCGTTTCCGCGTGGACCAGGCAGGTAGTAGAGCAGTTCGAAGCGAAGCGCTCTATCACTCTGCGCGCCGCGATCGCGATCCCTATCCCGAGCATTGCGCACGCGGCCCAAGCACGTCAGGAAGTCGACCGCGTGCTGAACGCAACCGCTGATGCATTCCCCGAATTGCGGGTCACCACCCTTGCCCAATCGCGAACAGCGGTGTTACTTGGCGAGATACTTGATCTCATTGCTCAACAACCAAGCCTGCGCGACCCACGACTGGGGGCGCTTCTTGATTACGACGCTAAACATGCGTCGGCCTTGTGTGAGAGCGCGGTGGCCTACCTCGCCGCGCATGGCGAGGTCCGCAGCGCAGCGAAAACCCTTCAAGTGCACCCGAATACCCTGCGTTACCGGCTCCGCAGACTTGAGGATATCGCCGGCATCGACCTAACCGACGCCGCTGACCGTCTGCTCTTCGAACTGCAACTTGCGCTGTTACGACAGCAAGGGAAGGTCGACTAGCTCGACCGGACTTGTCCAGTAGGACAAAATCCCCGCACACATTTCGAACGATACGCTCAATACTTCGCGCCCCGCCCCCTGTTAACTGGTTCACACAGTTAGCACGGCCTCGTCGCCATCAACAGGCTTCAGTAAGGGACGCAGAAGAAGCATGAATCGAACAACCTGGCGGCCGCGCCGACTGCGGGTCTCTGCACTCGCCGCCGTGGCAAATCCCTCGTACCAGCGCGAAGACACGTGGAACCAGCTCGATGACGCCTGCCGTCAACTCGCCGCGGTGCACCAAGGAGGGCTCGCCACGCAGCACGAACATGCGCGGGTGCGTCGCCTGCTTGACCGCCTCGGTGCTTACGAGCGTTACTGGCTCTACCCAGGTGCAGCGAACCTCGCCGAATTCCGCCGGCAACTCGACGGCATGGAGACGGAACGGCTCGCAGAACAGGTGTCGCTGACTGTTCGGCTGCTCTCGGAGTACGGCGACCGCACCGCACTGTTCGACAGCTCAATTCCGCTGCCTGATCAGGAACTCGTGGCACGCGCAAAGCACCAGCAGTTCTACACTGTGCTGCTCGCCGATGATTCACCGTCAACCGCATCGGAGGGTCTGGCTGAAAGCCTTCGCGCCCTGCGTAATCCGTCCGATGATGTGCAGTTCGAACTGCTCGTGGTCTCCAGCGTAGAAGACGCGATCTGTGCAGTAGCGCTCAATGGTGAGATCCAGGCCGCGATCATCCGTCACGATCTGCCTCTGCGCTCGCAGGAGCGCCTACCCCTGATGACCAACCTGCTGGGAGTGAGCGAACACGCCGTTGCCACCGACCGCACGCACGACTGGGTTGAATGCGGCGAGTGGATACGCGAACTGCGCCCCCACATTGACCTCTACCTGCTCACTGACCAGTCGATTGCCGCAGTGACAGAAGAAGAGCCCGACATCTACGAGCGCACGTTCTATCGGCTCAATGACGCCACCGACTTGAACAGCACGATCCTGGCGGGAATCCGCAAACGTTTCTCGACCCCATTTTTCGATGCTTTACGCGAATACGCGGCCGCGCCCATCGGCCAGTTCCACGCACTTCCGGTGGCGCGCGGATCGAGTATTTTCAACTCGAAGTCCCTGCACGACATGGGTGAGTTCTACGGCCGCAACATCTTCATGGCGGAGACATCATCGACATCCGGAGGACTCGACTCATTGCTCGACCCGCATGGCACGATTCGGGAAGCAATGGACAAGGCGGCCATCACATGGGGTGCCCACCGAACGTATTTCGCCACGAATGGCACGTCGACGGCAAACAAGATTGTCGTGCAGACGCTGACGCGTCCCGGCGACATCGTTCTCATCGACCGGAACTGCCACAAGTCTCACCACTACGGGCTCGTCCTGGCTGGCGCGAATCCGATGTATCTCGATGCGTACCCTCTTGAACCTTATGCCATCTACGGAGCTGTCTCTCTGCGCACGATCAAGAAGGCGCTCCTCGACCTCGAAGCTGCGGGACAGCTGCACCGGGTGCGCATGCTCTCGCTGACCAACTGCACTTTCGATGGCATTGTCTATAACCCTCGTCGGGTGATGGAGGAAGTGTTAGCCATCAAGCCCGATATCTGTTTCTTGTGGGACGAGGCTTGGTACGCATTCGCCACCGCAGTGCCATGGGCCCGTCAGCGCACCGCGATGGCTGCCGCCGAGCAGCTCGAAACCATGCTGTCGTCTCCGGCTTACGCCGAGGAGTACGAACGCTGGGCCGCCGAAATGGAGGGGACCGACCGCTCCGAGTGGTCCGAACGGAGGCTTTTCCCCGATCCCCAACGGGCACGGGTGCGGGTCTACGCCACCCACTCGACCCACAAGTCACTGTCCGCGCTGCGCCAGGCGTCGATGATTCACATCCGGGACGAGAACTTCAACGCAAATGCACGGGACTCATTCGGTGAAGCGTTTTTGACTCACACCTCAACCTCACCGAACCAGCAGCTGCTCGCCTCACTTGACCTTGCTCGCCGCCAAGTCGACATCGAGGGCTTCCAGATGGTGCGGTCGGCCTACAACATGGCGCTCGCTTTCCGTCAGCGTGTGCAAAAAGACCACCTGATCAGCAAGTGGTTTCGTATACTCGAAGAGTCTGACCTCGTCCCCGAAGGTTTCCGGCCCTCGCGAGTCAGTGCCTACCGCCAGGACAGCGACGGGATACTGGAGGGGTGGAATGAGGCGTGGCGATCAGACGAGTTTGTCCTCGACCCCACCCGCGTCACGCTCTACATCGGCAGCACCGGTATGAATGGATACGATTTCCGCGAGAAGGTGCTTATGGAGCGCTTCGGTATCCAGATCAACAAAACCTCCATTAATAGTGTGCTTTTGATCTTCACGATCGGAGTTACCTGGTCGAGCGTGCACTACCTGCTCGACGCTTTGCGCCGTGTCGCTATCAGCCTCGACCGCGCGGTGGCAGCGTCCAGCAAAGCGGATCTGGCTTTGCAGCAACGCCAGATTCAGGAGATCACCGAAGACCTGCCGCCGCTGCCGGACTTCAGCGAGTTCGACAGCGCATTCCGGCCTGACGGAGTGAGCGACCACGGCGACATGCGCTCCGCCTTCTACGCCGGTTATGAGGAGAACGACAAGGAGTACCTGCTTCTCGGTGCGGCCGCTCGCCGCATTGCCGAGGGCATTCCCCTCGTCTCCACAACTTTCGTGGTGCCGTACCCCCCTGGCTTTCCCATTCTCGTTCCCGGCCAGGTGGTGTCGAAGGAGATTCTCTACTTCCTCGCCCAGCTCGACGTCAAAGAAATCCACGGTTACAACCGGGACCTCGGATTGTCCGTCTTCACACAGGACGCTCTCGTGAGATACGCAACGATGCGTCGTGACATGGCCGTGCTCGCCCAGCACGGTGCTCCCCCTGGTGGGGAACCTCCTAACATCCGCAGGGCCACAATCCAGGGCATGAAAGGACAGTCATGACCGCCTCAACGTTTCAAATGGTGGCGATCGGAATTTACTTCGCCGCGATGATCGCGATTGGGTATTACGCCTACCGCCAGACAAGCGACCTCGACGACTACATGCTAGGTGGCCGGAAGCTCCATCCCGGTGTCGCCGCACTGTCGGCCGGCGCCTCCGACATGTCGGGCTGGCTGCTCCTCGGCGTCCCGGGTGCCATCTACGCCGCAGGACTCGGGGAAACCTGGATTGTCATCGGTCTTGTGATCGGCGCGTACCTCAACTGGCGCTTCGTCGCCCCTCGACTGCGCTCGTACACGGCGATTTCCAACAACTCGATCACCGTCCCCAGCTTCTTCGAGAACCGCCTTCGTGACCATTCCCATGTTCTCCGGATCGTGGCTGGATTGATCATTCTCGTCTTCTTCACCTTCTACGTCTCTTCCGGGATGGTCGCGGGCGGAGTGTTCTTCGAATCCACATTCGGCTCGACCTACATGCTAGGAATGCTCCTTGTAGCCGGAGTCACCCTCAGCTACACACTGTTCGGGGGATTCCTCGGCGCAACGCTCACCGACGTCGCACAGGGACTATTAATGTTCGCCACGCTCATCGTGGTTCCCACCGTCACTATCATCGCCGTGGGTGGTCCGGGCGAGGTTATGAACGCGATTAACGCTGCAGACTTGGCTCACAATCTCGCCAATCCTGACGACGAACTCCACCGCACCTCACTGTTCTTCGGCGGCAGCATATTGGCTATTCTGTCTGCGGCCGCGTGGGGACTCGGCTACTTCGGACAGCCGCACATCATCGTCCGGTTCATGGCATTGCGGTCTGCGGCCGATGCGAAGGCAGGTCGCCGAATCGGAATCAGCTGGATGGTGCTCAGCTCCCTCGGCGCAATCGTCACCGGTTTCGCCGGGCTGGCTTACTTCTTCAACGCTGGCGTCACACTGGACAATCCGGAAACCGTGTTCCTGCGGCTCTCGCAGATCATGTTCCACCCCTTCGTGGCCGGACTTGTGCTCGCCGCTGTGCTTGCCGCCATCATGTCGACCATTTCATCGCAGCTGATCGTCTGCTCATCCGCACTGGTCGAAGACATCTATCATGCGTTCGGCAAGAAGGCCAGCCCGAAGAAACTCGTGATGTACGGGCGGCTCGGCGTGCTGACGGTCGCGGTTGTCGCGATTCTGATCGCACTAAACCCGCGGGGCACGATTCTCGACCTTGTTGGATTCGCCTGGGCGGGCTTCGGTGCCGCGTTCGGCCCGATCATCATCCTGTCGCTCTTCTGGCGCAAACTGACGTCCAAGGGTGCGATCGCAGGCATGATCAGCGGCGCTGTCGTAGTGGGCATCTGGGGCCAGACCGAAGCGCTCGCCAGCGCAATGTACGAGATTGTTCCTGGGTTTATCGCGTGTGCTGTCGTCGCCATCGTGGTGTCACTTGCCACGGCCCGCAGTGACGAAGGCATCGATCGCGAATTCTCCGAAATGGAAACGGCAATGCGCGATTTACCTTCTCGCAGGACGAATACCCGCGGAACGGCTGCCACTGTTCAGGACTGACTCCGGACAGCACACGTGCCGAGAAACGCACCCCGATCCGTGAACCGGAGCGTGCGCTTCTCGGCACGTGTGCTGCGGGCTAGCTCCCTCTCTGGAGCGCGGGCCCGATCGTGCTGGCTGCGGAGGCACTGCAGAGGTCGGCGGCCGGGTCGCGCTCGACCATACGCGCCACCTCTCATAACCGACGGGCACGTGGACGCCCTACCTGCAACTTCCTGACGACCTCGGCTCGTTCGGCCCAGGCTTAGCCGCCAGCGCCGTCGTAACCGGTATTGCCGCTCCCCATGTTGCCTTCACCTGCGGGTCCAGTTGCGCCTACCCCGCCAGTCCCACTAGTGCCGATCAATTGACCGCCAGTACCGCCTTCGCCACCGACGCCTCCGGCTCCACCGTTGCCTCCGTTGCCGCCGTTGCCGAACAACAGGCCAGCCGATCCGCCGTGACCGCCTGCGAATCCCGCGCCGCCGTTGCCTCCATGCCCACCGTGGCCGACGAGCGCGCCGCCCGTTCCGCCGTGACCACCATGCCCCTCGGCACAGTGTCCGCCGTTGCCGCCGTTGCCTTGGATCAGGCCACCGGGATGCCCGTTCTCGCACGGGCCACCATGGGCTCCGTCGCCAAAGAGCCTCGGCACGTTCACTGGGAGGCGAAGGGAATCACCACCAGTCAGCGGTGAGGATGAGCCGGTATCGATCCCGGTGATAGTGATCGGTGTGGAGTCGAGCCAAGTTAGGGGCGACGCGGCCGCTATGCTGCCGACACCGCTCATGGCCAGCGACGCGACGCTGACCGCCACGGCTGTTCCGACAACTCGACCTCGAAGCCTAAAATGACGCCTGCGATTCATGGTTAACCTCGGCATGTTCGAGGTGCGGCAACTACGGCTCGCCAACCTTGAGTAGCCACCGACCGCCCGCTGATTTGTACTGCGAACCCAATGTTAGTCGCCGTCGGCAGGCTTGGATATGGTCTGACTTGCCTCATCCGCGACCTTCGGGACTTACTCCGGAGACAGCACACGTGCCGAGAAACGCACCCCGATCCGTGAACCGGAGCGTGCGCTTCTCGGCACGTGTGCTGCGGGCTAGCTCCCTGTCTGGAGCGCGGGCCCGATCGTGCTGGCTGCGGACAGGGTGTTGAGCAGCATCGCGGCGTCTTGCGGGTAGGGCCAGGCGGACAGTTTCACCACGACGGTGTTGTGGTCGTAGTCGATGAAGATCATCTGCCCGTGAATGCCGAGGCATAGCAGGACCCGCCGGTCGGGATAGGGCACCCAGAACTGGTTGCGATACATTCCGCCTGGCAGGCGCGTATCCGTGGGTGAGGCCGCGAACACGTCGCGGGAATCAGGAGCGCCGGTCAGCGCGTCCTCGATCCACCAGCCAGGTACGAGCTGCTCACCCGCGATCTGCCCGCCGCGCAACAGAAGCTCCCCGAACCGGGCCGTGTCGCGCAGCGTCGCGGCCAGTCCACCGTCATGCATGACCGCCCCCGCTAGATCCACCCCAGCGTCCATGTCGGTTCCGGCGAACCGTGACCACAACACCCGCGAGATCAACTCCGGCATCCGTTCCCCGGCCGCGCGTTCACATACCCATCCGAGCACGTTCGTCTCGCACGACCGGTATTCGAACACTCCGCCGTGCGGGCGCGATGCACGCAGCGTCGTCAGATACTCGTACATCGAGGCCGACAACGACGGGTCGGTGCGCGGCGCCCATCCAATTACTTGCTCGAGTAGCCGCACCTCTGCGCTTGGGTCAAGATAGTTCTCGGAGAACACAACCCCCGAACGCATATCGAGGATGTCGCGCACGGTGGCGCCGTCATACCCGGAACCAGCCAACTCCGGGACGTATTCGGTGACCAGCGATTTGGGGCTGAGCACACCCTGCTCGACGAGCACTCCGGCCACGCAACTGACCACAGATTTGCTCACCGAAAACAGCATGTGCGGCTGACCCGCGTGATAGTCACCGAAGTACAGTTCGGCGCGCACCTGCCCGTCGTGGAGCACCATAAACCCGTCCGTGTTGGTGCCCTCCAGCACACTGCGCACGGTGCCAGTCAGCCCGTCATGCAGCGGAACCGGCAGATCGAGGTCCAGTCCCGCGCCGGGCGGGAGCGGCGCGGGGGTGAGCGACCCCGCCACCCGGGCTGTGGGCACGACCTCACGGAGCCGATGAAACGTCCGTGCATTGTTCGGTGGAAGTTGCCAATTCGCCAGCGTTACCGGGTGCGTCATTTCACCCCCGCCACACCAGCAGCGACTGCTGCCGACTCTGCACCTGGAGTCACCGCGACGCCCGCAAAATGTTTCCGGACGGCATCGATCAGTTCCACGGCACGTTCGGTCAGCACATAACCCGACCCGCCGCGGCCCTTCTGCACCCGCCCCTTGACGAACAACACGCCCAGATCAGCCCCTTTCCACCGATACTCCCCCGGCCCGTAAATCCGCAGGAAAAAACACTCGTTTTCGCGGTAAATCTGATGCCAGTCCGCTGCGGAGCGGTTGAACTCCAGCTCACCTTTTTTCAGCACGTAATCGCCGGTCGCCGGGGCTTCCGTAATCGTCTCCACCACGTCAGCGGTTTCCTTGATGATCATCTGGCTCCACAAATCCTCCGACGCGAGCCGCTCCCACCGCGCGTTGATCTCCGCGGTGTCGAGCTCATACTCCACCCCCATGTATTCCAGCAGGTGGAACAGGAACAGCGGGACGTCCGTGTACGCTCCCGCGGTGACATTCGTGATCGAGGAAGCGCCGCTGATTCGCGGGTTCAGTTCGCCTAGGTACACAGCGTCCGCATCAAGGTCGAGAAGAATATCGACCTCGAAGAAGCCTCGATAGCCTTCAACTACGAGCCGCTCGCCCAGGTTCTTCACCATCTCCGTCGCCGTCGCCCGCAACCGCGGTGTCAGCACATCCGGGAACATTTCGTTCCCGCACCAGCCGCCCTTATACGGCGTCAGCTCTTTGTGACCAGTCAATTCCGTCATGAACGGACCCACGATCGTGCCGTGCCGGGTCAGCACCGCCTCCACCGCGAGAGCACGATGCCGGATGTACTTCATTACCTTGATCTCTTCACCGATGATCTGTTCTTTATGCCGCTCAAAATCGACCTTCGACGAGATGAAGAACGTCGTCTTACCGCTATCCCCGTACGGGGTCTGCACGACAAGTTTGGTGCCGAGCTTCGCTTCACGCGCAGCCTTCTGCAGCTCAGTCCACGACTCGACGGTGGTCAGCACGTTGGGAACGCTGGGTACCCCAGCTTCATGCGCGAGACGTGTCGTCACGATCTTCGAGTCCAGGCGCTCGCGCAGTTCAGCGGGCGGGAGAACCAGGTCGTAGCCGAGTTCGCGGCAAATCTCTTCGGTCTCTTCGTCGAAGAACACCATCGCGACCTTGGGCCGATCACCATCAGGGGTGACCGCAGCGATATGCGCGATCACCTCGGGGTGACGCAACAGGTAATTGTTGATCTCTTCACCGGATTCGAACTCGATGTAGGGCTTATCGACTGGCGTGAACACACGCCCATGCCCCCCATCAAAACCGTCGTAATAGGTGACGTACTCGAATGCACGTACCCAACGATCAAGACCCAGAAGGTTAAACGGCGTCGCGCCGAAGAAAAACACGGGCGTTGTATTGGTGCGGAAGTAGTGCCGGATCTCGGCAACGCCTTTGAGCGGCGCGACGCGTGCGGTGGTCATCGCGTGTCCTTACGGGGGTCTGGTGTGGAGATCCGTGCCCACCGGGGTGGTGGACGGCCCGGCGGGCACGGAAGAATGCGGTTTGCTACGTCTAATTATCGATTCGGCATGGACGTTTCCCTGCACGCCGTTTCGTCGAATAGATCGGTCTGCAGCACTCCAATCCGACCATTCCCACGAGCACTTGTTGATCTCCTTTTCCGTAGCGATAATCCGTTCGCCCGGCTACGAGCGACAACATGGAAAGCTGTCGCTCGTAGCTGGGCGGGCAGCGGAGTGGTTTGGCCGCAACGCGTCCCAACTCAGCCTTTGGAGTGCGCGTAGGTCGCTTCGAGCTTGTCCATGTCCTCCAGTTCGATGCCCTTTGTTTCGCGGATAAATTTCAGGACGAAGAAGATCGCCAGGAATGCGCACGCGGTGTAGAAGCCGTACGCGACGGCGAGCCCAATGTCGGCCAGCGCGGGGAACGTCACGGAGATGAAGAAGTTCGCGGCCCATTGCGCGGCGGCGGCGACAGAAATTGCCATCGCGCGGATCCTGTTGTCGAACATTTCGCCGAGCATCACCCACACGACCGGACCCCAGGAGATACCGAAGAACACGACGAAAAGGTTCGCGGCAACCAGTGCGATCGGCGCGGTCGAACCGAGTTCAGGCACGCCGTCGACGACGGGGGCGATCCCGAAGAGCACCGCAAGTGTTCCGAGGCATAGGAACTGCCCCGACGCACCAATCAACAGCAGTGGCTTTCGGCCAATCTTATCGATCAGCATGATCGCTGCAATGGTCGTCAGAATGTTGGTCACTGACGTAATCACGGTAATAGCGAGCGCATTCTGTTCCGTGAATCCAACTGCCTGCCAGAGGACTGTCGAATAGTAGAAGATCACGTTGATGCCGGTGAACTGCTGGAAGACCGAGAGGAAGATACCGACCCAGACGATCGGCGCAAGACCCACTGCGGCGCCGCGGATCATCTTGAAACTTGGCCGGTCCGGTTTACCCACAAGAGTTTTTCGGATTTGTTCGATCTTCGCGTTGACGTCGCCGCCCACGAACCTCCGCAGCACGTCGGCCGCTTGTTTGAAGTCCTGCTTCGCGACCAGGAAACGCGGCGATTCCGGAATGGTTAGCGCGAGCACGCCATAGAGCAGTGCGGGCACGAGTTCGGCCAGGAACATCCACCGCCAGGTCTCCAGACCGAACATCACGTTAGAGGCACCTCCGGAGAACGACACCAGCGCATAGTTGCTGAGGAGCGCTACGAAGATGCCGGTGACGATGGCCATCTGCTGCAGGGAGCCGAGCCTGCCGCGCAGGCGTGCGGGTGCGATCTCGGCGATGTAGGCGGGCGCGATCACTGAAGCCGCACCGACACCGAGACCACCGACGACTCTCCAGAGCACCAAGTCATACAGAGAGAACGCCAGGCCGCAGCCAAGCGCGCTGATCACGAAAAGCGATGAGGCGATGAGCATTACACGGATACGGCCGTAACGGTCCGCGATCCGCCCTGCGTTCCAGGCGCCAATCGCGCAACCGATCAGTGCGGACGCGACGGAGAAACCAAGGACAAGTGACGATGCTTCGAATTGCTCGCCGATCGCCCTCACAGCACCGTTAATCACGGCGGTGTCGAAGCCGAACAGGAACCCGGCAAGGGCAGCTGTTGCAGCAACGATGACAGTTCGGATAGTTCGGGGACCGTCGGGGTCCGGTTGCCCGCGACCAAGATCCGCGCTTGGTGTCGTCGACACTACAGCCTCCTTATGACATCGGGGCGCGGGCCGCCAACCCAGCGTTGACGTTCGACACCGCTCACCACAGCCTCGTAGAGTGTGATCCAGAACACAACCATTGTCAAGAAGTGAACAGTGATGCCCGTATATGCCCGGATGGTTGTTAATATCCTGAACCAGTTCGTCACAGTCGCGCGTACGGGCACGAAAAGTGCCAGCTGCCATACTGAAAGCGTCACGCTCAGAATCTGAATGGAAGACCACGAGGAACCCATGGACGACACAGCGGGGATCGGAGGGCCCGGATCGCAAAGTTCGCTGCGCGAAGCGAACAGACGCAGAGTGCTCCACCTCCTGCAGTCGACCGGGGAGCTGACCCAAGCCGACATCTCGCGGCAGACGGGGCTCTCGCCCGCCACCGTGTCGAACATTGCCCGCGAACTCACCAGCGAGGGCGTGCTCGCTGCAAGTGAGGGCACCGGACGCCGTCGCGTTCTGCGGCTGTCCGGCTCCGCTGGCCTCGTCGCCGGGATCGACTTCGGCCACACCCACGTCACTGTCGCCATCACGGACCGGGCACATCAGATCCTCGCCATCCGGAAAGCCGCACTCGACACCGACATTTCCGCTGAAAGCAGCATGGATTGCGCGGCCAGGCTTCTTGATGAAGCTGTGACGGAAACCGGCCACGAGCGCACCGCGATCCTCGCCGCGGGGATGGGGCTGCCCGCGCCGATCGAGGGCAGCACCGGCATCGTCGGCGCACCGTCAATCCTGCCCGGCTGGGTCGGCATCAAAGCCAACCAGGCGATGTCGGAAAAGGTCGGGTTCCCTGTCTACGTCGACAACGACGCGAACCTGGGAGTCCTGGCTGAGCACGCGTGGGGCGCGGGGCGCGGCGCTGTCAATGTCGCCTACCTCAAGCTCTCCCAAGGTGTCGGATGTGGCCTGGTCATCAACGGGGAGCTCTACCGCGGGCCCGATGGCACCGCCGGGGAAATCGGGCACACCAGCATGGACGAATTCGGTGCGGTGTGCCGTTGCGGGAATCGCGGGTGCCTCGAAACCCTCGTCGCCTCGCGCGCAGTCGTTCAGCTGCTCGAACCTAGCCGCGGACCACTGACCATCGCCGACGTGATCCGCAAAGCCAGCGAAGGCGATGTGGCCTGTTCACGGGTCCTCACCGACACCGGCCGCCAAGTGGGTGTGGCTGCAGCGAACCTGTGCAACCTGTTCAACCCAGAGCGCATCATCATCGGCGGCGACCTCGGCGGTGCGGGAGAACTTGTCCTCGCACCGATCCGCAGTGTGGTGCAGCGATCCGGTATCCCGACCGCGGCGAAGCGTCTTGAGGTGGTTCCCGCCGAACTGGGCGCACAGGCGCAGGTGCTGGGGGCGATCGCATTCGCGCTCCAGCACATTCCCAGCGTGAGCTGAACCCAACACTCCGCATTAAGAATCGTCTATATCGGTCAAATCGCACCGAATATTGTTCAAGTCTTGAACAGCATCGTCTCCGCATGGTTAACTGTGGCATCCATCACATTCTGGGGTTGATCGCCACGCTCCCCCAGCTTCGCGCCTCTTGTAAGAGAGTCAGGTACACACATGGCTGTAAGCCTCACGCCACGCAAAGTCGCTGTGCTCGGACCGATCCCGCACGACCGGATCACCACGCACCGAGGGGAGGTGTTCGAGAAGTTCGGCTGCACCCTTTACACGGCAGCAGCCCTGTCCGCCCTGATGGGACCGGACGACGTGATCTGCCCGATCGTCCACGTGCGACGGGAGGACGAAGCACCAATCAAAGAAGCCCTCTCACGTTTCGGCAACGTCGATGTGACGGGCGTACGGTCGATCACCAATCAGGGCGACATCGTCGAACTGGAGTACGTCGACCAGAACACCCGCATCGAACGGCAAACCGGGTTCATGGCGCCGATCCTGCCGGAAGACGTCGAGTTCGCCATCGATGCCGACGCTTTCGTGTGTGTGCCCATCACCGACTACGAGGTCGGCCCGGCAACCCTGGCGTACATCAAAACGCACAGCGCGGGCGTTATCCTCTTCGACGGGCACGGCCCCACCGTCACCCTCACCCGCGGCGGCGAGCGGTTCAACAGGCTGTGGGTCGAACGCGACACGTGGCTGCCCTACATCGACATCCTCAAAATGAACCTCGAAGAAGCAGGCTGCAGCTGGTTCCCGGAACGGGATGACGGCCCTTCCATCGGTGCAGAGCTGTCCCGGGACGAGCTACCGCACTTCGCGCGGCACTGCCTCGAACACGGGCTTCGCGCGCTGTGCGTCACCCTCGACGAGGAAGGATGCGTGGTGTACTACCGTGACCGTGACGGGTCGTTCCGTGAAGAACTCGTGGGACGCATCCCTGTCGAGCATGTCGTCGACACCACTGGCTGCGGCGACTCGTTCGCCGCCGGTATGGCGTTCGGGTACCTCGAGCACGGTGATTTCATCGAGGCTGCGCGTTACGGCAACGCGATGGGTGCGCAGCGCTGCGCAGGCTCCGAACTCGCGATCTACAAGTCGCTCGAGGAAACCAAACGCCAAATCGAAGGCATCTACGGCACCATTGGCGGTTCCGCCGGAACGCCCGCAATGTCCCAGGAACGGTGACGCACCATGCTGCACAGCTACCTCAGCACAGATG
Source organism: Hoyosella subflava DQS3-9A1 (assembly GCF_000214175.1). Lineage (NCBI taxonomy): Bacteria > Bacillati > Actinomycetota > Actinomycetes > Mycobacteriales > Hoyosellaceae > Hoyosella > Hoyosella subflava. The sequence goes on from NC_015564.1 coordinate 2,850,052, forward strand.
ACTGGCTGATCACCGAGTCACGCTTCTCCCGTGCACGCGCGAACTACTACGAGACGGTATTCACCATCGGCAACGGGCGGCTCGGAACACGCGGTTCGCTCGAGGAGGGCCACCAGGGCGAGCTTTCCGGAACGTTCCTCGCCGGTGTGTACGACAGTCACGATTCCCCCGTCATCGATCTGGTCAACGCGCCCGACTGGCTTGGCCTCGTCATCACCGTCGGCGGAGTTCGGCTCGATGTGGACACGTGCACCGTCGTCACGCATACACGCGCTCTGGATATTCGGCACGGAATTCTTGGGCGTACAACGACATTCCGCGACACGCAGGGTCGTGAGACGACACTGGAGTCGGTCCGGTTCGCGAGCATGGCCGACCGGCGGTTGTGTGCGCTGCGCGCCGAGATCACCGCCGTGAACCATGACGCAGAGATCGTCGTCGAATCGTCCATCGAAGGGCGCCGCCGCAATCTGGAACGGAAACCGGCCTACCCACCCGGCACGAAATTCCCGCCGGAAATCAAATGGGAAAAGTGGGCCAAAACGAACCACCTGACCGAGACCTCACGGGCCGCGGCGGACAATTCAATTCACCTGGGGATGCAGACCATTTCGAGCGGGATCGACATCGGCTACAGTGCCGCCGTCACCACCAGCGTCACACCACAGTCCCGCTCTGTTCGTGAGCAGCACGCGCGCATCGCCGAGGTCCTCACGTTCACTCCGTCCGCCGGTTCGACGATTCGCGTCGACAAGTTCGTCACCATTGCGACGTCACGCGACGATGCATCCGTGTACGACACCTGCCAGGAAGCACTCGCACAGCACCGGACCGCGGGGTTCGACTCAAGCCTGGTAGACAGCCACGCGGCGTGGGACCGGAAATGGGAAGACTGCGACACCGAAATCCTCGGCGATCCGGCAGCGACGCAAGCCATGCGGTTCAACGCGTACCAGCTGCTCATCGCCGTCAATGAAGAGGACCCGACTGTCAGCATCGGCGCGAAATCCTTATCCGGCGAAGGGTACCGGGGGCACATCTTCTGGGACACCGAGATACTGATGCTGCCGTTCTTCATCTACACCCAGCCCGACGCGGCCAAGGCGCTGCTGCGGTACCGCTACCACACGCTCGACGGGGCGCGGATCCTCGCGAGTAAGGGCGGCTTCCGAGGAGCGCGCTACGCGTGGGAATCCGCCGATTCCGGTCGCGAGGAATGCCCGCAATGGACCGCTGACGGTCTCGAACGTCTCTGGATGGGTGACGAAGAACTGCACATCACCGCGGACGTCGCCTACGGTGTGCTCACCTACGTCGCCGCCACGGGTGACGCCGACTTCCTCGCCGAATTCGGCGCGGAAATCCTGTTCGAAACCAGCCGATACTGGGCTGACTGCCTCACCTGGGACCGCTCGAAAGGCGTCTACGAACTCAACTCGGTGATCGGACCGGACGAGTTCCACAGCCACGTCGACAACAACGCGTTCACCAACGTGCTGGTGCGGTGGCAACTCGAACAGGTTGTCCGCATCTACCGCGAGCTCCAGACACAAGACCCCGCGACGCTCGCCGCGATCGCAGAAAAGATCACACTCACGGCGCGGGAAGTGGAACGGTGGGAGGAGATCGCGCCGCAGATCGCCACAACCCGCACGAACGAATCAGGCGTCATCGAGCAGTTCGACGGCTACTTCGACCGCACACACGTCCCCATCACCGTGTGGGACGACAACAACATGCCCCGATACCCCGAGGGCTACCACCACTTCAACTGTGAAGACACCGATCTGCTGAAACAGCCGGATGTCGTGATGCTGATGTATCTCCTCCCCGATCAGTTCACGCAGGAGGCAAAACGTGCCAATTTCGACTATTACGAGGCGCGTACCCTCCACAAATCGTCTTTGAGCCCCGCCATTCACGCCATCATGGGCATTGAGGTGGGCGACCACACCCGGGCGGTCCAGTACTTCACGCGATCCGCGTTCGTTGATCTGGCGGACAACCAGGGCAACACGCACGAAGGCATCCACGCCGCGTCTGCCGGTGGCACGTGGCAGGCGTTCGTCGCCGGGTTCGGCGGTTTCCGCGTCCGGAACGGGCAGCCCGCGTTCAGCCCGTGGCTGCCGCCAGAGTGGGACGAGATACGCTTCCGCCTCCGGTGGCGGGGCAATCGTCTCAGTGTGTCGGTACGGCACAGCGACATGACGTTGCAGCTTGACGGTGACACCGGCACGACTGAAACCGTCAGTGTGAACAACACGCCGATTCATTTGACCGCCGGGACGCCGCAGACGGTGGAACTGGACTTGTCGGGAAGGCCGGAGCGTGCACCTGTTGGAAGCTGAGGCCGTTCTGTTCGACCTCGACGGTGTACTCACTGATACCGCCGCCGTGCATGAACGTGCCTGGGCGCAGGTGATGAGCGAGTTCCTCGACTCGTACGGCGGCGTCGAGCCCTATTCGGTTGCGGACTACTACACCCACCTTGACGGTAAGCAGCGGCAGAAGGGAATCCAGTCGCTCCTCGCGTCACGCGGCATCGACCTTCCGGCGGAAAGCGTCACGGAGCTGGGGGCCCGGAAAAACGCGGCGTTCCGGCAGGCGCTCAGTGCTGAAGGCGTACAAGTGTTTCCAGGTTCGGTGCGGTTCCTCGACTGGATCCAGCAGCACGGCATACCCGTCGCCGTTGTCTCCAGCTCCCGCAACGCGCCCGCGGTGCTGGAAGCAGCGGGTTTGCTTGATCGCTTCGTCACGGTCGTCGACGGGACGGTCGCAGCCGAACACGATCTGCCCAGCAAACCCGCACCGGACACCTACGAATATGGCGCCAAACTGCTTGGCGCTGCACCGGAACGGACCGCCATCATCGAAGATGCGGTTTCCGGCGTTGCGGCGGGGCGAGCCGGGAACTTCTGGGTTGTCGGCGTGGACCGCGGAGCCGGGAGTGAGACGCTGCAGCAGCACGGGGCGGACATCGTTGTTGGCGACCTAGGAGAGTTGGTCGAGGCGTAGTCGCGCTACACCAGCGGGCGCCCCAGTTTGCGAAGGGCGCTGGTGCTGGCGTGCATCGCATTGTTCGGGAACTGCCGCACCACGACCGGCAATCGTCGCGTGCTCACACCCAGAATCCGCATCATGCGATCGTGCCGTGCCTGATCACGCTGACTCCACGTGACACCGAGTTGCTCCCGGAACAACGGTGGCAGGAAGCCGACGTTCGCCCAGTAGAGGAACGGGCCGATCACGAAGCTCAGCGGCCTGGGAAGGAAGTTCGCGCGCAGCACATCGTCAAAGTATCGGGCGGTCCGCTGATCGATATGGACGCGCTGCAGTCCCGATTCCCAGTACTCGTTGAACTCGTCCAAGGTGGTGAACCACTGGTCCCGATGCATTTGCAGCGTCGTGCCCAGCCGTCCGCAGGCGCGCAGCAGTACTAACTCTTCGCGCTCGCTGAGTGGCCCGTGCATCCGGATAAACGTGTCGCGGACCCCGTAGTAGAGGCAGCTCGCCACCCACAACTGAAGTTCACGGTTGAACGCGTTGTATTTGATGGGGCTCTGCGGCCCCGAGCGGACTTGCCGATGTGACGTGTTGACCGCTGCCCCGTATGCCTTCCGCTCTTCCACTGTGCCGAACAGTGCGATGGAGATGTAAGCGAGGGTTGTGCGGGCCCGTTTGACCGGGCGCTTGAACAGGTTGCCGCTGTCCACTGGACTATCCATGACGCCGTAGCCGATCTCGGGCCAGCTCAGCTGCATCACCACGTTCGCGGCACCAGCGAGCGCTGCCGATACCCCGTCGAACCTGCTGTTGAGCAACCGGAGTTCCTCGGCCGTCACATCATCTTCGGCACGTGGGGCGCCGTGGTCAACGCTGAGTTGAGCGTCTCCGACGATAAAGCGGTACTCGCTTGGTTCAGCACTCATTGTTAACGCTCCTTTGCGTTTGCGCACGTCGGGGCGTGCACCGCGGGGCGCGAAAAGCCCAGCGACAGGCTCGCTGATTACAACCTCACGCTGATCAACGAATGCAAGTTAACCTAGATTCTCAAACAGAACAATACCTGTTGTCATCATTTATCCGAACGAACCGGTCAGCGTGCCGTGTCGCGCGCCGCCTCGGCCTGTCCAGCTTTGACGACTGTGAGGCACAGCCATGTGCAGATTTCGGCTAGCTCGGCTGTCGATTCCTTCGGATCACGAAGCCACTCCTCGATGAGTTGGTTGACCCCGCCGACCACGAACAGGGCGCCGCGGCGCATGGTTTCTGCGCTTTCCGGTTCGAAGTCCAGCAGTTCCGCGCCGTACTGGAGCACGAGGTCGGTGATCACATCGAGGGTTTTGGTGCGCCGTTTAACGAGGCCGGGCACCCCGTTCCAGTCGCTAGTCAGAATGCGGTGGATCTGCGGATCATCGCCAATCGCATCCAGCAGCGCTTTCAGGGCGGCGCGCAGTTTGTCCTCGAGTTCACCCGATTCAGCGAGGCTGGCACTCACCAACACCTCGAAAAGTTCGTCGTAAAGCTCGTCAGCAACCGCGACAACCAGCGCCTCACGGTTGGGAAAGTGCTCGTAGAAGTAGCGTGGCGTGAGTCCGGATGAGGCGCAGATGCCTCGCACCGTCACGTCGGCCAGGCCCGATTCACCCCACATCTGCCGGCCAGCTTCGAGCAGCTTGCGGCGCCGTTCTGCGCGACGGTCCTCAGCACTGATACCGCCGTAGTCCCGCATTACCTCTGCGCGCCCCATTGACGCCACTTTACCGCTCGCCTACATTTGACAACGAGCGTTATCCAATTTCGTCGACTCAACGAGGAGCATCGATGACGGCCGTTCCCGCGCGCCATCCCAGCCGACCCCTTAGCGTCCCCGCAGGGATCACAGCGTTCGCCAAGCTGCTCGGTCTGCCAAAACCCAATGCCGTTCAGTGGCAACGCCTCGGAGAGGAACTCGCTGTCGGTGACGAGCCGATGGATCAGCTTGTCGAATGGATGTCCTCAGCCGGAATGAAAGAGATGCGCGCCCTCTTCAACCGTGCGCTCGACGAAGGCATCGATAGCGTTCCCGACGCGCCGGAACCCTTGCGGCGGTTCTTCACCAAGGTTGAGCGGGTGCCGCACTGGGTGGATTGGGACAAAATTGCCCGCGGTTCCGCGGTGATGCGCAGCTCCGGCGCCGACGGCATGTACATCGCGCGTGACGTGTCGCTGCAGGGCGGCTACATGTTCTCCGGATTCAACAAAACACTGTTGCGTACCGGCGCACTCGAGAAGGGCTCGAACCAGCGCTTCGCCGAAACAATGCAGTGGGCGATGGATGTTATAGCGCCAGGCGGCCTCGTTCCGCTCGGTGTGGGTTATCAGTCGACCGTCCGGGTGCGCCTCATTCACGCTTTCGTGCGACGGCACGTCGCCGCGATGCCGGACTGGCGCGAGGACGAGTGGGGTCTGCCAATCAACCAGACCGATATGGCCGCCACGCTGGTAGGCGCGCTGATTGCCCCTGCTGTTGGTGCACTCGGAATGGGGCTACTCCACAAACCCGCCGATCTCGACGCTGTCGCGCACCTGACCCGCTACGTTGGCTGGCTGATGGGTGTAGACGACTACTGGCTGCCCCGGAGTTTCCGTGACGCCGTGCGCGTGCTGTACCACACGTCCTGCGCACTTTCGGTCCCCGACGATTCCACGAAACTGCTCGCGATGCCCATGGCCGACGACCCGATGTACTGGAACTACGAACGGCTGCCAAGCCTGCGTCGCCGCCTCGCCCGCGCACAGCACCTATCGCTGACCGCGGCTTTCCTCGGCCCGCATGCGATGCGCACCATGGGCCTGCCGAGGTTCGTGCTCCCCTGGTACCCACTAGTGCGCATACCCCTCAACGTAGCGCGGACGGCCGCAATGCACCTCCCCGGCGGCCTCGAACGAGTGGCCTCCCGAGGTCAGCGGGAACATGCCGCATTCATGAAAACCATCATCGCCGGGGACGCCAAAATCGGTGCATCAGCGGCGCACATCGGACGAGCTGCCTGACCTTTTGTTGGGGCTGTTCGCCGCGAAGTGCTGTGCCGTTTGCCCGCCTCGTAGCGACTTTCGTTGTCGCTGATAGCTGGGCACAGACTCACACGTGCCGAGAAGCGCACACGGTCGGGGCGAATTTGAGGTGCGGTTCTCCACACGTGTCGTCGGGACAGCGCCCCAGCCCGCGAATTGCGATTTTCGTCCGCTTCGCCAAAAAATCTTGAACAATCACGGGGGAAGTAGTTTCCGCTACTTCACACCCTTGCGGAAGGTATTCAACATGCGCAGAATCACGCGCGGCCTGTTCGTTTCAGCTGCCGTTCTCCCCCTCGCAATATTCGGGTCCGGTGTCGCATCAGCTGGCCTCGATGACATCGATGCATCGGCGATGGAGATAGGTCCGATCACGATTGTCACCGTCTCAGGCGCCCAGCCGGACGCAGAGTGTGTGACCGTTCCCCCACAAATTTTCGGTGGAACTGCTGACGCCGACGGCAACGCGTTCATGATTCTGCTGAGCGACACCGTGCTCTTAGATTCAATTCTTGTGACCTGCGTGCCAGGGGCTCTGCTTGTACCCGACGTCACTACGGCGCAGGTTGATTCAGGCTCACTAGCGTCCTGACGCTCCACCAGGCAGGCCCACCCAGGGCAAATCCAGCTGCACAGGTCAACTAAACGGCCCCAAATCGCGTGGTTTCGTTGACTCTCGCAGCTGGATTTGCAGGGTGGGCCCGCCTCGCTGCATGCCGTGCCCTGTGACGCACGTCATCGCCTCACCTCGGAACCGCCGGAAGCTGGGCCGCGTCTAACCCCAGCAACACGAGCCCGAGGGAAAGGTACGTCAGTGCGCCGAATGGCCATAGCGCTCACTGCGGCGCTGATGCTTACAGCAGGCTGCGTGTCAGACACCGATGACCCCGCCGCGTCACTCGAGGCCGAGGAAGCAAGAGAGTACTCCGAACGCCACGGCTTCCCCTACTACGAGAACGACCCCTACCAAGAGCCGTACCACCCGTGCATTGAGATACCCGACGATGCGCTAATCGCAACCGGTGTCGACCCCGAGACAGCATTCGCCGACACCTCGGAAGTGCCCTCGCCAGGCTGGAGGATTTGTTCGTGGGACGGCACCGGCTACGCGCTCTCCGTGTACACGATGGTTCGGACTCTCGACGAGCTTTATACACACCCGATGTATCACCAGTTCCGCGACGTCACCATCAACGGGCGCGAGGGAGTCGAATTCCACGTGATCAGAGACCCTGAAGCATGCACAATCGCGTTCCCTGCAGCAATGGGAATGACCTTCGTCCGGACTTCACTTGTGTTGGCCAACCGTATGCCGCCCGGATCCACCTTCTGCGCGCTCGCCGCACAGCACGCGGCTGACCTCGATCCACATCTCCCACAGCTCTGAAGACACCGGAATCCACATGACCACACCGACCGAACAAATACATCTGCTCAACGCATTGAGTGGCGGCCTCGCAAGCGGGGAGCTCAAGCTCAGCTCTGAGGCAATCGGGCAGGCAATTGCATGCTGCGACGCCTACATCAACGCGATGGCGCGGTTGCGCAGGACGTTCGTCAACACGGACGAAAACCACGGCTTCGGCAATCTTCCTTCCGGCCAGGCAATCGGCCGCCACTTCGCCGACAAGCGCCTCGAAATGGCAACCGTCCTGGGCGAATACATCGAAGTCGCAGAACGCATCAAGGAGACATTCGTGGCTGCCCGTCAGCGATACGCTGAGACGCATTCTGCGCACGTTGCGGCGCTAGGTAGCGGCTAACGGGGATACTTACTGCCTATGCCACCTCCTGCGTACCAACACATCGTCGCGCTAGGAAGCAGTTTCGCGTCCGGGCCTGGGATCGCGCCGTACGCGGACAAGACTGCCTGGCGCTCAAAGCTCAACTATCCATCGATTCTGGCGGACCTTCTCGGCGCGAAGCTGACGGACCGCAGTTCATCTGGTGTGACAACCGCCCACATTTCGCGCCAGCGCCAGCGCACCGGTCTCACGACCAGAAGCCCACAGTTGGATCGATTTCCCTCGGACGCGGACCTTGTTACGCTCACCGCGGGCGGGAACGACCTCGGGTACATCGGCGGCATGATCAAACTGGCATGTGCAGGCCGCCTGACGAACCCATTGTTGCGTCCCGTTGCCCGACTCCTGCGGCATGGGAGCCCTGTAGCCGTCACGGAATCCGACGTTGCGAACGTCGCGGAAGCGATCGCGCGAATCGTTTCCGCCGTACGAGATGAGGCGCCGAACGCGCGGATCGTGCTTGTTGAGTATCTGACCGTCGTCGGACCCGATACGGTTCCCCTCACCCGAGACGTTCCGCTCACCCAGGCGCAGCTCTCAGAGTTCCGGCTTGTGGCCGACAGCCTGGTGAGGGTCTTTGCGGAAGCTGCCTCCCTCTCCGGTGCGGACGTTGTCCCGATGAGCGAGATCAGCGCGGCTCATGCGCTCGGCTCGGAGGACCCGTGGGTTGTGGGCATGCCCGACAAACTCACGGACCTTATCCGCCACCCACCGTTTCATCCCAACGCAGCGGGCATGGAAGCCACCGCCCTCGCGATCGCCGACCACCTCCGCCAGCCGTGACACGCTCGGTATGCGTGGCAGATAGCCGACGCTCAACGTGAAGAGGAGTGAGGCGGATACCTGTTCGCCCACCTCGCAGCGACAACCGCGAACTCGTTGACGCAGTCGTCGTGGACGCCGCGGCTGAGTCCGGGGCTTGGTCCGGGCACCCCACACACGTGCAGAGCGGCGCACCATCACCCGCCCCGATGAGGGTACTTTTCTCTGCACGTGTGGCAGGTCAGTTGTCGCTCCGAGGTGGGCCAACAGTAAGGCGAGTGTCAGAATGGTTCCGACGCACAAGGAGGACCTTTCCCCGTCATGATCCGCATCGGCACTTCCGGCTGGGTGTATCCACGATGGCGCGGGACCTTCTACCCCAAGGGACTTGTCCAGCGCCGCGAACTCGAATACATGGCTCAGTGTCTGAATTCCGTGGAGATCAACGGCTCGTTCTATGCGCTCCAGCGGCCCGAGAGCTATCAGAAGTGGGCAGCGGAAACACCGGACGACTTCGTTTTCGCGGTCAAAGCGCCACGGTTCATCACGCATATGAAGCGCCTCGTCGACGTCGATGCACCGCTGGCGAACTTCTTTGCGTCAGGTGTGCTCGCACTAGAGGCTCGGCTCGGGCCGGTGCTGTGGCAGTTGCCGCCGAACCTTCGGTTCGATGAGCGCGTACTCGCTGAGTTCCTGGCTAAGCTCCCCACGTCCACGGCGGCTGCGGCGGAACTCGCCACGCAGCACGACGACAAAGTCGCCGGACGGGCATACACCACGACCGATGAGAACCGCCAGCTCCGGCACGCGATAGAAGTCCGCCACCCGAGTTTCGACGACCCTGCTGTTCCGCATCTGCTCCGCGACAAAGGGGTGGCGCTGGTCATCGCGGACAGCGCCGGCCGGTACCCGTACTTCGAAGACGTCACCGCTGATTTCGTGTACGTCCGCCTCCACGGTGCCGAGGAACTGTACGTCAGCGGATACACACCTGAGGCGCTCGACGAGTGGGCAACCAAGATCCGCGGGTGGGGCAAAGACGCTTTCGTCTATTTCGACAACGACGTCAAAGCCCGCGCTCCTTTCGACGCGATGGGACTAAGCGAACGTCTTCAGAACTCGTGACTACTTCACGCGAGGCGATGCTCGAACGCGAACTTCGCGGCCGCAGTTCGCGTGTTCACGCCAATCTTCCCGAAAATGTTCGACGTGTGGCGGGCGACGGTCTTCTCACTCAGGAAAAGCGCCGTAGCGATGTCGGCGTTCGAATTCCCGGCCGCGACGAGACGCAGCACTTCCACCTCCCGTGTGGTGAGGCCGGCGGGCACTGACGGAACCAACAGGTCGTCGACCTCACGCTGCGCCGGGGTGGCGCCGAGGTCTCTGAAGATTCCGCGCGCTTGAACCCATTGCACTGCAGCAGATTCCGTGTCTCCAAGCGTACTCAGGCCACGTCCGAGCGCGACCGCGCAGCGTGCCGACTCGTATTGACAGCCAAGCAAGGCCCAGTCATGCGCCGCTGACCGGAACCGCGGGGTCGCGTCGCCCGCTTCCCCTTTCGCGAGCAGCACTTGGCCGCCCGCGTAGTTCGCGGACGCCAGCAGCGCGGTGCAGCCGAATGCCGTCGCAATCCGGTCGAGTTCAGCACTCGCGGCTGACGCTGCATCCATATCACCCACCGCGAGGAGAACCTCGATCGAGGCGGGAAGCACCCTTGACCGGTGTACTGGGTTCTGGGCTTCTTCCAGTATTCGGCGAACCGCCGCCGCGGCCGCTCGGGTTTGCCCACACGCAAGCCATACGAGCGCGAGACCTGGCTGAGGGTCGTGGCCGTACGCTGTCGCGGCGGAGTACGCCTGCTCCGCTTCCTTGTACTTGCCTAGGATCCGCAGCACTTCGCCTTTCTCCGCCATCGCAAGGCCCACGGCGTCTTCCGTCCCGGCGGCAATGTAGCGGTCGACGGCACCGGCGTATTCGCGGAGGGCTTCGCGGTAGGCGCCGCGTATCCGCATGATCTGCCCACGATGCACCGCGCATTGCCCAGTGAACACCACCAGCCCCGGTTGGTCATCGCACCAACGCGTCAGCGCCATCGTCCATTCGATCACCCGACCGTAGTCGGAAACCTCTTGGCACCCTTCGATCATCGTGCAGTACACCCGGCCTGCGAATAGCGGCGACACCTCACCCGTCGAAATGCCCACCATTGCCTCGTCGAGAAGCGCGATGCCCTCCTGCACCCGGCCCTCATACATGGCCATCCGGCCCTGCGAGCAAAGCCCCATCGCGAGCAGGTCGGGATCCGAGAACCGCTTCCCGTAGTCGGTGACAGCGCTCGCGCACACAGCCGCCTGCGGGAACTCACCAGCGAATATGTGCCGGAACATTACGAGTAGCTGCACATATCCACGCTCGGCGACGTCACCGCCGAGATCGTCGAGTAAGCGGCTCGCTCGGGCGATCCACCCGCCCGCGACAGCGGTCTCCCCCGCCTTAGTCAGCACTTGTGCCAGCGAGCACGCGCAGCGGACCGCCGCCAGAACGTCACCCGACTTGTGGAGCAGCTGGTAGGCGCGCTGCAGAGCCTGGATGCAGTCGTTCCTCCGGCCAGTGAGGGCCGCTGCAGTGGCAAGATTCGCGAAGTCCTGCCCGGTGAGTTCGGCTGGGCTCATGGCGGACAGCCCCTCGTAGGCGGCCACCCATTCGCGGCGCTCGAACGCCGCGCGCGCCTCCAGGAGGCTCTCCACCACACTCATCGCATCTCCCTCAATTGGGAGAATACGCCCACTCAGGCTGCTTGACGGGCGGGCGCGGAACTCGCTTTCCGTGCTGCGATCCTCCGTGCCACATACGCGGTGTCTCGACCGACGCCGGGAAACACCATCGAGCTGAAAGCGAATTGGAAGCTCAGGCCGCAGAAGAACAAGCCGGGAGCGTCGCGCACAACCCCGCGATATTCCGTCGGCCACCCGTCATCCCCGATGACAGGAAGATCGATCCAATCGAAAACTTGCCGGAACCCCGTGCACCACACCACGTTCTGCACGTCGGCGACCGTACCGTCATCCAGCAGTGGACGCCCGCTACGCACACCCGTCACACGTGACGTGTTGCGAATGACCCCACGTGCCGCGAGGTCCTCCCGTTTGATGCGTAACATCGGACCGCCATGGGTGCGGATCTCCCCCATCAGCTTGCGTCCCACCGGTGTACGTCTTGTCATGACATGCCGGGCGATAAATACGAGCACAGGCAAGCCTGCCCGGAACAGCGGCGTGTCCCATCGCATCGGCAGCTGCCCGCAATCCCGTCCGGACAGCGTCGTCTCATGCGTCTCCGCAAGTTCGTACGCGATGTCGGTGCCAGAGTGGGATGCGCCGACAACGAGCACCGAGCCGGGCAGCAGCTGGGACGGGCGTTTGTATTCGCTGGAATGCAGCTGTTTGATCGACGGGTCGAGTTCGCGGGCGAACTCGGGGATCATCGGCGTGCGGCCGAACGTTCCCGTTGCGATGACGACGTTGTCGCACGTGATCATCTCGCCACCGATGATCGCCGAGTATCCGCCTTCCGGGCGGGCCGTCAGTTTGTCGATCGACGTGTTCAGGCGGACCGGCAGATCGAACCGCACAGCGTAGCTTTCCAGATATTCGGCCACCTCATCTCGTGACGGATAGTTCCAGCGCTCCGGGTCCGGGTACGGCATTCCCGGCAGATCCGTGTACTTCGCTGGCGTATACAGGCGCAGCGAGTCATAGTGCTTGCGCCAGTTGTCGCCGATCCGCTCGTTGCTGTCGACGATCAAGAAGGGACGGTTCCGGCGCTGCAAGTGATATCCGGTTGACAGGCCGCACTGACCTGCGCCGATGATCAGTGTCTCTATGTGCTGAGTATTCATGGGTTGCCTCCTGGCGGTGTTCTAGATACCGCCACGTTAGGAGTGACGCATCCCATCGCCATCGGACGAATTACCCATTTCCGATGTGTACTTTCCCGTCATGCCGTCGCGTCAGAGGTAGCACGGACGTGAGACGGCGAGGAGGATGTCATCATGAACGACACCAGCGCCAGCGCGGTCCGGTTCGAACCGTGTGCGAAACGAATCCGCGCGTATCTCGCCGGTCACGTCGTCGTCGATACGACGCGCGCCCTGTACGTGTGGGAGTGGCCGCACTTCCCCACGTACTACTTTCCCACCGACGACATCCAGGCTGAACTCATCGAGCTCGACGACACCGCCGACCCCACGAATCTCGGAGTCGCGGCACTGTACGATCTCGCGGTCGACGGGTCCGTCGCTTCCCGCGCCGCGCGCCGATACGTCGACTCGCCCCTCGAAGAACTCCGCGGTCGCGTCAGGTTGTCGTGGACAGCGATGGATGAGTGGCTCGAAGAAGACGAGCCCGTGTACACGCACGCTCGGGATCCCTATGCGCGCATCGACATCCTCGCCAGCAGCCGGCACATCCAGATCATGCTCGACGGGGTGGTGGTCGCTGACTCTCGGCACGCCCGCATCCTCTTTGAAACCGGCCTGCCGCCGCGCTACTACCTGCCACTGACAGACATCCGGATGGACCTCCTCCGCAGGTCCGACACCACCAGCCAATGCCCCTACAAAGGCACCGCCAACTATTGGTCGGTCGTCATCGGTGACACCGTGCACCGCGACCTCGTCTGGATGTACCGGGCGCCGCTCCCTGAAAGCCAGAAAGTCGCGGGACTCGCGTCTTTCTACAGCGAGAGCGTCGACGTGTATTTAGACGGGGTACTGCAGAAACGGCCGGTGACTGGGATGGAACCGTGAGGGTCTAGTGAGCGCCTCCGTCAACCCCGGGATAGTTCACAGATCGGGAAGGATGGTGTGGAATGCCGCCGCGCCCACGCGAACGAATTCCTCGATCAGTTCGGTCCGAGACAAATCGATGTCGCCGTCCAGCCAGTCGCTCACAGCTTGCGCGGCCCCGGCGACGAGGATGAGCGCTGCCATATCCAGGCGTGTGCGTTCTCTTTCCGTCACCTGCGTGTCCCCGATTGTCACATCAATGACCAAGGCGGCTATCGCGTGCTCAGTGCGTCGAACGGTATCTCTGAGTTGGTCGCCGCCGATGGTGTCCACGAACAGCCGTGTATTGCCCGGGTTGTCGATCAAAACTGACACGACGCCCATTACCGCTTCTTGTAGCCGACCGTACGTGCCAAGGTCAGGCGCCTTCGAGGGTGCAGTGACGGCTGCAGTTAGCTGCTCAATTAGTCGTTCGACCAGGGTGACGAACAGGTCATTCCGGGTGCGAAAGTGCTCGTAAAAGTAACGCTTTGAGAGACCTGCCCGTGCACTGATGTCGTCGACGGTGATCGACGCAAGGTTTCCTTCCGCTAGCGCTTTGAGCCCCGCGTCGAGTAGTGCGTCACGCCGCTGCCGCACACGATCAGCTGCACTGACGCCTCGGAATTGCCGGACCACGGCGACTGGATCGGTCACTGTTCAATCTTGACACACTATGTTGGCACGCAATACATTAAATAGGAACTGCCCAGTTCCTAGGTTGGATCGATGTTCTCAGGCGGTACGGCCACGCGGGAGTTGGTAGGCAATGTGCACCCTCCAACGGGAAGTAGGACATGGGAAAAATTACTTTCATCTCGCATGACGGCGAATCGCACGAGGCCCCGATCGCCGAGGGGCAATCGCTGATGCAGATCGCTACCAGCAATGGGATCCCGGGCATCGACGGCGACTGCGGCGGCGAATGCGCCTGCGGCACCTGTCACGTCATTGTCGACAGCGATTGGGTGAGCAAGGTAGGCAAGCAGGGCGAGGACGAAGAAGAAATGCTCGACTTGACGCCCGAACGTGAGACAACCTCACGCCTATCGTGTCAAATCAAAGTCTCGGAAGAGATGGACGGCATGACGGTTCATCTCCCTGAATACCAGATGTAGGCCAGACATTTCTTCGAGCCAGGGCAAGGCAGGCTAATTCATGAGCGTTCTCGATCAGGTCATCAACAAGGCGCAGGCAACCATTCCGCTCCACGTACAGATCCGCGGCGCGCATCTGTACAGCAGGGCAAAGCGAGCCGTATTGGAGAGCGCCCGGCCACCGGTCTTCACCGAATCACCGATTCCCGACGTCGCGGACGTACCGCTGACGGAAATCGACATGAGCAACCCCTTCATGTACCGACAGGGACAGTGGAAGTCCTACTTCAAGCGCCTGCGGGACGAAGCGCCGGTGCATTACCAGCCGAAAAGCGCCTTCGGTCCCTTCTGGTCGTTGACGCGCTACAAAGACATTCTCGCCGTCGACAAGAACCACCACCTGTTCTCGGCCGAGCCGTACATCGTGCTGGGCTCTCCGCCGGAGGGCCTGGATGTCGAGATGTTCATCGCGATGGACCCGCCGAAGCATGATTCTCAGCGCCAAGCCGTCCAGGATGTGGTCGCACCCAAAAACCTCAAGGAATTGGAACAACTGATCCGCGTCCGTGTGCAGGAGGTGCTCGATGGCCTGCCGATCGACGAGCCTTTCGACTGGGTCGACAAAGTCTCGATCGAGCTGACCTCGCGCATGCTGGCGACCCTGCTGGACTTCCCGTACGACCAGCGACGCAGGCTCGCGGAATTGTCTGACCTTGCCGCCGGCAACTCGGGTGCCACGGGAAGCGTGTACGAACTTGACGAGACATTCGACGCTGCGGTCGAAATGTCCCAGCAATTCGCCAATCTATGGCGTGACAAGAAGGCACGAACCGATGCGGGTGAGGAACCAGGTTACGACCTGATCAGCCTGCTCCAATCGCATGACAGCACCAAGGACCTGATCAATCGACCGATGGAGTTCATCGGCAACCTCACGCTGCTGGTTGTAGGCGGTAACGACACCACCCGCAACTCGATGACCGGCGGCGTCTTCGCCCTGAACCAATACCCGGACGAGTTCGCAAAGCTCAAAGCCAATCCAAAGCTGATCCCCACCATGGTGTCCGAAATCATCCGGTGGCAAACACCGCTGGCGTACATGTGCCGCGTCGCCAAAGAAGACACGATGATCAACGGGCAGTTCATACGCAAAGGCGACAGGATCGTCATGTGGTACGCGTCCGGGAATCGCGACGAGCGGCAGTTCGAGCGTCCGGACGAGCTCATCATCGACCGCGCCAACGCGCGCAGCCATATTGCGTTCGGCTACGGTGTGCACCGATGCATGGGTAACCGGCTCGCTGAGATGCAGTTGCGGATCCTGTGGGAGGAGCTGCTCGAGCGTTTCGACGACATTGAGGTCCTCCAGGATCCGGAGATCGTGCAGTCCAACTTCGTGCGGGGCTACTCGAAGATGATGGTCAAGCTCACGAAGAAGCAGTCGGCCTGATGGAAAGCGGTCGGGCGATCATCATCGGTGCCAGCCATGCCGGTGCGCAACTCTGCGCCAGCCTGCGCCAGGAAGGCTGGGAAGGAGAGATTCTGGTCATCGGCGACGAGTCATCGCTGCCATACCACCGCCCGCCGCTGTCCAAGACCTACCTCTCGGGCAAATCCAGCCTCGATGAATTGCTCATTCGTCCGCTGAGCTTCTACGAGAAGCACACCATCACCTTCCGGCATGCCCGCGTCACGACGATTAACCGCCAAGCGCGGACCGTCACGGTAAACGACGGTGAAGAAATCGGCTACGACAAGCTCGCGCTGTGCCTGGGCGCCCGCCCGCGTCTCCTCTCAGTTGAAGGTACCGAGCTGCCTGGCGTGCACTATCTGCGCGATGCCGACGACATCGAGGCCATCCGCGCCGGACTCGGCAACGCCAGGCGTGTCGTCATCATCGGCGCCGGCTACATCGGCTTGGAGACCGCAGCCTCGCTCCGCACACTCGGCGGCGTCGAAGTGACGGTTCTGGAAACCGCCGAACGCGTGCTGCAGCGGGTCACCGCAGAGGAACTGTCAGCGTTCTACGCCCGCGTTCATCGCGAGGAAGGCGTCGAACTGCGCACCGGAGTCACCGTTGCGGCCATCGAAGGGGACGAGCATGTACGCGGCGTGCGTCTCGCTGACGGTGAACTCGTCGAAGCCGATCTCGTCATCGTGGGCATTGGCGTCGTACCCAACACCGAACTGGCCGAGGCCGCCGGGCTTTCCGTGGACGACGGCATCTTGATTGATAGCAGCAGCCTGACCAGTGACCCCAACATCGTCGCCGCCGGAGACTGCGCCAGCTACTTCATCACCCGCTACGCTCGCCAGCATCGGCTGGAATCAGTGCCCAGTGCTGGCGAACAGGCGAAGGTGGCTGCCGCGACAATGTGCGGGAAAACCAAGGCAATTTCGGCCCTGCCCTGGTTCTGGTCCGACCAGTACGACCTCAAACTGCAGATCGCCGGACTCAACGACGGCTACGACAGCGTGGAGCTTCGCGGTGATCCAGATAACGGGCGCAGCTTCGCCTGCTTTTATTTCAAGGACGGGGAAATGATAGCGGCGGATTGCGTCAATCGGCCAAAGGAATTCATGTTCGCCCGCCGGGTCATCAAGGATCGCCTGCCGATAGATCGGAGTCGGCTAGCAGATACGGAAAGTTCGCTCAGCGAGCTGATGAAGGGGTCTTAAGCGCGACATCCGTAAATGGATTTGAGGGCAGCGTAGGCAACGGCGGCAGCCACGAGCCCGCCCGCGACTACCGTCCACGCCCACACCCACCCGGCATACGATGCGGTTCCCGCGACAACCAGCGGTCCCGCAGCTCGTGCGAATGTCGTCCACATCTGCATGCGCGCGCTCGCAGACGCGAACGCATGCAGCGGAACATATCCCGAGAGGATCACTGGGCGCAGCACGCTGACCGTCCCTGCCGCGGCACCCGAGGCGAATCCAGCGATCAGCAACCAGGGTGCCGAAGCTGTTACGAGCATCGCCGTCACAGCGAGAGCCTGCGATACCGCAGCCACTGATGCGAGCATTTCCGGTGACGCGCGGCCGACACGTCCGCTGATCAACAGCCGCCCCACCACCTTCCCCACGCCGCTCGCTGCGAGTACGAGACCCGCCACGTATGGATCGACACCGCGGGCGATCAGCATCGTCACGACCAGGGCAGTCACCGCGACACCGCTGGCTTGCTCCAGCATGTACGGGAGGCGCAGACGACGCGTGGACGTCGTCGGTTGCGAGCTTGGCTTACTGGTCTGCTCCCCCACGCGCTGCGGCAGGCACCACACATACAACATCCCGGTGATCACGGCACCGCCGCCCCCAAGCACCGCCACCGCGACTCGCCAGCCAAACGCTGCCACTAGCGCGCTGGTGAGCGGGACGAACACGGTGCTCGCTAGGCCACCCGCCACGGTGACATACGCGATCGCCCGGCGCATCCGAACCGAATCCAGCAGTGTCAGAACAACTATCGCTGGTTCATACAGGGTGGCTGCCATCGCAGCGCCAATCAGCGCCCACGCGAGATACAGCATCAGCAGCGACGGGGCCGACGCCCACAGCGTCGTCGCTACGATCGTCAGCACCGCGCCAGCGGTCATCACCGCGCGGGGCCCGAACCGCCCCAGCAACGTGGCGACGGCCGGTGCGGAAAGCCCGGACACAAGCACTCCCAGCGAGAACGCTGCACCGACCGTCGTGATGCTCCAGCCCGGCTCACGCGCCATCGCTGGCGCAACGACGGCGAACGCGTAGTACAGCACTCCCCACGAGACGAGCTGTGTGAGGGACAGGGCGACCACGGCCCGCCGCAGCTCAGGCGGGCCGGACCGCAGCGTGTCAACCGCAGCAGGCACTTTCCGCCGCCTCACGTGGCTTCTTCGCACCGCACGCGGATCCCGATGCGGGAAGGATCAGCTCGACCCGCGCGGCAGCGTCGTGATCCCCTGCCAGCTCAGCGACGACGGAGCGTGCTTGCTCATACCCGGTCGCGAGCAGAAGGTTCGGCGCGCGGCCATAGCTTTTCGCGCCGATCGCATAGAATCCGCGCTCCGGATGAGCCAGTTCGGCCGCACCGTGCGGAGGGACTGACCCGCACGAATGCACATTCGGATCGATCAGCGGAGCCAGCGTGCGCGTGCTCTCCACCCACGGATCCAGATCCAGACGCAGCTCACGCAGGAAGCTGAAGTCAGGCCGGAACCCTGTCGCTGCGATCACCTCGTCAAATGGGCCCGCCTTACGTCCGTCGGCGGACAGAAGCACAATCGCTCTGCCCACGACGTCGATGCGTTCGACACCGAATCCGGTCTCCAGCTGCACCCGGCCGGATGAGACCAGTTCGTGCGCGTCCGCGCCGAGCCGCCCCCGCTCCGGCAGCCGGGCATCCACTTCGTCACCGAACAGGTTCTCGCCCCTGCGCATGATCCACGTGACAGTCGTGGCAGGTGCGCCTTCTGCGAGTTCCCGGAGAACGTGTTTAGCCGAATGGCCGCTGCCCACCACCGCAACTCGCTTCCCGGCGTAGCGGTCGGTAGGCAGCACGTCAGGTATCCCGTAAGTGATCTGTCGCGCAGCGGTGTCTTCCCCGATGGCTGGGATTCCTTCGGTGCCGACGGGGTTCGGTGTTAGCCACGTTCCGGTCGCGTCGATTACCGCCCGCGCGAGGGTCCGGGTGACACCGTCGTCGCTGCTTGTGGTGACGACGAACGGCCGGTCGGCGCGGTGGTCGTCACGCAGCTTGTCGACGCCGTGCCGGGTGACACCGGTGACGCGGTGACCGAGCCGCATGTGTGGTGCGATGACGTCCAGCGCGGCGAGCGGTGCGAGGTACTGCTCGACGATGTCGGCGCCCGTGGGGTACGCGGCCAGCTCTGGCGGGCTCCACCCGTCACTCTGCAACAGGCGCTGCGCCGCGGGATCCATGTTGTACCGCCACGGCGAGAACAACCGCACGTGACCCCAGCGCTGGATGCTCGCACCGGCGTGCTCCCCCGCCTCGAATATGACGAACGGAATGTTGCGTTCGGCGAGATGCGCGGCCGCCGCGAGACCGACCGGGCCCGCACCGAGAACAGCGACGGGAAGTTCGTTTGACATGGTTTTCCTCCTAGTTCGGGTTTCACATGTTCTGACGGGTGGGCGCAGAGATGGACGCGGATTGGTGCCGGGTGCATTCTTGAATTGCGTCCTTTTGCCACCAGCGCCGTCTGTACAGGTGACAGCTCCGCGACGAGACCTTTCGAGGAGTCGGTTATGACACCGAACGTGGTGACAACAGACAGCACGCCGAACGTTGAGGATGTGTGGCGGCAGTTCGGCGCAGAGATCCGATCGTTCGTAGGACGCCGGGTGTCTGATCCGCACCGCGCGGACGACCTTGTCGCGGATATTCTCCTGAAAGTGCACCGCAACCTAGGATCACTGGATGATCCGGAGCGTTTAGCGGCGTGGCTTTTCCGCATTGCCCGCAACGCCATCACCGACGAGTACCGCCGTGCTGCAACGGCCCGCGAGATCCTCGACTCCGCGCCCGGCGAGCGGCTCGCGACCCCGGTTGACGTGCCAGCTGACAGTGACGACGTGCAGCGCGAGCTAGCCAATTGTGTGCGGCCCATGCTCAGCGGCCTAGCCCCGGACTATCGGCGCGCGCTCGAACTCACCTACCTCGACGGCGTCACCCAAGTCGCTGCGGCCGAACTTGAGGGCATCACGGTCTCTGGGATGAAATCGCGCGTCCAGCGGGCACGTAAACAGCTCGCCGAACTCTACGACCGGTGCTGTGCGCTGACGCTCGACACGCGCGGGATGCCGATCGATTACACGCCTGCTGAGGGATGCGGTGGCGAGTCTGGCTGTGGCGGCGGCTGCAACGCTTGAGGGGATACAGGGCTCGAAAGAAGCCAACAGCGCTTAACCACGCGGCGGAGATGACAGTGGCTGTTCGTCTACCGTGTACGTTTTGTACAAACTGCACCGCCAAATGTGCGTTTTGGACACGGTAGACGAACAGTCACGAGGCTTGGCAGAGCGTCAGGCTTTGCGAGCGGTGACCAGCAGGTACTCCATGTTCCACCTGGCTGGTGAGTCGGAAATCCGTGCGCTTGTGTTGGTCAGGAACCGTTCAAAGTCTCCATCGAGGGCAGCCTGCTGATCGTGCGTGAGCGAACTGTAGACGGCTATCGCGGGGCCGTAGTTCGTTTTGAAGAACTCGCGGAACTCCTGCGGTGTGGCGATCTGCGCCGGAGTAGTGAGCGTGCGGCGCTCGAACACCAGCTCGGTGACGCTGCCTTCAAAGAGTTGCCGGACATGAGATTCGCTGCCCCACAACGGCGCTGGTGATGCACCAGGCGGAGGCGGAGGTGCGTACGCACGCATCGTCGCGAAGAGTTGCCCGATCAGCCCTTGCGGCGTCCAGTTGATCATGGCAATTACTCCGCCCGGCTTGCACACGCGGACCATCTCGTCCGCCGTCTGTTGGTGGTGCGGCGCGAACATCGCGCCGACCACTGAGATGACGGCGTCGAACTCGTTGTCCGCGAACGGCAGTGCCTCAGCATCTGCCTCCACCCATTCGACGCTGACACCGCGCTCTCTGGCGGCGGCACGGCCAGCGTCGAAAAGCTCGGGCGTCAGGTCAGACGCAACGATTTTTGCCCCCGTTAGGGCGGCCGGGATTGCGGCGTTGCCGGAACCCGCCGCGATATCGAGGACCCGCTGACCGCCGGTGATACCGGCGGCATGGACAGCCACCGGCCCCAGTTCGGGGATCAACTCGGCTGCCACCTTCGGATAGTTGCCTGAAGCCCAGATAGCTCGGTGTTTAGCCTTCAAAGCCCGGTCGGCCTGTGAGGTCGTGTCGATGATGGTCATGCTCGTCCTTCCCGATGTGGCGGCGCCTCCGGCGTTAATCGCAGGGGCTTTACGTCACATACAGACGGGAGTCTGGCGAGACGGACGCACGGGTTTGCGTCCTTTTGAAGTGGGGAGCCGAAGCGCGTCGGTAGCTTGCGATGTACCTGGTCGAGCAATTGGGCCGCCAGCATCAGTGACGCCTTGTTGTGCCGGGGAACTGGGCTTGGCGACATCACGACCCGGCCCACCAACAAGCTCGCTGTAGCCTGGCTCGAGTTCGCCTAGCTCCGCGTATTCGGCCACTGTAAGCAAGTGGTCCGGGATCACAATATGCGAGCGCTGCGGTGGCTCCGGTGCGGCTGTCACAGTAACTCCTCACGACGCGAACGCCCCCTGCGTACTCCATCCTGATGTTATAGAGAGCGGTACTGACAAAAAGCTGGCGCCGACGTTCTTCTCGAAATCGCGCTCGATATCGGATGCATGCACCTGGGGATGTATGCCCACTAATAAATGCCGAATAATCGGGCATTCCAGATGCGACCTGGGTGTGCGAACTATCGTCGTGTCCGCAACACGCGTACGAACTCCGCCCGGCTCCGAGGGATTCATCCGTCTCGACCGACGAAGGAGGCTTCAGTGAAGATCGTGTTCCTGCACGGCATCGGTGACGGTGACCCTAGTGCAGGCTGGCTCGACGGTCTCAACCGCGGGTTGGTGCAACTCGGCCACCAGCCTCTCGACGAGAATCGAGTGATTGCTCCCCGCTACAGTTCGCTCCTCAAGACAGACGGCATCTCAGCGAAAATGCCGCCTGTGACATACAAGCCGAATGATGAGCTGAATCGACGGCGTGGCTTCGAGCGCCGCCAAGCGGCTGTGCAGCGCAAGATCGGCAAAGACGCGGGCGTCCAGTCCTTTGGTTTTCATTACGTCCCAGAACGCCCCATGCAGCAACTGACGAGTCTCGCTGTCAACAAATCATCCTTCTACGATTTTGACCAGGTCCGGCGGTACGTCAAAAATGACGGGCTGCGAGGCGCCATTCTCGAAAGAATCCTCGACCACCTTCCGTCATATGGTGATGTCGTGCTGATCGGGCACAGCCTGGGGAGCGTCATCTCGATCGACCTCCTCGATCACCTCTCCGACAATCTGAACATTCGTCGATTCATCACCATCGGTAGTCCCGCCCATTCCCGCGCCCTGCATGAAGGTAGTGAACGCCTTCTGAAGAAGTTCCCCTACGGCCGCGTCGATGACTGGTCGAACTTCCTCGACACTCGCGACATCGTCACCGGCGGAAGAGGACTGGCAGGCACGTTCCCCGGCGCTCAAGACTTCATCATTGACAACGGTGCTTCCCACAGTGCCAGCGCCTATCTCGGGCACAGTGCTGTCGCTCGCCTCGTCGCACAAATGGTCTATCCCACAAAGGAAATGGTCCTCGCTTCGAGCAACATTGCTGTCCGGATGAGCGACAACGAGGTATCCGTACTGCTCATGCTTCACTATGCCGAGGCGGTGCGACGGCACATCAAGGACAAAGGCGTTCTTGAACGCTACGAGCATGCACTCAACGTCCTCCGGGACGACCTTGTGGGGCAGATCGAAAGTTCAGCCCGCGCCAGTGGCCAGCCCCTCGCGCCGGAACTGCGTGAACTGGTGTCGGGCAGACTTCCGACTCTCCCCCACCGGTGGGAACTCCATGAGGCGGTCCAGGAACTAGTCGTCCTTGCTGTGACCAACATCGTCGACCCGTTTGAGATCGACACTGGTAGGGCATCTCGGGACGCTCTCCCGGATGTTGCGGTCGCGATGGGGTTTCGGCGGGATCCCGGGGTCAAGATCGCAACGGCGATCGAAGAGGTTCAACGAAGCATTAGCAGACGCGGTGGCGCACCATGGGGGCGTTACCTCACCGCAGCAGTCGGCCTGGGCATTCTCGCAGCGGGTCCGGTCGGGCTAATGGTCGCTGCACCAGCCTCCGTGTTTGGGGCGGCCGCAATCACTGGGGGTCTCGCCGCGTTCGGCCCGGGCGGCATGGTCGGTGGACTCGCCATGCTGGGCGGGCTCGCAGGAACCGGCGCGGCACTCACGACCGCGGCGGCAACGCACGGAATGGGCGGCTCCGCTCCCGTTACAGACGCGACGTCGCTGATCCTTCGCGTCGCCACCGAGTACGCACGCAAGCTGCTCGACCTGTCCTATGACGAAACCCTGTGGTATGCCCTCTCCCACGCGGAGACTCAGTTCGCTGCGAAAATCAACAGACTCGAGGCTTTCTGTGACCCCAAAGCCGCGCAACTCACGAAACTGAAAGAAGCGTGGGTGATCGTCTCACGCCTGATGACGTTCATGATTGAGAAGGGCATGACACCCAGAATGCTGGCTCAGGAAGCCCCGAAGCCTGAGGGGTCTGAGGCCACTCGACCATCGGACGGGGACTGACGCGCTACCCCAATAATCCCGCTACCTGCCTGCACAAGTGCCGGACTTCCTCAGCTGTCGGTGCGAGTTCGTAGGCGTGATGGTGGCAGGCGTGGCTCAAGCCGTGCCACGCTGAGGCGGCTGCTTCCGCGTCCGGCTCGTCACCGAGGACGCGGAGAATAATCAACTTCGAGGTCATCGTCGCGCGATCTAAGTTCGGGCCGATCTGTGCACACCGCTCATCGACAAGTTCCTCAAGGGCCTGCCGCGCGAGGAAGGCGGCAGCCCTCGCAGTTTGAGAATGCTCAACCTGCACGGAACCGTCGAGTATCTGCTGCGCGAAGTGCAGGAAGACTGGTGCGCTGACGTTCATTTCGCGTCCAGCAGATCAGCTACGGTCCGTTTCAAGTCGTGCGCGGCATCGAGCGCGTCACCGCGAAGACCGTCGTGGACACCTCCCCCTGCGATACCCATCGCTGCTCTGCGTGACGGCGACTGGCTGCGCCAGCTAGATATATCCGCTGACGGATCGCCGCGGAGGGCAAGCGCAACACTGGCTGGGACGGTGCGCGCTTGGCTCCAGAGTTCTTCGGTATGTTCCCGCCGCGCACCCGTTCGGTGGCGTTTAGCGTAAAACACCTGTCGCGCTGCCGCTTCGATCGCAAGGCGACATAGCCCCGGTAGTACTCGGCGCTTCATGGCATCGGGGACGTTCGGGTCTTTCGCTATCGCGAATGCGTCGTGAACGAAACGCTGCGCAGGGTTCACCGCATCCGCGACGGTAACGGTGGATGCGGCTCCGCGCGTCACTTCGAGAATGCGTGCCTCCACTCCAAGCTGACGGATCGAAGACGCGAGCCGATCGTCGTGGGAGAAGACAATCACCTGTCGGGTCTGTGCGAGTTCCTCGATGACGCGCACGAAGCCATCAACTTTCGACGGGTCCATGGCCTGGATCGGGTCGTCGAGGACGATGAACCGAAATGGACTGTCCGCCGACGCGGCGCGAGGCAAAAACAGGGCAAGCGCGAGCCCGTGAAGTTCTCCCTGGCTCATCACTCCGAGCGCACCCGCGGGTGCACCATCCACTTCCGCTTCGAGGACGACGCGTCGCTGGGTGCCGGTGCCATCGAGCTTGATGGCACCAAGGTCGACGTTGCTTTCCTGCCGCAGGGCACCCCAGATATGCGCGGCATGCGATGCGATCGGCTGCAAACGCTGATTGCGCAGCATCGCGGCGTTGCTCTTCATCCACTTGCGTGCCGTCTCGAGTGATTTCACGAACGGGTCAGCGTGTCGTGCTTCGCGTTCTTTCGAGACCCATGCAATGAGGCTGGCGGCGAGTGGCGCCCACTTGTCCTCACGGTCCGCGAGTTCACTTTCGGCTTCTTGCCTCAGTTTCCCGAGCGCATCAGCGAGCGCAGAGTAGTTGTGCTCCACATGGTCAGCTAGCTGCCCGCCGTTGCCGGGGACGTTAATCCACGCCTCCACTGCATCGCGGTAGGTCTGCAGCGACTCCAGCGTGACTGTCGGTATTGGGCTTGCGTCGCTCACTTTGTTTATGAGGTCGATCAGAGTTGCCCGGGCCGTGCGCAATTCAGTCTGCACCAACCGGTACTTCTTGATCCGTGCGCTCGCCGCGTCAAGCTCCGACTGGACGCGGTCGCGCCAGTCATCGTCCAGTGACCCGACACCACACAACGGGCATTCGACACCCCTGTGGTCACGCTGA
This sequence comes from Hoyosella subflava DQS3-9A1, assembly GCF_000214175.1. Classification (NCBI taxonomy): domain Bacteria; kingdom Bacillati; phylum Actinomycetota; class Actinomycetes; order Mycobacteriales; family Hoyosellaceae; genus Hoyosella; species Hoyosella subflava. Next base: position 2,875,615 of record NC_015564.1, read on the forward strand.
TAGTCGAGTGCCAATTCCAGTAGGTGTGCTTTCCGCTCGGAAGCTTGCAGAGCGTCGTCTGAGGAATCAGCGACTTCTGCGACCTTCGCTCGCAGGACCACGACAGCGGACTGCACGGCCTCGGGGCTCGGGATGGACAGGGCGGCAATACGGCGCAGGTCGTATAAAACCCCATCCGCAGCGCTCGTGCGCGCACCAATCGCTAGCTGTGTTACCGCGTCGAGGTCTGCTGTGCGCTTCTTGACGCGCGTTAAGGCAGCGGCTGCGCGTTCGTCATTGGACTGCGCGAGCGCGACCTTCAGATTCCTTATCAGTCCGCTTGCCTCAGTGCGTGGCTCCTTGCAAAGCTTCAGTTCATCAGCTAGGCGCTTGTCCGCGTCAGCGATCTGTTCCAGCCCCAGAACCTTCGCGAGGGCGTCATAAAGTACGGACGGTCCCTCATCGAACAACCCGCCGAGTTCGTCATACGAGAGAATCGGACGATACAACTCGACCGCCGCCTGCCAGCCAAGCGACTCTGTGCCTTCGCTGCGCTTCTCCCCCAGCCGCTGCACCCAGGTTATCGGTTCATGCAACGCGGCATCGGTAGGCCAATCCACGCCCACCGTGGTGACACCGGCACCCTCCACTGCGAGACCAATCCGTATCTCACACGGCGACGGACGATGCAGGTTTCGCCAACTCGATTCCCACACTGTCGCGTTGCGTTTGTTCTTCCATCGGTAACTGTTGCCGCTGACCGCGTATTCAAGTGCCTCCGAGAAGCTCGACTTACCCGAGCCGTTCCGGCCACTCACCACCGTCAACCCCGGCGCTGGATGCAGCGGCAGCACAGCCTTCCTGCCGATCCCGCGGAAACCCGCCACGGAAACCGAATCGAGGAACGCGCCAACAGGTTCAGTTTCACGAGGCGCCACATGTGGGTGTCGGAGCTGCTGTGGAATACCCGTAGTGTCCGTCGCAAGCGCCGCGCGTAGCTGGTCAGAGCCCTCCAACGCTGCGAGGATCAGCAGCTTGGTTTCCTCGTCCAGCTTGTCGTCAGCGTCGGCCATTTCCAGGACGACACCCACCAGTTGCTGGTCCGCGTGGGGATCTGACACGTTCTCCACCTCGAAACTTCTCGCCGGTAAGTGCCATCGTAGGAGAAGGGGGCAAGGGATTCGTACGAATACGACAAGTTAAGTGTCGATGAATCGATCGGGAGCGGCTCGAAGGTCATCGGGTCGAAGCCCTGCTGCCCAGTACCCCCACAGTTGTCACCACTCAGAGTGCCCACTAGGAGCGATGCACCAAACCCACCACCGCTCAGAACCCGATCGCCTTCCTTGGTCACCACAGCACCCGCGAGCTTCGCGAAAAGCAGGTCGCGCAGCGTGGCGGGTGTCAGCTGTGATGCTTGCTCAAACAGATCAAGAGAAGCAACTTGCGCGGTGTCATTTGCTCCAGGACCAGGCCCCAACCGCCCGGTGGTCGCCTTCCCTCGTACTGCTCCCACAAGTCACGCGCGGCTGGAGACCAGGGGTAAGACATCGTCGCGACAGCCTGGGACGCGACCGTAGGCACGACCGCAGCCAATCTCACGCCCCTGCGGAGCTTATCGCACGAGAACAGGTACGTACGCTCGTCAGTTCGAGGGTGCCTCATTTATACCTACACTCCAGCGGAGGTTAGAACTCGAGTAGCCACGACTGTCCGTGCGAGACTACGTACGTGCAAGATCATCGAGAGACGACATTCACTCTCGCGCTATTGACCACCGCACCCGGGCCTTCCGGAAGCTCTCAAGCTCTCACATCTTGCGGCACTCCCGCATAGTTTCTGAGAGTGGGCGACCATGGTTTCCGACTGCCAGCCAACGTCACGTTTAGGAGTCCCATAGGAATGATCGAACAGTGACACTTTTCGCCGAACAGCGCCGAGCATCCGCCAAATCCTACATACTGCCCACACGGAGTCAAGAAGCACGGGTTTATCAGCAGAGAGGGGCATAATCGGCTGACCTCCCATTAACACCCTCAGTGCCCCATCGGAGAAGCGACGGCGGAAGGAAACAGCGACGAAGCCGCGTCCGATAACTTACTAACACTTCACGTGGCCCGGGGCGCCTATACACAGCAGCGAATTCAGATCTCAAACATCAGTGACCTTCGCGTTGTGTGCCCCCTTCTAATAGAAGCATTCGCAGACTGTTGTGCGCAGTTTGCACACTTTGTTATCATATCAGCCTTGCGACAACTTGAAACAGACAACCAGCAGGAGACGAAATTGACCGTCAAATATGCAAGTACGACTTTGGAGGACATAATCGTAAAGGCTGAGCGAGGTGAATACCTCCTGCCGAATTTCCAGCGCCAGTTTGTTTGGAGCATCGAGAATCATCGGGCACTTGCTGCCTCAATGCTTCTCAGGATTCCCTGCGGGTCCCTCCTTGTCGTCAAAGGTAAGTCAAGCCAGTTTTCATCGCGACGAGTGGGTTACATGAGCTCGGAGACAGCGCCCACAGATAACAGCCAGTCTGTAGAGTTCCTTCTCGATGGCCAACAAAGAGTATCGACACTATTTGGGCTGTTCGCCGATATTTTCAGTCGCGACTGGAAAGGCGTCCACGACCAGATCTTCCGGCAACTTAAATCACGCTGGGCTTTACAGATCCGGCCGGAGAAAGATCAGCCCGACGTATTTGGGTGGACCTCTCTGCGACTCGGCAAATTGCCTGAAGAGCCCGAGATTCTTAAAGAAGTCTTTGTCCAATACGATGTGTTCAAGACTACCAAGCTAGATCACTGGTCCCATCCAGCCTTCATGTCTAACCTTGAAGAAGCCCAGCGGGCCTTAAAGATTGGCGTGGCAGCGGCACAGGATGGACAAGTGCCTATCTGGGGGCTCTGCGGCTCGGCAAAGTACGACAATTCCGTGCACGATTCGTACACAAAGCGCGCTCTTCGTGAGATAGCTGAATCTCGCCGAAAGGAGTTGCAAGCAGCACTAGAGGATAACCAACTACCCGAAGATATTTTGCATGACTTGGTTCAACCTGGTGAAGCCGCCTCTGAACTAACCGGCGAACAAATCAGCGAACGACTTAGAGATCGCCAATCTGATTGGGCAAAGGATGTCCATGATTTAATCACTGACTTGCGGAAAGCTGAACTTTCGATAATAGAATTAACTGACGACGAGTTACCAAAGGCCATAGCCATCTTCGAAGCGATCAATCGTGGGGGCACTCCTCTCACTTCTTTCGATCTGATTACCGCACGCTACGCTCGTGGCGAGTCTCAAAAATCACTTCCAGAGATGATTCAAGAATACATCGCAAGCTTCGATCAAGATGTTCCAGCTGAACTCCGTCGACACGCGAGCCAAAAATCTTGGACTGCTGTCGACAATATTGGTTACGTCAAAGATTCATTAACCAATAATTTCAAGACCCAATTCTTGACGCTAATCGTTATGCATAATTTGCTTCTGGCTCGTGGAAATGAATGCTCCTTCACTGTGGATGAACTGAAACAACGCCAAGCATTGGCACTTAAAGCGGAGGACATCGACCGTGGCTGGACCGCGGCTAGTAGCGCATTCCTTGAAACATGGCGGTTCCTTCAGCTTCGTTGTGGAGTCAAAAATGAAGGAGCGCTACGCAACAAGCTGCTCTCATTACCAATCGCCGTGGCGCTGAGCAACCCGGAACTCCCCAAATCAAGAGACCTCTATGACAAAATTGAATACTGGTATTGGTGCTCTGTGCTCACGGGTACCTACACCGCGCGACAGAATGAACACGCAATTCAAGATGCTAGTGATCTATCCAGGTGGTTGCGAGATCCCTCCACTGGCAACCCATTCACCACACGCCAGGCAAGAGTATTAAAAGATCCCGGGTACTCTGACGACGAAACACTCCTGAGGAGCGGCGAAGAGTCTTCGGTAAGAGCCGACGTCGGTGACTATTTGCTGCAATACGTTCTAGCTAAAGGTGGCCGCGATTTGCTAAAGGACCGGCTGATAGATGTGCAAGTTGACGAAATTGAAGACCATCACTTAATACCACTCGGCAGCGCCTCATCGATTGGACAGTCATCCTCAGTTATCCGCAAGGGGTCGAGTGAGATAGCGCGGTTGCTTAATAGCCCCCTGAACCGAGCGTATATCCTGAAGGAATCGAATCGAAAGATCTCCGCACGTCCGATTGATACCTATATGAAGGAAACATCCTTACCCGCTCGTGCCAGTCTGTATTTCCCTGATATGAAGGATCAGTTCGGGGGGATTTCCGACGTCGCGAGCATCAGGAAACTGCTTGCTAGCCGCCTAGGACAGCTTCGCTCTGAAACATCGAAGGATTTAAGTCGTCTCTCCGGGGAGTAGCACAGTCTTCCCAATTACCAAATCCCCGGCATTAGATTGAATGGGTGATTCTCGCGGATTCGCTTGCGTGGAGGGAGTTTCATCATCCGTCCCAATAGACATTTAGCTTCCTCAATTGAACGAACCAACCCGCGCCTCGTAGCGTCCATGCAGCCAGCTGCCTCTGTGCCTATCAGGCATCGATTCTCGAAGTATCCGTAACCTCCTTCCCTGGCCGAGGGCATGAAGTCTCGTATCCAGAGCGCAGAAGCCTCTTTCCATCGTGAAACCGGGTAATCTTCCGCTATCTGCAGTCATCTGGGCCGCTGCCCGCTGCACGCAGGGTTAGTCCAGGGCAAGTCGTTGCGTGGAGCGCTCGGCTACTGGGTACGCTGCGGCCCTGACTCGGACTAGCTCCGGCCGGGCTGCAATCGCACCTGGCGGAGGCGGTTCGCCGCGTTCCGCGTTCCCTCAGGCCGCATGGTGTAGTGGACAAGAAGCGCGTCCGCCACTTTCTCAAATGCCCGCGCGCTTCTCCCGCCGCTTGATCGACTTCGTCCATGACAACCGTCGCGACCATTACCTGCTGCGTGCTACCTGGCAGTGGGTAAGCAGCCTTGTTTAGCACGCTGGCTGGGTCCGTTAAGTACGAATTCAGGTCCTCGTCTAGCGACAGCAATGACAAGGGCTCCATCGCCTGCTGTCGCATCTTGCGTCCGAACTATAGACCCTCCGCCACCTACCGCCCCATCTCCCGCAAGAACTCCTGCGTCTCAGGATCAGTCGAGTACACGCTGACGCCCTGCAACCCACGAGTCAGCAACACCTTGTACGTGTTTCGCACCAACGCCGCATACTCTTCCTCGGTTGCCTTTTTCGCGGCAGGGTCGTGTGAGTGTTTCTTCTGCGCAACCCATTGTCCATCGCGGCGAACGAAATCGGGGCCGAAGATCACTCCCGCCCAGTCGTACTCGAAGCCCTGAGCGGTGTAAATGCAGCCCACTTGGCCGAAACCACGCGGATCGGATGCCCAGTAGTACGACTGCGGCGCATCCGGTACCCGCTTCTCGGGTTTCACGTTCCACGGCCGTTCCCAGTCACCGATCTTGACATCGTTGACCAGTGCCTTGCCGTGCGGTGTGAGCACCGGGTCACTCCACATCCAGCAGTAGCCAGCGCTCAGCCGGGCCGTACCTCCTCGCGAAGTAGCCATCGCTGAAATCCATGACTCCATGCCCGTGGGGCTGTCCGCGGCGTTAACGGTGAATCTCTCGTCAGGCGATGTCGCGAGCGTGCTCCACGAAATCGGCTTCTCAGGAACCAAGCCGAGGAGTCGCGCTACCCATTCGTCGTAGGCGGCAGAACCCCCACATCGATACTGCCCTTCGAGACGGACCACTTCGAGTTTGCAGTCCATCGCCTCTGCCGCAGCGGTGATTTCCTCGAGTGAACCCATCTCCCCTGGGCGCACTACTTGGTTTTCATCGAGCAGGAATACAGGCACCGAAGCGACGCGGATGAGTTCGTTGATCTGTCGTCCGGCCTTCTTGCGGACCTCGCTCCTGGTGTATCGGTTCACACTCGTTTCCCGGATACGGTGCGCCTCGTCGCAGAAGATCACGTCGAGTTCTCGCGGTTCCGACGCGATGTAATCGTTGAAGTACTTGAACAGGGTCTGGACGCGCTTGTTTCGATGGCCAGCTACCTTGCGCATAGTGTTGGTAAACGCGGAGGACCCGGTCGCGTGATGCACTCCGTAACCACGACGCGCGAGATCGCCCAAAAGGCTCAATGCGATGACACTCTTCCCGGACCCGGGGCCGCCCAGCACAACCACAACTGTCCGCGTGCTGTTCGCTCGGGCTCGCTCCACCGCTCGCTGGACGAGTTCGTACGCCACTTGTTGCTCGTCGAGCAGGACGAACTGTTCACGATCTTGGATCTCCTTCGCCGCAACTGTGAGCAGCGGCTTGGATGGCGCGTGACGGAACTGAAGAAAATCGTCACCGGCCTTGACGGCAGTTTCTCGCTCACCAGACGGGTCGAGCAGGCTGCGCAGTCGCTTGAACAGGGCGGACTTGTCATCCTTCGTAAAGAGCTGGCCGTAACCTGTTGGTGAGTAGCGCAGGAGCGACTCAACGCCCTTGTGAGAAGCGTTGTGCAGGTACGCCACACCGGAAACCGTCGCTGGCTCTGCCGCGAGCGCTGGAGTCGAGTCAACCAGGTATTCGCAGTACCGCCGCACCTGTTCAGCTGGATGCAGCACGGGGTTCGCATACGCATCCAGATAGACGAGTTCATCGTCCACCGTTTCAGCGCGCGTCCACTGCTTCAATTCGACGAGTACGTAGCTCGCCGTACCGGTCTTAGGATGCGTGCCGCATAAAACCACGTCCACACGTTTAGGGCTGTGCGGCAGCCGGTACTCGACGAGTACCTCGATGCCGCCGAACCCTGCGTCAGCGAGGTCCGTCAGAAGCGGAGTCAGGCTGCCGCGCCACGATCGAGACTCCCCTGGGCTGACGTTGTATCCAAGGACATATCGAGCCCTCTCCTCCAAAGCGGAAACCAACCTGCCGTCCCTGGCCTCCACAAGAAGGTCGGCAACGGACTGGCGGACGAGTGCCACTCGCCTGCACCCCCATCTGCGCACGCTGCATTAGCGCGCGGGTGGGGACAACATGCGAGGCAAGCTCGGTGTCCGTCGGGCCGCGACAATTACTTACCAAGGAGAGGCTACAGGGGCTCACCGCGGAGCTGCCCGCACTGGTGCGACATACCCGGCAAAGGCCCACAGCCCACAACATCGACCGCTGCTAGTGCCGGGGGCATCATGCTCGGCGGGACATATCCCGAATACTCCGAACGAAAGGCGAACACGACCCATATGTGCCGTGGTCAGCAGAGAGTCACCGTATCATCAGCAGGCGTGACGGTTAGTGCCCTAAGTCGTTCGGCGATGACAGCGATGCGGCGCGTCGAGCTCTCCCGCCCTATTCGAATTGGCCTCGAGACGGGACTCATTCGTGGAGGCGATTCCATATTCGACTACGGCTGCGGGCACGGGCACGACGTTGAGTTCCTCCGCGAAATGGGCCACACTGCAGACGGCTGGGACCCCAACCATCGTCCTGACGGGGCGCTGCGGAAAGCCTCCATCGTCAATCTAGGCTTTGTGCTCAACGTAATCGAAGAGCCACTAGAAAGGATCGAAGCCCTTAAGCGTGCATTCGACCTCGCACACCGCGCACTGATCGTTGCCGTCAGAACCGTCCACGAGGCCAAGATTCTGAGCACTGCGTCCGAGTACTCAGACGGCGTGCTCACCGGCACTGATACTTTCCAACGCTTCTTTGCACAAGCAGAAGCTCGGGAGTTTCTCGACGAAACACTGTCGGCTCAGTCAATTCCCCTCGGACCAGGAATTTTCGTGGTCTTCCGAGACGAATCTGCGGAGCAAGACTGGCTCGAAAACCGTGCCGCCCTCAACCGACGCGTTCGTCGACTACGCCGGATCGTGGAGCCTCGGCTGTCAATCCGAAGCAAAGCTTATCGGGAGAACCGCGAGATCCTCCGGCTGCTTGAAGAATTTCTCGCCTTGCGGGGTCGGCTTCCCATTACCAACGAAGTTCCATGGGAAATCGAGCTCAATGAGTTGTTTGGCACGCTCCCGAAGGCTTTTCAGGTCATCCGGCATGAGGCTGACGAACCCTGGTGGGAGGATGCAGCCGCAGACAGACGACAAGAACTTCTCGTGCGTTTTGCATTGCAACGCCTGCGCAAGTTACCAAAGTTCAGTGCTCTTCCTCCGGATGTACGCGCTGACGTGAAGGCACACTTCGGGTCGTACAAGAGGGCGACAGAAGCTGCGGAAGAACTCCTATTCTCGCTCGGTAAATCTGAGGAAGTTCGTAGTGCCGCAACGGAAGCCCGGATCGGCAAGCGGACACCAGATGCGCTGTACGTTCATGTCGATGCAGTGGACACGCTGCCCGCTCAGCTAAAGGTCTTCGTGGGTGCCGCAGAAACGTTGATCGGCGACGTGCCCGATGCGACGCTAATCAAAATTCATATCGATAAACCGCGTGTTTCTTGGCTTGTCTATCCGAAGTTCGATACTGACCCACATCCGGCCCTTGCAGAATCCTGGGTCGTCGACTTCCGCGCCCTCGATGTGCGGCCGAACGACTACCGCAGCCGCGAAAACCCACCAGTACTGCACCGCAAGGAACTGTTCGTTTCCCCAGAACACCCCCGCTACGAGTTATTCAAGAGGCTCAGCACTCAGGAAGAGCGGCACGGCTTACTCGAGGACTCCCGAAGGATCGGCACTAGGCGGGGGTGGCAAGAGCGACTAGACGAGCTCGGCTGGGAACTAAGAGGTCACCGATTGGTGCGCGCTCACGGGGGTTAATCGAAGGCATCGCATCTGCGGATCACTCGATTGCGCGCTTACCACCAAGTTTCTCCGCAAGTGCGTCATCCTTGCTATCGGCCCACCGAGCGAGGCGAACTAAGGCGACCATCAGTTCCGCTTCCTGCAAATGATCGGCCAGGAGGTCGTACTCGAGCACAATCAATCTGTCATTCCGATAGTAAGCCCACCGACCGAAGGTAGTCTCGCAATTCAGTTCATTCACTTCATCGACCACAACAGAGGGCTCTGCCGCAACATCCCGAAGTACGTCCGACCGAATCTGAATGACCGTTTGACGCCCCCATTCAGTTACGAGGACGTGAACGATCGCGCTCGCAAATCGCAATGAATACCCTGATTCATGTGCCACCCAGGACATGCCATTCGAGTCCAGAATCGCCTCGACTTGACGCCGTAAACGTTCGTGCGACATCTTTAACGACTTCCCTTCCGATCAATGATTTCACTGTGGCCAGGGACGTTGCGGCCGTACCTATCAGGCAGGAACTCAAGCAGCCATCTCATCAGGGTCTGCCAAGTGTTACTCGCGCAATCACGATCCAGAGAATGACGCCGCGCAATCCAATCAACTACCGCGCCAAATCGACGCGGAGTCAATAGATACTCGTCGACCGCCATGACGCTCGGAGCTTGTAGCAGCCTACTCCCTACAATTAACGTGAAAGTTTGGCGATCAAGTCCAGGCGGAAGGTCTAGCATCGCTAGGTCCATTTTGGCCGCAGACGCTGAGGCGGTTGACAACCGTTCAGCACCAAGAGAATATGCCGTGAAAAGATCAGAGGGCTGACGAAGTCTCGGAAGCCACTCAGCCCATGCTTCGCCCACTGCGGGGGCGACGGCTGCGGAAAGTGGTTTCAGTTGGGCAGCCGCCTCAGACACCGCCGTTGCTATCTGCGGGGTGGCGCGCACAGATTCAGCCTGAAGTCGGCATTCAAGGTCCGCCACCACTTCAGCCGAAACCGAAGTGAGAAGTTCGACGTTGGACGGGTTGGACCAGCCGAGAGCCGCGCCTGTAAGGTTCGCTGACCCGACGAGGACCTTCGCCTCATTCCTGTAGAACTTTGCATGCAATCGGTCATGAAGTAGGACCTTGCCCCCGCGGTCTTCTATTACGCTAAGGATCTCTGGATCACTCACCCCAGCCGCAATCTCTTCTGGCCGCCAACGAGTAATTACAGCGACACAAACGCCTTCCTTCGTTGATTTCATCAAGCGCTCAATCACGTGGAGTTTGATGAATGGGGCACAAAGGACAAGTTCTATCGCTGCACCCTCTGCGAGCTGAGTGACCTCACGACCAAGGTTTTCATTATTCACGATCTCTAAGAACCTCAATTGCACGACGCCCCCAGAGCTGCCGGATTTCCTGAAGCTCGCGCCGCATGGGGCCCGAGGGTATGCTCTCCTCGTGCAACGCCCAGGCGGCAATCAGGACCTCAAGAAGTTTGGAATGAAGCGTCCCGTTTCCTCTCTCACTAAAGGGTATCGGCAGGTTATCGAACAATTCGTGAGTTGAATTGAAAGCGATTTCTAAAGTGCTACCAACGGAGTTAACGGTAAAGAAGGCAGAACTATCGATGGGTTGCTCAGTGACCCGAACAAACAGCCCACTTGAGAGCGTGAATGCGCGCAACTCGTGGGAAGCGGAAGGAACCATCGGTCTGATTCGAAAATCATCGACATCACTGCATAACCCCTGAGGACCGCGGCCTTTTTCTGGAGTCAACGCCCATCGATGTCCTGGCTGCCATACGAACCGATCAGGATTGTTCCAGACTAGTGCGTCGACCTTCGCAACGTCGAACCCAGTCAGCTCGACAATCTCCGGAATCGACAAGGGATTCTCCGCGGTTGCGAGAACATCGGTAATTCTCGATAGATCATCCATTCGCGCTACGCACCTAAGAAGCCTTCTGCCATGCGTCCCCAGTCATGCCTAACGTTCTGGGCAGCACGCTTCTGTTCCGGGACGATCTGCTCATCTTCATATCTCGCCCACGCGAACAACATCATTTCGAGACCGCCCTGCGCAGCTGCTAGTTTCTCTTTCAGTAGATCAACATCGTCAGGCAGCGCATCCGGGTCGCGGGCGCCTAACAACAAGGGGTAGGCGGGATGATCAAGATTCAACGTCACAAGTAGAACACCTCCACGCGGTTGCACAGAAAAAAACGCACCACCCTCAAGAGAGGCAACGTCGATCTGATATTTCATTCCCTTATCAATCGTCGCTGCAGCCAATTCTTGAGCCTGCTCAGGCGAGTGACCTGACCGCTCGAATTGCGCAGAAAGTTCGGCCTTGCGCTCTTCAGCTGGCTTCGCTTCATCCGCGTCGCTTCGGCCCTTGAAACCTTTCTTCTGACGCTGACGAGTTACATCGGTCGCAGTCTTCTCCGTACTATCCCTGTCGCCATAACGTTTACGTGTTCGCCTCCCTTCCGCCTGTGCACCAATCACTTTTCGCATTTCCCGGATATTAGTTTGAATACGGTGCACTAATTCGAGGAGAGGTTCTACTGGGTCCTCTTCTTCCGCCAACGCTTCCCGCGCTTTGCTGATCGATCCGCCGTACTCCTTGATTAACGATGCAGTATCAAGTTTCGCAGCCTCTGAAAAATTCCTAGCAAACTGCTTGTTGTTTGATACTCCAAACAGCTCGTCTAGACCGGGATCGAATCGGACCTCTACTCCCCACCAACGTTCCCGCGGATCATATGATGTCGTCCACGATGGGTCGAGTTCTAGCTCGCGACCGGCACGAACCACCGATACGCCGACATTCCGCGCTGCGTGCCGCCCGTGCGGCCTGCTGCCTGAACTGTCACCAGCTCTCGCTTCGTCGGTAGCAAGCGACAACCGCACTACCACCTCGTGTTCCTCTCCCCGGAACCGGATCTTCGGACGAATTTCATACGAATCGGGGTTTGGAAAAGGCTGAAACATCGGTTTGGTCGAAAAAGGTTCCGGACACGTAGTGTTACTCATCAAGTAAAGCGGGTCATTAGGCTTCGCCTTCTGATCCGCTATGAGCTTACTCGGGTAATTTCCAAGGAAACTCTTCAAACGGATCTCTACCCGCTCATCATGAATCCACTCCCGATACATTCGGCCAATTAGTTCAGCAGAGTTCTCGGCTAACGCCTTGGAGGTTCTCCACAAGAGCCGGTCGATCTTGCTCCACACGATTAGAGTCCCGGTTCTCGCAAATGATCGATCGTCCGCAGCTCGCTGCCATTTTTCCGGTATAGGGTCCTTTTTCGGACTTGGTACCGAACGGAGATTTCCTGATTCAATCTCGTCGAGATCGAGATAAGTGCGTAACGCGCTTCCATGACCATTCTGCCAGCTCCAGACATCAACTCGCCGACACTGTGAGACAGATGCACTAGGTAAACCCATTCCGAAGCGGCCCATTCCACCGGCGGTACCTGAACCGAGGCGCGTTCCATTCCCGAATTGGAGCGCTATCTGGAGTGTCTCCCTGCTCATGCCACAGCCGTTATCTAGAACTGCCACTTCGTTTAGTCTGCGACGAGTTCGTTGGTCTATCGTCGTATCTAGATCGGCGCAAAGAAGTTCTACGACAGTAGCTTCGGCCTGAATTGAATTGTCCATTAGTTCAGCGATTGCATACGCCGCATTCTTGTACCCGTTGTCGCGCATCGCCTTGACTGCGAGAGACGTCGGAACTATGTCGTGGCTAGCCGAGGTAGTAACAGTCACCAGATGTCCTCCCAATTGTGAAACGCATCGGCCATTGATGCGAAGCCGGGTAGCGCAGTATCGACTACAGTCACTACTTCAGCACGTTCGTTTCCGCCAGCACGCGGACCCCGTGTAGCTCGGCCCACCATCTGGCTATATAGCACCAGACTCTTCGTTGGACGAGCGATTAGTGCACCACTCGTATTTGGCGCGTCAAAACCTGTTGTGAGTACGCCGTAGTTCACTACTACGCGAGCATCGTTCGCTTCGCTGCGGAATTCGCTAATCAGGCGACGTCGTTCCTGAATGGGCGTCACGCCTGTGATCGAACGTGCCCAGATGCCTCTCGCGCGCAAAACTGTGGCGAGCAAACGAGCGTGTTGAACAGTCGCGGCGAAAACAATGATCCGGCGATGTTCCTGTACCATCTGCTCGACTCTGTGGACGATGACAAGATTGCGCTGTTCGTCGTCTGCGAGCATTCGTACTATGCGTTCCGGTATATCCAGGGCGTCAGAGAGCTCATCCAGGTCACGTGGGGTCAGCTCTGCTCCGGATGAGTAGTGGAGCGAAGAGAAACTCGCCTTCGCGAGGTAGCCCTCGCTGACGAGGTAGTCGATGGCATTGTCGAAGTTCTTAACCTCGAGCTGGACGCGCCGCCGAAAGAAGAAATCAGCCAACCGCTCGTCTTCATCAATATCGTTCCAGGTGCGTCCGGGTGTTGCAGTGAGTCCGAGTAAAGGAGTTGGGACTCCTGCCTGCGATAGCAGCCCCAGAATGAATTCGTACGTGGGTGCGATGGCCTGGTGAGCTTCATCCATAACGATGAGTTGGACGCGCCCAGCGAGATTTCCGACCGTGGCAAACGATGAACGTGCGGCGCTATAAACCTTGGGAAGTCCCGCAACTACGACACCGTCAATGATGTCGTCTTCTAAAGAATGCTCCCCCCACCAGCGTGCGACTTTGACCTCGCGATTTCCCAGAACTTCCCAGGTCTTGCAGAACTCTTGAACTGCCTGTTCGCACAACTCTTCTGAATGTGCAAGCCACACAACTAGGCATGGTTCGTGGGTGGTCAGCCACTGTGCGATGATATTCATCGCCGTCCGTGTCTTGCCCGATCCTGTCGGCATGTGTAGTAACACCCGACCGGGATCTACTGATAAAGCACCAATTACCTTCCTTGCGGCAGCGCGCTGATGGTCGAAAAGCCCGTGCATTGGACCGATCGATTCAATGGTAGCCGGAGTCGCGGCGTCTTCCTGCGATGAATCGGCTAACGTGAAGAAATCGAGGAGTTTACTTGCTCGCTTGGATCCCCGCCGGATCCTAAGATCTTCCAAACTCGAATACGGGTCCCGAACGTCTAAACCCAGTACCTCCGCAAGCTCAGTTGCCTCGTGTGTCCGCAGAAGCGGCATCAGCTCCGCCCTAGTGTCTGGATTGAGAAGGAGCTCGACCGGGGGTGTCAGGTCCACTGCAACTTCAGACAATGCGCTCGGCTGGAGCAGCTCAGGTTCGAGTTTTGAGAGTAGCCGTACCGACGACTTGCCCACGATCCTATGAAGCGTGGGTTCCGCTGCGCGTACGATCAAGTCCTCGAAGAGCATCGCTCACCTCTATTCGCCTTGGCAGGCGTAGACCGGTACTTCGACGTGTTGCCTCAGTGTTGACTCACGAGTCTCGCTATAGCGCACACACAGCACAGGGAGTGGTGTCATCCTCCTCGTCGAGTGCGGCCCCAAGTACTGCGACAAGCGGCAAGTTTCTCCGTGATTTCTTGGCGCGCGCGAGAGCCTCTTCGTGATGCTTGACGATCTCTTCCTTGCGCGCGATCAACTCGTCCAAGGTCTCTCCTTGCGACCAGGTATATGCGCGCCCTTGCATCGCGAAGTCCTCGTAAGACGAGTCACCGTCCACCCCAGCGTCTGTCAGCACCTTCTGCTCAATGCGTCGCGCCTTTTCAAATAGTTCAGGATGACGCTCCGCGAGCCCGACCCATTCAGCCTTCCGCTGGTAGAAGCAAAAGTAGCAACCTGAGCGAGTTCGCCATTCATAGTATTCGGGCAGTCCGATTCCAGCGTCGTCTAGGATCGCGTTAACACCGTCGAGGTCGATGTCGGCCTCGAGGAATGGGAAAACGGTTTGGATGTTTGGCTTCGTTGAAATGTAGCCTTTACGGTTCGCTTCGTCCGCGCGAATAGCTACATAAGAAACAGCCTCATCATCACCGATCCATTCCTCGAGCGGTTTGATCTTCATGTTCTTCGTGCACCATCGCATCTGCGGCGAAGGGAGTGCTCCTCGGAAGACCTCGAACCAGTGGTCAAACCCTCGTTCGGCGTTGAGGCGAGCGATCGGCTTGCCGAGAACTCCCTCGAGCTTGTTTAGGTACTCGTATGTTTCGGGCAGCTCCGCTCCCGTATCGCAAAAGAAGTATTCGATATCAAGCTGGGGCCGCGACTGTTTGAGATAGACAGCTAGCGCTGACGAGTCTTTTCCACCCGAGATGCCGCATATGTGTCGAGTCTTGTCAGCCATGTGCCTCTCCTCTGCTGTCGTTTTGAGGCTTTAGGTCGGTCTGCTCTCGGGCAAGAGATTCCGCCGCGAGTGCCGCGAGTAGCGCATCAGTAGGCGCTATGCCGTGCTCTTTAAGCCTGTCGATCGCAGTATGCAGCACGGCACTGACAACTTTGCGCTGCTCGACATCTAGCGTAACCGTACGATCCACTGTGTCGCCGTTGGCTCCCGTCAGTGTGATGGCGAAAGCCTCAAAGCTGCCGTCCCCTCTTTCGTACGACGCTCGTGCCTTGGCCAGATCTGTAACGCGCCTGAATGACCTTGCAGTGGAGGCTAACTCGGTGAGGTGACGGTAAGCGACGTGGTCGTCCCAGTCCTGGGGGGATACACCTATGACTGTCGTGGCGATCTGTGTTCCCAATTCCTCGGGGGTTGACGGATTCATCAGGCACGCCTGAATGAAGGCACGAACATTTTGAGGCACAGTGCGCACGGTGGCAACTGATGCTGCCGCCCCTTCCATTGCTCTCATTGCAGCTCGCCGATCGAGCCGTTGGCCATCTGCTCTGAGCGGAACGGCCGACTCAGCTACCTTGTCGAAGATCGCCTCGCAAAGGCGCTTATTGGCTTCCTTGAAAATTCGCAAACTGTCAGCGATCTGTTCTACCGCAGTCGCAACATCTTTGGGATCGAGCTTGCTGTTGCCCGCCTTTATTGGCGTCAGTCCCAGCGCCTGGGGGATCAAGTCGAAAACGAGTACGTCAGGCTCCCGTGCCTCGCTAATCGCTTTCCGGACCGCGACTGTCCGCTCGATCTGCGTCTCGCTCAAGTCATCGAGGCCGACGAATGACCGACTTTTCAATGCATATCGCGAGCTACCCTGCCGGAAGATCCCCGCTATTCGCTGAACCGTCGATAGCAGGGTTAACTCCTGCTGCGTCTCGCCCAAGTCGAAGTCGTCGAATGCATGGTTTAAGGCGCGTAGGTACTGCCACCGGCCACCGAGCTTGGTCGTTCCGATGTGCTTGATCGCGAAGTTCCTTGGGTTACGCACGAGACGCTCGATAAGCGGGGCGTTCATGCGTGGGACAAATGTGCCGTGCTCGTAGATTGCGATCGTAGGGGCATGGACGACTAGCAGTGCGGTCAACAGCAATGACGCCGTCCCCTCTCGCAGACCGTAGGGTGGGGACATCATCACAGCGAACAGATGCTGCGCATTGACGGCGTCGTCGACCGACTTGAGTTCATCAACCACCGCAGCCCAGGGGGCAGACCAACCAGGCTCAGTCGGCTTCTGCAGCTTTGCCCGCCTGTGGTCATGCGCACCGGCATCAGAGATAACGGCACGGTACATTGCCACTTCAGGGCCTTCACCCTTAAACCCGAACTGCGGCTTACCGTGGGTACTCGAATCAACTAGCGCTTCGAGCAATATCCGACGTGCGCGTGCACCTGCACTGGTAAGTTCTGCGCGGTTAATCGCCTCGTACGCAACAACTTTCGGGCCTTTGCTGTAGGCCTCGTCGAGCACTTTGGAAAGTCGCGCCGTGGCCACACCGTCAACCAGTTCCTGCGACTCTCCCGCTGGCGGATTGACCCACGTCCACCGCGCACCTTCGTCAAATGCTCGAGACAACGAATGGTCCAGCTGGACGCGCGCGTAGGCGATCCGTTCCGCTAGTTCTCGCTGCGCAGCCGAGTCGTCACGAGAAAGTCCCGGGTCCTGCGCGACCTCAAGTAGCGCACCCAACTCCACAGCAGCCTCAGTCGCGACGGTCAGATCTTCAGGATCAACGACAACGACCGGGACTGTTTCGTCACCGCTGATCGTGAGGTCGCAACCTTCTAGCCGATAAACAAGAACGCCGTCACAAACGCTCGCTGGAAGAGGTGTCGCAATCGTAGTCCTACCGCTGTCGGCGTAAACTGCGTCGAACGCCCGCACAGTCCCTGTCTCAGTTGAGTGCCGAGCCGCGACCACTGGCTGCATGGGGCGTACTTCCGAGAGCATGTCGGCCATCGAACGTGTGCGCGAGAGCCTTCGGGCGGCACCCAGTGCACGATTGATATCGAAGTCGGAGCCTCGCCAGATTCGAAACTCCTGCGCATAGTCGCGGTAAGTCAAGAGGCTCATTTGCTGAAGCTCGTCGAGGCGCGCGTGAACGTCTGCTTTGGCCTCAGTGCCATCGCGTCCATCGGCGGCGGCCAAGGCCACCAGGTCGGACGATGCTCGCAGCATTCCAGCCGCGGCCACCAGATTCAAAACACCGACAGTTTTCAGTACGCGCCGCTGCGCATCAGTGAGACCGGTGGCGTCCCGGATAGCAGTAGCAACCTCGGTCCAGCGGCCAGCGTCCTGGGAGATCGCAAGGAAGTTGCCTGCTGATTCGACAAAGTAGTCGTAAACCCGGTCCAGCCGGATCCAGCCCAAATCATTCGGATTAGAAATCTTCCTGAGCCACGTCGTGACGGATAGCGGCTCAGAGGAGGCCAGGAATGAAAAAAGAGTCCGTTCGTTCTGTCCATACCGCGCACAGAGCTCAGGAAGCGCGAGCAGTGTTACCGGATGTAGCGGCCAGCAGTCACAGAGGAGTTGGGTCGATGAGACTTCAGGGAGGCCGACCTCAGCTGCTCCGTCAGCCGCCATCATCGCGGCCGCAAGACGCGTCTTGCCGAAGGCCTCATCGGAACCATGGTCTAGGGCACTAGCAATGAGATTCCTTGTGGCACTCGCTGAATCTGCGTAGGGAATGTCCTCGAAGCGCCCCTGTACCTTTGCCCATTCACGACGCTGGGCTGTACTTGCCGACGCAGCGTAGCTTTCAAACGCTAGATGCTGGATTGTCACCACGATAAGTGGCAGATCATTCTGCGTGTCTGTCGCCCATTCGGCGAGCTCCTGCAGGAGATACATATCCCCGTCAGCACCTGACGCGCTGTAAGCCTCAAGGTTCTTACCAAACTCATCGATCACAAGCAGGAGTGGCCGCTCCTTCACCATCTCCCGAACAAGATCTTGAATCTCGTGGTACGAGGGCGTTGCGAGCTTTCGATCAAGTGCCCTGGAAAGGGCTGCCTCAACCCTTCTCGATACTTCCGCGCCAACTCCCGCGCTAGGGCAAGCGTTCTTTAGGGCGCGAAGCACGGTAGTGGCGACAGCCTCACGCTGCGGCGCGGTAACTATCGCTCGGGCGAAGCCTCGGGTATCGCCGCCCATCGCCGTTCGAGCGCGCGGCAGCGCATCAGCCGTTTCGCTGTCGTGCTCACTCAGGAGCCGCATCGCCTGGTCGAATGATGGGGAATCTGCTGGTGCACACAGGGCGTCTAAGAAGACAGCTAGAGATGACTTTCCAGAACCGTAGGGTCCGGTTATGGAGAATGCTCTCGATCCGTCCCGAGACTCCATGCCGCGGACGACCCGCCGAACGACATCGAGAGCGCGAGCTGTCGGAAGATATCCGTCGAGCGCTGACGACTCAGAAGAGCCTAGTCTGACTGACCGCGCGAACCGACCCTTTACCCTGGTCGGTACTCCCATTCTGGCCTCCATCAAGCGCAGGAACAATGTCAGAGCTTACGGTCGCATTCAACTCTGTCACGGTTTCGTCCGTGTACGTTGGACTTCCATAGTGTCGAGCAAGAAGTTTTGACGCGACAGTTCTGAGACCACCCTCAGAAACTGTCACGAGGGTCGGCGAAGATGCGGTTGATGACACCGCGATCAAATTCGGCTGTTCAGCGGCAGCCTCCTGCAGCATCTCCACAAGGTCGCGTTCCGCCAACTTGAAGGCTTTCCCCGGCCCCCCAACTTCATTCGCAAGGCTGGAGATCAGGGCCGATCGCGCTGTGAATCCGGTGCGGTCGAGGAAGTCGAGACAAGCGAACGCCACGACCGCCGGACTCATTCCCGGTTTACGACCGACTGCAAACCGGAAGCCGGATCCAGCCGCACGCACTAGAGAAAGGGGAACCATCGGCGCATCGATAGTGTCATCGAGTTTGTCGGCTTTTCGCGAACCCAAGGTGCCAGCGTATGCCCGCAAGAGAGCTAGGACGTCCTTCTTCACTGTCGACTGCGATGGCGGCCGAGGAGAGTTCCACGCCGCAGTCGCCTCAATTTGGGCAAGCACATGGTCAAGCAGCACTTCGGGTGTGAACGATACTGCTCCAAATGTATTGAATGCCGTCCACCAAACTGGAAGCCTCGAATGCGGCGACAGCATCATCCAATGGATAAGCCACCAGGATTCTAACCGCTCTAAGAATGGGTCGAAGCCCTCAACCCCGACAAATGCAGGCGCCACCTGAGAAAGGCCGAGCTCATACCTCGTGGTGTCAACCGTTGCCCTGCCGTTGAGGAGTGCCAAGCCAAAGTAGGTCGGCACCATCACGGTTCTGCGGCTGTTATCGACGGCTGGAACTTCTTCCATTAGGCGGGCTGCGGACAACCAGAACCGGATCGATTTCGCCATATTTTTGCCCACACCCAGACGGTGGTGCGCGTCATCACTGTAGAATAGCGACGGGTCAGCCACGGCGTGGTCGAACCCCCGCTTGAGCCAGCCGTATCGAATTGTGAAGGTTTCGTGTCGACCGAACGCTCCGTCAATCGAATCCTTGATGCTGATCGCCATCTCACCGCTCCCAATTATTCAGGCGCCGAACTCGGCGGGCCGCCTCGGCAAGCCTGGCGGCAGCTAGTTCTACGTCATCGGTGGTAGTTTCGGCGCCCAAGGACAAGCGAACCGACTCCTCCGCGTGCACAGCGTCCAGTCCCATCGCGAGCAGCACATGAGACGGAGTTGGCACGGCCGCGGTACAGGCTGACCCAGATGAAAAGGCCACCTCTGGGCAGTTCACGATCATGGCGTCCGCATCAGCTCCCGGAATTCTGATATTCAGCGTGTTCGGGAGCCTTTCTGCAATGTCGCCGTTTATCGGAAGTGCACCCAGTTCAGACTCCAGTAGGCGATGGAGCCTATCACGGAACTCACGCACACGATCGCCGTCGGGCAGGTGCTTAAGGGCCAATTGAGCTGCAACTCCGAACCCCACAACGCCCGCGACGTTCAGGGTGCCTGAACGCCATCCATTCTGATGCCGTCCGCCACGTATTAGCGGCAGCGCCTCCTGCCCTCGAGGCGTCACGAGGACGCCGACGCCCTGGGGTCCGTTGAGTTTGTGTGCCGAAGCGGAGGCGTAATCGACTCCCCAAGCGTCAAGGTCCACTGGTAGCTTGCCGACCTGTTGCGTAGCGTCGCATACCACCAGCCCTCCCGCTCCATGAGCTATTCGAGTCAGTCGCGCAATGTCGTTAACAACTCCCGTTTCGTTGTTCGCGGCCATTACCGCGAGCACGAAGGGGCCTGCTGGTAGTGCCGCGGTCAAGCGCTCGGGAGTTACACGACCTGCTTCGTCCGAGTCGATCCATGTCAGGGGAACGCCTTGATCAGCTAGGTGCTCGGCGGTATCAAGAACAGCCTTGTGCTCAGTTCTCGCAAGAAGAAGGTGCGGGTGCGATCGAGTCGCAGCCATCATGGCTGTGTTCAACGCTTCAGTCGAACCTGACGTCCAAACGAGTCGCGTAGCTGCGACGTTCACGAGTTCGGCAACCTGTTCGCGCGCGCGCTCAACAAGAGCCGCAGCCTTCCTACCAGGTACGTGACTCGATGCCGCATTCCCAAAACCGCCCGACATCGCGTCGAACACGGCGTGGATCACCTCAGGCGAAGCCGGGGTTGTGGCGTTGTGATCGAGGTAAACTTGCACACTAAAGACTGTATCGATAAGGGGTGACAAAACCTCGCACCCACCATATGTCTGTCAGGGCTCGGGAACGCCTGCAAATGTCACTTTCCAGCGCCCGAGCCCTCCCTTCCAAAGCTCAACCCGCACTAGGGTCAGCCAGGACGTCCTGCCGCGCTTGGGAACGTAGATGCACTTTTACTTGCTTCATGTTGCCGGCGTCGAACGTGTCGCTGTTCGTGTTGAGGACGATGCCACCCGTAAAGCACACCCCTAGCGGGGCAACGGGTAGGTCGCGGCGAGTAGGACGCTACTGCTGATCGACTTGGCATCACGAACACGGCTCGGGACGTGCCCGCCGTCGGCCGACCTCAACGTCCGGAGCGCCAAGAATGACGTGCCAAGGACGTCCTGAATGTGGCACCACGATCTGCAGCGCGCAGGAACCGTTGCACCAACAGGCAGGTTGCGACTCCTGCCATAGGTCCCCCTGGACCTACCTCCGCACGGCCATTTTGCCCTAAGCAGAGACCTCTGCTTAGGTCCCCGGGGCGCTGGCCGCGGTCGGCGCTGGTCGTCTACGGCTGGTGTCGCGATGTAGACACCAACTAGTTACAGCGTCCCCACACCGCCGGGACGCCACTAGCAGAATGACCGGTCTGTTGCCTATTGCGATTGGTACGAACTCAACCATGCTCTGGCAGTGAGACTCAAGACCGAATCAGTCTTATCGATCATTCCGACCGCCGAACGCAGACTGGTTTCGGATCGTCTGCCATTACGCCAATCCGACACCATCCTGGACCCCGCCGTCGACCGGGCGGGCTGCGATAGCCAACCTGACCGGAGAATCAATGCCGCGGACAAACCCGAGCCCTTGCATGTCACACCGAAAATGCAGGTGTGCCGCCCACGCCTGACAAATGCCGGAAGTGCAAATTTATGGCTAGAAATCGACCTCGACGACAAGAGCTCAATCGAGTTCACTGGGATGAAGCCATGGCACTAACGCATCCCACGCCAGTAGTGAGAGCCGATGACTACGGACAAGGACAAAATCAGCATCCCAATCGCCACTCCTGCCTGCCACCGCTGCAACCAAAGGAAGGTATGGCGCCTGACGTACAATCTGCTGCGCACCAGAGTTCAACTCCAGGCCCACATGAGCAGCCTGAGCTAGCAGTTCTTCTGCAGCATCTACCGTTGAGGCAGACAGCACCTGATAGAACAGGCGTTTTAAATTCCAGGACCTATTCCCAGCCGAAGAATTTTCCCGAGCGGGCAAGAGCGTCAAATTCCCGAGTGTATTAATGATGTCGTTATTGTCAAGCAGGGAAGCGTGCCATCCTTGAGCAGTCACCTTTTGAGGCGCGGTGTGCTCAATGGTCTTTAAAGAAGCATCGTGCCACATGCTTAGAGTCATCATCTTCAAGACTCCAGCTCTGCCGCGAACAGTGAGGCCCGGTACTGACCTATCTGGAACAGAATCTTGCGATGCCGCGAGGAGAAGAAGTCGTGTCAAGACCTTCGCCGACGATCCAATTGGATTGCGCGCGACATTTTGCGCCCAACGCTCGGGTTCTTTTATGCCCGCTGCTCCAAGTTCAGCCCACAGTCGACTTTTCAGCTCCGCAGCGGGCGGCACATCTTCCAATACTCCATCAGCTCCACGCGCCCAATGTATACCTCCATCCGAGGACGGTCGCATTATACTACGATAAATGTTATCGATCTGGGCAGTCCCTCGATGAGCGCCGCGCCATAAAGCATAGAATGCCAAACACGCACGGCAAGCTGATAAGAACTCCTCATGGGCGGCGTCCGCGCGATCACTCTCAGCTAGCCTGTACGCCGCATAGTATCGAGCAAGTATCGGGATGACGATCTCGTGCTTTCCCTCGCGGAGCACGGCCAGGGCGAAGGCTGCCTCATCTTCGATAGCCGATCCTTGAGAGTTTACTGATTGAGGCTCAGCCCACGGCCCCTGGAGGAAGTTCACTAGCTGCACGAGGGCGTTTACATACGCCTCCCGCCCAGTTGAGCTCCCTTCCTCGTCGAAATGTTTTCGCAAATAATTGCGTTGCTCACTAAGCCGCTTCCCCAATTTATCGCCTGATTGCATTAACGCAAAAGATATTAAAAGGTTCTGAGTCTCCGTCTGCCTCTTCTGCGGCGAGGCGCCGGCATGCCATTCGAGGTAGCTCTCCACCTTGTCGAAAGACTGCTTTGAATTAGATTTCCGCCAGGTGGCGAGCCCCAACTCCCTTATTACACGAGGCTTGAACGTTTCAAGGGCGGTTAGTGGCTCACCGGTCGTATTCAACGCCTCGAACATGTCGAAGCCATAGTCTTCCCGCTTCGCCGTGACTACAGCAACTGTAACCCGCTTCAACGCGTAATTCGCCCAAACAATCAGACTTAGTAATTTCCCTAGCTGTAGATCCTTCTCGATCTCGGTTGAAATAAGATCGGGAAGCGCGGCATTAAAGAGTGCCTCCTGCAGCGCGTACGAGCTTTTAATTTGCGCTGGAGTCACCAAGAACGTTTCACTGCGCTTATTAAGCGTTACCTGTTTATATGCATCCCGTAATGATTTTTGTATAAATTTTCTAATATTTTGTAAATGCTTGTATGGCTCACCGTGACCTGCGGCCTCTACAGATTCCGGGACGGAAGGGAACTCGTAATCACTGTCCGAATCCTCCTTGCGCGCGTGGCGCGCGTAGGAAAAGAGGTAGCTTGCGATTGCCGACGTGTAGCTAGCCTGCTCCGAATCTCGGGACCATACGTCGACGTAAGCTCGAATCATACGTGGGTAGTACTGGTAGTCGCCCGAGCCGAAATGCATATTTTCCTGAAACGTTGCCGCGAGTCGCGCAGCAACATCAGTCGCCTGATTCCTACACCAGCTGTGCGTGGGCTTAGCGGCATCTAGCGCTCCCGCTAGAACGCGGATTTCTTCATGAAGGACCGTGAGGAGGATAAGTAAAGTTGTTATCCGTTGCTGGCCATCAATTATTGTAGTAACCCGGGCGGGTACTTCTGATCGTACGACCGGCTCGACCGTCACGTAGTTGATGTCCCGGATTGCAATTACGGTTCCAAGGAAGGTTATCGAATCGGGCACATCCCTCAGCTGATCCGCACCGTGCCCTATATCGTCGAGTAACCGACGAACGTTCTCCCGATCCCAGCTGTATGGTCGCTGGTAGGGAGGGATATAGAGACCCTGGCCTGGATCGCTCAAAAATTGTGAAACCGAAAGCGGTGCAGCGTCAAATATCTCTTTGATCTCGACCATAGGTCCCCCGAGGCTGTTCGTACTTACAGTAACTTCGACTGTATCGCATGCACCGTGGTGTACCGACAGGTTAGTCTGATCATTTATCTCACGTGCCGGTACAGGCGGCAGAATGCGTAGCTGCTCAACAGCGGAACGTTCGAGAGCTCGTTGCCAATCGAACAGCTACTCACACCGCGCGCGAGGCCCATACTACGGAACGATGAGACGGATCACCTGGAACGATGTTGCGATACCACCCAATTGATGTCCGGTTTCAGTTTGGGTGCACGACGCTTTACTGTTTGTCCGGTGTTACTCAGAAACGACTCCGCAAACAGTAGCAACGCGTCGCGATGGCACTAGGATAGCGATCGGCTAGGATTCGCAACTCACTTCGTATACTTTATCCGCAGAACCACTGGTAGGGCGAATGTATCGCTGTCTGTCCCTGGTTCTTGTGCTCGCTTTGTCCATGCGGTTCAGGTGCTCGTGCGAACCCGCTTTTCTTCGGTTAGCGCATCCCCCGGTAGTATTGCGCTCGGCCTTCCGCAGCATTCGGGCCTGATGCATCACCGTGTGGCACCAACTTGAGCCTTCGGACTCAACATTATCGACGACCAATTAGGATGAAGCTGTGATCGGTGACTTGGGTACATAAGGATACGTGGTCGCCACCTCGCCGCCAGCACTTTGGATGTCTACTAGCGCAGCGGAGCGAGGCTTTCGTTAGTCGGCGTCACCCGTCTGAATCACACCCGCCCACGTGCGCTTCCGTACGCCAGCACCTGCGCAACTATGGCCCGACGCGGTTCCGAATTGTTGCGCTACGTTACCTCGAGCACGACAGGACGTCCCGACGCTTCGCCAGCACATCGGCGTATCCGCTCCCGAGCAGAACTTCTCTTCCCAACACAGCTAGAGGGGGACTCCCGGAGAGCGGGTTGACCAGGGACCAGAACTATTGTCGCCCTCCGCCCAGATTGCAGTCATTCCTACCTCCGATTACATCTCACCACCGCTTGTCGACGCAGCTAAAGCGAGGCCCAACAGCAAATCCCGCCGAATGCCTCCACATTTACCACGCGGGTCTCACGCATCACTGTCGTTCTATAACACGATCTTCGACCAATCATCCTTCGCCGACGTCCACGTCACTCTTCGCGCCCGTCCGCACAAATACACAGAAAGAAGGTCCGACCGACATGTTGGTAACTCCCGACCTCTACCTCCCCGCGCACACCACAAGCCCCCGCAGCGGCGCATCCAACCGCCCGTTCGTTTCCCACTCACCCAAAGCGCTCCGCGCCCGCTCGCGGATTCGCTGGTAGGTCTGTTCGGTGATCCGTGAGTAGAGCGGCGAGCCCTCAATCTCGGTCTTCACGAGGTCATCAACGGAGGCGAACGACGCGGTCCCTGGATGCTCGTACAGCGTGACGACCCTGAGTCCGGCGGCGTTGAGCATCGACGTCAGTTCGTCAGCGTCCCCGCATGACCAGTAGGTGCTGAGCAATGCGGCACCTTCGGGCCCTGCCTCGTCCGCGACGATCTCGGTGAGTCTGGAGTACGCAGGCTGGTTTTCGATCTTTGAGGGCACGACCAAGCCCATTTTCCCATCGCTGGTCACTACCCTCGCCATTTCCGACAATGCTGCGACCCGGTCGTCGAAGAACATCAGACCCATTTGGCAGAGCACCACGTCGAACGAGCGGTCGGGGTACGGCAGGTGCTGCGCGTCGGCCTGCTGCCATGTGAGGTCGGGACGCACGCGCCGCGCCACGGTGAGCATCGACTCGTTGAGGTCGGTGCCTACAACCGTGCCGCTGCCGCCGAGGACGTCGGCCGCTGTCCTCGCAGCGATTCCGGTTCCGCAGGCCACGTCCAGTACGGCCTGCCCTGGTGAGACTCCGGTGGCCTCGACGATCAGCGGCGCCCATTCGGCGAAGATGCCCGGAACGAATAAGTCCTCGTAGGCTTCGGCGGCCTCAAGGGATACTTGGAACTTCTCTATTGCAGTCATACATCCAGGGTGTCGTCACGCATTAGCTCATACATCGGTGCACGCACCTATCTGGGCACCTACACGGACTGCATATTCCGGGCAGACCGACCTGGTAGGAAGGAACTGTGCACGCAGAGACTGCGGAGCAGCTCGAGCAGGGCAAGCGGGCGCTCGCGAACGGAGACTGGGAGACCGCGCGGGAGCTCCTTGGCCGCGCGGTGTCCGGTACCGATGACCCGGACGTCAAGTTTCACTATGCCCGTGCAGCCGAATGGGCTGGCGATTACCGTGATGCAGTCAAGTACTACGAGCGTGCCTTCACCGGGTACTGCGAGAAACGCCGGTTCCGGGATGCCGCGTTCATCGCCGGACGTGAACTGAGTTTCCTGCATGCCGCTGTGTACGGCAACGCCCCAGTGGCCGAGGGGTGGCTCCAGCGGGCGCTCGATCTGGCGCACGATATCGGCGATTGCACGGAGGCCGGATGGGTGGAACTCGCTGCCGCGTTGATGACCGACGATCCGGATACGAAAGACCGCCATATCGCGCGGGCTGAAGCCATCACAGAGATGACCGGGGATGTGAATCTCCGGTTCGCCGCGATGGCCCACGCCGGTGTCTCGCGGGTGCTGCGCGGCCAGATCGTCGAAGGGATTCGCCTTCTGGACGCGTCCGCGACCGCGGTGATCAGTGGTGAGGTCACCGATTACCTTGTGGCTGGAGAGATCTTCTGCCACATGCTGTTCAGCTGTGAAGCTGCGCAAGATGTGGTGCGCGCGCAGCGGTGGCTGACGGCCGCCACAGAGTATGGAGCACGCTCGCACGCGGACTGGATCCCAGCGATCTGCCGGACTCACTTCGGCGGGATCCTCACTGCGGCTGGGCGTTTAACCGATGCTGAAGAGCAACTCTCCAGTGCGCTGAGACTGTACGACGCGAGCTACGAGGCACTGCGCTCGTCTGCGATGGTTCGCCTCGCGGACCTGCGGGTACGCCAGGGGCGGTTCGACGAGGCGGCGCGAATGCTGGCTGGTTTCGAATTCGATTCCTTCGCCGTGCGTCCGCTCGCGCGATTGCACTTTGCCCGCGGCGACCTGGGCATGGCGCGGCGCGTCCTCGGCCGCGTTCTCACCGCCGAATGCACACCGATGAACGCCCCGCATTGGGCGCTGCTCACCGAAATCGCCGTCGCCACCGACGACATGCCGACGGCCATCGACGCGGAGTCACGCCTCACCCAGCTCGCACGACGATGCGAACTCCCCAGCATCCTCGCGTACTCCGAATACGCTTGCGGACTAGTCCGCGAAGCTGCGGGCAAAAATGGCGATGCTCTGACGGCCTACGATCACTCATTGAAGCATTTCAGCGAAGCTGCGCTGCCACTCGAAGCAGCGCGGACCCGTCTCGCGATCGCTCGCCTCACAGCGACAACCGACCCGAAGACCGCGGCAAGTGAAGCACAGACCGCACTCCGTGTCTTCGAAACACTAGCGGCACGGTTCGAAGCCGATCAAACTGCCAGCCTGCTCCGGCAACTCGGCCAGCCAGGGCGCCGCTCTCCAAGAACCCCAGGGCCGCTGACTAATCGCGAGAACGAGGTGCTGCACCTCGTCTCGGAAGGTTTCACAAACGATGAGATTGCAGACCGCCTCTTCCTCAGCAAACGCACTGTCGAACACCACATCAGTAGCATCTTCCGGAAGCTCGGGGTCTCCTCGCGGGCCGAAGCGATCGCTGCAGCTCTGCGGGGGTCGGGCGAATAGTCCGAGACGCGGGCTCCATACTTTGCCCATACCGCGCATTCCCACGGCACAATGACTCACAGATGTTCAGGCTAGGTTTACTCACCGCACTGTTGGTGGTCGCTACGCTGCTGCCTCCAGTCGCGCATGCCAGCACACCGCTCACGTGGGGGCCCTGTCCCACCGAGGCGCGGGCACCGGACGCCGAGTGCGCTGAGGTCAGCGTCCCCCTTGACCACAACGCGCCTGAGCGCAGCTCAATCACAATCTCGGTGTCGCGCATTCGCGCTACTGGTGAGCGCCGTGGTGTGCTCTTCGGCAACCCCGGCGGCCCTGGTACGGATGCACTGGGCATGTTCTCTGCCGAACGCGGCGTGGCGTTCCCGCCGGCGCTGCGTGAGCATTTTGACCTCGTGGCGATGCAGCCCCGCGGACTGCGCTGGTCGACCCCACTGGAATGTGACACCACTGCCGGTGCATTCGCGGTCGGCGCTCTATTGCGGCAAGCATGTGACCCTGCGTATGCCGACACGATCACCACGGAAAACACCGCACGCGACCTCGAAGTCGTCCGGCAAGCCCTGAGCGAGGACACCGTCCACCTCTATGGCCTGTCCTACGGCGCAGCATTGATGGCTGACTATGCGACGCTGTTTCCCCACCACGTCGACAAGATGGTGCTCGATTCCGGTGTCGCCCCCGATTCACGCTGGCTGAATCTATACACCGACCGCGTACCCGCACGCATGCAGCGCCTGCACGATCTGTTCGCCTGGATCGCGCAGCGCAACGACATCTACGGTTTAGGCGCAACACCCCGCGCGGTGTACCAGCGGTGGTCAGACCGGATTAAGCAGGAAAGCGGCGCACCCGCACCCGTTCCCCCACCACCAGCGCGACCCGGTGACACACCGCCGCAACTTTCTCCCTGGAGGGATGAATACCTCGCCATCGACGACGCACTGACCGAACCCATATGGCGCACTACCCAATACGCCTATCCCGGTGCACGGCCTTCACGCCTCTACGACTTCACCGTTTTCGTCGGTCTGTACCGCAGTGCATCATGGCCGGAAATCGCCGACGCCATACGCCACGGCACACCCGACACCCGCACCGACCCCGTGCCGCTGTCCATGCAATACGTCATCACCGCGATCACTTGCAACGAAAACGCTAACCCTCCTGCCGCCCACACCATTCCGAACACCGCCTGGAACTACCTGACCGGCGGGAACCGGATCGTCGCGGAAGCGGATGTCTTCGGATCCGGCTTGCTCTGCGCAGGATGGGCACCAGTCACGCAACCCGTGCCATGGTCAGGCGAGAAGCTGCGGCACCCACCACTCGTCCTGCACCAGACAGGAGACGCCGCCGCACCCTACGCCGGAGGCCAGGCACTAGCTGCCACATTCGGCGCACGGATGATAACGGTCGACGGAGGCGACCACGGTGTAGCGATCCACGACCTGCCGGAGACAGATCAGGCAATCACGAATTACCTGCTTGGCGGCGAGTGATACTAGTTGGCCCGTTCAGCTTCACTCATGGCGCTCTGCTGCGAGATAGGGAACCAGTGCCGTCGACCCCATCATCAAACTTCGTGACGTTTGCACCCGGAATGCGGGTGCAAACGTCACGAAGTTCCGGTAGTCCCCGACGAGTGCCTCGCTGTAGCACCGGGCGCTGGAATTGTGGCATGGCGGGTGGGTCTTCCACGGCTGCGACCGGCCTCCATCCCGGCACCTACAGGTCCTGTAGCGGACGCCCGGTCAGAAGGGCACCGCTACACCGAGCAGCCCATCGCCACTGGTTCTGCCGGAGAGGATCCGGCAGTACTCGACGGCATCGATCGTGATCTTTTCCGCGTCCGCGCCGGGATTTTCGTACACTCCAAAGGCTGGCCCGGTCAGTGTCAGGTCAAACGGCTTCCCGTGCCGCCTAGCCCATTCGGCAACAATGTCGGCGATGATCCGCCCGTCATGCTTGGCATCGAGCACGGGATTCACGCCGATCGCACGGCAGAGGTCGATTCGATGCAACCAGGTATCCCGGGTGAGGATGACGTCCACGAGGTATCCGAGCGACCACGTTTCGTCAATCTGATCGCCGATGGTCACCGGGAATCGCGCGAACCGCCGCGCTGCTGCGGGTATCCGGGAGCGCCCCCGCGCGGCCTTGGGTGCGAGTTCTGCGCAGAGCGAGACAAGCTCGGCCGTCGACAGGTGGGCTGTGCGTTCGACCTGGACGGCGGTCATGTGGTCGACCTCGTCGCCACCGAGTGTCTTAGCGCGGCGCTTCACTTCCCACTGTTCCCGGATCATCTGGCGCACGGACGCCGCAGACTGCATCGCACCCGCGAGGTGCCCGGCGAGGTCACGCACGGTCCACGCGGCACAATCTGTCTGATTGCTCCACTGGTCTGGCTGCACCTGCCGCAGCACCGCCGCGAATCGCTCGTATGCCTCGCGGGCGAGGTCATGCGCTTCGCTGTGGCTGATGGGCGGGACCGTCGAAGCGGTCACTGGGGTTGCCGACATGGTCATGATTCCTCCGATTTAAAGTCCGATGTGATCGCAGTACAGGTCGACGAGTTCGTCGAGGAGGCGGGCCCAGCGGTCACCGCCGGGTTCGTTGGACAGCTGCTGACTGACCAGCCCGGTGAGCATCGCCGTCCACATGTCGACGGCACGCGTGTCGGTGACGCCGCAGTCCTTCATGAACTGGGCGAATTTGCCGAGATTCTCTTCGGCGAGCCTGTAGGACTCGGGCGATGGCTCGAAATCGGGGATGGTCCGCTGGAACAACAGCAGGTACCGGACAGGATCCTTGACACAGAAGTCGAAGAAACTGTGGGCGGCACGGCGAAATACTTCTCGCGAGCTGCCCATTCTCGGCGTCTCAGCGACCTGGTCCGCGAACTCCTGCTGTCCGTGCGCGAACATCGCGTCATAGATCGCCTCTTTCGACGGGAAGTAGCTATACAGGCTCGGCGCGCGCATTCCGACCCGCCTAGCGAGATCTCGCAACGACAGGCGCGCAAGCCCGTCCTCCCGTGCCACCGTCCATGCCGCAGCAAGAATCTCCTCACGAGTCTGCAACCGGCGTCGTTCCCGAACAGTTTCCATCGAACCCCCTAACGCTGTTCAGTATTCCTAACAGCGTTAGGTGCGTCAAGTTCCGCCGCAGTCCATACGTCGCGAGGCCGCCACTAGTGCAACCCAAACGTATGCGTATAACTTGGTGGTGTGAGCAATAATTACGGGCATCAAGATGATTACTGGCTAGCGCAGTCAGCCACGCCCACGGAACAATTTCCGCATGCGCAGCCGCCAGGTATGGCTCCGCATGCCGCGGGATCTGGTTTTGCTCATACCCCTGATCACCGGCCAACCTCGGCGCCGGCTGGGTGGTATCCGGATGCCAGGGATCGGACGATTCAGCGCTGGTGGGACGGGCAGGGGTGGACAGCTCACATCGCTCCCCTTGTCGCTCAGCCAGCGGCAGGCTACTACCCGCCATACAGTCCCCCGCCGATCTACATCAACAACATGGCATCATCGAGTTCGCCTGTCATGGTCAACTACCAGCGGCCCGTCAACCACCTTCTTCATTTCATTCTGACGATCCTGACGTTCGGCCTCTGGTTGCCCATCTGGATTATTGTGACCGTCGCCCGCCGGTAGCCTCGTCGTAAGGGAGGGATGAGCTGTGGACGCTGTTAACGGACCAGGCAATGAGCGACGCATTGGTGACGCTGAACGTCAGCGCGGGTTAGATCTGCTGACCCGCGCGATGTCTCTCGGTTATCTGGACGTGGACGAATACACCCAACGCTCCGGGGACTGTGCAGTTGCGAAGTTTCAGCACGAGATTGACGCGCTCACCCAGGATCTTCCGTCGGCGATGCCCGAGCCGTCGCCCCCGGTAACCTTGCCCAACCCGAAAAGCCCATGGCCGATTCCGGCAGTCCTCCTCAACATGCTCGGTGGCTTCTTCCTCGCAGTGATGGTTGCCGACTCGTCAGTCGGTGAGTTCTTCGTGGGACTGGCCATTGCCGGGGCATGCGTGGGCGGGGCGTACGCGATTCGCATGAAGCATCGCAGCAAACCTCAGCCAGCAGTACCGGAAACCGGAAAATCAGGCCGAACATGGAACGTCGCCGCGATCGTGACGCTGGGCTTCGGCCTGCTGACCACCCTCGTTATGATCACCACGCCAGGTGACTCTGTGAGAGACCACATCGGCTCAGTACTCTTCGGCCTCGTCATCGTTGCGACCGGGATTGCACTTCGTGGGCCTCGGCGCAAAAGAGCAGTCTCGACGAACAGTCAGCGCACCCCGGTCTTCCCGCCCAACGCTAGTGGGCCTAGGGGTCCGGGATTAGCCGCGCCTCACGGTGGACCCGCACGCACGGCTCCGCCTCCCCCGCCGCCCGCAGCTCCGCCGACTCATCGACCCGCGCCGGAATACATGAACTATCCGCCGCCACCTCCGCCATACCCGCACCGGCCGCCCACTGACTGGAGTCAGCCTCCACAGTGGCCGCGCGTATGACTCGATCCGTCTAGGTAGAGGCGATCTGCGAAAGACCCTCGGTCGGTGGCTTTCTGTGCGGCTGCTCGCACGACGTCATCGATGTCGAACCCATGTAAACCGACGACGGCCTTCAGAACTTCGAGTACATCGCTTGCCTCCGCTAGGCAGTCGATACTGGTAGCGGCTTCGCGGAGTTCCGCGACTTCCTCGATGAGCTTGTCGTGCAGCGCTTCGGCGAACTCGTTGTCGTTCAGCACGCGAACAGTCGGCATTCGCCCACTCGCGCGGATCAGTTCAGGAATCTTGTCTCGCACGAGCTTGCCCACGAATTCGTCGCCTCACGATCCTTCAGCGCGGATATCGGTGCGCACGACTGTGGCCTGATGAGGTGCGAGCTGTCGTTGCGGCGAACGAGCGCCCCGCACTCTTCTGTGTAGCAGCCGCGGCAGCAATAGTCATTCCGCTCTGTTTTTGGATACCAGGGACTCACGGAACCGGGACCGTTGGGGATTCCTGCGCGATCCAAATCGACCCTCGAGTGTGCACGGCAGTTCGAGCTGTGGGAAGAGTGCTCGACACGTGCCGAAGAACGCACCCCTACGACGGCGGATCATGGTGTATTTCTCCGCAAATGTCGAGCCGTGAGTTCCCGCAGGACCAACAGCTTCGTCCGGAACAAGTGCCTTCGTTGTGGTCGCCCGTCCGCCGTGACAACTAACCTCGAAGTCATTGCCAGCTACGCGGAGTATCGGCGACTCCGAATCCCGGATGTCAAACCCGCCCAGCAGCCTTTTCCCGCTTCAGCACCTCGGCCGTTGGATCGAGGTCGAGAATCGGGGTCAGCAGCCAGGGGTACACGTTCTCCATTACTGCTTCCTCAGCCCAGCCGGTCTCGCTCGGAAAGCGGGTTAGCCGGATAACACCGGTAGATCCGCGCCCGCCCGCCCGATAGGTGACCTCGGCGACAACGATCGGCAGGCCGGATCCTTTTGCGCTTCCACCGCCTTCGAACTGAAGCTCCGTCTGCTCATGCCAGGCGATTCCGACGATGAATCGGCCCGGTTCATCCTTCTCTGGAATGACTTTGTTAGCGGGGTGGAATTCGCCAGCGTTGATGTGATCGGCCAGCACCTTGTGGAGCCGATCAACTGAGGCTGTGGTGTGAAATTCCAGTCCGTTGACGTAGCCCTCCATCTTGGTCTTCTCGCGGGCCCTGCCTGCGGCCCTGAAGGGAGCCGAAATCAACTTCGACAGCCCTAGGACGACGCCGCCCATCACCAGGTCGACAATCCAGAGGGCAGCGAATACCAGCACGAGAAAGACGATGAGTAAAACCACTCCGTCCATTGCGAGTCACCTGATTTCATCTAGTTGAGCGATTTGGATGCGGTGAACGGCTTCTCCCGTTCGTGTTCGTCGACCAAGGTCACTCGTGCTTGCGGATCCATGCCCTGGACGAGGGCGACGAGATTCTCCCGCAAAGCATTGAAGTGGCTGACTGCTTTACGCATTGCCATGCCGCTTTCTGCCCACTGCAGCATGGCGTGCTCGCACACTGTCTGCTTGTCGCTCTCCCGTATCACGACGATCGCTGACTGAATGCATTCGTCCCAGTTGATGCGCAGCCCGTAGCTGCCTTCCTGGGTGCTCTCCAGCTCGCCAGCTATATAGAGCGACTCCTGAAACTTTGGCTTGCCGTAGGGCAATGGCAGTCGAAAGCTGATCTCGTTCCAGAGTTCGGCCGAGTTCACGCTGGTGCGGATCCGCAGCGCGACTGCACCGAGATCCGTGGTGGCCTGGCGTTCTCGACCGTAGATGGCTTTATCAGCAAGATCGAGTGCTTTGTCCTCAGCGGAAGCGGTGAGGACATTCCAAAACCACCCGAAAACGAAAAGGGCGAGAAGCACACCGACTGCGATAAGGGTTTCCATCGGCTTACCTTTGCTTCGAAACAGGGAGTAATAGAGTCAAGCAGATCCCCGATAGCGTGCATTTAGCTGGGATGGCACACCAGGGAAAGATCCTTGGGATTCGCTTCCGGGACCAGTACTTCACGGTCCCTATTTCATTCACTTTATGGCGTCGCCGGTTTGCTGGGAATCCACAAATTGCGTGCCCCTAGCACTGGGGGCCTCCGCAGATTGTGTCCACAAGGAAGGAATCCGAAAACCAGTGCTTTTCGCATGGAGGGACAATCAATTCCGCAAATCAGCGAGGCCGTGAGCAATGAGGGTAGGAACTCACCTCACCTACGCTCACCGGGTCACCCACTCCTTGGATTCCTCCGCTTCGGCCTCGATGCGCGCGATCGCCTGCCTAACTCTCTCGAGTCTTTCGTCGAGTTCGTCGGAGGTGATGTCTCCCGATGGCCGGGCCAGGGCGAGGAGATTGGAGGTGAACGAGATAGCCGCCGCGTTCCAATCGCGCTCCTCGCCTGTGCTAAATGGATCCGCTGGAAAGGTGCGGATGAGGTCTGGAAGCCCGGCGCGTCCGTCATAAACAGTCAGGCTTCGCAGCACCATACCTTCCATAAGCGCCGAGCTCACCGCTGCGAGGTACCGGAAGTCAGTCCCGGGGATCGTTTCAAATCCCAGTGCGAGCCCCATTGCCTCGTAGAACTGCGCCATGCCATCGACGTAGGACGAGCTGGCCTGGTTGATCGCGTCCTGGAGTTCCTTTCGATACTCCTCTGGGTACGAAAGCACTGTTGCGGACAACGCCATATGGGTCTGCCATGTATTCCGTTGCCGAATATCCTCGAAGTTTGTGATGGCACCGATTCGGCAGACCTCGATGAGGATCTTGCGCCTGCTCTCCGGCGTCGTCAGACCGTCACGCAGCTCAATCAACGCATTGAGAGCCATCTGCAAAGTGGGCGGGTCGTAGACGACTGGAGATGCTTGCGGGCTTGCAGCCAGCTGCAGCAGCAGATCGTTTATGAACTCCTCACGGCGCGGCCACACGCGGTATGCAGCGCTGCGAGCTACACCAGACGCAGCGACGATCGCGTCCATCGATATGTGGTCGAGGCTGACCGTGAGTCCATGCACGTACACCATTTCCAAAGCCGTACCGAGCATCGCATCGCGCACCTCAGAACCGCTCATGCGCTTTCGCCTGGATGTGCTGAGCGGGTTCGGCGGGCCCGAAGATGACGGCGTCACCGCGCCTCGCTCGTGCTCCCCCGACGCCGACGGGGTACCGGCAGCCAGCCATCCTCGAGCGCCCGCTTATACAGATCCATTTTCGTGGGCGCAGGTCTCCCGATCTCCGCGTACTTCCGGCGAATCCTCGTGATGTAGTCGTTGACGGTGTCGACCGAGAGATTCATTCGCCGCGCGACTGTTGCCGCTTTCTCGCCGGCGGCATACAGCGCGAGTACTTGTTGCTGGCGTTCCGGGAGCCGCACTTCAGTTTCGCCACCTTCAGCGTCGAGTGATGCGGTCCATTCCGCATCGACACTCATGAGCGGCTTGTCCGCAGCCGCCAACCGAATAGCATCAAGCGCCACCTCTGGGGTGTCGGACTTCAGGATCACTCCGAACGCGCCCCACCTTGCCGCCGATCTGATCAGGTACCGGTCATCCCCGGATGTCAAGAGCACTATTTTGATCGAACGTTGCTGCAGTGCACCGAAGTCTGACCGCATTGCGGGTCCGTCCGCGAAGCGCAGATCCACGATGACGAGGTCGAGTGCGTAGTTCGTTTTGAGCAGCGATGACACCGTGGGGGCTATCGCGACGAGGTTCAGGTCGGACTCGTTCGAGAACAGAACTGACAGCCCGATGGCGTATATCTGCTGATCTTCGACCAAACCTATCCGGTGCACGCGGCTGCGCGATGAGGTCGCGCTTGTCTCCGCTAATAGAGACTCTGACTCTCGGGGATGCGTGTCAATCATGAGGGTTTCTCCCGGGCACAACAGTAGAAGAGCGCTTAGGGAACGAAATAGGCGATGAGGGTGGCCGTGAGAAGGCCATGGCCACAGGACGATTCCACCAGCGTGCAAGTTCGCGTTCTGCCGTACCGCAAGGCGCACATGGCGAGTCCTTCAGCGAGCGAGGCGGTTTCCCGGAATCCGGGCTCAACCTGGGGCTAGTGTCCCTCTACTATCCTCGCACCATGCCGAAGATTTAACAATAGCTGTCTTGAAACTTTGAGACACTCTGTCCCAGCGCGGCCAGCCTAGAACCTCAAGCCCCTCACCCAGCCACAATCTCAAACGGCAACGACCCCGTCGCCTGGATCCAGTCGGGCCCGGTGACCGTCGTCGTGATGGTGTAGGTGCCGGGCGTACTCAGCGTGAGTTCCCCGCGCATTCGCCCGGTGCATGATGCGCTGCGGTCGATGTGCGAGTATCCGCCGGGACCGGTGACTTCGGTGATCACCATGCATTTTTCGCCCGTGACTTTGCCGGATGCACCTGACGATTCCCAGCGGAACACCACTGATGCCGTCCCGTAGGTGGTTGCCTGGTACATGTCTGGCCCGATCGTGTGGCCTTTGCCCGCACGCACTGTCGTGATGACAACTCTCGAGACCGCTGGCGCCGGAGGCTTTATGACTGGTTGTGTTGTCGGCGGAACAGGTTCGCTGGTGTACTCGGCGACGGGCGGAGCGGCCGCCTCGGGTAGGGGGTTTTGAATCGGCGCTGGCGCCACGTTCCGCGGTTGCACTCGATCGGGCACGACGACGGGCACACGGGTCACTTCGGTGACAACGACGGGCACACGTGTCACGTCAGGCACGACCGTGACCTCGGGGACCACGACAGCGACCCGCGTCTCCTCGGTGATAACCACCGGCGACCCGGTTACTTCGGGTACGACGACTGGTGACGCTGTCACATCTGGCAGCACGACGGCGACGCGCGTCACCTCAGGCACGACGATAGGGACGCGTGTTTCCTCAGGCACAACGGCAGGTGGCGCCGCGGTCGTGATGGGCGGCACGAGTTCCGGGACGGTCTCCGGCCCCACCTGCTGCGCTTGCGCCCGGTCGGCGTCGTCGTCAGCGACTCGGAACAGCATGACGATCAGACCGATCCCCACAACGACCGTTGCTACGAGAAGCCATGCCGTCCTAGTCATCTGAACCCTCCCGCGTCAACACTGGCGTGGCGCCTTCCCTGCGCAATGTGAGGTCGTAATACAGCAGCAAAACCACAGCGACGTAGAACGCCCAGCCAGCTCCAATCAAGAACAAGCCGAGGCCGAACGTCACGGCGTAGCCGACGATGAATGCGCACCACATCAGGGCTAAGGCCACTACCTGAATGCCCAGGGACCGCCACCACGACCCCTGAATTAGCTGGTCTGAGCGGCGCATTGCGTTCAGCGTCGTCGCGCCCTCCAGCAGAATGATCGGGATCGCCAGCGAATACCGCACCACCAGCCACACCGTAAAAGCCCAGCCCACTGGAACAAACAGAAGAAGAATCGGAACCGTCACGAGGACCACACCGCCGACGACATAAGGCGCCAGCGTAAGAACGCCATAGACCACCATGAACCCGGCCAGACGCGGGGCCGACGCGATGATTGTGTCGCGCGTTGATCGCGTGGCGATGGCCTTCCCGCGGATCGCAGGCGCAGAAACGACAACCACGGCGGTGGCTATCACCGCGAACGCTGCGAGCTCGATGGCGAAAATCAGCAGAAACAGCAACACGATCAGCGAGAAGAAACTCCCCGCGCTCACATCGATGCTGCTGATTATCCGTATGCCGAGTGCCGCTGTGGCGCCAAACCACAACAGCGTCATCACAGCCGAAACCGCGGCCGGGAATCCGATAAGCCACCCTGGCTGCGCCTTCATGAGGCGCGCTGCCCCAGCGATAATGTCTTCAAGCCGCAAGGGCCGCGGCGGAATGATCTCGCCAGGCCCCGCCGATGGCAGACCCGACGCGAGCCACAGTTTTGCGTGATCTGCACCCGGCGATGCTGCATCCGGCACAGAGTTTGCAGGCTTAGCAGATCGCGACGTACGCACTTGCGCCGTCCACGCCGCACCATTCCAGAATCGTTCAACGCCTTGCTGACCGGATGGATCCGGGTACCAGCCGGGGCGAGCTGAGTTGGATGCAGACACCGCCACTCCCCTTCGCTCCAATATTTGTCGCGCGTAAGGACTGTGAGATACCGGCTCCTACATCGCCTTTGGCCTCAATCTACGACGATTGGCGACCTAGCAGAATCCGCATCTTTCGTGCCCCCAAAGCTGGGGGCGCAGACCACCGAACCCGCTACTTGCCTGCTCCTTCAGCGTGTGGGCGCGAGGTCAGCGCCTCGTCGATTTCGGGGTCACCGAGACTTCGTAGCCAAGCAATCAGCTCGTGGTAGGCGGATGGGTTCGCCGCCACTGTGGGACGCAGGTCGGGGCGTGCTCGCGCGATCCTCGTGAGTTCCCGCCTGGACGTGTGCGGGTCGGACGCTGCGGCACGCTCAGCATCCGGCTCGGCCGCATCCGGCTCGGCAGCGGCGAGTGCCGTCGATCTGGAGCTTGGAAACAAAGCCATGCCCGCATACAGGTCACGGATCGGAGGTGCGAACAGAATCACGACCGCGACCATGACCATGAGACCGATCATCGCGTAATCCATCGTCACGAGGCGTCCAGCGCCGCCTACCGCGTCCGCAGCAACAATCCTGCCCAAAGCCATCAGGAGTGCTCCCGCCGCACAAACAAATGCGACGTGACGCTGCGGACGCGGATCCGCTCCCACGCCGTACCGAGCCTTTAGGCTGGCCATCCCGGCGACTGCGAGTAGACCTGTCGCAAATCCGAAGGCCGCCAGAACCGTTGACTGCGGCAGAGTCAGAACACCAGGTCCCAATAGGTATCCAACGTCCAATAGTTCGAGCAGGACGAAGAGGGTTCCCCTTCCGAAGCTCCACACCGCGACGAGCGCGAACATATATCGGCACGCCACCAGCCACACATAACCGCGATGCCCCTCCCCAATGACGCTCGGCGACCTCACCAGAACTGCGACGGCCATAGCTCCCGCAACCGCCCATAGCGGCATCGCGTAATACGAGCTGCTCAGGAAATATTCGATCCCCTTCGATCCCGATGACGCGCGCAGAAGCCCCGCGAACAACACGGCGCCGGAAACGCACGCTAAGGCCACACACCACGGCGCCGGATCCCACCGCATACCGATCACCGCCATCATCGCGAGGATGATTCCGGGAAGGGAGACGGCCGCGACGCCGACGATCGCGTACAGCGAGTCCGCAGCAAACGAACTGGCCGCCGTCATTCCGGCGCTCGAGTTGAGCACGACGGACGTCACCGCGAGCAGCGCTGACAACCCGCACAGCACGAGAGCACACGTCATCACAGTCTGCATTGGAGCTAAGGGCCCGTTGATGTTTCGCGACGGAACGCCCTGCGGGTGACGCCAATAGATGGCGAGCGTTCCGCCAGCCAGCGCGAACCACACTCCCGGCCCGACCCCCTTGCTCCAGACAGAGGCGTCGACCAGCACGAGCAGCGCACGAACAACGTCGACAACGAGAACCGCGGTCGCTGTCAGCAAGTACGCGGCAACCCCCATCGTTCTAAACATCGAGTGAGCGCTGCGACGCGGTGAAGCGGCATCCACACCTGCCTGCGCCAGGTATGGCCACGCCACCCCAGTGATCGCCAGCAGGGTGGTGAGCCAGATGACGGCGGCGAGGTCCGGCGCAACGCTGAGCCGGACCCTCGCCAGTTCTTGGTTCCACGGCAACAACAGCGCGGTTAGCATCAGGACGATCGCGGCACCGTCGCACAGCACGTGTGCGCGCGGTGCACGCGCCACCTCGGAACCGACTGTCCCCGCTCGCGCGCGGAGCGTTTCGAGGTCCGGCCACGGCGAGGGCTGGTCTGCCGATTCCGACGGCCGATCGAGGGGCAGCCGGGACTGCTCGATATGCCGGTAGGAACCAGTGTCGCGATCGTCAACACGGGAGTCCGGTGAGGGAGGCAGCCAATGTGCTGACACTTCGGCGATATCCAGGTCACCGGCGCGACGCCCGGCCGACCGCGAGTCGCACCACTTCACGGTCTTCTGCGAAGCCGCGAGAAACAGGGTGACGATCGGGAAGGCCACCGCGAGTAGGGTAAGCCATCCCACGTACGCGATCGCGATCCCGAACACTTCGTCGAATCCTGGGGCATCGCTGAACGCCGCGCGGAAGCTCCGCGCGAGTTGAAACGAAGCCAAAAGAGTCACGGCATGGTTGACGAGCACGACAACGCACCCGTAGATGATCATCGTCCGGCCAGATCGCTTCTTCTGAAGCAGCGCAGCTGCGCCTACCAGCAGGAGTACAGCGGTGAGCACATTGGACACCTGCCCGACGACAACCGCCGCTTGCCACCAGTCAAGCCCGCCGAGCCCAAAACCTGAGATTGCCAGAGCTGCTTCCCAACCGATATCCGCAACGAGGTCGAGGAACGCTCCCACGCCGAGCGCGGCGACCCCCCCGCCGAGTATCGCCAGCACCGCCGCAGCGATCGCCGTCGCTCCACTCGGCTGCGACGCGGGAACGTAACGCGAAGCCATTATTCAGCCCTCTTTCGGCCTTGTCAGCGATAACGCGTGGTGCCAGCCGATCCGCGGTGCGCGCTGATCAGTTTGGCGTAGCAATGTTCCATTTCGATTCCGCGATCGTGACACCATCCGATCGCCGGTCCGGAGTCCTCGAATGTGAGCCCCGCGACCGTCACCCACCACCCTTTGAGGTCGAACACAGGCCACTCGTCGGTGTACAGAAGCCGCACCTCGGGATACAGGATGCGCAGTTCAAGGTGCTGCCGGAGAATCTCCTGTGCGCTCCAATGCACCATCGTGCCGTCGATGTCCGTCGCGTCGAGCCCGTACCGCTTCGAGGAAACCTGCGGCACCCATTTCCCTTCCAGACTCTCCGCGACGAATGGCCGGTCCGCGTTGGCCAGCGCGCGCAACGCATCGATCGCAGCCTGTTCGCTGTCGATGCCTGGCGGTTCCGCAGCGCGAGCGGCTGACAACTTCAGCGCGTCGCCGGTGGTTTCCGTCGTGACTTCGCCGGACACTGGACCGTGACTCGTCCCCTCATCGAGACACTCGACGGACTGCCTGAACGTGGCTCGCGACGAATCAACACCGGTGGAATCACCCACCATGATCGGCAGCCGCCAGAACGACCGAATTGGGAAGGCGAACTCCCTGACGACGTGCGCGTCCGATGCTGCTCCAGCCCTGCCCGAGGACCCATTGCGCGGCGGCAGATACAACGGCGCCCCAGAGAAGTCGAACATTCCAGACGCCACCGCAGCGCCCTCATCGAACACCGAAACGCGCAGCGCATCCGTCGAAACGATGTCGCCGCTACCGCACGCCGAGACGACCTGCATGGTCACGATCAGCTCGTTGCCGTTGGTGCGGAAGTCGAGCGGAGTCATCTCCGGCGCCTGGTCGCATCGGGTGACCACCAGCTGGTCGGGCTGCGAGCTGGAGGCTCGCTCTTCCAGCCCGACTCCAGCGTTCTGGGGCGGACGCGCGGGCCCGCCCGTTGGCGGATAAAACACGAGTTCGTGCTCGTTCACGATGACGAAACCCATGCCCGCTGGCTTGAGAACTGCCCATCCTTCGACGCTCCGCGTCTGCCACTCCTGCACACCGGTCCGCAAGTTGTACGCCGAGTAGATGCCCGACGAGGCGCTGGTCGGCTCATAACCGATGACGCGTTCACCATCGGACGCGACCGGCACGAACAATCGCGAAACGCCAGTCCTCCACAACAACTCCCCGGTGTGGAGTGAGTAGCCAAACATGTGATCGGCGATGCCGACTGAGTCCCGGCTCCCAAGCACAAGATCACCGACAACGGTGTGGAGGGTGACGCCGCTGTCTACCGACCAGACAAGCTCACCGGTAGCGAAATCGTATGCGTTGTTGCCGAGTACCAACGGGCCACCACCAGCGCGGTCCGGCACAAGAACGGACGCAGGCCGCTGCCCTGGGCCGAACACGACGTTCGTGTGGCCACCGGTACTCGCGACGGTGTGCATGCGCGGATCGAAGATCCCCTGATCCCACTGACATTCGGTTCCCACGACGCCTTGGTGGGGGTAGAGGTAAGGATCGTCGAGTACCTGAGGAGTCAGCGCCTCGCCCGTTTCTACCGCCACCGATGCGCCGTGGTGACCACCCCACAGCCGGGCAATGCCCCCCGCTACCGTGAAACCACTGCCACCGCC
Organism: Hoyosella subflava DQS3-9A1; assembly: GCF_000214175.1. Classification (NCBI taxonomy): domain Bacteria; kingdom Bacillati; phylum Actinomycetota; class Actinomycetes; order Mycobacteriales; family Hoyosellaceae; genus Hoyosella; species Hoyosella subflava. Next base: position 2,918,172 of record NC_015564.1, read on the forward strand.
TGGGCGACACTTTCCCATCCGGAACTCTTGCCGCCAGTCTTCGGTGACATCAGCGACCTCCCCCTTCGCGATCCACATCGTCTCTGTCGTCGAACCAGCGACGAATACGGCGGCGTTGTAGACATCGACGTATCGCGCGTCCGGAACACGCTGGGTGCGCACGACTTGCCCGTCAGACAAGCGATAGAATCGGACCTCCGATACGTCCGGCCCCTCCCCGGGCGCCCGCGCTGGCGCGACGCACGGAACTAGTCCGTCGATCGATGTGGTCGCGCACTCCTGCACCAGAAAGCTGACATCATCGACGCGCCACCGAACAGCGCCAGTTGCCGCGTCGATCGCCACTAAGGCGTTGGAGCGGAACTCGGGATCCTGCAAAGAAACGAGTAGCGTGCCATCGAGATCGCGCACCTCGGGGCCAGTCATCATCCCCAGTCCGCCCAAGCTCACCCCGGGTTCGAGATCGTCCGACCGCACCGTCCAAGCCCGCGTAGGCTCCGTCGGGTAGGTGCCGCGCAGCTGCGCTGCCGCATACTCGTCCGTCCCGCTTCCGAGACCGTCCCGCACGACGACAATCGCGCCTGCGCTCAGCACAACTGCAACCACGCTGAGCGCCAGCAAAAGCCACGGCATTCGTGGCCATGGGGCGGTGGGTGGCGGAGGTGCAGGCCAGGACGGTCTCGCCGGATGATCCCGGTCCTGAGGATCCGGCGTCGGTCCATTTCCCGACAGCATGACGGCGAACCTACGGCACCGGGTATGCGCCCACAATCTCTCAAACAGCCGACATTGAGCCCGCAAAATGTGGACCCCAGCGCTGGGGGCGTCAAACTTGTGGATTCCTGTCAGACCCAAGTAGCTCTAGCGTTTCCCGTAGCAGTCACGCGGAAGCACCTCAGGAGCGACGTTGCAGGGCGCTCAACAGCTTTCAGTCCCGAACCGCGCGACCGCATCTCCGGAACTTCTTATCAAAGGAACACCCATGAAAACGCTCATTCGTACCAGCGCCGTATCTGCAATACTCGCGTCATCGATACTGCTGACAGGTCCGCTGGCGAACGCTCAAGATCTCTCGTCAACGCTGTCAATCGGCAGCATCGAGTTGATGTCGAACCTCCCGTATTACGGGTATTCCCCGTACTACTGGGGCTACGGATATGGGTACGTGCCGCAGGTGTTCGACCTTGGAGGTTTGGCGATCGGAGAGGGCGCAGGTATTGCGAGGGACGCGATCACCACAATTCCCCAGCTCCTTCCCTGGTAGACGGGACTGTGCGGACCCGCTGGGGCTCCCCCTAAGCTCCAGCCTCAGCGGGCTCCACCACTCCCTCGCTCGCCCCGACCCGGCCCTGCGGATCAACTTCGATCAGCCGCTCCCCTTCGGTGTCTTGCACTAACACGGTCGCAAGCACTTCTCGTCCAGGTGGGTGAACTCGGGCGGTAATGCTCCCCGAACGCGCCCGCTCGAGCGCGGCGCACAGCTGAGCGCGGACCGTCTGTATGTAGTGTTCCGGTTGCGCTTCTGCGCCCCCGTCGTCAAGAAGTGTCACCGTGACACCGCGTTGGCGCGCCGCTCGGGCAAGTTCGATAACTCGCTCATCCACAAGGGCGCTGCCCCGGATCCGGTCGCGAAGCTGAGCATCGAGGAGCAGGCACTCAGCTTGTTCCTCGAGCGTCAACTCGGCTCCGGAGGCAATGCGTTCCATAATCGGACGCACCAAGCGGTCAACTTCTGCAAGGCCACGGTCTCGTTCATCGCTGGCCGCGAGCGCCGCCGCTTGCTGCGCGGCACGCTGGTTGGCCTCGTCACAAAGGACGACGATCGCGCGCGCGACGGGACGGACCTTGTAGGCAAAGAATGTGGCCATCAAAAGTGGAACAAGGTTCATCGCCGTCAATGCGAAGCCCACCACGACGCCCTGTCCCGTCATAGATGCCCACGCAATGACGGTCAACGTCTGAATGAGCATGCCAGCCCATGCGCAGCCGACAGCGCCACGGACACACATGAACACCAAGTAGGCAACCAGGAAGGGGTGGAACCATAACTGGCCCGCATGGGCAACGGGGACTGGCAGCTGACTGAGAACGAGTACTGACGCTATCGGCGCAGTGAATGCCAATGCGATCGCAGATTGGAGGGGAAGTGGGTCTCCGGGCAGTAGCATGACTCCAGCGACCGCACCGCTGAGGAGAACCCACGCCACGACGATGATCCATACGTGCCGGATCCCGTCGGTGCTGTTCAGCGCCTGGGCCAACTGAACTGCGCAGAATACAACTGCCAGCATCCGACCGAAAGTAGTGCGCATCCCGGTGGCGTCCCTGACATCCCACCTGCGTCCAGCAGCGAGGGTGCTCCGTTGAGCAGTCATGCGATGTTCCACCTCATCGACACCAGTGTTCCGCGCCCTCGTGCCGACTCAACGTACGAGCTGCCGCCCTCCAGTTGGGCGAAGCGATCCCTGATGCTTCCCCGCAAGCCCAGTCTGTGCGCAGGCACCGATTTCGTCTCAAAGCCAGCCCCATCATCGACGACGTCGACTCTGATTCCGGGCCCGACCAGCGCGCGAACCTCACAGTTCGCTCCCAGTCCAGCGTGACGCTGCACGTTCCGTAGAGATTCCGCGACGCCCGCCGAGAACGCCTGGGTGACATGCGCCGGAATCTGAACCATGTGGCCCTGCGGCTCAGTTGTCACGACTAGCCGCGCGCTATCCTCGATTTCCGACACCGTGGCGCGCAAGCTGGTGAGGAATTGGTGTGGACTCATCGCCTCTATATGCCCGTCGTCCTCCCGAGCTCGTTTGAGTTCCCCGAGCGATGACGACGCTTGGCGCGCGAGCTCAGCGCAGTTCTGTGTCCTTGCCGCAGCGATCAGCGTCGCCATGACGCCGTCATGTATTAACGCGTTGACGCGCCTCCGCTCTGCGGTCCGGGCTTCGGTTACCGAAGTCTGAACCGCCTGAACTCGCGCGGCACGCGCCGTCGCATCGAGCAAGCGCCCAGACCGAACGAGCGCGAACACGGCTGCAGCAAACAGGAGGGAAAACAGCACTCCGCCGACGAGAACCGAGGCAAGCGGCTCGTCTCCCTCCTGCCAGCGCGCCGTGTAACCGGTGTATGTTCCTAGCGGGGTCACCAGCGCCACATACACGAGGACCGAACTCAAGCGCCAGATGATTGCCCCCGCCACCGCCGCGAGGCCCGGGAAGTAGCTAATCCACGTGCCCGTCTCGGTTGGCAGCCGCTCCCCTGTCCACGTCAGCAGCCAGCTCACAGAGGCCAGCACGTTGATCACCGCGTACAGATTGATGGTGCGCTTCAGTGCTCTGTAGCTGCCCCACCTACTGACAGGAATCAGTGCGATCGAGGTGCCGAACATCAAAACCACAAACAGCGGAGTCCACCACCACGGATTAAGTGAAACCTGCGACATCACGAGCGGAACCATCGTTGCGGCGTAGAACACCGCACCCCATCCGATGAACTGCGCAAAGCTCCGCGCTAGTTTCTCAGCTGAGCCCCGCTCGGCATCTCCTTGCACGTTTAGCCTCCGTCATGGGAGCGCGTGCGGCGTTTTCGCGGCAGCGGCAACCACCCATCTTCGAGAGCACGTTTATAGAGGTCCATCTTCGTCGGGGCCGGCCTGCCGACTTCGGCGTATTTGCGTCGTATCCGGCCGAGATAGTCGTTGACGGTCTCGACGGAGAGGTTGGTTCTCCGTGCCACGCTTGCCGCCTTCTCGCCCGACGCGTACAGCGCAAGCACTTCCCGTTGCCGGTCTGTCAATTGAACGTCGTGGAGTTCGGGGTCGCTGTCGATGGCTGCAGCCCAATCGATGGTCACGACTGGTCGTCCTGCTGCGGCTTCACGAATCGCATCGAGGGCGACCGCGGGCGGTTCGGATTTGAGGACGACTCCGAGCACTCCTCCTTTGGCCGCCGACCGGATCAGGTAGCGATCGTCACCGGAAGTCAGCACCAGCACATTCAGTCCGTGCTCATGGAGTGTGACGACATTAGCGCGCGAGCCCTGGGTTTGGCCCACCTGCGTCACGGCAACGGCGCCGCCCGTATGACAGTCTCTAAGAAAGCGCAGGTTGAGAGCAATGTCCGGTTCCCTGCAAACGTGGATGGACTTTGGATGGACTTCCCGAATCGCATTGCTGCCTGCAGGTTTTTTGTTCGACGATGTCTTCATTCCGATGTCGTTATTCCGACGACACCCGGCAGGGCCTTCCGGGTCCCCTCAACTAGGAGTTGCTCATGATGATGTCTACCGTGCACCGATACCACCATCCTCCGCCGCTGCCGCGACCGTCGCTGTCTCGACGCGAAGTGGAGGTTCTGCGGACGTGGTTTGCGTGCGACTCGAAGTCCGAAGTGGGTGTTCGGCTCCACGTCTCCCTCGGGACGATCAACACGCACCTCGGGCGTATACGGGCGAAGTACAGTGCGGTCGGTCGCGCTGCACCGACGAAAGCGTCACTCGTTGCCCGGGCTCTCCAAGACGGCATCGTGGATATAGAAGAACTCTGATTGCCATAAATTTCCCTTTACGTGTAAAGGGGATGAAAGTCGTTTAGCGTATTCGTCGTGAAGGCCGATGCCACCGATCCATCAACTGTTGAGAACCGGCTCGATCTAGGCGCGGCCCTGACCGCGCTGCGCGAGGAAGCCGGGCTCACCGTTCGTGAGGTCGCCGACAAATCCCGCGTTCCGTACGGGACGACGTCAGGCTGGTTTTCTGGACAGCATGTCCCAACTAAAGCGATGCAGGACGGGTTCTTTGGTGTGCTCAACACGCTTGGCGTCACCGACTCAGCGTCCAGACGCACGTGGTGGGACGCCGTGGCACGGGCGCGCCGCACTCCCGGGCGCGGCAGCAAAGAAATCACCGTCCCTTACAAAGGTCTCGACAGCTTCACTGAGGCCGATGCGCAGTGGTACTTCGGACGCAACGCTCTTGTTTCCTCCGCTATTGAACAACTCGTTTCGAGACCGCACGTTCCGCTTGTCATTATTGGGCCGTCCGGCTCTGGTAAATCGTCGCTGATTCGTGCGGGGATCGCAGCGACGATTCAAAGCGGCAAAGCCGGGATTAACGGTGCGGTGTTGCATGTGATCACTCCGGGGCAGCATCCTTATGCCACGCTAAATGATGTAGGTATTTCGAAGGACAATAGGAACGCAATTCTTTGCATCGACCAGTTTGAAGAAGTCTGGTCCCAGTGCAATGACGCTCACGAGCGTAGGCAGTTCCTGAAGAAACTCTTATCGTATCCGCCGGAGGTTCGGCTGGTTATCGGTCTCCGCGCGGATTTCTACAGTCACGCGGTGGCCGAACCCTTGCTCGTCCGGGCCCTGAACGAAAATTCACTCGTCGTCGGGACCCTGTCGGCGGAAGAATTGCGCGCTGCGATCACCGAACCCGCGCACGTCGCCGGGTACATCATCGATGACGAACTTGTCCGCGTGCTGACCGATGACCTCGCGCCCCGCGACTCTCCTGCAACGCACGACGCGGGCGCACTCCCGCTACTTTCACACGCATTGCTGAGCACCTGTGCGTTGTCGAAGCGGAAACGTATGACGGTCGCCGATTACTACGCGACGGGCGGCATTAAGGAAGCCGTCCAGCAGACCGCCGACCGGGTATTCGACGGTCTGACACCCGCGCAGCAGACCGCGGCGCGGCGCGTATTTCAGCGGCTCGTCAGCACCGACGGTACGACGGAAACGCGACGTCGAGCACCCCTCACCGAGGTCCTTGACGTCGAGCGCCCGGACGACGTGCGGGAGGTGATCGAAGCCTTCACCGATCAGCGCATGCTCACCGTGACGCAAGACAGTGTCGAAGTAACGCACGAGGTTCTGCTGCGCGAATGGCCCCGGCTGCAGGGGTGGATCCAGGACAACAAGGACGGCCTCGTCGTGCATCGCCGTCTCACGTCCGCCGCACAGGTGTGGGTCGATTCGGACCGCGATAGAAGCGCTCTGCTGGGCGCCGGACGGCTCGAAGTGTTCGGGCAGTGGGCCCGCACCGACGACCACGAACGCGACCTCAACAATCTGGAACGCGAATACCTGGCCGCCAGCGCGGCACACCATCACGAGCTTGCCGAAGCGGAACGCCAGCGCCGCCGCAAGCTCCATCGGCTCAACGTCACTCTCGCCGTCATCGCCGTCATCGCCGTGGTGGCCGCACTCGGGGCTGTCGGCGCCGGCGTGTACGCCAACAACCAGCGCCAGTCCGCCGAGCTCAGCCGCAACGAGGCGCTCTCCCGCCAAGTAGCTCTCGAGTCCCGGCTCATGCGTGCTGACTCCCCCGAGCTCGCCGCCCAACTAGCTCTGGCCGCGTATCGCATCTTCCCAACGACGGAGGCGACCACGGCGCTGATGGACGCGACAGCGGTGGGGACCCCCACGCGACTGGTGCACAGCCCCGGATCGATGGGCGTGGCAATCAGTCCTGACGGTTCGATGCTGGTGACGTCGACGGCAGACGGGATCGCACGGATCTACCAACTGACCGCTGAAGGCGCGCCTGTGCTGACCGCGGAGTTCGCTTCCGAGGCTGAACGACATGTCTCGTTCGCTGTTGCCTTCACCCCTGACAGTTCCCTCGTGGCGCTGGGCGGGAGTGACGGCGTCGAGCTGTGGGGAGTCGACGGGTCTGCGCCCGAATTCGTCACAGCGCTGGACACCGACGGCGACTCCATCCACGCTGTCGCGGTCAGCCCGGACGGCCAGATGCTCGCGGCGGGCACACCCGACGGCGGAGTGCTTCGCTGGGACATCACCAACCTGCAGCAGCCTGTCAGCCTCCCACCCGTTGACGTCGACGCCCCGCTCTCGATAGCGGCTTCGGCGATCGCCTTTACGGACGACGGCCAGTTTATGGCGACGTCCGCTGCCGACAGTCAAGTGAAGCTGTGGGATGTCAGCGATCCAGCATCGGAACCGAGCGAAGTCGCGAGCGTTCCCCTTGACGGTGACGGCGCTATCGTCGCTATGGGCCTAGCGTTCAGCCCGGACGGACGGTTTCTCGCAGCAGCGACAAGCGCCACCGATGTCCAGCGATGGGACATCAGCAACCTTGACGCACCTCTCGTGCTCGAGTCCTTTTCGGGTTTCGACAGCTGGGTGAACGACGTTGCGTTCACTCGCGACGGCCGTCATCTTGCGGTCGGGAGTTCGGACCAGACCGCGCAGATACGTGACTGGAGCGACGGCGCTATCGTCTCGAGTTTCCAGACCCCCGGCCTGGTCACGTCAGTTGCCTTCACACCCGATGAGCAGACACTCATCGCAGGTGCGAGCGACGGCATCGCACGGCTCTGGCAAGTACCCGGGCCAGTGGTTGAAGGAATCACCGGCGTGGTCTTCCAGATGCGCTACAACAACGAGCGGGACAGGATAATCGTCACCGCGGGGCGCGGTGATCGCGCGGTGCACGTCTTCGACGTCCAGGATCCCGCGAAGCCAGCGCGGCTCAGCCGGGTCGAAGTCGACGAGCACAGCGCCGCAGGCGACGTTTCCGCCGACGGCGAGTTCCTCGCGGCGGGCACCCTCGAGGGTGACATCCTGCTGTTCGACCTGGGAGATGGGCACACACCCCGGCAGGTCGGCCAGCTCAGTAACAACGGCGACTCACTCATCCCTTCGCTCGCCGTTGCCCCGGATAAGTCACTGGTCGCCGCACCGTCATACGCCGGCGCGTACGTCTTCGTCTGGGATGTCCGTGACCCCGAAGCTCCCCAGGAACTTCCTGACCTCGACCTGGGCGGTGGCCACGGCGAAATGATCGACTTCAGCCCGAATGGGAAACTCCTCGCCGCAGGCTCGTCTGCCAGTGAGTTCAAACTGTGGCGTGTCATCGACACAACCAACTTTGAGCCCGCACGGGGCGACTTCGGAACGTTCAGCGGATCAGTGCCCGCTGTGAAGTTCAACCACGACAGCACCATGCTCGCCGTAGCGGGCGGGGGTGGCGACAACATCATCCGGCTGTACGGCGTAGAGGACCCAGATGACGTCACCATTCTCGCGACTCTCACAGGTCCGCGCTCTGAGGTCACGTCCCTCGACTTCAGTCCTGATGGGCGCGCTCTGTCCGCGACAGCGGGAGAGAACATCTGGCTCTGGGACGTCACCGACCCTGCTGACGTGTCGTTGATCGGCACTCCGGCCGCCTATGAGGGCCGGGTGAATGACGCCGTGTTCATTGGCGATGGAAGCCGCCTCGCGGCCTCGGGCTGGTCGTACCACGTCAAGGTATGGAGCACCGACCCTGAGGCCGCCGCGGCCGATATCTGCCGCCAGCGCGGCACCCCGATCAGTGCCGATGAGTGGGACCAGTACGTCGAGGGCGCGGAGCAGTTCGAACTGTGTGATTGACACGTGCCGAGAAGCGCACCATCGAAACGGCCTCGGTTTCGGTGGGTCCTTGCAACACCTGGATTTTGGCGATTACGTCACCGAGTTCCACAGTCAGGCAAGGGCCGCGACACGATCTCCCGCGCCTCCTCGCTGGAAAGACCGAACATGCGCAGCATGTTTCTGGCCACTTCGTCGGCAGTCTGGTCGATTTCCATGCCCGAGCGGCCTTCCATGATGTGCAGGGCACCGAGGATCGCGCCACCGGTGCAGGCCAGTGCGACCACCGGATCTTCGACGTCGAAGCGGTCGGCGTCTAGGGCGTGCTGAATGTCGCGGAGCGCCCGCGGCGCCAATCCAGTGCTTGACTTCAGGTAGGCAGGCCCTGTGTTGGTGATGATTTGCGCGAGCTGCTGATGTGTGCGAAAGAGCCGGACAGTGAGCCGGACACCCGCGGCGAACACTTCAGCTGGGTCTTCGATGCCTTGGGTGACCTGGTCGACCAACGCGCCGTGCTCTTCGAGCGTTTCCGCCACTGCGGCATCGAACAATTCTGCCTTCGTGGTGAAGTGATTGTAGAAGGATCCGAAACCGACGTCAGCGAGGTCAGTGATCTCCTGGATGCTCGCTTCCGTCCCGCCGTCGCGGGCGAGTAGTGTGCGCGCGGCCGCGATCAGAGCGGCTCGCGTCCGCGCCTTGCGCCGCTCGAGTCGATTCACGGCAACTGGCTCAGTCATGCACTCCACGCTAACACAAAACTGATTCTTTCATCAGTCTTGAGAGTTGTTGACAACTAGCCTCCCGTAACTGATGCTGTCATCAGTACCGCGGAAGGAATCGGATATGACCATACCAACCAAGGACGTTCACGAGGGGCTGCACAGCGAGCAGGGCGCCGTGCGTGGAGACCGCGTGCACAAGGCCAAAAACCCGGTAATCAAAGTCGAAGATCTCGCGTGGCTAGAGTTCGAGAAGCCCGACCTCGACGCGGCTGAACGCTTCGCGCACGACTTCGGCTTCATCACCGCCGCCCGCACCGCGGACACGCTCTATCTGCGCGGCGCGCTCGCCGGAACACACTGCGTCGTCATCCGCCAGGGCGAGAAGTCGCGCTTCGTCGGCCCGGCCTTCAAGGCGGCCGACATCGCTGACGTGCACAGACTTGCCCGGGCGGCGAATACATCGGCCTACACGCTGCCGAGTCCAGGTGGTGGTGTCGGCGTCGATCTCCTCGATCCGTCCGGGATCCCGCTCCGCGTTGTCGCCGGCGTCGAGGAACTCCCCGAGCTTCCGATCCTCCAGCGGAAGCTCATCTTCAACACCAACGGTGAGCTGAACCGCGTCAACGCCACTCAGCGGCCGCCGCGTGAACCGGCGCGGGTCGAGCGACTGGGCCACGTCGTGCTCGAATCCACGAACTTCAACAAGGCACTCGACTGGTACCAGCAGAAACTCGGCCTGATCGTCAGCGACTTTCTCTACTTCCCCGGTCAGCGTGACCAAGGGCCCACGATGGCGTTCATCCGCTGCGACCGCGGCAGCACCCCGGCCGACCACCACACCCTCGCGATGACGCTCGGACCCGGCCGCAAGTACATCCACTCCGCGTTCCAGGTCGCCGATCTCGATGCACTCGCCGCGGGCAGTGAGTACTTGAAGGAAAACCGCTACAAGCACTCGTGGGGCATCGGGCGCCACATCGAAGGCAGCCAACTATTCGACTACTGGCGCGATCCGGACGGCTTCCTCGTCGAACACTTCACTGACGGCGACATGTTCGACAACACCGTCGAACCGGGCTGGGCCGAGATGTCAGCCAGCAGACTCTCGCAGTGGGGTCCGGCCGTCACCCGTGACTTCCTCGAAGCCAACCCGTCTCCGCACTTCATCAAGCAGATCGCGTCGGCACTCGCCGACCGCGACAACGAATTCACCGCCCGGCGCCTGCTGGGCCTTGCGAAAGTAGCCCTGAAATGAGCAACAACCTGATCCGGTACAGCGACGGCTGGGGTGTCGTCCGCGGCACCGACATACTCCCGCTGCCAAGCACCTACGAGACCACTGCAGAGGTTCTCAGCGAGGGGGTCAAGGCCGCCCGCGAGGTGCTGGCCAACCCTAAAGCCAAAGGAATTCCACTCGCGGACGTCACACCGTTGAATCCCCTGCCTGGCGCACGGGTGCATTGCCAGGGCGCGAACTACCGGTCGCACATGATTGAGTCCGGCATGGATCCGAACCGGGCGTTCAACATGCTGTTCACCAAATCAACCGCCTCGATGTGCGGCGCCGAAGACGACATCGTCCGCCCGCCGCATGTGCAATTGCTCGACTACGAAGTCGAACTCGGGATCGTTGTTGGTAAGCCGATCACGGAACCGGTAACCGTGACGCCGCAGAACCTAGCCGAATACGTCGGCGCCTTCGTGGTCGCGAACGATGTCAGCGCCAGGGACATCCAGTTGCCGCAAGGCCAGTGGTACAAGGGCAAGAGTTACCGCACCTTCTGCCCGGTCGGACCCTACCTGTGTGTACCGGAGAACGCTGACGAGGTCGCCCGCTGGGCGGAACTGCGGCTCACGCTGTCAGTCAACGGCACCAAGCGGCAGGACGCGCTCGCCGACGACATGGTGTTCAAGCCCGCAGCAACCCTCACCGAATTCTCCCAGCTTGAGAACTTCGAGATAGGTGACCTGATCCTCACCGGCACGCCGGGTGGTGTCGCCCTGCAGCCGCCGAAAGCAATCGCGCAGAAGGTCGGTGGACTGCTCCCTGAAGACACCAAATGGCAGATCTTCATCAAAGGACAAGCCAAACGCAGCGCGTATCTCAAGCCCGGCGACCGGGTCGTAACTTCGATCCGCACCGACGATGGCGCGCTCGACCTCGGAACTCAGCACAACACGGTTCGGTAAACGACATGCTGTACATCCCAGCCGTGGTGATTGGGGCCGGCCCCACCGGTGCTAGCGCCGCGATCATGCTCGGCCAGCGCAACATTCAGACACTGGTACTCGAACGCTGGCCGGAGGTTTACCCCCTCCCCCGCGCCGTCCACTTCGACGACGAGATCTTCCGGATCTTCGCCGCGATGGACCTCGAAGATGACGTGAATGCGATCTCCCGGCCAGCGCCTGGTATGCGCCTCACGGACGCCCGGCATCGCGTTCTTACCGATCTTCGCCGCGAGCGTCAGATTCATGGTTACCCCCAAGCAAACATGTTCGATCAACCCGACCTCGAAGGTGTGCTGCGCAAAGCGCTCGACAAGTACCCCTCGGTCGAGTTCCGCGGCGGCGTTGAGGTCTTCGCAGTCGTACAAGCACCCGGGGGCCCTGGGGCCGTGCGCGTTCGGTACCGCGAAGGCGACACCGAACATGAGGTCTGGACCGATGCAGTACTCGGCTGCGATGGCGCAAACAGCCTGACTCGCGGTGTGGTCGGCGCCAAGATGGAGAACTTCCGCTTTCAGCAGCAATGGCTGGTCGTCGACATTGCCACCACGGAACCGCTCGATGTCTACGACGGAGTCCAGCAGGTATGCGACAGTGACCGCGCGGCAACATTCATGCCGATAACTCCCGAGCGCTACCGTTGGGAGTTCCGACTCAAGGCAGGCGAGCGCCCGGAGGATTTCACCCATGATCGGGTGCTACAACTGACCCGGCATTGGCTCGAAGGCATCGACTTGGAGAAGGTCACCTTCCTGCGCCAGACCTGCTACACGTTCCGCGGTGTCGTCGCCGACAAGTGGCAGCGAGGCCGGGTGTTCTTGCTCGGAGACGCGGCACATCAGACCCCGCCCTTTATCGGTCAAGGCCTGTGCGCCGGTATACGCGACGTTGCGAACCTCGTCTGGAAGCTCGCCCTCGTACTGGACGGCACGGCTGACGATCGGATTCTCGGCACCTACGAGGCGGAACGCCGACCGTACGCCCGCCGCGTTGTACAACTGGCGATCGTCGTCGGCGCCGCGATGACCGGCGGTCCGGCGCAATTCAACTCGGCACGCAACGGCGCGATCCGCGCGGTCACTCGGCTAACCGGCGGCGAGGACGAGTTCGTCGCCGCGCTGTGGCCCACCTTTGGCAAGGGCCCACTCGTTCACCATGGCGGCCGAGGCAAACGGACCGGCGATGTCTTCGCTCAGCCAGTCATCGGCGGTCAACGCCTCGATGCACTGATCGGACTGAATTGGGCGATCATCTATCGCGGCGCGGACCGCACGGCCGCCTTCGACGCCGAGACCCGTAGTTTCTTCGAATCACTGGGCCTGTCAGTTGTTCGAGTCGGTGCTGACGACACTGAAGCACAGGCACTACTCGACTTCTACCGCGCCGATGCCGTGCTGATTCGCCCGGACCGCATCGTCGCGGCCGCCGCTGGCTCCCCCGACCTGCGAACGTGGCAGCGGCAGCTCGCCGCGGCCGGCATCAACCCGACGACCGTCAAGGAATTCCGATGACGACTCAAGCACCGCCCCTGGCCCACTCATCAACCGCCGCACTGTTTCTCGAACAGTGTCACCGTTCGGCCGACCGTGAGGCATTTCGCACTCCCGCAGAAGACGGCAAGTGGCGTTCGCTCACATGGGCCGATACAGAATTGCGGGCGCGGGAACTCGCCGCTGGGCTCCTCGCTCTCGGTGTTCAGCGCGAGCAGCGGGCAGCGATCGCTGCGACAACCAGGCTCGAATGGGTGCTGGCCGATGTGGCGGTGGCACTGGCCGCCGCCGCAACCACCACCGTCTATCCGAGCACCAACGCCGACGATGTCGACTACATTCTCCGTGACTGCGGAGCCGTCGTTGTGTTCGCTGAAGACGAGACACAGCTAGCGAAGTTGCGCAGCGGCCGCAAGTTCGTCGGCGACGTCACGCACGTCGTGCTGTTCGACGGCGCCGGCGATGGTGACAGGGTGCTGTCGCTCGGCCAACTCGCGGAACTCGGCCGCGATCACCTCAGCGAACACCCAGACCTCGTCGACCAGGCAGTCGCCGGGATCACGCCCGACAGCCTCGCGACGATTGTCTACACCTCCGGCACCACCGGACGTCCCAAAGGCGTTGAACTCACGCACCGCAACTGGCTCTACCTCGGGGCGGCGGTCGCCTCGGAGAACGTCATCCGGCACGATCACGTGCAGTTCCTGTGGCTGCCGCTGTCCCACGTGTTCGGCAAGCTACTGCTCGCCGCGCAGTATGAGGTCGGTTTCATCACCGCCATCGACGGCCGCATCGACCGCATCGTGGACAACATCGGACTCATCCAGCCGTCCTTCATGGCCGCTGCGCCGCGCGTCTTCGAGAAGATCTACAGCCGCGTCGTCTCCACCACCGAGAGCGAGGGCGGACTCAAGGCCAAGATCTTCGCGTGGGCGTTCAAGGTCGGCATCGACGCGGTGCGTCGCAAGGCTGCGGGCAAAGTCGTCCCGCCGTGGCGGGCCGCGCAACTGGCCATCGCTGATCGCCTGGTGTTCAGCAAGATTCGCGCACGCTTTGGCGGCAACCTCGAATACCTCGTTTCGGGGAGCGCCGCTCTTCCGCCGCGGATCGCCGAGTGGTTCGCGGCCGCGGGTCTGCCGATTCTGGAAGGTTACGGACTCACCGAAACCACAGGCGCTTCCTTCGTCAACCGGCCCGGCAACGTCAAGATCGGCACAGTCGGGCAACCATTCCCGGGTACTGAAGTACGTATCGCCGATGATGGCGAGATACTGCTGCGCGGCCCGGGCGTCATGCGCGGCTACCACAATCTCCCCGATAAGACCGCCGAGGTGATCGACAGCGACGGCTGGTTCGCCACCGGTGACATCGGCGAACTCGATGATGAGAATTTCCTCGCGATCACCGACCGCAAGAAGGACCTGTTTAAAACCAGCGGCGGCAAGTACATCGCGCCAACGGCGATCGAATCTGCGATCAAGGCCGAATGCCCGATGATCTCGAACGCAATAGTCGTCGCCGACGGCCGCAACTTCGCGAGTGTGCTGCTGACCCTCGACCCCGACGCCATCGGCCAGGCCGCGGACGCCGAGGCAACGATCACCGGTGCACTCAAGAAGGTCAACGCGGGACTGAACAAGTGGGAGACGGTCAAGCAATACCGCATCCTCCCCCGCGAACTCACTGTCGAAAGCGGTGAACTGACGCCGAGCCTGAAGGTGAAGCGTCCCGTGGTCATGCGTAACTACGCCTCGCTCATCGACGACATCTACTCAGGAAAACGCGCATGACGACCACACACAGCGCCGCGGCTAACCTTGTCCGCCGGGCCGGATTGGCGATCGTTCGCCGCCACAACCAGCATGAGTTGCACGTCGACTCGCCGTTGCCATCCGCACCGGCACTGCTGGTGAGCAACCACGGACACGGGGGAATCACCGACCTCAACGTCTGCGCCCTCGGCGCCACACTCGACGAACTAGGTGTTAGCGACAGCGTCGTCTTCCTGACCCACCAGATTGCCTGGACACTGGGCTTTGGCAGGATCGCCGAGCGACTGGGATGCCGACCGGCCAGCAAAGAGTCGGCCGACGAAGCCTTCGCTGCCCGACAGTATGTCGCCGTCTTTCCCGGCGGTGACGTCGATGCGGCCAAACCGTACCAGGAGCGCCATCGCATCAAGTTCGGTGGACGAAGCGGCTACGCGCGGCTCGCGATGAAACACGAGGTCCCGGTCGTACCCGTGGTCACGGCCGGTGCTGGCAACTCCTTGTTCGTGCTGTCCGACGGGCAGAAACTGGCGAAGGCACTCTCCCTCCCCCGCCTCCTGCGCGTGAAAACGCTGCCGGTGACACTGTCGATTCCCTGGGGGTTGACGATCGGAATCACCACGATCCTCCCGTACCTGCCACTGCCCGTGAAGATCACCACAGCGGTGCTTCCGGCGATGCACCCCGAAGCGGGTGAAAGGCCTGAAGACTTCGCCGCCCGGGTGGAGCAGGCGATGCAGGCACGCCTCGATGGATTGGTCCGATGAAGAGTCTCAGTGTCCCTTCGGTTGACATCGACCTGTACAGCAATGCCACGCTGAAGAATCCGCAGCCCGTCTACCGGCAGATACGCGACACTGGTCCACTCGTGTGGCTGCCCCGGCATCGAATGTGGGCGATGGGCCGGTTCGACGATGTGCGCGAAGCGTTGCGCGACGATACGACCTACCTCAGTAAACAAGGTGTCGCGGCCAACCCGATTGCCAACGCGCTCGGGCGATACACCACACTCTCCAGTGACAGTTCAACCCACCTGACGCGCCGCATGATCCTGATGCGGTCGCTGACATCGCGGGCGCTTTCACCGTCCGCGGACGTGTTCGCGGCTGAAGCCGTGGAGACGGTCGAACGGTTACTCGAGCAGGACTCTTTCGACGGCGTCGCAGACTTCTCCGCCCGGCTCCCTGTGCAGGCGGTCGCGGAACTTGTCGGCGTCAAGGTCACTCCGCACCATATGCTGCGATGGGCCGGGGCAACTTTTGACGGGCTCGGTCCGGCTAACCTGCGGTCACTGTCAACCTTTCATCGCTCGCTCGCTCTGTACCTGTACACGCTGCGTCTGAACCGTGCGGCCGTGAAGCCTGGCAGCTGGGCGTCCTCGATCTTCGACGCAGCCGATCGCGGCGAAATCTCCACGATCGAAGCCAAGAACATGATCATCGACTTCGTGGCACCCAGCCTGGACACCACGATTCTTGCTACAGCACAGCTGCTCTGGAGTTTGGGAACAGTGCCCGGTGTCTGGCGGCAGTTGCGCGAAGATCCCAGCCTCGTCCCGACAGCGGTCGTGGAGGCCGTTCGACTGGCATCTCCAATTCGCGGGTTCACTCGAATGGTCGCGCAGAACACCGAACTGCACGGCATCCGACTCGACCGGGGAGAGCGAGTGGTCCTGCTCTACGCCGCGGGCAACATGGACGAACGCCACTTCGACCAGCCCGAAAGATTCACGTTGAACCGGCGCGGAAGCAACCTCGGCTGGGGTCACGGCATCCACACCTGCGTCGGCATGCAACTGTCGAAACTCGAGATGCAGACCCTCCTGCACGCCATGCTCCCGCGGGTCGACACGATCACCGTCAGCGATCCAGTACCTGTACTGAACAACACCCTCCAGGGCTTCGCCTCGTTCACCGCCCGATTCAACTGATACACAAGGAATTCGATGGCACACGTCATTACGCAGGCCTGCTGCAACGACGCCAGCTGTCTGTCGGTCTGCCCCGTCGACTGCATTCATCCCAGCCCTGACGAACCCGGCTTCGCGACCGCCGAGATGCTCTACATCGATCCGGCCGGCTGTATCGATTGCGGCGCGTGCGTCGACGAATGCCCCGTCTCAGCGATCAAACCCGACGACAAACTCGACGAGACCAATCGCCACTTCATCGACCTCAATGCCGCGTACTACACCGACCACCAGCCGATTCGGCGTAAGCCAGTCGCGCTGCCACTGCCGTCGCCGCCTCGGCGCGCGCACATTGCTGTCATCGGCAGCGGCCCGTCGGCGTTCTATGCTGCAGAGCAACTGCTTTCACAGCCTGGAGTGTCGGTCGATATGTTCGAGCGCCTGCCCACCCCGTATGGACTGGTGCGGGCTGGGGTCGCGCCCGATCACCAGTCCACGAAAGCGGTCACGCGGATGTTCGCCGCCACCGCTGCAAGGAGGTTGTTCCGCTACTTCCTCAACGTCGAAGTCGGGCGTGACATCACTCTCGACGAGTTGACCACGCGTTACGACGCTGTGCTACACGCCAGCGGTGCCGCACATGATCGACGGCTTGGTATCGACGGGGAGGATTTGCACGGCTCAGTCTCCGCGACCCGATTCGTCGCCTGGTATAACGGCCATCCCGACTTCGCCCACGAGCAGTTCGATCTATCCGGTGAGACTGCGGTTATCGTCGGAAATGGCAACGTCGCCCTCGACGTGGCCCGGATCCTCGTCAGTGATCCGGAGTCCCTGGCGCCCACCGATATCGCTGATCACGCCCTCGCGGCGCTGCGACGTTCGAAAGTGCGCGAGGTGGTGGTACTGGGTCGGCGAGGGATTGCTGACGCCGCCCACACCATCGGTGAGTTCGCTGCGCTGGGCAACCTACGAGGAGTCGACATCGTGATCGATCCCGATGACCTGCGGCTCCCCGCAGCAACGGCGGCGGCCCTCGCCGATGGCACGCTCGACTCGATGCTCGCCGCGAAAATCCGTATCGCCCAAAGGTTTTCCGCCCAGCCGATCACGCCCGGCAACCGGCGCATCGTGATGCGCTACCTTGTCGCCCCCGAATCGATCATTGGAGAAAGCACCGTAGCTGGGATTTCGTGCGTCCACAACGTCTACGCCGAAGACTCGAAAGTCACCGCGACCTCCCTGCGTTTCACGACCGACACTGGTCTAGTCATCCGCGCCGCCGGCTATCGCGGCAGCCCTATCCCGGGTTTACCCTTCGACTCAGGACGTTGCGTTGTGCCAAATGACGAAGGCCGAGTATCGCAGACCCGAGGACATTACGTTGCGGGGTGGATCAAACGAGGCCCCACCGGCGGTATCGGGATGAACCGAATCTGCGGCCGGGAAACCGCCCGCACAATCCTCGCCGACCTCGCTTCCGGTCAACTTCGCTCACCCGAGATCCCGCGCGGCGACGTCATGGATCTCCTCAAGACCCGCGGCGCTCACCTCATCGACGCAGACGGATGGTCGCGGATCGATCAGCACGAGCGATCCGCGGGTCATCGAGCCGGGCGACCTCGAGTAAAACTCGTCGATGCCGCCGAGTTGGAGGCGGTTGCGCGTCGTCCGAAGCACGAGTAGCGGAGTAGGCAGCGGCTATTCGAATCGCGCGCAAGGAGCGTTACCTGAAGCTCCTCAGGTGGGTTCGATTGAAGCCGTCAGCAGCTCCCTGCGGCGCCCGCCTGAGTGACGTGGAGTGTTTCGTCGAACCCGTCCCGGAGCATCCTGTGCTGGCCGTACTCGTCAATCGTGCAGGGCGAGGTGCGCCCGCGTATCCCTTCCACCTGGACGCAGTCGAGCGATGAAGTCACCGCAACGCTGCCGTCGGCTGCGGTCGCCCCGGTGTAGAAGACACCGGATCCGCCGGTGCAGCGGGACACCGTGAGCTCGCGGCCAGCGACAGGGTCACCTGTTTCTGAATCGACGAGCCGGAAAGTTCCGGTGATCGCTGGACTGTCATCGAGGAATAGCAGGTCGACTGTTTTCTCCTGTCCGGCAACCAATTGCGTTCCCAGGTAGCTTGTCGGCAGTGGGTTGGCTTCGATGGGAAGTTCGACGAGCCCGAACCCGTAGCACCCTGCGGGCAGGTCGCTCAGTATTGCTGTGCCATCGCCGCCAGTTGTCGGCATACCTGCCGTTGGCAGCTGGAAGTCTGTGGGTTCCACGGATTCACAGTGGTTTGAACCGGTCACGGTGACGGATACGCCAGGGATTGGCACACCCGATTCGGTGGCCGCCGAGATGATGAAAGTACCGGTACCAGTCGCGTCGTTACCTTCTGCGCTGCCTGAATCTACTGGCTCGGTGGGACTCGAGGGTTCTTGAGCCGCTGGCGATACGGGCGCATTCCCGCCCGCGTTGTCAGCCTCATTTACCGGGACGGTCGTTGTCGCGGCTTCGCTAGTTGCCGGTGTAGCCCCTGTTGCTGTGGCAGACGTGATTTCGGTGTCTGCACCGCATGCCGTCAGAAAAAACACCGGCAGTACGGCAGCGGCCGCAACCCAACTCTTGTGACTCACAGATAGCCTTCCCATTATTGAACGCGTACGTTCCGGTCAATCGAGGGCTGGAGAGAGTCCGTTACGTCTTATTGCCGTTTGTGATCTTGTCGAGTTGCGCTCGTTACCTCCGCGTTGCTCAGCATGTTCCGCGCCGCCGCTACGATCGACGGCGTGCCCCACGACAGACGAGAAGCTTTGCGGCGCAAGTATCTGAGTCTTGGCGTGGGAGAACTTGTAGCTGCAGGGGTCTTCGCTGTCGTCCTGCCGCGCCTGACCTCCGCTGAGAACACCGCGGCGATGTGGTGTGCGCTCGTCCCGTTGCTGGCAATCCTCGTGCAGGCCGGCCTCTACTGGCTCGCCGCACGCAGCTGGGTTCATTCCCGACCGATGCCAGCCCGAATCGCCGCTGTTTACAGAGGGTTTCGCGTATTCAACGTCGCGCTCCTCGCCGCTGGACTGGTCGGCGTCCTGGTCTGGATGCCCAGCACCATGGGCGCTGCGATCCTCGTTCTCGCGGTGTGGGCATTCGGGGTCGTCGAGTACGTCAATTACTTCGTCGTGCGACTGTCCTACCCAGTCGGGTCCTGGCTGTCCAGAGTTGGCCAGCGGCGCACGCCTCGACTGGTTCAGGACATCCAGTCGAGCGAGCCACGCTAGGTCGCGCAGGGAACGTCCCACTAGTGCGGGGAAACGCACCGTCCCGCTCGCTGATCCGCGTGCGTTTCTCTGCACGCGTCGAGAGCATGAAAACTACTCCCTCGACACCCACTGGCCGTCTGTGCTATTTTTTGGCTGTGCAGCCAGATTCTAAAGCAGATAGCCAAAGCGCGCGGTCCTTCATCGAGCAAGCTCGCCGTGCGCAGATCATCGACGCCGCCATCACGACGATCGCGGATTCTGGCTATTCCAGCGCTTCGATGGCGCAGATCGCGAAAACCGCTGGCATCAGCAGGGGTTTGATTTCGTACCACTTCGCGAACAAGGACGAACTGATCGCGCAACTGGTGATCAAGGTCTACACCGACGCGGGTGAATACATGGGGGCCCGTGTCAGCACCGAATCGACACCGGCCGGACAGCTGCGCGAGTACATCGCGTCCAACCTCGACTACATGGCGGTTCATCCCAAGGGAATCATCGCTCTCGTCGAGATCTTCTCGAGCGGAGCACTCGCGAACCTCCCCGGCATCGACGCGAGCGAAGGCGAAGAACAGTCGCTCGCACCCGTCGTCGAGGTCTTCGAGCGCGGACAGCAGCTGGGGCAGTTCGCCGACTTCAACCCGCGGTTCATGGCACAAGCGCTTCGGAACGTCATTGATGGGGTGTCACCTCACCTCTCCGATCCGCAGCTCGACCTGGAGATGTACAAGCAGCAAATCATCACCATGTTCGAACGCGCCACCGGCGCCCAGCACCCATCTGAGGAGGTTCCGGAGACATGATCGAGCTTCACAACAGAGCACGCGATTCTCGCTAGCGAGAGCACTGGTCAGGCGTGGCCTGTTCTCCCCCATCAGCTTCCGGCTCCGTTCGCCTTTCCGGAACCGCCGGAGTTGATGACCAACCACACCGAGGTGATGTCATGACCAGCCCCATCATGCGCGTGCGCGACGTGACCCGCCGTTACGGCGACGTCGTCGCAGTGGACGGCGTGTCCCTCGACATCGCACCGGGAGAACTCGTCGGACTGCTCGGCCCGAACGGGGCCGGCAAGACGACGCTGATCAACCTTCTTGTTGGGTTACGCCGCCCGGACTCCGGCACGGTCGAGTTGTGTGGCGGCAACCCGCGCGATGAGGCAACACGCCAGGCCATCGGGGTCACCCCGCAACAAACAGCGCTTCCGGAGGCGTGGCGCGTCGGCGAACTCATCGACTTCATCGCCGCGCATTATCCGAACCCGACGAATCGCGATGACCTGCTCGCACGCTTCGACCTGCAGGACTTGTGTTCCCGCCAGATCGGTGGGTTGTCGGGCGGCCAGCAGCGTCGCGTCGCGGTGGCGCTGGCGTTCGCGGGGAACCCGCGAGTAGTTTTCCTCGACGAACCGTCAACAGGCCTTGATGTCGAGGCGCGACGGCAACTCTGGACCGGAATCCGCGCGTTCCACGACGAAGGCGGAACGGTGTTGCTCACGAGCCACTACCTCGAAGAGGTCGAGGCACTCGCGCAAAGGGTCGCCGTGGTCGACCGCGGTCGTGTCATCGCGGACGGAAGTGTCCGCGACGTTCGGGGCCTTGTCAGCCTGAAACGGGTTTCGCTGATCTGTCCCGAGCTGCCCTCGATCCCTGGTGTCGCGCGCGTCGAACACAACGACCGCGGCAACACCACCGTCCTGACGAATGATGCGGACCACTTCGTGCGCGAGCTTGTCACCTCCGGAGCGTCGTTCTCCGAACTCGAGATTCGTTCTGCGTCACTCGAAGACGCGTTCCTCTCGATCACCAGCAAGCACGTCGCCTGACCGCGGAAGGCCCCGAGATGTCTCTCACTGCCCTGTACACCAAGCGCCAACTCATCGAAACCGCGCGGACACCCGTCTCATTCCTCGCAATCACGCTGACACCGATCGCTGTGATGGTGTTCTTCATCGTCCCGTTTCTGTCCGACGACCCCGCGGCCATGACGGGTGCGACCGCGACGATGGTGGTGTTCGCTGTGCTGCTCGGCTGCGTCGGGCACTTCTCGTTCACCGTGTCCGCACTCCGCGAATCGCCGTGGGGCGCCTACATGCGCACATTGCCGGGCGGACTCGGCCCTCAGTTCATGAGCAACATTCTCACCGGACTCGCCGTCGTGCTCGCAGGGGTCATTCCTATCGTCCTCGTGGCAGCCCTTTTCACGGAGGCCACGGCACCGTTGAGCCGCGTTCTTCTCGCAACCCTCGCACTGCTGCCTGTGATTGTGTCGTTCACGATCATGGGCATTGCGATCGGCTACAACCTGTCCGCGCGGGCCACGATGATCACGAACAGCATCATTTTCATCCCTCTCGCTGTGGCGGGCGGAATGTTCTTCGACGCCAACGACACTCCAGCGCTAGTTGAGACGATCGCGCCGTATGTCCCAACGCGTGGCGCGACCGATCTTGTTGTCGGCGCGCTGACAGACTATTCACCGAGCCCGCTGGCCCTGGCGATGCTCGCCTTCTGGACGGCCGTGCTCGCGGTTGCAGCGGTATGGGGCTATCAGCGTGACGAAGGCAGGCGATTCCAGTAGGCACATTTCAGGCGGCATCTACGCGGGACGCGTCGTGCAACGTCTCTTCGATGTGGCGAATCAGCAGCTCTGGCCTTCGCAGGTGCTCATTGACAACTCGTATGACACGCCACCCTGCGCGCAGGTAGGCATTCGCGCGCAGGACATCTTTGCGGGCCTGTTTCGGGTCCTCGAAGTGATGTGCCCCGTCGTATTCGACAGCGACCTTCCATTGCGGCCAGGCCAGGTCAGCACGCGCGATGAACCGCCCCGCCGCGTCACGCACAGTGTGCTGACTTACCGGCCGTGGCAGGCCTGCCCGGACGA
Source organism: Hoyosella subflava DQS3-9A1 (assembly GCF_000214175.1). NCBI lineage: Bacteria > Bacillati > Actinomycetota > Actinomycetes > Mycobacteriales > Hoyosellaceae > Hoyosella > Hoyosella subflava. The sequence continues at coordinate 2,940,803 of NC_015564.1, forward strand.
TCAGAAGGCGGAGGCGTGTCTCGCGGGGAGACTCTGCACCGGGATCCGCGAGTAGCAGAACTTCACGCAGCGCAGTGATTCCACGGCTGCCGCGCTTGCGTTCCGCGTACTCAGCGAGCATGCCAGGAGTGAGTGGTGTGGCCTGGTACAGCGCATCAATCAGCGCCACAGCATGATCGGGTTCGCGGCGCCGCGCGATATCGAATGCCGTGCGCGCCGGTGTGGTGAGCCGCATCCCATGTTTGCTCATCACCTCGTGCTCCTCGAGCCGGTCACGGTGGATGACCAGGCCGCGGACCTGCGCAGCCTTCCGGGTGACGATTTCAGCCGACTGGTCGGGCAGATATCTGACGTTGTGCACAGCAGCTGCGGAAACACCGGAAAGGACACACTCCCCTGCCGCCCACACCCATGCTGCACGCGCTTTCACGAGTGGCGTCAACTCGGCGGCGCGCTCGATGTAGACGCCTCGCACAACACGCTGGTATCCGCGCAACTGGCCGCGTGTGAGTCCACGCTGCGCTGGTGTGAATGGGTGCACGCCTAACCAGACGCACGGCACGGCGGTGCGGATCACATGTGCAGAGAAAATCACAGGATCTGGCGATTCGGGCGTGCGCTTCTCTGCACGTGCCGAACACATGATGCTAGACAATAATGTGTGACACACAGTATTGTGTTAGGCATGACGAGGGACGAAGTGCTACCGGGGCACATACAAGAGTTACGCCGAGGCACCGTCGTACTAGCTTGCTTGGCAACGCTTTCAGAGCCGCGCTACGGCTACGCACTGCTCGAATCGCTGAGCTCAGCAGGCTTCAGTGTCGATGGCAACACTCTCTACCCGCTGCTGCGACGCCTCGAGAAGCAGGGTCTGCTCGAAAGCGAGTGGAACACCGACGAGCCGCGGCCACGCAAGTTCTATCGCGTCAGCGCACTGGGCACGGCCATCCTCAACGACCTGATCGACGAGTGGCGGACCCTCAACACATCGATCGAATCACTTTCACGGGGAGGAACAGAATGACCACCTTGACCGAACGCTACGTGTGGGACGTCGCACGGCGCCTTCCGGAAAAGCAGCGCGGAGACATCGCCGCAGAACTCACCGTGACGATCACTGACATGGTGGACGCACGCACGGACGCCGGCCAGCCGCGTACTGACGCTGAGCGCGCGGTGCTGATCGAACTCGGCGAACCACGCGCCCTCGCCGGCAGATACCGTGACCGGCCGCAGTACTTGATCGGGCCCGAGATCTTCCCTGACTATCTAAGACTGATCCAGCTGCTCACCTCGATCGTCCTACCCGTAATTGCCGTCGTGATACTTGCGGTCAAACTGGTCGAGGATGAACCGATCGGCGGTGCGCTGGGTTCAGCGATCGGCGTTACCATCGAGGTCGCGATCCACCTCGTGTTCTGGGTGACGCTGGTCTTCGCGATCATTGAACGATCCGGAAACCAGAAGGACGTCGTAGCGCACGAAGAATGGGACCCTGATTCCCTGCCAGCAGGCACCGGCGCAACGACGATATCCAAGGGTGAAACAGTCACCGGGATGGTGTTCGTCGTAATCGCTATCGGGTTCCTGTTCTGGCAGCATCTGCGCTCACCCGTTTCCACGCTCGACGACGCGCGCGTACCCCTCCTCAACCCCGAGCTGTGGAACGGCTGGATGCAGGTCATCATTGCCATCCTCGTCTTGTCACTCGCGATTGAGGTAGCGAAATACGTTCGCGGCCACTGGAACTACCCCATCGCCATCGCGAACACAGCGGTGAACCTGGCGTTCCTCGCGGTCGTCGGGTGGCTGGCTATCGCCGACGAGTTGATCAACCCGACCCTCCTGGCGACGATCGCGGAACGCGCGCAATGGGACTCCGTACCCACCGTCAACCCGTGGCTCATCATTCTCGTCGTCGCTGTGATCGCGATCTGGGACAGCGCAGACGGCCTGCGCAAGGCAAGCGCTGCTACGTAGTCTCGCCTCGGAAGAGATAACGTCGCACAATTGACAGCGTGACCGCACACCCTTCTGAGGCCGCGACCATCGCGGATCGGCTGCGAGCGGCGCGCCGCGCCCGATTCGTCGGCCGGCGCGGTGAGCTCGAATTGTTCCGGGCAGCGCTCGACTCCGATTCACCGCCGTTTGCGGTCCTGTACCTCTACGGCCCAGGCGGTATCGGCAAATCGGCGCTGCTCGATCAATTCCAGGAAATCTCGCTGTCGTACCGGCGCCGCGTCATCGCTCTCGATGCCCGCAATCTCGATCCGTCGCCGGCCGCCTTCCTTGATGCTCTTGGCGGTGAACTTCCCTCCGAGCCAGCCGTCCTGCTGCTCGACACATACGAGGTGCTCGCACCTTTGGATGTGTGGCTGCGCGGCGAGTTCCTGCCCTCGCTGCCGAGCGACGTCACCGTGGTGATAGCGGGCCGGAATCCACCCTCCCCAGAGTGGCTTGCTGACCCTGGATGGCAGGACCTTCTGCGCGTGGTGTCGCTCCGCAATCTCGCGCCAGAAGACACACGCACGTTCCTTGCTGCAGCAGGTGTTGCTGCGGCACGCCATGACGTCGCACTCCAGCTCACCCATGGCCATCCACTGTCTCTCGCGCTGATGACTGAGGTGCTGCGGGCTGAGCACTTAGCGGACAGTGACCTCGCGCTAGCACCGAACATCGTCGCCGCGCTGCTGCACCGATTTGTGGATGCGGTGCCCTCCCTGCTTCACAGGTCCGCAGTGGAAGTGTGTTCCCTCGCGCAGTACACGACGGAGGCTTTGCTGCGCGATGTCCTTCCCGGTGATGACGTGCCCGACCTGTTCACCTGGCTGCGTGCGGTGTCGTTCGTCGAAGAAGGACCGTGGGGCGTTTTCCCGCACGACGCAGCACGTGACGCGCTCGACGCGGACCTTCGCTGGCGTGACGAAAACAGATACGTCGAGCTGCACGATAAAGTTCGTGAGCACGTCCTGCGAACAATCGCCGCGACCACGGGCCGCACCCAGCTGCGACATGTTCATGCGCTGGCATACCTGCACCGGCGCAACCGTGCAGTAAGCGGCTTCTGGGATTGGGCGACATTCGGCCAGGCGTACACCGACGAACTGTCCCCCTCCGACCACGCGGCCATCATCGCGATGACCGAACAGCATCAGGGGCCAGAACAGGCTGACTATGTGCGGTTCTGGCTCGAACATCAGCCTTCCGCGTTCATAGTGTTTCGCGCCGGCGAGCCCGGACCTATCGGCTTCGCCTGCCGCCTCGAACTGCACGGAATGGACCCAGCTGAACGTGATGCGGACCCCGGCACCCGCGCGATGTGGCGCTACGTGGTGCAGACCGCGCCTCCGCTGCCCGGTGAAACCGTCTACGCGGCGAGGTTCCTGATAGATGCCATCCACAATCAGGAACCATCAATGTCGCAGAACCTCATCAGTGTGCGACACACCCAGGAACTCCTCCGCGCGACGTCGCCAGCATGGGATCTCATCGGTGCCTATGCCGACGGCGAGCGCTGGGCGCCGCTCTTCGACTACCTGGACTTCCACCGTGCAACCGCCGCTGAGTACGACGTAGGCGGCGCCCATTACTCCGTGTTTGCGCACGACTGGCGCCGCAAGAACATCAGCGACTGGCTAGACATGATGGGCAGACGTGAGGTTGGAGAGGACATCACGCCACCCACTGCTCCGGTACCGGAAGTTGCCCTGTCGCAGCCCGACTTCGAGCACGCAGTGCGCGATGCGCTGAAACATTTCCGCGATCCGGCGCGCCTTGCCCGCAACCCGCTGGCAACGTCGCGCCTCACCCGCGGAGCAGCACACCCGGTTGCCGAGCTCCAGCGGCAGATCACCGCGGCCGCCGAAAGCCTGGGTGAAGACCCGCGCAGCGAGAAGCTCTATCGCGTGATCAACCGCACGTACCTCCACCCGGCAGTGACGCAGGAGAAAGCCGCGGAAGTGCTCGGCCTTCCGTTCTCGACCTATCGCCGTCACTTGACGCGCGGTGTGGAGCGGATCGCCGCTGATCTCTGGCACCGCGAGCTCTACGGTTAGGCGCCAGATCGAGCAATAAATGGCCTGGATAGTGAACAGTTCCCGGCGGTATCGTCACTCTATCCCGATTTGAGGAGGCAGCGATGTCACTGTCCACCACCAGCCACGAACACGCCATTGTTCTCGGCGCCAGCATGGCAGGACTGCTTGCTGCGCGTGTGCTGTCGGAGACCTTTGAACGGGTGACGATTCTCGAACGCGACGCCCTGCCCACCGCAGCGGAACCGCGTCTCGGGGTTCCGCAAAGCCGGCAAGCTCATCTGCTGCTGCCGGGTGGCGCTCAGGTCATCGAGTCACTGTTCCCTGGCTTCCTGTCCGATCTCAAGGCGATGAATGTCCCTGTGCTCCGCACCTGCCGCGAGATCAAATTCATCGTTGGCGGCCACACGTTGAGTCAGGAAGGCGTCATCGAGGACCCGACCTATCAGCCGTCCCGGCCACTGCTAGAGCGTCAGCTCCGCGCCCGGCTAGAGCGTCTACCGAACGTGGCCCTGATCGATCGCTGCGACGTCGTCGGATTGCACACCACACCGAACGGACGCATACCTCGCGTGACCGGGGTGAACGTCGTGCAGCGGCGGTCCGGCAGCGCGGCCGAGGTACGTGCGGCGGACCTCGTTGTCGACGCAACCGGACGCCGCAGCCGGGTACCCGAGTGGATCAGCGCACTCGGGTGCACGCCTCCAGCGAAGAGCGAGCTTCGGGTCGACCTGAAGTACGTGAGCCAGACGCTACGGTTGCAGGAAGGTGCCCTCGGCGAGTTGCAGCTCTATTTACACGGCCCGGTACCGGGCAACCCCAGAGGGATGGTGCTGATCAGGCAAGAAAACGATCACTGGAAGCTGCTTGTCTTCGGGTACGGAACACACCGCCCCTCAGCCGATCCATTGCGGCATAGGGAATTCGTTGCGCATGTCGCGCCGCCTGAGGTGTTGCGCGCGATCCAGCAGGCGGAGGCGCTGGACGCGCCGGTCGGTCACGGATTCCCGTCGAATCTGCGCCGCCACTATGAGAAGCTCACCGACTTCCCCACGGGGCTGCTCGTGATCGGCGACGCAGCGTGCAGCTTCAATCCGCTGTACGCCCAGGGCATGTCGGTCGCTGCGCTTCAGGCGATGGCGCTGCGAAAGAGCCTGGCTGGGAACCATCGCACCCTCGCCCGCAGGTATTTCCGTGCCGCGGCCAAACCAATCGGCGTCGCGTGGCAGACCGCGATCGGCGGGGATCTGGCGCTGCCGGAAGTTGAGGGTGAGCGGACACTCGCCACCCGCCTGGCGGAACGGTACGTCTCGCGGATTCAGGCCGCCGCCGAAACCGATCCCTTCGTCGCGCGTACGTTCCTGAGGGTATCGGCGTTCATGGAGCCGCCCTCGCGGCTCTTCAGCCCGCGCATGCTGCGACGAGTGCTGCGCCCGCCCACCCAGATCCCGCCGCACGATCCAAAGATCGGTGACACGTCCACACATGTGACTCACGCACTCTGAATTTAGTTTGCGGGCGCCGCGAAGAACTCCAGCGCGTTTCCGTCGGGGTCGCGGAAGGAGAGCCCGGAGCCATACGGGGCGTCCTTGATCCCTCCATTCTTGACCCCCAACTCATCCAGTTTCACCTTCCATGCTTCGAGCTCGCTGCGGCTCCCGCAGTGGAAGGACACATGGTCAAGCCCGATGCGAACTTCATCGAATGTGTCTTCTTTCGGGGTGCCTGGATGTTCATGGATTCCGAGCAAGCCGCCGCCGGGCAATGCCCACACGACGTGATACCAGGGGCCGGTGTCTTCGTCGATGACGGGCTGGGTGCCGAACAAAGCTTGGTACCAGGGGCGGCTGACGTCGCAGCTCTTCACAGTGAGAGCCACGTGACCTAATGGCGGAAACTCAGACATGGCCGACGCTCCCTTCAGCAGCCCTCCTGCCGGGCGCTGGATCGAATTTTACTCCCGGATTCCACGGCCAGCTATGCTGCGGGCGTGGCTGAAAGCGCGGGCATTCTGCTGTACCGGATGAGCAGCTCGCTAGAAGTGTTCCTCGCACACATGGGCGGTCCCTTCTGGGCGCGCAGGACCGAGGGCGCCTGGACGATCCCGAAGGGCGAGTGCATGCCCGGTGAGGACGCGCTCGCGACCGCTCACCGTGAGTTCGCCGAAGAGATCGGCTCCGCAGCGCCCGATGTTGCGTACTTCAAGCTCGGGTCGTTTCGTTATGCATCGGGCAAGGTAGTGCACGTTTTCGCTGGCGAGGCGGCTCTATTTGAGGTCGATGCGGTCAGCAGCAACACGTTCGAGCTCGAGTGGCCGCCACGTTCGGGCCGCCGACGGGCATTCCCCGAGATTGACGACGCCCGCTGGGTTCCGGTGGCGGAAGCCCGCCCACTTCTCGTCGCGGGACAGCGGCCGATGCTCGACGCCCTCGCCGCGACAGTTCGCGAACCGCCCGGCGAGGCCACACGTGCTGAATAACGCACCGCGAAACGCGACGTGGCACGACCATTTCTCGGCACATGTGAGGGGCACGCCCACTGCCCCGCCGAACGTCAAGGTTGCGCGTTGTTCAGCTCGCTCAGTGCCAATGATTGCCCGGCGAGATAAACGTCGACACCGTCCGCGGTCACCTCGACGCGTTCCGCCACCAATCCGTCGGGCAGCACGGCGACTGATTCCTGTGTACCGCTCCGGATGGCGGAGAAGATTTGGTCCGGGATCGGGAAGCCGAGAATCGAGCCACCGTCTGTCTCGGTGACGATCTCGCCATTCTGGACGAGCGGTGTGACGAACACCGACGCGGCACCTTCAGCGAGAACCACTTCGATCGCGTTACGGTCCGGACGGGCCACCACGTCATCGATCGTCACCACAACGCCTAGTGGGAGCTGGACGCCGCCCCCACCTTGGGCCTCGATCGCCTCGAGGATCGTCTGAGTGGTGACACGCGCCGTGATGTTCACCTGCTCGGCAACCGGGTTGGCGCGGTCACTGATATCGGTGCCGTCCAGCTTGATGAGCACCGACGAACCGCTCAGGCTGCCCCTCGTGATGGTGTCAGATTCGATGGTCATCTCACCGACCCGGTCATTGAGGAGGCCAGGTATCAGCGGTTGAGTCCCGAACGAGGTGGAAACGCTGGTCTGCCACGTGTCACTCAGCGGCTCACTGACTTCCCGGCCGACAAAGTAGCGCGCGAGCGCCTCTCCCACAGCTGCGGCAGCCACAACGACCACCACGAGACCGATGAGAAGTTTGATCAGTGTCCGCATTCCAGTCCTCTCCCTCTCTCCCGCTGGATCGTGCTTCGGGATCGGCCACGACAGTATGCGGCGATTCCCAACCCTTCAAACTTCGCCCGCGTCTATTCCGCCGGTATCTTCCCGTTCTTCACCGCATCGACCAGCGCCTGATGGTCTTCCTCGGTCTGGTCGGCGTACGCCTTGGCGAACTTGCTGAGCGACTCCGCGACCTTGTCGCTTTTCCCCAGATACCCAGCGATCATTGACGCGCCACTGGTCCGCGCATGTCCTTTCGCGAGGAGGTGGCCGCAAATGCGGGCATAGTCCGCGAGCGCCTCGGTGTCAATGTCGTCGATGTCGATCGCGCCCTTCATGTTCCGGAACTGGCGGACATAGAACTGCCGGCCGTCGAAGGACGTCCAGCCGAGCAGTGGGTCACTCGCCGTTTGCAGTGCGTGCTGATATTCGACGACGCGCTGACCCTGGTGCGCATGCCACGCGTCATCGCCGTGGACGAACCGCGCAATGACGGATCGTCGGGCCTGCTTCAACTGCAAGAAGAGGACGTCGTCGGGACTGCTGCCTTCACATAGCACCACGTAGGCGCGCAGACCGACGCTCCCCACACCAACCACCTTGTGGGCGACGTCGCGCACCGTGTAGCCGGCGAGTACGCGCCGCCACTGCGACGGCACGGATTCGAGGTACTGATCGAGCGCCTCAGCTAGCCGGGTGGCTTCCTTCTCGCCGAGGCTGGTGATCAGCGGTGGTTCTTCGACAATGCGGCGCTGCCCGTCGCGCTCTTCGGTGAACCGTGGCAGTGCACGGTCACTGGTGCGTTTGCGGGCCCGTTTGGCGGACCGCTCTATCTGGTGGCGCAAGCTGCTGTCGTTGGCGGTGGCGCGCAGCCTATCGACGTCAAGGCGTTCGAAATGACGCTGCAGCAGAGGCATCTCCGCGAGGCGGCGCAACTGGCCTCGGTACGCCTCCACGCACGAATGTGTGGCTTCCCCGCACTGACCTTCGGAGGCACCGTTCTGCCGTCCCGCTACCCAGATGCTGGCAACGAGCCGCCGCAGGTCCCATTCCCAGCCCCCGGGATGTGCTTCGTCGAAGTCGTTCAGATCGAAAACGAGTTCACGTTCCGGTGACGCGTAGAAACCGAAGTTACCCATATGCGAGTCTCCGCAGATCACAGGCATGATTCCGGTCGCGGGGAGCGTCGCAACATCAGTAGCCATCAGTCCCGCGGTGCCACGCAGAAAGCCGTAGGGTGACGCGATCATGCGTCCGACCCGCACCGGGACCAGCCAGTCCAGCCGCCCTTGATGCGATACGTTCACTTGCTCGACCGGATCGGCACGGTCATTCGGTTTTTTCCACTCGGCCAAAGATGACCGGGGCACACTGTGCCGCAACTCCTGACCCACCTTGTACCGTTCGTCGCGCGATACCGGCTGATCCCGCATCGAGCCGTAGGCGCGGCTATCTGCATCGGCCAGGACGCGGTGGTTCATCATGCGTTTCAGTATCTTCCTCGACGACGCCGGTGTGGGTACATTGCCGTCATGGTCCCATGCTCCCGAGCATCGTGGGCAACGAACGTCTTGCTGACGTGCAGCGCAGAGGCGTAATATTGATGGACCGACTGGAATGCGGTGAGTTCTACTGCAGAGGGACTCACATATCCATACAGCCCGGCCGCTGGATCCGGAAAACAGCGACCCCGGGGGACTGGATGCGCAGGAAGGCGCGGTTGAAAACACGGATGCGTAAGACACCCGCAAAAGTGAAGAGCCGCTAGAGACTTCGGCAAGAAGTTGACCATGCCGGCCAGCATGGTAGGACGAATTGCCCCAGCCTGACTCTTGAACGTGAGCGCCCAATTCCCCGTTTGGGCGCTTGCGTCCTGTCTGGGGTCAGTACCGATCGTCACATGTACGGGTCAGTGACTTCCCGCAGTTCGAACAGCGCGCGGCGCAACTGATCCATATGTCGTTTCCCCAAATGCGCTTCCCATTCGGCCTCGACTTCCGCGACGGCGGCATTGGCGGCGGCCGAGAGCCTCTTCCCGTGTTCGGTAAACCGGACGAGCCGTGCCCGCTTATCCATCGGGTCGGGCACTCGTTCCACGAGGCCCGATTTCTCCAGCTGGTCGACGAGGAAGCCTGCTGTTTGTTTGGTGATTTGCGCCTGCTCGGCGAGGTCGGTGAGGCGGCTGCCCCCCGGCGCAATCCTGGCTGCGACTCGGCCTTGCGCGATGCTCACGTCTCCGTACCCTGCGGCCTCAAGTGCCTCATGCACGCGGCCTTCGAGGTACCGGAACGAAATGAACATCAGCAGCCCAACGGGCAATTCGTCGTTCGCCATTTCCCTCACACCTCTTGAATTAGTCAGTTAATCTGACTACATTGGTGAGTGTATCGAACTTTTTGGAAATCGTGGAGACAACCATGAACAGCCACTACAGCGCACCCGGCGACGGTATCGCTCTCGACACATTCGATGGCATTCACGTCGTCAAGGCGAGCGCCGCGACGACTGGCGGCGCATACGAACTATTCGAGGTCGACGTGCGGCCCGGACCGCTCGTTCCTCTTCACACCTCGCCCTGGGGAGCGACGGCCTACGTGCTCGAAGGCACGATCACCTTCGTCTCGGAAACCGTGCAGCACACGCTCACGCGAGGCGCGAGCATCACAATCACGCCAGGCACTCCCTATACATGGAACGCTGCCGCGCCAGGTGCCCGCATACTGGCGTTCACAACCGGGGACGGCGCGGGATCATTCTTTGCCGACATCGCACGACTGCCCCGGGATCGCACAATGGATGAAACGATGTCAGTCATGGCTGAGATCGCGCACCGACATGGTGTTTCCGTTGGGACAAGCCCCCAGTCGGCTATCGGGTGACAGCAACCTCATGGATCACGAAGCTAGGTGGTATGCAATCGAGCAGGAACGGCTACATCTCGCTGACATGCTCGAGTCACTTACCCCCCATGAATGGGATGCTCCCTCACTGTGCGAGGGATGGCGCGTACGCGACGTCGCGGCGCATGTCGCGCTGGGCGCTAACCCGCCGCTCCGCGCCGCCGCACGAGAAGCCATACGCACCTACGGCCGCTTCAACAAAATGAACCAGGCGCTCGGAATCGCCTATGGCAGTCGCCCAGTGGACCAGATCGTCGCGGCGCTTCGCAAGCATGCGGCGTCACGCAAACTTCCGCCGATAACCAATCAGCGAAACATTCTCGCCGACACACTCATCCACGCTCAGGACATCGCTCTCCCCCTCAGCCGCGATCATCACATGCCAGTCGAACTCGCGCGCGACAGCGCCGACCGGCTCTGGGAGATGATCTGGCCGATGTGGGCGAAACGGCGCTACCGCGGAGTCCGCTTCACCGCGACCGACACCGCCTGGAGTGCAGGACGCGGCTCAGACGTGCACGGCCCGATCAGCGCATTGCTGATGGTGCTCGGCGGACGTCGTGCCACACTTTCGCACCTCAGCGGAGATGGGCTCCCCCACCTCACCCCGCGCGTCTGACGTTCGGGGCGACGGCGTTCTCGAGCGCCTCACCGCGCAGGAACCGGCCGGTTTCCGCAGCAACTATCTTTGCCGCGTTGTGCGCGGTCTGTTTGCTGGCTCCCGCGAGGTGCGGTGTCATGACGATCCCGGGTGTGGCTAGCAGTCGCGAACCCACGGGAATCGGCTCCTCGGGAAACACGTCGAACGCTGCCCCGAAAAGGTGACCGCTCTCCAGCGCGTCACATACAGCGTCGTAGTCGAGCAGCCCCCCGCGCGCACAGTTGACGATGATGCTTCCGTTCGGCATCGCGGCGATCTCTTTCGCCCCGATCATGCCCGCGTTGTCTTTGGTGAGCCTGGCATGCAGTGAGACAACCTGCGACCGGTTCAGCAGCTCATCGAGACCAACAAGCTCATCAACATCAGTCACGGCATCGGACCGTATGTACGGGTCGTACACCAGCACCGTCGCACCGAAGCCCTTGAGGATACGGGCGACGCGCTTGCCGATGGCTCCGTAACCGACGAGCCCGACGCAGGAGCCTTCGAGTTCGACACCAACCTGGTCGTACTGGTAGTAGTCGCCACGCCACACACCGCCCATCAGCTCGCCGTGAGTATGCGGGATGCGCCGGGCAGCTGCCATCATCATCGCGACGGTGTGCTCAGACGTCGCGACCGCGTTCCGGCCCGGCGCGCAGGTAACTGTTACGCCATGACGGGCGGCAGCATCGACGTTCGCGTTTACCGGTCCGCCACGGCCCACCGCGAACAGTTCCAGACTGGGGCACGCCTGGAGAATCCGTTCGGTGAGCGGCGCCATCTGGGTCACACAGATACGCACGCCTCGCAGCGCCTCTATCATCTGTTCTTCACTGCCCGACGCTTCGTCCACTTCTGCGATTCGCCTGAACGGTTCGACCGGCCAGGGCAGTTCCAGCGTCGACACGTCGACCGTGTTGCCGAGTTCCTGGTGCAGGGCGTGCACGAGCAGGCCGGGACGGACGAACTGGTCACCTGCGGCGAGAATGCGGACAGTCATGGGGTCATGTCCTTTCCTGGGTCGTATGCGGGGAAGTCGATGGGGGTGTTGTATTCGATCAATGCGGCGTGCCCCGTTCCGTCCCAACGGATTGTGGTGACGCCGCAGTTACGGACATTCGGGAACATGTCTCGGTAATGGCGCAGCGGGATACCAAGCAGATGGCAGAGCACCAGACGTTTCACTGTCCCGTGGCCAACTACCAGAACCCGGCCCGACGGATGCTCGTGGGCAATGTCTTTCAGACAGTCGATCGCCCGGTCCGTTGCTCGGCGCGGATCTTCACTGCCTGGCAAGTGCCCCGCAACGGGGTCCCGTTCGAACGCGCGCCGCGCGTCTGGGAACTGTGCGAGCATCTCCCCGCTGGTCAGTCCTTCGCCTGCGCCGAAGTCAAGTTCGGCGAGCCGCTTGTCCACGGATGCGGTGAGGCCGGTGGCACGCTCGCAAGGGGCTGCCGTGTCACGTGCCCGCCCCAGCGGTGACACCCAGATCGCGTTCAAATGGGCTTGTTCCGCCCAGCTCGCAAGCTGGTCAGCTTGTTGACGACCCCGTTCTGTCAGTGCGATATCGGTGCTTCCGGTGTAGCGATTATCCGCATGCCAGACGGTTTCTCCATGGCGCACCAAAGTCAGGTCAGTCACCGGTTTCTCCTCCTCCGCGCGTGACGGGCCACCGAGTCCGGCAGCCAGCCTCGCTTGTGTAGCTCATCGATCAGCGTCAGATAGCTGTCGTCGTGCATCGTCGTCTGGTCACTGCGGGGTTCGAATTTCGTTGCCCGACGGCTGAATCCATGAGCGCCGTCGGCCAGCGGGCCGGTACCCGCACGAGCCAGAATCGCCATACCCATTGCCGCGTCGGCATGTTCGGGTACGACGATGCTCCGCTGTAAAACGTCGGCTCGCAATTGATTCCAATAGCTGCTTCGCGCACCGCCACCGGTGACGCTGAGCGTGCCATGTGTCGGCGCGCCGAGCAGGTCGAGATAGTCGAAACACAGCCGCTCCACATACGCGACACCGCGCAGCAATGACGCGTAATAGTCGATGTCGTCGGCTACTTCACCGATGGTGAAACGCCGCAGTTCGGGCGCCACGAACGGGAACCGCTCCCCCTGCGACACAATGGGATACGTAATTGCAGTGCCACCTCGCTCCGCAGCTTTCGAATTCATCGCATCGAGGTTCGCGCCAGGAAACTCGGCGGACAGCACACCTGCGCCTGCACTGGACGCACCACCCGGCAGCCAATTGCCGTCAGGCGCGCGGTGGCTGTAGACAACACCGAGCGGATCGCGCAGCCGCGTGTCCGTCACGCCTTTCAGCACCAGCGTTGTGCCCAGAACAGCGTTCCACGAACCCACCCCCAGTGCTCCGGAGCCGAGCAGTGCCGCGCAGCCATCTGTCATACCAGCTTTGACGGGCGTTCCCGCGGGGATGCCCGTCGCGTCGGCAGCGGCCGCACCGACCACGCCGAGTTCCGTTCCCGGCCGGACCACGTCGGGCAGCATCGATGCGGGAACACCGATTGCGTCGAACACGTCTACAGGCCATTTCTCGTTTTCGAGGTCGTACCCGGTTTTCAGAGCATGGCTCGAATCCGCCGCGGTGGGGTGTCCCGTGAGGAGGCTCGTTAGGTAGTCAGCCTGGTGCTGCAGCACCGCGTGCTCGGGAAGGTCTGCGTGCCGGTACAGCCACAACAGTTTCGGCAGTGCCCAGGACGCTTGCGGCCTGTAGCCCAGTGACCGCCAGAGATCCTCTCCCGCTTCTTGCACCGTGACAGCCTCGCCCGCCGCACGTGCGTCGTCGTACATGAGGCCGGGTGTGACCGGCCTGCCAGCGCGATCAGTCAGCACGATCGTCCCCGACGTGGCGTCGAGCGCGACGCCACGGACGGTGACATCCGCCTGTGCTAGTGCTGCCCGGCTAGCGGTTGCGAGCGCTTCCCACCATGATTCAGGTTTTTGTTCATGCCGATCTCCGCTCCGGTAACTCGTCAGCGGGTGTGCACCGGAGCCCGCGACCCGGCCATCTGCGGTGACCGCGACGCACCGCACGCTCTGAGTACCAACATCGATGCCAAGCCAGACCTCGTCAGACATGAGTTACTCCCTCTGGCGTGCCCTTCGGCTGGGCCTGAATTTCCCAGCCGCGCCGGGCCACGTCACGCAACTGGCGGAACTCGCGGTAAAGCGAGGTGTAGAACGCGGCGCGGTCTGGGTCCGGGTCACAACTCGTGTGTGTGCGCACATACCTGATCGCCGCGGCCTCCAGATCGGGTGCCGCACCCGTTGCGACGAGTCCTGCCAGGAACGCACCTTTCGCTCCCGACTCACTGTCGGCAGACCGCACCACCCGCACACCCACGACATCGGCGATGAGCTTGCACCACAGCATGTTTGCCGCACCTCCACCGCAAACTCGCAGTTCTTCTGTGCGGGCGCCGGACGCTTCGAGGCAATCCCGGATCACCAGGGTCAGGCCTTCGAGCACGGCCCGGGCGATGTCAGCGCGACCGTGTTCAAGACTGAGCCCCCAGAACGTCCCTCGCGCATGCGTGTCAAGAAAGGGTGCGCGCTCCCCCGCTGGGGATAAATACGGGAGGAACACCAGTCCCCGCGCACCGGGCACTGACTGCTCTGAGAGGGTCACCAGGTCGCGCGGATGCGAGACACTGAGCAGTTCCGCCGCCCACACCAGAACTTCTGCCCCAGCGAGAGTCGGGAACGCACGCAGCACTTTTCCATGCGAGTCAAGCGCGATAGTGAGGCCGGCAGGTTCTCCGTCTGTGTCGACCGTATCGCGGACCACTTCAGTGCAGAGCGTTGTCCCGAGAATCGTGCAGGCCTGCCCGGGTGACGTGGCGCCCGCACCGATCGAGGTCGATACGATGTCATAGGGAGCGAGGACAACGGGCAACCCCTCTGGAAGGCCGAGTTCCGCGGCTGCCTGCGGGCTGAGCTTGCCGGCACGCTGATCATCTGAACAGACATCAGGCATCAATCGTTCGGCCCACTCCATTCCGAACATCGACCTGATCTCCGGTGCGTAGGTTCGTGAGCGCAGATCGAGGAACGGAGCCGACGCATCGGACTCGTCGACGGCGCATCGGCCCGTGAAGCGAAGGTACAGCCATCCTCCCGCATAAAGTGACACCGCGGAGCGTTCAAGACGCCCCGGGTCGTGGCTGGCAAGCCACGTGAGGATCGCGTTCGGGAGGCCGGGGAACGTCAGCGATCCGTTGCACCGGAAGGCCTTCTCGAGCAGTCCTTCATCACGCCAGGTGTCGACTATGTCAGCGGCGCGCCCGTCGGACCAGAGGATCGCGGGACCTGTAGGTGCGCCATCCTCATCGACAAGCCAGCAACCGTCGCCTTGCGCGGTGATCGAAAGGAACTGGACAGGCGTGGCCGCCTGAGGGAGGACGCTGCGGATCGTGAACAGCACCGCGTTCCACACCGCCATCATGTCTTGCTCGGCCCACCCTGGCTGGGGGCGCTGAACCTCGGTGGCCTGCCGCGACACGGTAACTTCGTCACCGTTGTCGCTGAACAGCACCGTCTTGATCATGGACGTGCCGACGTCTACAGCAAGGGCAGTCATCGTGGCGCCTCGACCTTCGCTGCTGAGTGGACCCGGACTGCCGAGGGTGGCGTGGGTTCCCTGCCTGCGAAACGCTCGAGTACGAGTGGCAACCCTGTGAGCGAGCTGATCACCGCGTCTGGTTCCGAAAGCTGACGTTCGGTCGGCGCTGGCGGGGCTTCTCCGCGCAGCATCCATACTGCCCGCATGCCGAGCGACTGTGCCGGCCGGATGTCCGTATCCAGCCTGTTGCCGACATAGACTGTCCGGTCAGCGCGGATACCCGCCTCGCGCAGCGCGTGCTGGAAGATCCTGCGGTCCGGTTTCACGGCACCCACGTGATCCGCGAGCGTGGTGACGGTGAAAAGGTCCCGCAGCCCATCGCGTTCCAGCGCGTCAAGAACGTTCTCCCGCGAGTTCGCGATGATGCCGAGCTGATACTGCTGGGCGAGTGCTGAAAGCACCGGTCGCACATCGGTATACAGCGAGGACTGCGGATAGTCCCAGTGGGCCCGTGCACGTCCGTCGAGTTCAGCGCGGCGCCCAGCCGCGAACCGCTCAGCGATGGTCGTGCGCAGCGACCCTTTCGCATATTGCCGTGCGCGTCGTACACGGCCCAGAACTCGGGATCCGTGACGGCAGGGTTCAGCTCGTGCACCGCTTTGAGGAGCGCCTGTGCGAAGCAATCGTCGTCGTAAATGGTGCCGCCGACGTCGAAGAAGATCGCGTCGACACGGTCTTCCGGACTGGGCTTGCGCAGCATGATCGGGTGCCCAAGTACGCTGCCTCCAGCCATGGCTGCCAAATGGCCCACGGCGCTTCCCTCGGCTTCAGGGCGTGCTTCTGCCTCGCCGGGCAGCTTGAGGAACAGCACCAGAACCGCACTGAAGACGTACATTCCCGCGAAGATGATCATCACGCCCTGAACTCCGAGCGGCCCGAGGAAGATCCCGGCGATCGCGGGACCAACCATCACGCTGGCGCCCGCTCCAAGGTTCAGCGCTGCCATCGCCTGCCCCTTGTGTTCCGGTGCGAGCGAAGGCATCAGGGCAGATAGGGGCACGTACCCAGCAAGTGTCGCGCCGTAGAGCCCAGCGACTAGCAGTGCCAGTGCATAGTTGGCACCGGCCGCGACTGGCACGTAGTAAAGCAGCAGGATGCTGACCGCAGAACCGATTCCACCGAACCAGCAGACCGTGGTGCGCCAGCCGACCTTGTCACCCACGACGCCAAAGATCAGATTGAACACGATGTTGACCGCGAACATCACAGTAAGCAGACGCAGCCACTCGCTGAGCGTGAATCCGATTGTCTCCGTGAAGAACGTCGGCATGAACACCAGGAAGCCGAACTGCGGCGCGGTGTTGATGGTCCGGACGATGGCACCAGCCCCGATCCTTGGGTTTCGCCACAGGATGGACACGCTGCCCAGCAGCGTTTTGACTGGATGCTCGCCTTCCGGTGCGAGCCGATGATAACCGGTGCGTTCTTTGACAGCGAGGAGCGCGAGCAGACCACCAAGAATGATGAGTATCAGCGCGAACCAGAGCGTCTCGTACTCTCCGATAAGGGGAATCATCCCGGCGGCGACGAGCGCTCCCAGCGTCGGCAGTCCGCCGGTGAATGCGAACCAGAACCACCCAACGGCGGTACCGAGGCGCCGCTGCGGTGTGGCTGCGGCGATCCAGACAAGGAAGCCATACGCGAAGAGCGGATAGCCAAAGCCGCGCAAACCAAACGCGATGAGGATGAGGGTGAAGTTCATCGAGGGGATCGCGATCGCGAGCAGCAGCACTTGCAGTGCAGCCCAGATCCCAAGCCCAAGCCACATGACCTTGCGAGGCCCCCATAGATCTGAGAGTGCTCCAGACAGCCACGCGGCGATACCGACGGTGACTCCGTACAACGTCCACATGAGCGCGATCTGTTCGCCCGACAGGCCGCGGTCCATCATGAATGGCGACAGATAGCCGGCCTCGACGCCGTCACCGATCATGAAGATTAAGAGGCCAACGTAGCCCCACAGCAGGGCTCGTGGCATTCCGAACCGGTCTGCCCACGACCGCTTGGGCTCGATGCCCTGCTGCGGGAGACCTAATGAAGTCGTCATGTCTCTCTCCGTTCCTTGCCTCCATTCGGTGGGTTTTCCGAGGTGGAGGAGCTACTGATAGGAGACAGCTTCGACTGTGACTCAGACAACAAGATTGGGGAAGCAAACGTGATGTTTGCTTCCCCGCATGTGAAGTTGTCGCTCCCATGTAGGGCACACAGCTGCGGTTCTCGATGAGAGATGTGATTTTCGCGTTAAGATAACACTGGCTACACAGGAGCTGAAATGACCGGAATCGAACCCAGCACGACCCAGGAGGAACGGCGAAACCGCATTCGGGAACGCGTCACCAGCGAAGGTTTCGCCCGAGCCCGGGAGTTCGCCGACGAGTTCAGCGTCAGTCTCATGACGATTCACCGTGACCTTGACGTCCTGCAGGCTCAGGGCTGGTTGCGGAAGGTACGCGGCGGCGCGACCTCCGTCCCTTCCGCGGTCTTCCACGGAAACGTGAACGAGCGGATGGCAGCGAAGTCCGACATCAAGCAGGCGCTCGCGAAAGCTGCACTGGAACTCGTCGTACCGGGTCAGACCATCATGATCGACGAGAGCACGACGTGCCTGCACTTGGCGCAGTACCTGCCTGACCGGACGCCACTGACACTGATCACGAACTTTCAGCCGCTCATCGCGATGCACGCCGCCACGCCGGGGATCACACTGATCGCGCTCGGTGGCGAGTATTTTCCGGCTTACGAAGCATTCCTGGGCCTGTACACGGCCGAAGGTGTCGCCAAGGTTCGCGCTGACACTCTATTCATGTCGACAACCGCGATCTCTCGCGGGCGGTGCTATCACCAATCGCAGGAAACTGTGCAGGTCAAAAGGGGCATGCTCCAGGCATCATCACGGCGGATTCTGCTGGTCGATCACACCAAGTTCCGCCGCGAAGGACTGTACGCGCTCACGTCACTCAATGAGTTCGACCTCGTCATCTCAGATGACGGGCTGCCGCTAGGAGAACAGCGCGCCATCAGGGACGCAGGCGTCGAATTAAGGATTGTGAAGGTGCATTAGCCTTCAGGCCGCCCAGGGTTCTTGCGCAGCCACCCAGCCAGGGCTCTTACGGATCGCGGATCGTGTGAGACGGTCGCGGAGGGACGGCTTCTTCACCCAGTCCAGGTCACCGGCCAGAATGTACTTCCCGGCAGCGCCATCTAACACGGTGAAGTAGGGCAGGCCAGAGGGATACACGCTGTGCGGACCATACACCGGGATCTCGCGCCCTTGGTGGTGCGCCACATAGTTACCCTGAGGCGCCGAGCGAGGGTCTAAGCGCCCTGGACCAGCAGAAAGTACCGTGCACATAACAGACCCTCCTTTCAGGCAGATTCGTGAACTACTTACTTAGGCAACGATCTGTCTGCGAGGGGTGTTCCCAGGAAGGCTAGTGTTTCCGATCACCGCCGGACTGGATCGCGAAATTTCATGCGCTCACGCGGGCTGCCACACGGCCCATACTGCGTACGGTGAGTATCTGACTTGCGTACCCCACCTGGCCATCCTTGTCATGGAGGGTCGTAGTCGTGGTCCCTTGTCCCCCGGTTCCGAAAACGACTGTCGTGTCGAGGCCCACCCACCTTCCGTGTGGCTGACGGAAGAGATGGATCGTCAGATCGAGGTTGGGGAACATCCATTCACTCGGTGACTGTCGTACGGCAATTCCATTGGCGGTGTCGATGAGGCCGACAAAGTGAGCCAGGGCGCTCGCGGGCTCGTTGCCCACAAGCGTGACGTCTGTACTCACCCATGCGGTGGTGCGGCCCGGCTGCGGCGGGTTAGCCGTGCGCACATCAAGGGAGGCGATGTAGCCACCGGGCCACAGTTGCGACATGTCCCATGAGTCCATGGCCTCGGGTGGCGCGAGCTGTGCGTGCACGCCGCCGGCCACCGCGCTGGTGTCCTCCACTGATAGTCGCCACACGCGCGCACGGACAGCGTGGCGCCCACCGGCAGTGACGGTCGCCTCGAGCAGTTCAATGGTCTTTCCCGGCCGGATGACGTCGACACGAATGTCGAAGTCATCGATGCTCAGGACGCCGAGAATGTCGACGCTGATTCGCGTGATCGCCAGGTTGTCCGGTTCACGCTTGGCGATGAACCGTTCCACCGCGTGGATCATCAGTCCGACGACTGGGCTGATGTGCTGCTCCGTCGGCGACCATGCACCGCCGGTCCGCTCTGTGGGCCGGTAACGATGCTCGTCGATCCGGGTGAAATAGCAGTCAGGTTCGTCACGCACACAACCGACGTTACGACCGCGAAGGTGGTTTTTCAACCCTAGAGTCGACTAAACGCCCTATTGGTTGAATTGTGGTATTTTTGCGCAGATCCGTTCGCGAGTGAGGAGCACAGCCGTGGAAACCGTGGAGACTGGGGAAACACCGACCCGGCTCTCCCGGCGCCGTGAGCGCCGCAAGGCCGAAATCGTGCGTGTCGCGATCTCCTTGCTGGCAACCAGCGGTTACCAAGGGATGGGGCTAGACGATGTGGCCGACGGCGCCGATATCGCGAAACCCACTCTCTACCACTACTTTTCCAGCAAGGACGAACTGGTTTCCGCGGCGTTGGAGACGTTATCGAACAATGTCCTGAACCGACTGATCGCCGTACTCGACGATGCTCCCGGCGATGCACACCGAGACCGGCTGCGCGCTCTGGTCAACGAACAGATCCGGATTATGACGGAGGAGTATCCGGAGGTCGGCACGATTTTCGCGTGGCAGACGTCCTGGCCGGACATGCATGACGAGGCCCGGAAGTCGATGCGCCGCAGACACGATGCGGTCTTCCGTCAGGTCGTCGTCGCAGGACTCGAGGCAGGCGAACTCGATTGCGCGAACATCGATGTTGCTCTGCAATGCCTGCACGGCATCATCAACAATGCGTCAATCTGGCTCTCGCAAATGAAGGATTCCGAACAGACGCTCACCACCCAGCGCGACCTTGTCAGCGCCGTCATGCGGATCTTCACCACCGAGCACTCCTGACGCTGCCATGTCCTGGGCGTCCTGCTCAATTGAACGTGAACGTTACTCCGGTCAATTCTTCGCTCATGTCCCACAATTCCGCAGCGAGCTTTTGATTCTGCGCCACTCGAGAGATTTTCGCCGCACCCGGCTTGCCGCGCGTCTCCATCAGCGCGCGCGGTCCGGTATAGCTACCGGGGCCCCCATTGTTCGCCGCGTACAGCGTGGGAAGTGCCCCAGCCTTTGCGGACTGACTGACCACCCGGGCACCGAGCGGCGCGAGCTTGCGCAGAACCGGGTTGCTGCCAAGTCCGTCGTCACTGCCGTACAAGCCCGTTGCTGAGAAACCCGGGTGAGCCGCATTACTGACAAGTGGCGAACCGGCCGCGCGCGCACGCCGGTCCAGTTCCAGCGCGAACATCAAGTTGGCGAGCTTAGAGCGTGCATACGCGCGGTGCGGATCGTAACTCCGGTCCTCCTGCGGATCGTCGAAATCCAGCTGCCGCCGCTGACGGTGTGCGAGCGACGACACCGTCACCACGCGGGGCTCAGCGGCTTCGAGCAGCCGGGGCATCAGTAGCGCCGTCAGCGCGAAATGGCCGAGGTGATTTGTCCCGAACTGCAATTCGAAACCGTCGGCGGTTTCGAGACGGCGCGGGGGCATCATGACACCTGCATTGTTGATCAGGAGGTCAAGGGAACCTGACTGGCTGTCTGCGAATTCGCGCACCGAATCGAGACTCGCGAGATCCAGTTTCGCGGATTCGACGTCCGCATTCGGGATCTCCGCCCGGATCTCTTCGGCAGCGGCGGCAGCCTTCTGCTCGTTCCGGCATGCGAGTACGACGCTATCGCCGGCGCGGGCGAGTTCTGCCGCAGTGAAATAACCGATGCCCGAATTCGCCCCCGTGACGACGGCCCTGCGCCGCTGCGTGCCAGTCATGGGCACACCCTAACACTGAGTTCAGGGACGCGGCCTCCGTGTGCTGCCCCGCGGAGGTGCCTCACCAGGAGGGACGTCGCCCCGGTGGGTTGCGCCACGCGGCGAATTCGTCGACCCCGGACCCGTTCCTGGCGCGTCCGGATCGAGCTTCGCGGCTCGTTCGAATTCTTGGTCCACCTTCGCACGCGCGCCGGTCGCCTCGGTGCGCTGTTCAGCGGCGCGATACCGCATTTGTTCTGCCTCCGCGGCCTTGGCCTCCGCCCGCGCTTTCGTCTCGCGCGCCCTCGCAGCAGCCGCTTCCGCCTCGGCTTCCTGCTCGGCGACCTCATGCTGGTGGGCCACGGCACTACGACGTATTTCTTGCGCCTTGCGCCGCCGGTGTTCGGTCCGGCCGCGCATAACCATGGCGATGATCGCAGCGACTACGAGAACTGCGACGATGATGATGACGATTGTGACGATCGTTGTGGTGTCCATTGTGGTTCCTCACCTCGCGTGGCGTTGCACGGTGGTGCCGCTACAGCGGCCCGTGCATCGCGCCTAACGTGATGTGGATACCCGTAAAGACGTCCTTCATACCCTTAACATGGCGCTAATATTTGGACATTTCATGCATTCTTCGTGCCTGCCAGAGAATTCCAACAAATGGAATCCGCGCTTCGCGGATCCCTCCATTCCATTAGAGTTCCTTTGTGGCTCCCTCGAACGCTCCCGACGAACTGCCTGCGGATCAGCAACAGCTGCTGGATCAGTTCAAACAGCGCCTCGAGACGATGACGCCGTCCGAGCTTCACGAGGCGCTCGGTTCGATTCTCGTAGCCGGGCCGGCAGTCTCCGATCGCTACGCCGCCGCACGGCCCGACAACCGGCTCCCCCGGCGCGAAGATGTCGTCACGTTCGTCGTGCGAGTCGATATCAACGGAGCCGAACCTCCGCTGTGGCGACGCCTCGAGCTAGCGTCGGATCTGCTCCTCAACGAGGTCCACGATGTGCTGCAAGTCAGTTTCGGCTGGCAAGATCGTCATTTGCACCGCTTTTCGAGCGGCGGTGGCCCCTTCGACAGCGGCGCTGAACTTTACCTCTGCCCCTTCGACGCGGATGCAGGTGAAGACGAAGGCGTCCCCGAAGAAGAGGTCCGGCTCGACGAAGTCCTTTCCGAACCCGGAGATGTCCTCCACTACGTCTACGACTACGGCGATAACTGGATGCACTCCGTGAAGCTGGAAAAGGTGCAGCCTCGCAGTGGCGAAGAACCGGCCGCCCGGTGCACGGGCGGGCGGCGTCCGGGGCCGCCCGAAGACTGCGGCGGCGTGCGGGCATATGAGCTCGCCGTTCAGGACCCCCAGCGCTCACAGCTCGAACATCCGCTCATTCCATTCCGCGCCCGAGATATCAATGAAACCCTCCACGCGATGTTCGCCGACGTGGAAATGCCACCGTTCGTGCAACAGTTCACTGACTCGCTGCCAAGTACCTGCACGCGCCCAGTCCTACGGCTGATTACGGGCGCGAACCTCACTGCCGCCCCTGTGATCACGGAGGCGAACGCGGCTTCCATGGTGTCCCGCTATGCCTGGCTGCTGCGGCGCGCCGATAGCGACGGTATCCGACTCACCCAGGCCGGATACCTGCCGCCCAACGTGGTTCAGGAAGGCATACAGGCGCTCGAACTGGAGCCCACGATCTTCCAGGTGAATCGGGAAGTCAGCGTTGGGCCGCTGCTCCGACTGCGCAGGTCAGCACAAGACAAGGGCTTACTACGAACAAAGAAGGGGACGCTCGTCCTCACTAAGCTCGGTCGTCGCCTGGCCCACGACCCACTGGCACTGTGGCACCACCTCGCGAGAACTGCCCCCGTCATCGCGGCGGACCCGTGCGAGTCGCACGCCTTGGTACTGCTGCTGCTGACGATCGCCGGTTTCGCCGACGATTCGGCACTCACCCCGACAGCAGAATTGATGACAGAAATCGGGTGGCGCATGGATGACGAGCCACTCGATGCGATCGACGTGCTGGACTTGACGCAGCCGCTGTACCACGACCTGTGCCTGGTCGGCGCTTTATCGCGGGAAGGCTGGGAACTGGACCACATCACCCCCGGCGGCGTCCAGTTCGCGCGCGCCGCGCTACAACGGCCCCTCTGAAACTGGGGAAACGAAGCCGAAGGTTACGAAACAGCCACTGCCGCAACGCAGCCGCTCCAGCCAACGTACGCTCCTGAGGAACATCCCCTCCCGGCAAAGGACAAGACCATGCCCCCGTTCTCCGTTCTCGACTTTTCCACGCTCGGCGAAGACCAGCTCGGTATGCCCCGCGAGGAAATCTTCGACTCGATCTTCGGCATCATGTACGCGCTCATCGAGATGCTCGGCCTCGGCGGAGCCACATTCCTGGGGCTTTAGCTGTTACAGCACCCCGTAGCCGATGATCCCCGAGTGGCCCGTGCTGACATTACGCGCGGCGACCTCTCCGTGAATGAACTCGTTGCCGCCGACGGTGGTCAAAGCCCCATCGTCGTTGCGGACGACGATGCTGGTGTGCTGGGTGAACTTGCTCCCTGGGGCATACAGGACCACATCACCAGCTTTCGGCTCGTAACCTGACTCGCGCGACTCGAAGCGGCCTTCCGCCCGGTAATACTCCTCGAGCGTGTACACGCCAGGGATTCGCCACCACCCAGAGTTCGGGTTCGCCAGCGGCATCCCAGCTTCGCGCATCACCCAGCTCACGAAGTTCGCGCACCAGGCCTCGTCCGCGCCTTCTGAGTACTTCTCCCCCGGCGGATTCTCTGCGAACTCCGTACGAAGCACCTCGATCACCGCGGCCTGCCGTTCGTCGAGTTCAGTGACCTCGACAGCGGGGAACGTGCGGGGACGCACCATGTGCCACAGGTCAAAGTAGGCAGCAACCACCCAGACCAGGCCGATGATGAACACGAGAGATGCCACCAGGAGCATTGCGACACGGTTTCGGCGCGGACGACGTGCAGCATGTTCATTCTGATCCCCTGGCATCGTCTGCACACCGCAAGTTTAGCTGCGTGCCCGCCTGTGGTTAGTAACGTGAGATCACCCCACTTTCGAAGGAGGCCGTCACATGTATGCCGTGGTGCGACTCAATCATTTCGACACCGAGAAACTCACCGCCCACTCCACCGACGTCGCGGAATTCGACCGAATCCACGCCGAGCAGCCCGGGTTCATCGGCAGCCTCATCGTTGATCTCGGTGACGGCAAACAAGCCACCGTCAATCTGTGGGATAAGGAAGAAAGCGCGAAAACCGCGCTGCCGCGGATCGGGCCGGTGGTTGGACAGCTGCTCAATCCACTCATGGCAGCGCCCTCTGAACTGCTCGGCACTGGGCCCGTCATCAAGGGCGCTGACCTCGTCGAGAGCTGACTCACCTCGCGTCCCGAAAGGACTCGATGACAGTCACCTCACTCGGACTGCCCTCGCCCGGCAGCCCTGGGGTGCTGTAGCCGGGCCATTCGCCACCCGTCGCGACAAGCCACACACCAAGAGCGGTGCCGACGAATACTCCGGCTCCGATGCTCACCCTCCGAAGCCGCCGCCAAGTTATCTCGCACCAACGCATAACTAGAACTGACGCAGCGAAGCGCGCTGTGGTTCCATCAGCTGTCACCGCGTCGTGTGCACAAACTCGCAGAAATCTGTCGCGCGGACCGCGAGTTTGTGCACACGACTGAGTCAGATTGGAGCACCGGCCGCGCGCAGAGTGCTGATGATCTGGTTCAGCAACGCTTCCGGCTCACGGCTCAGCTCACTGAGCACACGGATTGTCCGCCAGTCCGCCTGCATATAAGCGCTCGCGCGCAGCGCGTCCCGCCGTGCCTGCACCGGATCATTGAAATGATGTGCACCCTCGTATTCGAGGGCGACTTTCCACTCTGGCGACGCCAGATCAGCACGCCCAATGAACCTGCCCCCACGATCACGGACCACATACTGTGTGACTGGTCGGGGCAGTCCAGCATCGAGAACCAGCAGCCTCAAAAGAGTCTCGCGCGGCGACTCCGCACCGGCATCTGACAACTCCATCACACGTCGCAGCTTCCGGATCCCCTTGTAACCGGGCCGCATGTCAGCCCATTCACGCAGGCTATCTGGGGAAAGCCCAGTGGCCTGGTAAAGCGCATCCATCAAGATGACCGCGTTAGCCTCGGGAAGCCATTTGACACGCCAAATCGCTGCGGCCGAAATACCCGACAGGATGCAGTTCCCGTCCGACCACACCCAGGCCGCGCGCGCTTTCACTGCGGGAGTCACCAGCACCGATCTGTCGACATACACGCCGTCGAGCAATCGCCGGTACTTCCGGCCAGCGGCGTAGATCGGGACGGCGCGACGGGCAGGCTTGAACGGTGAGCGAGTCTCGAAATCTGCCACGCGGCCCGCGAGTTTGTGCTCACGACGCGAGGTCAGTCGTCGTTCCGTCTGGCCAACCATTGACGGAACCGGCCTGGGGCCCCGCTCGCGGCGTGCGTGGTCGACTTGATCGCTTCGACCGCCTCGCGCACGGCAGCTTTGACCGCCGTCGCGACGACGGAGCCAGTGAGGACGTCGCGCGCAACCATCCCGGCGACCGGACGCACACCGCTGCGCACCACGTCGGCAACTGCATGCGCTGCCGCCTCGCTCAAAAGCTCCTCAATTTCGGCGCGGGACTTGCCGTTCGCTTCGATGATGTCACCGATGGTGGTCACCACGGAGTTGCTCATCGCGACGGGGATGTCGACAATGACATCGCCTGTGACCGTCCGGACGATTTCGCCGCGAGCCTGCTCTGCGGCCCGCCCCAGGATTGGCGCGACGACGATTGCCGCGGCCCGCCTCGCCGTCAGGGAAACCGCTTTGACGAAGAAGCGCTGTGCGCCGGTGGTCACCGGGTTACCGGTAGCGAATGTTACTGCGTCAGTAATACTCTCGTGCCCTCCGCCCACGGTGGTGGCACCGTGGAGCGCACCGGCTTTCACGACCTCGAACGCTGCATTCACGCCCGCTTCGACGAGCATTGGGATCGCCACGTCCACAGCCGCGTCGAGCGCGGCGTCAACAACCACACTGAGGGCCGCGTGGGTTGCGTCATTGACGAGCGCGGCACCTATTGTTTCCTTCGCCGCCCTATCGACGCGCCGCGTGACAGGACTCGCTGCCGCAAGCCCAGCTACGTCTCTTACCAAGCTGCCCATCGGCGTCCCCGACGCGAAGTAGGTCGCCTTCGTGGCCGCGCGGCCCACTGGACTCGCGACAGTGATGGCCGATGCCCGCACCGAGGTAGAGAAGACTGGGCTGTCGATCACCATGCTCGCGACTTCTTCAGCGATGCTCGACGCGGTTGCGGAAACTGCGTCTGCTGCGGCGTTCTCAGCAGCCCGGCGGACCGGTTCGAATGCCTTGTCGATTGCGCGGGCTGCGGCCTCACGCCCGAACGCATGCGGGTCGGGTGCGGGCTCAGGCTTCCTGCGCCTCACCGGGTTGGCTCCACGCTACAAGGCCGCGCGCCGCACGGTGCTTGGCATCTCGGCCTGCCGGTCTCCATAAGCGGATGATAGTTGTTGACATGCAAAACATGTGGAGAATCCGCAGCTAGGAGTATCGAATGACCTCCAATTCGCCAGACCGCGCGACGAGTTTCGGCCAGGCAGCAGCAGAATACGACCGTGCACGGCCTACTTATCCGCTGGAACTCCTCGCTCGGGTGCTGCCCACGACCGGGGGCCGCGTTATCGACTGCGGCGCGGGGACGGGGTTGCTCACACGAGCTCTCATCGAACTCGGTCACGATGTCGCCGCTGTCGATCCCGATGCTCTTATGCTGCAGCGACTTCGGGCCGAATCTCCAGGTCTCCCTGCTTTTCAGGGGACCGGTGAGTCGATGCCTCTTCCCGATTCCGCCGCGCGCGCACTGTTATTCGGGCAGGCGTGGCACTGGGTCGACCCTGTGGCCGCGTCACAAGAAGCGGACCGTGTCCTCGCACCAGACGGCCTCCTGATTCTGATCTGGAATATCCGAAACGAGGACGTCGAGTGGGTACGCAAGCTGACGGCGATCATCGGGCACAGCCCGGCGGAAGAATTGATCCTCACATCCGAACCGGAGGTCGCCGCCCCGTTCCAGCTCGACCGGCTTGAGACGTGGGATTGGGAACGGCCGCTCACACCTGAGACGTTGCGCGAACTGGCGCGCAGCCGCAGCCCCTATCTGACCGCGTCTCCGGCGGAGCGACGCCGGGTTGATGAAGCGCTGGAACGGCTCCTCGCCGACGACGCGACGCTTCGAGACCGAGCGACCTTCACGTTGCCGTACCGGACGTATGCGTTCTGCTATTCGCGTCCGCAGTGATGGCGAGGTAGACGGTGTTTGCTGACTGGCCGCCCTGAAGTGGGTTGGGGAACTCGACGACACGAGCGTCAGCACTTGCGAACACTGCGCTGAGGCGCGTGATGAACCGATCATCGGGGGCGTCGTTGGACCACAGGGCGAAGACCCCGCCGGGCTGTATGTGGGTGGCGAGCTGACGCAGCCCGTCCACCGAATAGAACGCGGCATTCTTCGGGTGCAGCACATGCTTCGGCGAATGGTCGATATCAACGATGACCGCATCGAATCGCTGGTCCGGCCGCTGCGGATCCAGCGAACTGGTTCCGTTCAGTTCGAAAAAGTCGGCGCACACGAATCGGCAGCGCGAGTCGGCCATCAGTGTGCGGCCTGCGGGGATCAAGCCTTCTTCGTGCCACGAAATCACTTCCGCGAGTGCATCAATCACGATAAGTGAGTCGACTCGTGGGTCGTCGAGCACTGTGAGCGCGGTGTAGCCGAGCCCCAGCCCGCCGACCGCGACGTGCAGGTGCGCGCCGTCCAGATGTGTGAGCGCGATCCGGGCGAGATCTTCCTCAGCGACGGTGAACAAACTGGACATCAGATAGTCGTCGTCGAGCTTCACCTCATAGACGTCCTTCTGCACGGCCGGGTCCCACCGCCGCCGCAGGCTGACCTCACCAATAGCCGTTTGCTTGTGCGCCAGCTCTTCGAATCGCATCTCCCTGACTCTACGACGTGAACCGGTCACGGGCCTCGCGGGCCGATTTCTGACCGCCCACCTTGGCGCGACAACTTTCGGAACTGTCGCGCAGAGGTGGGCGGGAAGTAACCCTCGTCTGGCGTCAGTTAGCAGCGAGTCCCGGCATTGTCACGACTTGCGCCGCGAAGGACAGCCCCGCCCCGAACGCGATGAGTAATGCGAGCGATCCCTCACCGACCTCGCCGTCCTTCAGCAGAGTTTCCATCGCGAGGGGCACCGACGCGGCGGAGGTGTTGCCGGAATCGACGATGTCGCGGGCAATCGCCACATGTTCAGGGATCTTCAGGCTCCGCGACATCGTTTCGGTGATCCGCATGTTCGCCTGGTGCGGGATGAACGCATCAAGGTCGTCAATCGTGACGCCCGCCTTTTCGAGCGCTTTCCGCGCAACCGGGGCCATAGTGAACGGAGCCCACCGGAACACGGCAGTGCCCTCCATCTTCACAACAGGACGCGGTATCGAGGAGTCTGCGCGGAACTCACCCCAGCTTGGCTCCTGCCGAATCGCCTGATACTGCGATCCATCCGAGCCCCACACGACGGGACCGATGCCTGTGGTTTCCGAGGGTCCTACGATCACCGCGCCCGCGCCGTCAGCGAAAATGAACGCCGTAGATCTATCCGTGGGGTCCATGTTTTCACTGAGTTTCTCCACACCGACGACGAGGACATGCCCGGCGCTTCCCGCGCGCACCATGTCTGACGCGAGGGACAGGGCGTGGCAGAACCCGGCACAGCCCGCCGACACATCGAAGCCCGCTGCCCCCCTCATCCCCAGCTGGTAGGCGATCTGTGGCGCCGCGGCCGGTGTCTGATACAGGTATGTGGAGGTCGCGACGATAACGCAGTCGACATCGCCCGCTTCGATCCCACTCGAGCGGATCGCCTGCTCCGCGGCGGCGACGGACATGGAGATCACTGTTTCGTCTTCGCCTGCGAACCGGCGGTTGCGGATCCCGGACCGCGTCTGGATCCATTCATCTGACGAGTCGATCGCGCCGACGATGTCAGCGTTGGGCACCACGCGCTGCGGACGGTACACGCCCAGCCCAAGTATTCGTGTATGAGCCGCGCCATTAATGGCTCTGATCTGAGGTGGCATTCAACCTACTTCCCGCTGTTTGCGGATATTGTCCAGGTTTTGATGCCAGGATCGCGGAATCGCCACACCCGGTGTCTACGCCTCCGAAAGTTACCGAGCCGTCGGTGGAGTTGCGGCGGCATAGTTCGGTGTCAGCGCTGACTGTACACAGCGCCACCCGTCCGCACGCCGAACGAAGGCTTCGCTGACCCATTCGTCGGCGCTGAAGGGTTCACCCTGCCATTCGCCTTTGTTCGTGCCGTGCGCAAGGACGAGCGCGATGTCGCCGAACCGTCGGACGTCGAGGATCTCGAATGTCATCTCCGAATGGGTCAGTTCGCCGGACCGCACGACCGCGAGAAAATCCGAGAGGCGTGACGGTCCGCCTTCGGGGCCCACAATCACCCAGTCAGGTTCCGCGAACGACGCGATCGCGTCGGCATCGTTCGCAACGATCGCTGCGGCCCAGCGGTCGAGAAGGTCGTGAAACTCAGCGTGCTCTGATGTGTCGTCCATTTCTTAAGGATCACTCGTTGGCGGTGACGGATTCTTGAACCTTTGGAACCGACTCCGCCCTCGGCTCACGCGGCGTGCACCCCGCGAGTTCCAGACATTCGCGGGTGAAGTGCGCCTGGTCGGCAAAACCAGCGTGTTGCGCGATGTCGGCGAGAGGTGTTCCTGGCTGCGACCGCAATTCGCGTTGTGCCGCATCGAATCGGACAACACGGCTGGCGAGCTTCGGCCCCAGGCCGAACTCCGAACGAAACAGCCTCGTAAGGTGCTGGCGTGAATACCCCGTGTGCTCAGCGAGCGCGGCGACCCGCACCTGCCCCGCGGACCCGACGATGCCGCGCCAGCACGCCGCCAGTTCCGGCGCGACGTGCCGAGCCGTCATCATCCGGGTAAGGACGTCATCGCAAACGTGAAAACGGTCACTCCAGGTTGGGGCGTACTGCAGCCGATCCCACAGCTCTTCGCCGCGCCGGCCGACGACATCACCGAACTCGAATGAGAGATCCCACAGTTCCCGGGCGGGCATCCCGAACAACGCGCGGCAGCCGAGCGGCGTCAGTTCGATCGCCACACCCTCCTGGCGGCCGTCATGCGAGATAACCGCAGATGAAGCCTGCAAACCGCTAAGGACACACCGGTAACGGTCCGGCCGCTGAACGGGACTGGTCTGCTCCACCACAACGATCGGCGAACCAATGCTGACAATGAAGGTCATGTGACTCGAGGGCAGGCCACGATGCAGTGCCGGAGCGAATCCTGACATCCGGTAACCGAGGTAACCATCTATGAGTCCGCGCAACGCCAATGGCGGCTCGCGCACCACGAGATCCAGCTCAGGATTACCCGGGATCACGAGTACCAGTATATTTCTCTCCCAGAGACCCCCAGAACAACTGTCTAGCACCATCCACAAGATATGTTGGATATCTGCACGCAAGGCGAAGGAGCCGAGATCCATGGTCAGCATTGCCTCCACTAAGGGCTACCAGAATGTGTCGATGCTCGGCATCGGTGCGTACCGTCCGCAGAGACTCGTCAGTAACGACGAGGTGTGTGAGGTCCTCGACTCCTCCGACGAATGGATCTTCGAACGCAGCGGCATTCGCAACCGTCGCTTCGTCAGCGGCGATGAGACGCCGCGTTCTATGGCTGTCGCAGCAGCCGACCGCGCGATCACGAGCAGCGGAATCGACAGGGCCGAGATTGGCGCAGTCATCCTCGCCACATCGACGTGGAAAACCCTCACCCCGCACGGCGCTCCGACGGTTGCGTACGACCTAGGCATCAATGGTGTCGCGGCATTCGATGTGTGTGCTGGTTGCGCCGGCTTCGGCTACGCACTTTCGGTAGCGGCGGACCAGGTTCGCGCAGGTTCCGCGAAGTACGTTCTCGTGATCGGCCTGGAAACGATGTCACTGGGACTCGATCCCACAGACCGCGGCACCGCGTTCATCTTCGGTGACGGCGCTGGCGCCGTCATCGTGGGCCCGAGCGAGGAGAACGGTATCTCGCCGACGGTGTGGGGCAGCGATGGCGAGAACGCGAGCGCGATCGCACAGCAGTACGACCTCGTTGAATATATGGATCGGGCGAACTCTCTCCAGGGCACCGATCCGGAGGTAGAGCAGGTCGGACGCCTGGCAATCAGGATGGAGGGCCCGCGTGTTTTCCGCTGGGCTGCTATCACGTTGCCGAAGGCGCTGTCGAGCGTTCTCGAGCAGTCGGGTGTCTCGACCGACGACATCGACGTGTTCATTCCGCACCAGGCGAATTCACGCATCAACGACCTGATGAAGAAGAACCTGGGCCTCGCTGAGAACGTGCCGGTCGCGAACGATATCGAGAACACCGGCAACACGTCGGCCGCTTCGATCCCGCTCGCGATCGAAGAAATGCTCGTGAGCGGCAAGGCGCAGGGCGGGCAGATTGCGCTGCTGCTCGGCTTTGGTGCTGGCCTGAGTTACGCCGGGCAGGTTGTGAAGCTTCCGCCCGCCCCAGTCGAGCCCAGCTTCTCACCCGCTTGATCGGTGCTGCCCGCCCCGCTGTCACTCTGATTCTGACGGCGGGCGCGGCACACGTGGGAGCGCAAAAGTGGCATGCCCTTCGTGGTCGAGATACGCGGGTGTGCACAGTCCGTCAATGATGATCTGCCGGGCCTGATAGAGGCAGTCCGCGACTTCGTCACGCGGGAGCCGAAACGCATCGCCCAGAAGGCTCAGCGCCACCACTCCGTTCCAGGATCCCAGCAGAAACCGTGCGAAGTATGCACTGTCCACACGCTTGGCCTGCCCCGCATCGATTGCCGCCTCGATGCGGTTCTCCAGGTAGCTCAGTAGTTCTTCGATACGCTGCTTCATCCGCAGCGCAACGTCATCCTGGCTCGGCATCGGGAAGCCTGACGTCATGAAGCGCACAAGAAACGGGTAATCGAGCAGCAGATTCAGATACGCGCTCCCTGTCGCGACTACCTGTTCAATCGGCACGTCGCTCGCCGAGTAGGCCACCTCGAGATAGTCGTGGATCCTGTCGAATACACGTTCCGCAGTGGCGAGAACCAGACCGTCCTTGTTGCCGAAGTGCGTGTAGACAGACCCCACTGAGACGTCCGCGGCCTCCGCGATCTGTTCGATCCGCACCGTGTCGTATCCGTCTGCGGTGAACATCTGCTCTGCGACATCCAGCATGGCCTCGCGGTTGCGCGCGCGCCGTCGACTGACGCGCGAACCTTCACGCGCAGTCACGTCTTCGTCCGCCGTATCAGCCGGTCTCGCCATAGACAACAGCGTAATAGGTCACACCGCCCTTCCACGATCGGCAAGAATGAACTAAATTCATTCTTGAATCTACCTATAAATTGGCATCAGGATGCCCCCGCGAACGTGAGACCGGACGGGCACGCCAGCGTCGGCAGGAGCGATACGTGAAGAACAAACAGGTCCGCACAGCGGCGTGGATCGGGCTTGCAGTCCTCTGCGTGGTGTACGGCCCGATGGCGATCGAATACATGATGCGCTTCTTCTTCCCGAGCGCGCCGTCGTTGTGGGACGGCACTTTCGCGGCGGTCGTGGGCGATAGGATCGTCTACGGCGAGGGGTCTATTCACACTGATCAGCACGCTGCCTACGAGAACAGCCTTGGCTGGTTACTCGTCCACACAGTGTTGGGCGGCCTCGCTATCCTGCTCGGCATCACCCAGTTCTCCCAACGATTTCGTACGCGGTACCTGCGGATTCACCGGAGAATCGGGCGAGCGCAGGTGACGATCGTGATCATTTCTATGATCGGTGCGATCGGCTATCTGGTTCGGACCGGGCCTGAAGGTACATTCTCCGGACCAGCGTTCTATCTGCAGCTATGGGCTTTGGCACTTGCTACGCTCGCGACGTCCATTCTCGCGGTCGTTGCGATCGTTCGCGGGCATGTGCGGACACATCAAGCGCTCATGGCTGTCAACTTCGCGCTCCTGCTGTCGGCGCCGCTGCTGCGTATTGGATACTTGCTCTTCGGGCTCGCGTGGCCAGACATGACGCACTCCGTCATCAACGTCGCGAGCGGCGAAGTTGTACCGATTGTCCTTTTCCTCGGCGCTGTTTTCGCGATCCGGGCCGCCGACACGCGCCGAGTGTCAATTGTCAACCAGCCAATCGTCGTGCCTCCGTGGGTCAGCCGCACCATCTACGCGACCTCAGCGGTTGCGCTCATCTCACTCGGTGCGGCAGTGAGTGTCTACATCGGCGGAATCGATCGACTCCTGGCTGCGCATCTCGTCGCGTACCTCATCGCGCTGGTAGTCGTCGCCGCAATGCGACGGCAGGCTTTACGCGACGGCGACCTCCTCGGCGCGGCAGAATGGCGGGTGATCCACCTTGGCCTCGCTGCCGGCCCGGCCGCATTCGGAATCCTCTGGGCTGTTTACGCGATTCCGTTCTCCACCTCAGAGGCTTTCTACGGCGCTACTCTCACCGGAGTCGCCGTGACGCTCTTCGCCGCGTATGGGGTGGTCGCGTGGAACCGGCGAGTGATCAAGCCCGCAAATACGGGTTCTGCTGCCCGACAGCCTGTGATGCGACCGTAAGCGCGGCTGGGTGGCTGTGCGCGCGAGCACGGGCGTCATACAGACCGGCGACGAGTTCTCGTTCGAGTTTGGCGTAGTCGTCGCCGATCGCCCCGCGGGACTGACGGTCGTAGAGGATCGCCAGTTCGGTGATGACGGCGTGATAGTCCTTCACGCCTTTCGCAGCGTCCGCGCCCTGACGCTGCTGGACCGCAGCGCGCCAGCGGCCCCGGCTGGTCAGGCAGGCAAGTGGAGCCACTTCCCCGGGATGGATGAGCCCAGTGGACACCATGCGTGGCAGTTGTTGCGCAACAACGCGCTGCAGACGCTTCCGCTGCCAGGTCACGATCACGATCGCGCCGATAAACACGGGCACCATGATGAGGGCGTACACGATGAGGAATCCGGCACCGTCGAGCACCAGGATGGACCCGTTCCACAAGCCGTGCATCGCTATCGCGAGCGCCAGGCCGCATGCCGGCGCGAGGGCTTTGACCAGCGGCCTGGAGCTTTGCACCGCGAGCCCCAGTCCCACGCCGAACATGATCGTGAACAGCGGATGGGCAAACGGGCTGATCAGGCACCGCAGAACGAACACGAAGAGCCCACCGGCGAGGCCACCTTCTTCGAGTGCCGCGCCGAGATAGAAAATGTTCTCCATGAAGGCAAAACCCAGACCCACCAGTCCGGCGTACACAATCCCGTCCACTACGCCGTCTATCTCACGCCTCCGGAACCAGAACAGCCACAGCAGGAACAGGCCTTTGCAGATTTCCTCCACCACCGGTGCCGTCACAGCCAGCCCCAGCGCATGCGTGTTCTCCGTGGCGAGTAGCCGCGACCACGTGATGTTCAGGACGAGACTGCCGATTAAGGCGGTGACGACCGCGATGCTCGCGCCCCAGAGGAACGCGGCGAGCAGCAGCCTTCCGGGCTCTGGCTCCCAGCGGTCGATCCACAAGAACAGCATCGCGATGGGAATCACCGGTGCAAACGCGAGGAGCGTCGCAACAAGTCCAATAGCGATCCCGGTGCTCAGCGAAAACACTGCGACAAGGCCGACCGCGACCACCGCCATGATGACGATGACAGCGATGGGCACCAGCGCTCTGCGGTTGTGCTCCACCGACCACGGCACGTGCTGCGAACTCTGCATCGCCCCGTCCCCCGTTCGTTGTAGACCTGACGGAAGCACAGTACTGAGAATCCAGCACTGCCGCCATTGATACGCGGAGGCGCTGTGCTCTATACGAAACGCATCTACAAGCGCAGCGGATTTCTCACCAAATCTGGCCGCAGCATTCCGCTAATTCGCGTGAACGACGTATCGTTCAAAGCGTCGTTGTGGGAGCGCATCATGCGGTACGGCACGCTGACCATTCAGTCGGCTTCCGAACAGGGCAAGATGACGTTGCGGCACGTTCCGGACCCGGAAGGGCTCAAGGCACGCATCTACCGGGCTGTCTACGATGAACAACGCCGTCGCGACGACGACCGCCGGGCTTAGCAGAACAACTCGGGAAAGAAGCGACCGTTGCTAGACGCTCTCCGCTCTGCTGCACAAGCAGTGCGCAACCTCGTGAGCCGGTCCCTCGATAACCTCGAGTCACCGCGCGGCGGATTCGACAGCACGCACCCGTGGTTCCTGACGGATCGAGAACGCGACAACCCGGCGACCACCCTCACTTCGTGGACATCCGGGAACGCGGTGCTCCCTCTGCCCCACGGGCACACGTATTTCGAACGTCTCGCGCACGCTTTAGATGCTGTCCGTGTCGGCGATCTTGTGCTTTTCACGGACTGGCGCGGAGATCCCGAGCAACTCCTTACCGACGACGGCCTCACCATCGTCGACGCGCTCGTTGGCGCCGCACATCGCGGAGCGATCGTCCGCGGTCTCATGTGGCGCTCGCACATGGACAGCATGGGATTCCACGGCCCGCAGAACCGCGAACTCGTCGAGAAGGTCAACGCCGCAGGCGGTGAAGTGGTCCTCGATCAGCGTGTGCTCGCGTTCGGCAGTCATCACCAGAAATTCGTGGTGATCAGATACTGTTCGCCCGAACTTGATGATGTCGCGTTCGTTGGCGGGATTGACCTTGCTCGCAGCCGCCGCGACGACGCCGACCACCACGGGGACCCTATCTCCCGCCCGTTCCCCGCCGAATACGGCGATACCCCGCCGTGGCACGACGTGCAGGTCGAGCTTCGTGGTCCAGCGGTCGTCGACGTTGAGACGATCTTCCGGGAACGCTGGGACGATCCCGCCGCGCTGTCCCGGCTGCCGTGGCAGGCGATTCCGGACATCGTCCGGCCGCGAGTACCGCGCGAGCCGTCCGTGATCCCGTCGTTTCCGGATTCCTCGCCGCGCCGCGGTACCTGTGACGTTCAGCTGCTGCGCACCTATCCGCGACGGAAGCCGGCGTATCCGTTCGCGCCGCAGGGGGAACGCAGCGTCGCACGGGCGTATGCGAAGGCTTTACATCGCGCGCGTTCGCTGATTTACATCGAGGATCAGTACTTGTGGTCGCTCGACGTTGCGCGCGTTTTCGCGCACGCGCTCCGAGAGCATCCCACGCTGCGCATGATGGTGGTTGTGCCGCGATACCTCGACGAAGAAGGTGTGCTCACGATCCCGTCCGCGCTGCTCGGCCATGCCGAGGCGCTTGAGGAGTTGCGCTCCGCCGGACCCGACCGCGTTGCGGTGTACAATATCGAAAACCGCTCTGCTGTACCGGTTTATGTGCACGCTAAGGTGTGCATCATTGATGACGTGTGGGCGACAGTCGGCAGCGACAACTTCAATCGCCGCTCATGGACGCACGATTCGGAGCTGACCGCGGCGATTCTCGACACTCAGCGTGACGATCGTGCGCCGATTGATCCCGCTGGCCTCGGCGACGGCGCCCGCATGTTTGCCCGGAATCTGCGCCTTTCGCTAGCGCGGGAACACTTGGACCGGGACGAAGCTGACGTCGCTGACCTGTTTGACCCCGCTGAATTTTTCACAGCTTTCCAGACGAGCGCCCAGAAGCTCGAGGACTGGCACAGGGGCGGCCAGCGTGGGCCGCGCCCACCGGGCAGGCTGCGGCCACACTCGGTCGACTCGTCACCTAGCTGGCAGCGCGTGATGGCGTCGCCGATCTACCGCAATGTGGTGGACCCAGACGGCCGTCCGTTCAAGATGCGCCTGACGAAGCGGTTCTAGCGGTTTCTGTATTCGGCGACCGCTTGTTCCGTCTCTGAGTAAACGAGGTCGGCGTTGATCTGTGCGGCTGCCGCTGCCCCCGCAGCCGCAGCCGCACCGACCTGAGCCGCAAGGTCAGTGACGTTGCCAGCGACCCACACCCCCGGCACCTCAGTGCGGCCTGTCGCGTCAGCCGGGATGTACTCGCCTACGCCGGACGGGTGTTCTTGCGGCCGCAGACCCAGCGAGTCGAGGAAGCCCGCCCGCGCCACCATGCGCGTCGCGACCACGACGACCTGACGCTTGATGACTGTGCCCTCTTCGATACGTACACCCGTTAGCGTGTCGTCGATAATCTCGAGTCCGCTGACGTTTTCTGGAACCGTCGCGATGCCGCGGGCGGCGAGCTGCTCGGCCTGGTCGTCGGGCAGTTTCGTACCGTTGAGGAAGAAGGTTACGTCGTCGCTCAGTTGACGGAAAAGCAGCGCCTGGTGCATCGACATCGGACCTGTCGCGAGAATACCGATCGCTTGATCCCGCACTTCCCAGCCGTGGCAGTACGGGCAATGGATGACGTCCCGGCCCCAGCGCTCACGCAATCCGGGGACGTCAGGAAGTTCATCGATCAGCCCTGTCGTCACGAGGACGCGACTGGCGCGGACTGACCTGCCGTCTAATAGCTCGACAACGAAGTCGTCCTGGTTGCGCGCAACATTTGAAACCGAGGCCGTGACGACGGCACCTCCATACTGCTGCACTTCCGCGCGGCCTCGCGTCAGCAGGTCAGCGGGCGGCATTCCTTCACGCCCCAGCAGTCCATGGACGCCGTCAGCTGGCGCATTACGCGGCTCCCCCGCGTCGAAAACCACAACGGAACGCCGTGCCCGCGCGAGCATGAGCGCGCCGTTAAGTCCGGCAGCTCCACCACCGATGATTGCCGCGTCGTAGCGGTCCAGCAACTGATCAGCCATCACTACCTCCCCGAATTGGTTACGTAGAAATTCTGCGGGGCGCGTAACGATAATGGCAAGGATAATTGCTGATATGGCAAACTGTGGGACATGGATCTTGGTAACGCACTCGACCGTGTCGGGCCCCACTTGCGTTCGCTGCGACAACAGCGGGAGACAACGCTGGCCGACCTGTCGGAGGCAACGGGAATCTCGGTGAGCACGCTGTCCCGGCTCGAATCTGGGACACGGCGGCCGACTCTGGAACTGCTGTTACCGCTCGCGCGGGCATATGGCGTCACTCTGGACGAACTGGTCGACGCTCCCACAACAGGAGACCCTCGAATCCACATGCGCCCCATCACCCATCACGGCAAGACGATGATTCCGCTGACGCGTCGAGCGGGCGGCATTCAGGCGTACAAGCTGGTGATCCCTCCAGATGAGGGCGCGGAGCCCGTAATGCAAACCCATGAGGGTTATGAGTGGATGTACGTGCTCAACGGACGGCTGCGTGTGCTGCTCGGTGAGCATGACGTTGTGATGTCACCCGGCGAGGCTGCAGAATTCGACACGCGAGTGCCGCACTGGTTCGGCGCGGCCGGGAAAGAACCGGTTGAAATCCTCAGCCTCTTCGGCAAGCAAGGCGAGCGCGCCCATTTGCGCACCCGCCCCGCCGCCGCCACCACCGAGAATCCATCAGCGCAGGTCAACAAAACTGGGTGATTTTCGGGGGTTTCGTTGACGTGCGCAGATGGATTTGGCGTAGGGGGTCAGCCGAAGATACGGTCGAGAACAGTGCGAGCGTAGGAGGAGCCTTCGCGGTTGCTCATCCAGTTCCTGCGGTTGTGGTGCTTCTTCTCTTCTTCGGTGTGCTCCTCCTGGTATTCCTCATAGTCCGTGTCGTAATTCTCTTCGTGGTACTCGGGAATGGTCACCGGATTCGGATATACCGGGATCGTGAGGAAGTCATACGTGTCTGTGCACGAGGCCGTGAAGTAGTAGGTGTAACCGGGCTGACCTTGAATGACGGTGCTGCCGCTCTTGCTAGGGATGTCGATGTCGACGAGTTGGCTGAACGGGCTGCCATTCGAGGGATTGACGAATACCTGGCAGGTGATTTCGGTTGCATATTGGTAGTCGCTGACAACGTCGGTGAAGTAGATGGTGATGTAATGGCCATCTACCGTTGCGGCTGCGTTGCCGGAAATTATGTCGGCGTTCGCTGCGGTGCCGCCCGCGAGGATGGCGATGCTCGCGGCAGCGGCGACACTC
Source organism: Hoyosella subflava DQS3-9A1 (assembly GCF_000214175.1). Lineage (NCBI taxonomy): Bacteria > Bacillati > Actinomycetota > Actinomycetes > Mycobacteriales > Hoyosellaceae > Hoyosella > Hoyosella subflava. Next base: position 2,980,422 of record NC_015564.1, read on the forward strand.
GCAGCGGTAGCGCGTTTGATGGTGGGTGCAGGCATCAGCAGGGTTCTCCTGAGGTTTCTTCGGTGGCCAGTTGCTCTCTTTCGTCCTCTAATAATGGGCGTGGTGGGGCCCGGCGGACAGTGACCTCAGGGGTGGTTACCGCCCACCCAGAGAGCAACCGCCCAAACCGAATCCATCTGCGGAGGTCATCTAAACACGCGAAAATCACCCAGTTTCCGTGACTTGCGCTGCTGGATTTGGCTCAGGTGGGGTCGCGTTTAGCGCGGCTCGGCGCGACCCGCGGCGGCTCATTCGGCATCTTCGGGTAAACCGGCGGCCACGGCGCATCCATAAGGCCATCGGCCATGTCTCGTTCTGACATTTCGAGCAGCGGTTCAAGGGATTGCGGGGCATTCGGCTTGCCCACCCACGGGTCACCATGTGCTGCAACAAGTTCAGGGACAGTAGCCAACGTCAAGACATCCGGTTCGACAGCGTCCAGTTCTGCCCAGCTGATCGGTGTTGACACTTGCGCCCCAACCCTGGGACGCACGCACCACGCACCGAAAACAGTCTTGTGCGGGGCATTCTGGTTGAAGTCGACGAACACCCGTGAGCCGCGTTCTTCCTTCCACCACTGTGCGGTGATGAGATCGGCGTGGCGCCGCTCAAGCTCCCGCGCAAGCGCGACCGCAGCGGCACGCACCTGATAGCCGTCCCATCGGGGCTCGACGTGCACATAGATATGTAACCCACGCGAGCCGGACGTCTTGATGTAGGACTGGATTCCCATCTCCGCCAGGAGTTCACGCGTACAGACCGCTGCCTCTCGCACGTTCGCGAACGTCACGCCCGGCGAAGGGTCGAGGTCGATGCGCAGCTCGTCGGTCACCTCGGGAGTATCGGCTTGATACGGCCAGACATGAAACCCGATGCAGCCCAGATTGACTCCCCACAGGATGTGAGCGAGGTCTTTCGCGACAAGCGCGTCGGACGTCGTCCCGTTGGGTGTCGAGACGACAGTGGTCTCGAGCCAGCTCGGAGCGTTCTTCGGAACTCGCTTCTGAAAGAACGACTTACCGCCCGCACCGTCCGGATACCGTTCCATCAGCAACGGCCGGCCACCCAGTGCCACGAGCAGCGGTCCGGCGACACTTTCGTAATACAGCGCGACGTCCCGCTTGGTCCAGCCGTGCTTGGGGAAGTACACCTTGTCCGGATTCGACAGCGTGACCTCGACACCGGCAGCGTCGATGATCATGACGGCACAGCGAAAATCTCTGCGAGCTCGGCTGGCGCTACTTCGTCCAGCTGAGCGTAGGTGCACGACTCGGGTGTCCGATCTGAACGGAACCGGACGAGACGCCCGCCGTGGCGGAAACGGCCGCTTTGTACATGCTCGTATCTCACTTCCGCGACGAGTTCGGTGCGCAACGGTTCCCAGGAAAGATCCTTCCCAGCACTCCACCTGCTCTGACCACCTGGCATGCGTCCTGTAGCGGCGGCTTGCGCGTCGGCCCACTCACGCCACGGATGGTTTTCGAGGGCGCCTTCGCGCAGCGGCGCCAACTCGTCCACGAGAGAGCGTCGCCGCACCGCGGTGAAACTACTAGCGACGCCGACATGGTGCAGCGTCCCTGCATCATCAAACAGTCCGAGGAGAAGCGACCCCACTCCCTCGCCGTCCTTGTGCCAGCGGAACCCTGCTACCACGCAGTCAGCGGAACGCTCATGCTTGACCTTGATCATCGTGCGCTTGTTCTGTTCATACGGCAGCGACGCACTTTTCACCATGACACCGTCGAATCCTGCGCCTTCGAACCGAGTAAACCAGTCTTGCGCTACTGCGACGTCTGAAGTCATTGGCGTCAGGTGGATGTGAGGTCCGGTCGTGACTGCGGCGGCGAGGTGACGGCGCCGCGTATCGAACGGCTGCGTCGTCAGGTCGTCGTCACCGAGCGCAAGCATGTCGAACGCAACAAAGCTTGATGGCGTCTCTCCCGCGAGCTTCGTCACCCGAGACGCGGCGGGGTGGAGCCGGAGTTGCAGCAGATCGAAGTCGAGTCCGCGGTCCGTCACGATCACGATCTCCCCGTCGATGACGCATCGCTGCGGCACCGCATGACGCAGCACATCAACGAGTTCCGGAAAGTAGCGGGTGAGCGGCCGGTCGTTGCGTGAGCCCAGTTCGATGTCGTCACCGTCGCGAAAGACTATGCACCGGAATCCATCCCATTTAGGTTCGTAGCACAAACCGTCGGCGCGTGGCAGTTCGGCCGCGGCTTTGGCCAGCATGGGCCGCACCGGCGGCATCACAGGTAGCTGCACACACCGATCGTAAGTCGCCGCGCATCGCCCCGCTGTGAAGTTCAGCGAGCCGACACCGCCGGTTTGCGGACAACCTGGCCAAGGTGGTCTACCGGCTCGAGCGAACTCATGATGTGTTCCAGGTGCGGGCCGATCGAGGCGCGCCCCCAATCGAAAGTCTCACTCATATGCGCCGGAGTGGGAACAAGGTTGAGCGGTGACGGCACGGGAGTCATGGGCACTACGAGATCCGCGAACGGCCGATTACGTGTGACCTGCGGGTGCAGTGCTTGCGCCAGCGGTTGCATCCACAGATGCGCCGCATCAAACGTGGGGCGAAAGCAATCGAACGCGACGATCAGGGCATTGCGGGTCCCGATCACACCGTCCCTCAGGCGCCGAAATGCGAGTTCGATGGGAACGTTTGCTACGACGCCGCCGTCGACCATCGCGAAGATCCCGCGCTCCGCGCAAATCCGCGAGCAAAGCTCATCCATGCGCGCGTCGTCATGGATGTCGTAGTGGAGGATCCCGGGTACCGCGGCTGAGAAGCCGACGGCGTCGCGTACCTCGAATCCTGCACTGAGCTCATCCGCCCCGAGCAGCACCGCTTTCACGATCCGCTGGTCGAAGAAGGCCAGCAACTCCCAGAAGCAATGTGCGGTGTTCAAGAATCCCAGCCGACGGTGCTCCCGGGCAGCATCGTGGTCATGAAACCGCGCGGGCAGGTGCCGCTGCGCAGATTTGCGCACCCCGCCGACGAGCACCTCGAACGGTATCTCGGTGTCACCGAGCACCAGCCGCTCGCCCTGTTCGTTGCGGAAGATCCGGTCGAGCGGGTCCGTGAAACGCAACGAGACCAGACCCGGCAGGCCGAACTTGTGAGCAATTTCGGTGTGGTGGATCATTTGCTCGCGCCGCAGACTGTGGCCGATTTCCTCGTAGCGATCCCATTGGGGCTCACGCAGGCGTGTCCGGAACGCCCCGAGGATCGAGCCAATCGAGTTGCCCAGCAGGTATCGAGGGTAGAGACGCAGTGCGTCCAGCGACTGCCACGCGCCGATGTACGGGAAGCCGGAACCGCCCCCGCCCCCGGCAACGATCGCCAGGCTGCGCCGTCCGGCCTCCGCATCGAGCTCGTCTGGGGCGAGCTGACTGGAGTGGTGTTCGATAAGACGTTCACGCGTCGCAGTCAGGGCAACTTCGTCGAGAATCGCGCGGCCCGCCCTGAGTGCCTCAGCTGGATCCTGGACCCCGAGCGCCCGCTCTGCAACGTCCAGCACATGCGTGCGGAAGCCTTCCATCTCGTCCCACAGGTCTACCTCCCTACGACGCTTGAGGCGTGCTCCCCGAAACGCAGCGCCAGGCTGGAAGCGGCGCAACCGGGCGAAGCCAAGCAGGTATCGGAGGCGGCGGACGTCCCGCGGGGATACCGCCTCGGGAGCGGACCTCGAGTGCTCTAACAGCGTTCGTTCGAGGCGCCTCAGCCGGAGGACGGGATCGGACGCAGCCGGATGCTCATGATGATGGGGGTACCGAACTCCGTCCGCGTGAGGGTCGAAGTCCGCGCCGTCGTCTGCGAGGCCGTAGATGTCGTCATCCGGTTCTCGCATGGACAGATTCTAGGCGTTCGATCGATCTGGTCGAATCACTTCGCGGCGAATGCTCGACGGTGTTAAATCGAACTAGAGAATTCTCACAGCTCATGATTTTTGCACTCCGACCGTGGAGTCATAGGAGCAAGCCATGGAGCACGTGGAGCGGCTGAACCCCCAGGAGTGGCTGTTTCTGCAGATGACTCCCAAGGGTGTGCGTTGGTACTCGATCGTCTGTGGTTTCGCAGCGTCGCCGACAGACGGCCCGCACCCTGAACTTGAAGATCTCCGGCGCCTGGCCGCGTCCCGGATCCATTTCGCTCCACCCAGATTCCGGCAGAAGGTCGTCCCAACTCCTCTTGGTGTCGCACCACCTGCCTGGGTTGATGACGCGGATTTTACGATCGCGGACCATGTCCGCGATGCTGGGCTGCCCGAGTCTGCCACCCGGCAGGACTTCCTCGACTTTTGCGCGTACCTGGCCAGCGCGCCGATCGACATGACCCATTCGCCCTGGGATTGCCACCTCGCGCCACAGCTTGCCGACGGGACTACAGGCTTTGTCATCCGCGGCCATCACTGCATGCTCGATGGCGCGAACATGCTGTCGTTCGTCGCGATGTTCGGGGACGTGGCGGCGGAACCGACCACCCCTGGCCCGCCAGAACCCTGGCAGCCGCGGCCAGAGCCGTCGCGCTGGCAGTTGCTGCGCAGCGGTGTCGACCACACGACCCGCCGCGCACTGAACCCCGATGAGAAGAGGAAGCACCACTTCCGGGAGACAGCGGCCTGGAAGCAGGCCTGGGATAGTGTGAAATTGACCGCGACGGCCGCCCGTGACGAGGTTGCACCGTTTGGCAGCCGCACGGTCTTCAATCGCCAGCCGGGCGCCGAGCGCGCGCTCGAGACGGTCCGGACGTCGATGAGCACTCTCAAGTCGATCGCCCACACTTACGGCGCCAAGCTCAACGACGTCGCCGTCGCCGTTATAGCGGAAGCACTCGACCGCTTCTATGCGAAGGTCGGTCGGCGGCCGCCGAAGCATCTGAAGTTGCTCATTCCGATCTCCTATGAACCCCGTGGAGATGAGACGGGTACCGCTCCAGCTGGCGAGCACGTCGCCTTCATGAATGTCGTGCTCCCGCTCGGAACGATGGAGTTCAGTGAGCGGGTTCGCAAGGTTGCGGCGCAAACGAGCGATCACGTTGAACGCGGCATCCCCGAACATCTCGACCACCTGATGGTCACCCTGGGGCGCGACTCTGACCTGCTTTACCGGCTTGCCCAGCGTGTCGTGCAGTCACCGGCGTCGGCGAATCTCACACTGTCCAACGTCCGCGGCCCCAACTTCCCCATCTACTTGCGCGGCGCCAGGGTGACAGAGCTCTACCCGGTCATTCCACTCGGACCGCACCACTCTCTGGCAGTCGGGGTCCTCTCGCTAGAGGACCGACTCTTCTTCGCGACGATCCGGAGCCCACAACCGGATCATGCCCTTGCCCCATTTGACGAATGTCTCCGTGAAGCTGTCGGCGTCGTGGAGGCTGCCGAGAGGAGTCTGATGCCCGATGTCTGACGCGCCACCCGTTGACCCGTCCCTGATCGGAAAGCTCGCTTCACCTGAGGTTCGCCAGAACCCGTATCCCGCCTTCGCGGAGCTTCGCGCTGCCGCACCCGTCGCCCGCGCGATGGAGGACATCTGGATCGTGTCCTCCGCTGACTACGTGGAGGCTGTGCTGAATCAGCCGAACACGTTCTCCAGCGATCTCCGCAACGCGACGGCTGTCTTTCCCACGGCAACCGACGAGGCGCCGGATCCGATCTCACAGTACTCAAAGCACATGATGATATTTTCGGATCCGCCCGCGCATGACAGGCTGCGCGCACTCGTCCACCAGGCGTTCGGTCCGCGTGCCATCAACAAGATTCGCCCGGCCGTGGAAAAACTCGTCGACGAGTTGCTTGATTCCGCGGCTGCCCGCGGCTCAATGGAGGTGATCGAGGATCTTGCGCTCCCGCTCCCAGTAACAGTGATCTGCGAGCTGATGGGTATCGACGAGGCTGACCGGCCAAAGGTGCACGTGTGGGCTGATGTGCTCTCGCATCAGCTCGACAATCTCGCGGCCACGGACCTTGAGCAGCGCCGACGAGCTGACGAAGTCCTGCTCGAGTACGCCGATTATCTGAAGCGGACGTTCGCGGTCCGCCGCGAGAACCCCGGTGATGATTTGCTCAGTGGCCTCGTCCACGCCGAAGAGGAAGGCGCCAAGCTGACGGAAGACGAACTCATCGCGACGTGCGTGCTGTTGCTCGGCGCCGGGCACGAGACCACCGTCGGGATGATCGGAAACGGAACACTGGCTTTTCTGCGACACCCAGATCAGTGGCAGCTCTGGCGGGACAATCTGCAGCTCGGCCGCCATGCCGTCGAAGAGCTGTTCCGGTACGACGGCCCGGTCCGGCTGACGCATCGCGCGACAAAGGCAGGCGCCGCAATCGGTGATTACTCGGTGCCGGAAGGCGACCTCGTTCTCGTGTTGCTCGCCGCAGCGAACCGCGACCCGGCCTGGTTCGAGAATCCAGACCAGCTTGACCTCACGCGCCGCGGGAAACACAACTTCGCCTCCGGTTTCGGTATTCATTTCTGCACCGGCGGGGTCCTGTCACGGATGGAGGTCGAGGTGACCTTCACCAAACTCGCGCAGAAGTTCGAGACCATGGCTACCGACCTCGACCTCGATGAGGTGCCCATGCGCGATGCGATGATGATCTGCCGTCCGCAGCGAGTACCGGTCACTTTGACTTCCTCGTGAGCATCCACCACGTGCTCGTGGTGAGCCATGCCAGAGCTCACCACGTTTTCACGCGTTTCCCCCATCCCGCTGCGAAAACCAGTGCGCCGATGGTGCTCCTCGCGTGCTCACTCACCGCGATGATGGCAGGCCTCGACGGGACGGTGCTGAACGTGGCAGCACCACAAATCTCTCACGATGTTGCAGCTGATCTGTCAGAAGTCCTGTGGATCGTCAACGGTTACTCGCTGGCCTTCGCTGCGCTGCTTGTCACGTTCGGCACCCTCGGCGATTCAATTGGTCACCGGCGCTTGTTCATTGGCGGTGTTGCACTGTTCGTTTTTGGCTCCGTGCTCGCGGCAACATCGGACTCGGTGCCGATGCTGATTGTCGCGCGCGTTCTGTCCGGCATTGGGGCGGCAGCTCAGGCCCCAGCGGGAATCGCTGTCGTCAACGCGGCGTTCCCGGTAGACCGCCGTCCGACGGCTATCGGGATCACCGTCGCTGCCGCCAGTGCCGGACTCGCGGTCGGTCCCGTGATCGGCGGTGCGCTCATCGAACTGTTCACGTGGCGCGCGATCTTCTGGGTCTCGGTTCCGGTCGGGATCATCGCAATAGGTTTGGGCCTGATGTTCGTGGGCGAGACCGAGAAACAGCAGCGAGAATCCTACGACTTCACCGGGACCGTGTTGCTGACGGTGGCTCTGGTCGGAATCATATTTGGTCTGATCCAGCAAAGTCAGGCGGGCTGGCAAGCCGCCGAGGTCATCGCTTCACTCGTTCTCGGCACAGTCTGCGCGATCGCTTTTCTCCGTCACGAGTTACGGTCATCTGAGCCACTGCTGGATCTCGCATTGTTCCGCAACCCTGCATTTCGCAGCCCCATCGTTGTCGGTGCGATCCTCAGCTTCGGTCTGATCTCTGTTTTCCTGTTCATTTCGATCTACTACCAGAGCGTGCGCGGTCTCTCCGCGATCGAGACCGGGTTGCTGTATCTGCCAACGACGGTGATGATCGTCGTTCTGGCACCGTTCACTGGCACGCTCTTGAAGCACGTCGCGCCTCGAACGGTGGTTTCGGCAGGCTTGCTCATTGCCGCGGCCGGGCTGGCGATGTATGCCGGTATCACCCCGATGACGGCGATCGTCTGGCTGGCGATCGCGCAGTTGCTGATCGGTATCGGTGTGGGTCTCGCGTTCCCGCCGCTATCCAACCTAGCGCTCGACGCCGTCGAGAAAGCTCGCGCTGGTCTTGCGATCTCGATCATGAAGACCTCCCGGGAAGTGGTGGGGACACTGGGTTTGGCGGTCATGGGCATTCTCGTCGTCACCTTCGGTGATCGATCGCTGCATTCCGCGGTGGCGGACGCGGGACTGCCACCGTCAGTAGCCGAAACGCTCGCCGGGGTGAAAGTGGTCGGCGATCAGGATGCCGTCCTCGAATCAATTCCCGCAGATGATCGCAACCAGGTCATCCAGCTCATCACCGAGAGTGCCGCCTCAGGGATCGGTACGGCGCTCGCCATCGGTTCCGCGTTGATCGTCATCTGTGCGATCTATGCGTGGCGCACGATCCCCGGATCGGTGGCAGAAAAGGAAGACGCGTAGTTACGGGCCCAGCTGGGTACCGGTCGGCAGCCATTCTGGCGCGGGCACACCAAGATGATCCTGGAGCACTCGCTCGGCCGTCGACAGTGCACCATCGACCCAGCCCTGCATGTCAGACCATGTATCACCGCAGATGTACACACGGCGTCCAGGCAGAGGCGCACGGATCCGCGGCATGATCTCGTAGGAGCGCGCACCAACCCGCCACTGACTCCAGCCTCCACCGTATGGTGGTCGATTCCAGTCCCGGAACGCAGCCCAATACGGCTCCGGCACCGGGCGCCCGTACGCCTGTTGAAGCTTGTTCCGCGCGTCAGCGACCATCTCAATGGGCGCGAGCGCCTCGGAATCCGGCGCCGCAGGCCCGGCGAAGTACGGCCCGCCCCGGTCCGCCTCCGCTTCCCAGTACCACGTCGAGAAGGAGTTGTTGTACGAGGCCAACAGCAAGCCAGGACCGCCGTCACCTTCGTGACCGAAGTAGACCACTTGACGCAACGGCAGATCGGTCGCCAGGTTGCCGTGGTCGCCGGCAATCTCTTCCCACCACGGCTCGTCGAACGCGAGGAACAGTTTGCTGGCAGGTACGGGCGCTACGGCGCTGATGTCGGCTCTCGTTTCGCGCGAGTCGAAAAGGAATGAAGTCTGGTCGAGCGCTTCGATCGCCGCCCGCGGAATAGCCAGGATCACTGCTTGCGCATCGACAGCCGAGATCTCTCCTCCAGTGTCGAGGATGCAGCGCGTGCGGCGTCCGGATGCCCGCTCGAGCGTGATTAGCCGGGTACCTGTAGTGACTGTTCCGCCGGACTTGGTGAATGCCTCGGCGAGGGCGAGCGGCAACGCCTGATAACCGTCGACTGGGGTCCGGTAGTCCTGGGTCACTAGCGATAGCAGGATCTGGATCGCGTCCGCAGCGTTGTAGTCGCGCAAGAACGTCTCATAACCCTCCCCCATCGCGGCGAGCTGAACCGCGTCAGGTGAGAGTGTGTCGTCAAGCAGCGACCGCAAACTCAGGTCGGTGAGGGGCCGTCCCATCACTTCCCTGGACGCTTTGACTGCAGGCCAGTCCGAACGGGAGAACTCCAGGCAGTCGGGAATGTGCTCGATGATCGCACGTCCGATCAGCTCGGTGGGTCCAGCGCCCCGCTCCCCTTCGCGTAGCTGGTACGGCAGGCTGCGACCAGGATCGGACAGTTCTGATACACGCATCGTTGTCCCGCGCAGATGCACCAGATTCTTCTCACTCGTAATCGGGAACGGCCGGGTCGCAAGCCCGAGCGTGTCAATCAGACTGGAAACGATAGTCTGCGACGGCAGGTACCGCATGCCGCCAAGCTCGGCACGCAGATGAGGCGCGCGCGGCGGCACGACTGAGTACAAGCGCCCGCCAAGTCTGCCGGACTGTTCAAACACCTCAACGGTCGGCTCACGCCCCAGGGCTGAACTGGCGCCGCGGGTTCGCAAGCCCCACGCAGCGTACAGGCCGCTCACACCCGCGCCGATCACTGCAACGTCAATTTCACGTACGTCTATGACCGAGTCTCCTGTCCAATCCAGGCAACATCCCGCTGTTCGGCACCGTCGAGCAGCGCGCCACTATGTGTACCGAAACAGCCTCATGGGATCGGCACGCCGTCCCAGCAGGTGTCGCCTTGCATCGCCTCCATCATCCCGACCTTCTTGTCGTGTGCGATTCGCGCGTTGTGGCCGAACTGGAGGAATTGATATAGCTCGGGGATGAGGTCTCCGCGCTCCGCATACAGGTCGCGCACCTTGAGCAGTGCCTTTAATCCTCGCCCCCAGCTGATCTGATGGGTGAGGATCTCGACGACGATGCCCAGGTCAGACTGGGCGATACGGCCCGGCGGCATGACCGTCGGTTCGTCACCAGCACCGTCGACGATCGTGCTGACCATCGCGTTTGCGTCCATCATGCTGGCGCCGTTAGTTGCCCGCGGGTTGCATTCGATGACGCACAGACTCCCGTCATCGAGCCGTTTCCAGTCGAAGGACAGGTGCCCTGAGTAGCCGAGTTCAGCAGCGATCTTTTGTGCGGATCGCAAAGTCTCAGGTACCTCTGCGGTAATGAACCGGACGCCCTCGGCGTGGTCGAGTTTGATCGGGATCTCGTACGTCAGGTGCGCTCCCACCTTGCCGTTCTTGGCCACTGAATAGGAGCAGAGATCTTCACCTTCAATGTATTCCTGCACGAGCCACGGGTTTTCTGCCGTCGGTTCGCAGTCGTCGATCAGCAGGTTCCCCGCTCTCGGACCGGTGTTGGTGAGGAGTTGCAGGGCGCCGCGTGAGAAGGAGGGCCGCGCACAGTATTCGGAGATCTCCGCGGCAGCTTCACGTAGCTCATCCTGGTCTCGCGCGATGATCGTCTTCGGAGCCTTGACACCGATCCGCTCACACAACTCGATGAAGGCCTGCTTCGAATGTAGCGTCCGCAACGGTTCGAAATCGGCGACGAAGACCGGAACCTGCTTTTCGAGTTCGTCCTTGTGCCGTGACAGGTAGAAGCTTTCTTCGAACGTCGGTACGTGTAAGTCGATCTTGTGCTTCTCGTAGATCTTCTTGATTTCCTCGATGTAGCGCAGCGGCTCGTCACGGGGCGCGACGGTCACCTCATCAGCAATGACGTAATGGCTGTGCATTCCTGGTGCATAGGGGATCGAATCGGTTGCGACGACTTCATGCCCCGCTTCGCCGACGCACCGGATGACAGCAAGTGAAAAAGGCATTCTGACGGCGCTGACTAAGACTTTCATAGCGCTCTCCCGCACGATGGCTAGGCGTATGAGACGGTACGAGTGACCTTACTCCCAGCGACCGCAACCCACGCCGAGTTGGTAACAATCACGTGACTACTCGAGGATGACGGTTTTCAGGTCCAGATGATGCAGAACTCGATCGACAACCTCCGGCTTTTGCATGTATGTCAGGACTGCGGTTCCGCGCCAAATTTGCCCGCGATGTCGGAACCATATCCAGGCAGTTGATGGCTGTGCCAAGATGGGAAAGTGAGTTTCTCGGCGGCCGTTTCGGCGCCTGGAAGGTTAGCGCACCGCAGCGCTTCAGGCCGGTGGCGGCCCAGGCCGCTGCCCCTCAATTGACGCGAGCATTCAGCCCATCTCGTGCTCCGTTGTAAGGAGGATTCTCATGCGGATCTGTGTCGACTACACCCGCTGCACGGGGCATGGGATTTGTGAAACCATCGCCCCCTCGGTCTTCGAAGTTGGCGACGACGAGGTAGTCCATCTCGTCGACGAGGACCCACCGGACGATTTGCGGCCCGACATTCAGGACGCGATCGACGAGTGTCCCACCCAGGCCCTGAGCTTCGGCGACTAACCGACTTCACAGCCGGGCGTCTAGCACGCGGCATCTTGTCTAGGGAGGCACAGCGACATGCCGGAGCACCTCGTCATAGTGGGCGCTGCACTTGCGGGCTTGCGGGCCGTTGAGGCTGCCCGGCGGTCTGGTTACAAGGGCGGAGTAACGATGATCGGAGCCGAGTCGCAGGCACCCTACGACCGTCCACCCTTGTCGAAGGAGTATCTCGCGCCGAATGCTGAGAGCGGCGCACCGGAACTGCGGTCGGCGCAGTCACTGCACGACGATTTCGGCGCCGATCTGAAACTCGGTGTGCGCGCTACGGGGCTGAATTGCGCTGCACAACAGGTGCACACCGATCACGGTGCACTTGACTACACAGCGCTGATCATCGCGACTGGATCGGCTGCGCGACCCACACCATGGGGGGACCCGTTGCCCGGTGTCTACACGCTGCGCACTGTCGACGATGCGCGGCGCATCCGCGCCGACCTTGACAACGGCGCGCAGGACATTGTGATCATCGGCGCGGGGTTCATAGGTTCCGAAGCAGCTTCCGCGATGCACAGACGCGGGCTGAAACCAATCATCATCGAACACGCCCCAGTCCCCCTCGCTCATGCTATCGGCGAGGAGATGGGTATCGCATGCGCTCATTTGCACAGGCGCAATGGCACCGAATTGCGCTGCGGCGTCGGCGTCGGCGGCATCGAAGGTGACGACCGGGTGCGCCAGGTCCGCCTCACCGACGGCTCGGCGCTGCCTGCCGACCTGGTTATCGCAGGGATCGGCGCGGCTCCGGCAACACAGTGGCTCGAGGGATCAGAAGTGAAGGTCGACAACGGAGTGATCTGCGACGAGACATTGTTCGCAGGCGCGCCGGGTGTGTACGCCGCCGGTGATGTCGCCCGCTGGCCCAACTCGGTGTTCGAAAAGGTGATGCGCCTCGAGCACTGGACTAACGCCACAGAACAGGGCAAGGCCGCCGCCGTAAACGCCCTCGACCCGGAGAACGCCAAGCCGTTCCAGACGGTTCCGTATTTCTGGTCAGACTGGTACGGCAACCGCCTGCAGTTCGTCGGGATCCCCGAAGCCGACGAAATTCATGTTGCCAGCGGAAGCATCGACTCAGACTGTTTCCTCGCCCTCTACCGGCAGAACAGCAGGCTCGTCGGCGCTCTCGGCCTGAACGAACGCAGACGAGTCATGAAGCTGCGCAGAGAGATCGCCCAGAACATCAGTTGGGGCGACGCAGTTTCCAGCGTCTCCTGAGTTAACCGAGTTTCTGCTTCACCATTGCGGCTACGCGGGAGCCATCCGCCCGTCCAGCCACCTCCGCTGATGCGACCTTCATGACCTGACCCATCTGTCGCATCCCCGGGCGTTCCCCGGTCTCCTGTTCCACTGCGGCAAGCGCTTTCGTCACGACGGCATCGAGTTCTTCGTCAGAGAGCTGCTTGGGCAGGTACCGCGCGATGATGTCACCTTCCGCGCGCTCCTTGGACGCCAGTTCTTCGCGGCCTGCGTCCGAAAATACCGTGGCTGACTCAGCCCGCTTTTTCGCCTCTTTTGTGAGAACTTTGATGATGTCCGCGTCGGTGAGCTCTTTCGCCTCCGTTCCCGATACTTCTTCCGTGCGGATCGCCGCAATCAGCATTCGCAGCGTCGCGGTGGTCGCGGAATCCTTCGCCTTCATCGCCGCGGTCAGATCTGCGCGCAGTTTCGCTTTCAATTCAGCCATAGTGCGCCCTACATTACGCCCCAGCCTGCACATTGAGCGCGAGGCGCGTGCGGTCAGTAGGGTGTCCACAGACCGAACGTATTTCAACAACTCAGGAGGTCTGAATGGGATTCGGCGACATCGTCAACAAGGCGAAGAACCTCGCACAGAAGAGCCCCGACAAGGCGCGTGAGGCTATCGACCGCGTGGAAGACACCCTCGACAGCAAGACCGGCGGGAAGTACGGGGACCAGATCCGCAAGGGCGGTGACACTGTGGAGCAGAATCTCGGCATCGCCGAGGCAGCCAAGGACGCGGAGAAGTCACCTGAGCCGGGCACCGGCACAGCGCCGCAGCAGGGCGTCGAAAACAAGACTGACCAGCCCGAAAAGTAATACCTGAGGCCTCGACTGTTGAGTCAGGTGGCACCGTTTGGCGCCACCTGACTCAACAGCAAGATGAACGATGAGGCTTGGGCTGTCGACTCCACTGTTGACGGTCACCGCACCTAGATTCTTATCCGTAACACAGTGACCAATATAGAAGTTAATGAAAGTTCGTAAACGGCCGCCGGACGTTACGCCCTCGTGATAATTTTCGGGAATGGGGGAACCAACACGGTCACAATCACGCTCTGTCCTGCGCGCTGGGGCCTCGGCCTGCGCTCTCGCACTGATCGTGGCCGGCGCTCCGGCCAGCGCCGACCCGGTTGACGATTTCCTTGAGCTGCACCGGACCGCCGTCGAACGCGCGGACTGTGGGCCGGGGTCAGACCCGGAGCCAGGCTTGCAAGGCCAGGTGCCCGGACCGGACCGCGATAGCGGCCGCAGTGCGCAAGGCTATAACTGCAATCTGAGCCTGGTCGGCCAGCATCAGGGCCCGGGCGCGGGAATCGTCAGTGTCACATACGATCACTGCTCGTACACGGGATCGAACATCCCCATCCCCGAAGAGGTGGGCAGCCCCGGCACCGGCGTGCAGGTCATCGACGCTTCTGATCCCGCCAATCCCCGGCATGTGCGATCACTGCAAGAGCCGCCCATGCTTGCGGGCACGTGGGAGTCGCTCGACGTTCACGAAGGCCGCGGCCTGCTCGCGGGCACGGGTGTCGGAATCCTCGTCGGGGCGGGTGGTTTCTCGATCTACGACGTGTCGGAGGACTGCGCCAATCCACGCCTTCTCAACCATCGCGACGGCACCCAACTTTCGATGCCACTACCGATCACCACCCACGAGGGCGCTTTCTCCCCTGACGGTCAAACCTACTGGGCAGCAGGCACTGTCGGGGGGCAGCTGTCCGCGATCGATGTGAGTGACCCTGCCAACCCACGCGTGATCTGGACGGGTATCACAGGGATCTCGAACCACGGCTTCGGCATCACAGCCGACGGCAACCGCATGTACATATCAACGCTCGCGGGTATTACAGTGCTCGACGTCAGCTCAGTGCAGCGACGCGACCCGTTCCCCGTGGTACCCCACGTGGGCCGCCTGTTCTGGTCTGATGGGCAACTCACCCAGCACACAATCCCCGTCACAGTGGACGGCGCTCCAGTCCTCTTCACTGTCGACGAAGGTGGATCGGGCGGGGTGAAGATCATTGATTCGCGTGACGACCAGAATCTGAAACTCATCAACACAATCAAGCTGGAAGTTAATCTTCCTGAGAATCTCGGATCGTGGGCGCGCGACAATGCAGGTAATGGTGCGTTCGGATACGACGCGCACTACTGCACGGTAGACCGGAAGGTTGACCCGACGGCCCTCGCATGCGGGTGGGTTCAATCAGGTATCCGCGTCTTCGACGTCCGAGATCTGAACAACGTCAAGGAGATCGCGTATTTCAACCCCCCAGCGCAGGTGGGGAAAGCCGGTCAGCTCGTGAATTCCACGCACGCGACGCTCGGCGCGATAGTCGGCCTGCCGCTCATCGGGTCTATCGCGGTGGCGCGTGCCATCGCTGACGGTGACGTTGAACTGCAGGATATCGAGAGCCCACGGGCGCGGTTGCTGGGCATCGATATGTCCGCAGACTGGTGCATGTCACCTCCAGCGTTCCATGGGAATCAACTGTGGGTGACGTGCATGGACAACGGCTTCATGGCGCTGCAGTTCGAGAACGGCGTGTATCCGATCTCATGAGGTCACGCGCTTTGGTGCTCATCGTGGCACTCGTCTTGCTTGCGGGTGGTTTCGCCGCGGGATTCTTCTGGCCCCGAATGGAACCAGGGGCGGAACCCGCCGCAGACAGTGCAGTGCCGCACGCGTTCGGGCCCGTGGAAGTTGGGTTCTCCCAGGACATGGCGATTCACCACCTGCAGGCAGTAGAACTGTGCAACGCACTCGGCGACGATATCGACCCGATGCTGGTCTCACTATGCACGCAGATCCGGACCAGCCAGACGCAGGAAATCGGGATGATGACCGGCTGGCTGGAACTCCTCGATCAGCCACTGGCTTCGAGCGAACCGATGGCGTGGATGCACCACGACAGCGAGCACGAGCATCCGGACCACGGCGGGAGTCGTGACGCGGCGGAGCCTCCCATGCCGGGTATGGCGAGTTGGCTGGAAGTCGACGCGTTGCGGCAGTCCGGCGGTGCGGACGCGGAAGTGCTGTTCCTGCAGTTGATGATTCGCCACCACCAGGGCGGCATCGACATGGCTGGGTACGCCGCGCAGCATGCTTCGGTCCCGGTCGTTCAGCGCCTGGCCACCAGCATGATCAAAGAGCAGAGCCAGGAAACCGCGGTCATGGAGCAACTCCTCCGTGCCCGCGGTGCCGAGCCCCTGCCCTGGCCGTGACCGGCCTCGGCTAGATCCTGGTCAGAGTGATCGGCAGTCCGTCTGTCGGGAATGGCAATGAGCTTGTGTCCCAGTGAACGTCGTATCCTGGCTTCAATTCCAGCCGGTACGTGCGCAACAGGTAGTGCAGGATCGTTTTCACTTCGAGCATTCCGAACTTCATGCCGATGCAACGGTGCGCTCCCCCACCGAATGGCACGAACAAGAAGGGATGCTGCTTGTCTTCACGACGATGCGGGGCAAAACGCTCGGGGTCGAAGCGCGTTGGCTCCGTCCAGTATTCCGGAAGCAAATGATTCACCCACGGATCGACGAGCAGGAACGTCCCCTTGGGGATGTAGAACCCGAGTATTTCAGTGTCTTTTGTGGTTTCGCGCATGAACGCTGGCACTGGCGCCACGAGCCGCAGTGATTCGGAGATCACGTTGTCGAGAGTCATGAGTCCGTCGAGGTAGGACGGAGATACTGGACCATCGTGGGCGGCCACCTCCGCACGGACTTTCTCTTGCCACTCCGGGTGCTTCGCGAGGTGGTAAGCCGTCGCTGTGGCGGTGATGGTGGCGGTGTCATGCGCAGCCATCATCAGGAAGATCATGTGGTTGACGATGTCGTCGTCGCTGAAAGTCTCGCCGTCTTCCGACGTCGCGTGGCAGAGCGCCGCGAATAAATCGCGTGAGTTCTCACGCCGTTTTGCGGGCAGGTGTTCGCGGAAGTAGCTTTCGAGTGTGCGGCGCCCGCGCAGACCGCGTGCCCAGCGTCCGCCTGGCACGGGGTACCGCACGATCGCGGTGCCGCCCCTGACACAGGCGATGAATGCGTCGTTCAGTTTCGTGACGACGTCGTCACTTTGTTTTCCCGCGTCCATGAAGACGCGCGTCGCCACTTCGAGTGTGAGCTGTTTGAGCGTCGGATAGAGCTCGACGTCACCGCCGCGCGTGAATTTCCATACCTGCGCGTCGACGACCTCGTCGGCGACGGCAACATAGCCTTCGAGCCTTTCCTTCGTGAACGCCGCTTGCATGATGCGGCGGTGATACCGGTGCTCGTCCGCGTCGAGAAGCATCAAGCCTCTATGGAAGAAGGCGTCGATCAGGTACCGCCAGCCACCCTGCGTGTAGGTGTTGTCGCGGTTCACCAGGACCGCTTGTGTCGCTTCAGGGCCGGCGATGGCGACCCCACGGCGTCCGAAGACGTTCGCCCACGAAACGGGACCGAGCTGGTTATATCGGCGCATTTGGTACTCAGGGCCGAGGCGCATGAGTTCAAACGTGTGCCCTAGCACCGGAAGCCCTGCATCGCCGAGAACGGGTTTCAGTCCGCTGTCTGCGGGTGGCGTCGCGAATGGCTCGGCGCGCCGATGGTGATGTTCCAGCGTGTCCGCAATGAGGCGCGTGCCTGGAAGCGTCGCGATCGTGGGCTTGTGGCGGGCAACAGCATGTTTGATGTTCTTCGGATTCACGAGCGTACTCATCGCTGGCCTCCCCGTTGAGACTTAGACGCCTGTCTAACGCTGACACCAATCTACGCTTGACAAAATTGAATGTCATGTAAATGCGAAATGTTGTTAGAAATCTCCGCGGAACCGTTGGTTAACGGCGAAATACGCGCTGTCACCAAATGGGCGCAACCACTTCATCAACTGCTAATTTTGCCGTAACGGCCGAGCTCAGCCCGAGCAACAATCCGTAAGTACCGTGGGCTTCGGGTCAGTCCGGAAGCCATTTCCGGCGCGCACTGCACCCCTCGAGGAGGTAGCAATGGTACTGACAGACTTGTTCAACAAAGCCAAGGGACTCGTTCAGAAGAACCCAGAGAGGGTCCGGACGGTCATCGAGCGTGTCGAGGAGACAGTCGACAAGACGACTGGCGGCAAGTACAGCGAGAAAATCCATCAAGCTGCGGACACCGTTGAGGAGCGGCTAGGGGTCGCTGTCGTCGCAGAAGACGCTCCCGCAGAGGCTCCCGCAACGAAGTCACAAGCAGCCGGTGACGAGCCGGTCAGCGAAGAATCAGAAGTCAAGTAGTAGAGGGCATGCGACCCGCGCGCTCAGCACTGCACACTGGTTTCGCCCATGGCGATTATTGTGGCGAAATCGCCGGACCGAGCGCACTGTTGGGTATCAGATGTGAATTCAGCAGCGCGCGAGGTCGTCATGCCATTCGATCCCCTCCCACAGCGTTCTGGGCCCAGCCAGCGCCCACTGGACGCGTATTCGCAGATCGTCGTGGCCGTCGCGCGCACGCTCACGCCCCATGTCGCAAGCATTAGTCTCCGTCACGGCGGAGGATCCGCGGTCGCGTTCACTGACGACGGTTTCCTGCTCACCAATGCGCACGTCATCGGACGGGAGTCGCGTGGCAAAGCAGTCTCCGCGGATGGCACAGAGCAGCAATTCGACGTCGTCGGCGCTGACAGACTTTCCGACCTGGCCGTCATTCGGACGCGTGGCGCTGGCCCGCCCGCAGCGGTGCTGGGAGATGCCGACGCACTGGTTGTCGGTGAACTGGTCGTCGCTGTGGGCAGTCCGCTCGGCCTCTCCGGTTCCGTCACGGCAGGCGTCGTCAGCGCGCTCGGCCGGTCCCTCCCCGCTCGCGACGGGCGCGCTACGCGCGTTATCGAAGATGTGATCCAGACCGATGCCGCGCTCAACCCTGGCAACTCCGGAGGTGCACTAGCGAACGCGGCGGGTGAGGTGGTCGGCATCAATACCGCTGTCGCCGGCATCGGCCTTGGTATGGCTGTGCCGATCAATTCAACGACACAGCGCATCATCAGCACCCTTCTTGGTGAGGGCAGGGTGCGTCGCGCCTACCTCGGGATCATTGGCTCACCGACACCCGTCCCTTCGCCACTCGCGGAACGCATTGGCCGCAGTAAAGCGCTGCGGCTCGTCGAAGTACTGTCCGGCGGCCCCGCGGACACCGCCGGTCTGAAGCGTGGTGACCTGCTGCTCACAGTCGCGCGTGAGCCCGTCAGCAGCGCGCAGGACATTCAGCGACAGTTGTTCGGTGAGGCAATTGGTCTCGCGTTACCCGTTACCGTCCTGCGTGGCGACGCAATGGTGGACGTGATTGCCGTCCCAACGGAGCTCACCACCTGAAACCCCGTTTCCCCTAGTGGGCGGGCCACTCCTGGCGGGTCCAGGCCATTTCCCAGAACGCCAGTTCGTAACGACTGCTGATCATGAAGGCATTTCTGACCCGTTCCCTCGCCGCGCCCGAAAGCTCTGCACCAATCTCATTGGTCAATTCACGAAGCCACGCCACAAGGTCGGTGAACTCGCGGGACGAATACATGCTGATCCACTTCGCATACCCTTGGTTCTGCGGCAAACCGGTCTCCGCCAGCCGAGTCCCGATTTCGCTGAAACCCCACATGCACGGCAGCAGAGCAGCGAGAAGCTCAGCGAAATCACCCACGGCCGCGCTGCGAAGCAGGAAATCTGTGTAGCCCTGTGTAGTTGGAGCCCTTTCCTCACGTTCCAGTTCTGCCTCAGTGATACCGAGTTCCGTGCAGTAGGAGCGGTGCAGGTCCATTTCGACGTTCAAGGTCTCGTGAAGCAATTCCGCGAAGCGTCTCATCGTCTCGAGATCAGGGGCCCGTGCAGCTGCGAGTGCGCACAAACGCGAATATTCGATGAGGAACAAGTAGTCCTGACGGATCCAGAGGCGAAAGGCAGCCGCGTCCAAAGAGCCGTCGCCGAGACCTCGAACAAAGGGGTGATTGTGCTGGGCTTGCCAAATGCCGTCTGCTGCTGAGCGCAGCGCGTCGCTGAGAGGAATCATGCAGCCCCTCACTGTCCCTGTTTTTGGGCCGCCGTTTTCACCGCGTCGGCCACAGCCGGTGCCACAGCGGTATCGAAAACGCTGGGGACGATGTAGGAAGGGTTAAGGCGGTCGCCTACGACGTCGGCGATGGCCTCAGCGGCGGCCAGCATCATGGGTTCGTCGATATCCGTGGCGTGCGCATCCAGGAGGCCGCGGAAGACGCCCGGGAAGGCGAGGACGTTGTTGATCTGGTTCGGGTAATCGCTGCGTCCGGTCGCCACCACAGCGGCGTGCTGGTGCGCATCTACCGGATCGATTTCGGGGTCGGGGTTCGCGAGGGCGAACACGATCGCATTGTCCGCCATGGTCGCTACCTGTTCTGCACCAAACAGATTCGGCGCAGAGACGCCGATGAAGACGTCCGCCCCGACTAGCGCATCGTGCAAGGTTCCCGTCATGTGGTGTTTGTTGGTGTTGTCAGCGAGCCAGCGCAGATTGTCGTCCTTGTTATCGCGGGCGGGGTGAACGATGCCGTCGATATCCACCGCGATGATGTCAGCCGGTTCTTGCAGCAGAAGCAACCGCATGATGGCCGATCCTGCAGCGCCCGCACCACTGACGACAATCCTGCAATCCGTCATCTTCTTGTCGACCACCCGCAGGGCGTTGCGGAGCGCCGCCGTGACACAAATCGCGGTGCCATGCTGGTCGTCGTGGAACACCGGGATGTCGAGCATCTGACGCAGCCGCGATTCGATTTCGAAGCAGCGCGGAGCGGCGATGTCTTCGAGGTTAATTCCCGCATAGACGGGTGCCAGCACCTGCACAACGCGGATGATCTCCTCCGTGTCTTGGGTGTCGAGGCACACTGGCCATGCATCTACGCCCGCGAACTTCTTGAAGAGCGCGGCTTTTCCTTCCATCACTGGAAGCGCAGCGGCCGGACCGATATTTCCTAGCCCGAGCACCGCGGAACCGTCCGTCACGACAGCGACCGTGTTGCGTTTGATGGTGAGCCGCCGTGCATCCTCAGGATTCTTCGCGATCGCCTGGCAGACACGCGCCACACCTGGCGTGTAGGCGCGGGACAGATCGTCACGGTTACGCAGACTGACCTTCGGTGTGACTTCGAGTTTGCCGCCGAGGTGCACAAGGAAGGTTCGGTCGGAGACTTTTCGCACCTGGACATCGGGCAGCGAATCCAGCGCCGCGGTGACATCTTCAGCATGGTCTGAGGACAACACGTTCACAGTGATGTCGACGACGATCGCGTCAGCGGTCGAATCGACGATGTCGAACGCGGTGAGCACCCCGCCGGCTCCGCCGACCACTGTGGTGAGATCACCTGCGGCACTGACCGATGGGGGTGATTCAAGCCGAACAGTTATCGAGTATCCAGGACCAGGAACCGGCATCGGGAACCCCCACGTCGATAGTTTGTGATCTAGCTCACAACCACGATAGCGTGGGATGACTCCCCTGTCTGGGCCTTCTGGGCACCGCTAATCGATTTCAGCCAGCCTCCTAGCGCGCCGCAGGACGGTGTCAATCATGTCCGGCGTCAAACGCCCAGTGAACGTGTTGTGCTGGCTGGGGTGGTAGCAGCCAACAAGAGTGAGTCGGCGTCCATCTGGGTGGGCAACTTGCGCGTCGGCGCCATGACCGAACCGGGGCCGCGGGCGGGGAATCTGCCAGCCCGTTCCCGCCAGATTCGCGAGCAGTGCCTGCCACCCGAAACCACCCAGCACCACCGCGACCCGCAGAGTTGGTGCCAGGAGGTCCACTTCCCGCGCGAGAAATGGAGCGCAGCGATTCCGCTCCTCTGGTGTGGGTTTGTTCTCCGGCGGCGCACAGTGGACTGGCGCGACGAGACGCACTCCTGTCAGCACCATCCCATCACCCGAGTGGGTTGACGAGGGCTGATTGGCGAACCCGGTCCGGTGCAGAGCGGCGTAAAGCACATCGCCGCTCTGATCACCGGTGAACATGCGCCCGGTCCGGTTGCCGCCGTGCGCTGCCGGGGCGAGCCCGACAACGATCACAGCGGCCTCCGAGTCGCCGAAGCTGGGGACCGCACGCGACCAGTATGTCCAGTCCGTGAAACTCTTACGCTTGTCGCGGCCGACCTTCTCGCGCCATTCCACCAGCCGCGGGCACGCGCGACATCGTACGACCACGTCGTCGACGGCGCGCAGTGTGCCCGCGCTTTCCGCACGGCGCGGCCAGTCCGGTTCGTCGGAGGCAGCCATGCCTCGATCGTACGGTCGCCTAGTGAGCGGCGAGTTCCGCTGCCCGGGGCCAGTAACCAGCGCCTGCCGCGTGCATCATCCGTCGCTCAGCGATCTGGTCCGCAGCCGTCGCTGCCGGAACACCCTCTGCGGCGGCCAAGGTGAAAACTTCCTTCGTAGTGTGGAAGATCGTGCTTACCTTGCGCTTTGCCCGGTCGAAATCGAATCCGTGCAGCTCATCTTCCACCATCACGACACCCCCCGCGTTCACGAGGTAGTCGGGTGCATAGAGGATGCCCCGTGCCGCGAGTACATCTTCAATCCCCGCATGCGCAAGCTGATTGTTCGCGGCCCCACACACGATCTTCGCGGTCAAGACGGTCACAGTGTCGTCGTTGAGCGCACCACCCAGCGCGCACGGCGCATAAATATCCAGGCCGGACGTGATGAGGGCAGCGGTGTCGTCGGCGACAGACACCTCAGGGTGCGCCTGCTTGACGCGGTCGATTGCCGCGGGACTGACGTCGGTGATGATGACTTTCGCTTTCTCATGCAGGAGGTAGTCAACGAGCAGACGCCCGACCTTGCCCACGCCCGCCACTCCGACGCGGCGCCCAGCAAGCGAAGCGTTACCCCACAGGTATTCCGCGCTCGCGCGCATACCCTGGTAGACGCCATACGATGTCATGACCGACGAATCCCCGGATCCACCGTGCTGAGGCGAGCGGCCCGTCACAAAACGGGTTTGCTCGCCGATGATGTCCATATCCTGAACGTAGGTGCCCACATCACACGCGGTGATGTACCGTCCCCCAAGTGATTCCACGAACCGCCCGTACGCACGGAGCAACGTCTCAGTTTTGTGCCGCTGCGGGTCGCCGATGATCACAGCCTTGCCGCCGCCGAGCGGAAGCCCAGCGAGCGCGTTCTTGTAGGCCATGCCCTTCGACAGATTCAGTACGTCGGTCAGCGCGTCGTCTTCAGACGAGTACGGGTAGAACCGCGTACCGCCGAGCGCGGGACCGAGCGCCGTGGAGTAAATCGCGATGATCGCCTTCAAACCGGATTCCGCGTCATTACAGAAAATGACCTGCTCATGACCGGTCTGGCGTTCGAACACACCTCGAGTCACTGTAGTGCCTCCATTTTGTCTGGACGATCGCGTGCTTGTGGCTGCGATCGCGCATAGTTGTATAACGGCTCACACTGTCTATGATCCGCCTTTTGCAGTGTGACAGCTATCACGCCGGAAGTCTCTACTTGACTTTCAGCTCATCGCGCAATCGCCTCGATCAGTGACGCGGGTCCGATCGTGGGAACTACCCGGCTCAGTTTGAGCCCGGCGTGTTCGAGCAGATCGGAATACTGGCCGACGGTTCGTTCTCGTCCGCCTGTCTGGATGAGCATTTCGAGGTTCAGCCACTTGCTGACGTGCTCACCGTTTCCTTCTGGAATGACAGCTTCGATCAGCAGAACCCGCCCCTCGTCGGGCATCGCGGCGCGCACATTGCGCAGGATCTCAATGGCCTGTTCTTCCGGCCAGTCATGCACGATGTTCTTCAGAACGTACGCATCACCGTCAGCAGGAACCGACTCGAAGAACGAGCCTCCGACAGCCTCCGTGCGGTCGGCGACACCTGCGTCGACGAACAAGTCACATGCGCCTGGCAGCACCGGTGGCAGCTCGAAGAGAACCCCCCGCGAGTCTGGCGACTGCTGCAAAATCGCGGCAAGCAGACGTCCATGACCTCCGCCCACATCAACGATCGTGCGATATTTCGTGAAGTCGTAGGCAGCGAGGACAGGTCCGATCACCATTTCGGACGTGACCGTCATCGCGTCGTTGAAGACCTGCGCGACTTCCTCATTCTCCTCGAAGAAGTCGAATGCGCTCAGTCCTCTGAGCTGCTCGAGACTCGACTTTCCCGTCTGCACCGAATACAACAGGCCACCCCAGTGTTCCCAGTGCGCAGGATGCCCAATCATGAGAACAAGCGGACGAACCGAATCCGCTGCATCGGAGCGCAGCGACTGTCCCATCGCGGTCAGTTCAAAACGGCCGTCGCCGCCCTCGCGGAAGACCGACTTCGCGGCAAGCGCGCGCAACAGTCGGTGCGTTCCATCGGAGTCAGCGCCGACCTTCTCCGCAATCTCTTCAGCGGTGAGCGGTCCGCCCGCAAGTGCGTCCGGGATACCGAGTTTGGTAGCGGTGTACACCGCCTGCGTGACCCAACTTCCGGTCGCCAGTTCAAGGACATTTACCGGCGAAGGTGCGATGAGCTGGGTGAGCTTTGTCAGCGCACTCCGGACAAGCTCGACAGCCCGCACGACTCGAACAGGAGGGAACCATCGCACTGCAGCTAGGTCCACAAATACCTCCTTATCGGCGCGGGCACCACCTCCATTATGTGGGGCGAATTGCTCTGTGCGGGCGATCTTCCGGAGGAAGCGCTATCAGGTCACTGTCTTCAGCCACGGCCCGCTCGGTAGGCCATCTGCCGCTCCCGGCGCCAACTCGAGACCACGAGTAGCAACACCGCCGTGACAACCCCCGTGGCCGCCATGACGATGAAGGCCCCCGTGAAGCCCCATAGTTCGGAGGCAGTCAGCACCACCAATGGCGCCGCCGCACCACCCAGGTGCCCCACACCATCAGTCACCGCCACCCCGGTAGCGCGGAACTGAGGCGGGAACTGTTCGGCCGTGTAGGTGTAGAGGAGTGGGACCAGGAAGCCGATAGTCGCAGAGGCGACGAACCCGAAGAACATCACCGACGCGGCGCCGTGGATGAGGCCGATAGCAAGCAGCGCGGCCGCCCACGCCGCCGCGCCCACAGCGGTGGTCATACGCCGATCGAACCGGTCCGCGAGGCCAGTCGCGAGCAGCGCCCCCGCCACGAAACCGGTTCCGGTGACGATCAGGAAAGTGAGACTCGACGTCAGGCTGAAACCGTGGTTGGTTAGCAGTGTGGGCGCGAGGGTGAGCCATCCATAATTGCCGACGTAGTACACCGCCCAGATCACCGTGAACAGAACCATCAGCCACACGTAGGGCGGGCGCAGCAACCCTGCTCGCTCTTCTTTCACTACGGTGGCCGGGAGCGGTTCCGGCAGGTCCCGCCCCGTAACAGCCCGGGCCCGTTCCTCGGCCCGCGCGATGGCCTGCTCAGCTTCATCGACGCGGCCGCGCACCAGCAGCCAGCGCGCGGACGCCGGCATCTCCCGGCGCAGCACCGCGATCGTCAGGCCCCCTGCCGCACCGATGACGAAAAGCACCCGCCAGCCTGCGTCGAACGCGGGGATCAAGAATCGTCCGATCACTGGGACCAGGGCGAAGCCCGCGAACGCCATCACGCCAACGATGCACGTCACGCGTCCGCGCAGCTTCTCGGGGGCGAGCTCACCCACGTAGGTGGTGACGGCCGCGATCTCCGCCCCAATACCCATACCGGCGATGAATCGGAAAGCAATCAGCCACGCGATCCCGGGACTCGCGGCAGCAGCGAGCGTGCCGAACGTGAATAGGCACACCGAGATCATCATGCTGGCGCGCCGACCGCGGGTGTCCGCGATGCGGCTGTCGATGAAAGCGCCGAGAATGTAGCCAATGAGACTGCTGGTGACTGCGAGGGCAGCAACTCTGCTGGAGACGCCGAACTGCTCACTGATGACGGGCAGAGCGAGCCCGATCGTTACGACGTCGAAGTAGGCGAAGAAGTATCCAGCACCGATCACGATCAGTAGCCGGTTGCCATAAGGCCAGACAGGAATGCGGTCGAGCCGCGCGATCAGCGCATCCTCCCGCCCAGGGGCTGCCATGCGATAACGCTACTCCCGTGATGAGACTCGCCGGACAGTATTGCGTTTTTCCACCATGTACCGAACGTACGAAACGGGATGGGAGTTGCACGTTTGGTACAGGGGTCAGGCAGCGCCCTACCCCTAGCTGACGTTTCCAGAGTTACGTGTGCGACGCAGCCGCGGGATTCAGCGGGGCGGACTGTCGAGTTCACTCGCGTAGCTCAGCAGCCTCGCAGCCAGATCGTGTGGCTTGGCCAGCGCTGACAGGTGGCCTGAGTCGATTATCTCCGGCTCGATTCCCAGCCTGTCCCGGCTGATCTTCTGCATGAACGGGAGCGGGAACAGCCGGTCATAGCGCGCCGCAATGACTTTGGTGGGAATGCTCGGCCACTCCGGCCCCACCCAGGCGGTCGTGAACGGCGTTTCCGACTGATTCCGCATGTGCTCAGCACTGGCTTTCACGACCTCGGCGGGCACGTCATGAAGAAACAGCTCGAACGGATCGAAGGCAGCGTCGGGATCACGGCCTTCCTCGACTGCGTAAGCCGTCTGTGCCGCTTCCTGCCCCGTGTTACCCCACCACGCGCCACCAGTCTCACCTGGCGCCGGGATCATGGCGCCAACGAGAACTAGCATCGAAGTGGGCACGCGTTCCGCGGTCATGACAGCGGTGAACGCACCCATCGACTGGCCGACAATGATGAGCGGCCGTCCCGGTGCATCAGCAACGGCGCGCGCGGCAACGTCGGTGTACTCCGGAAACCCCGCAGAATCATCGTCCACGGGCAGGTCAGGAGCTACGATGCTGTGGCCGCGCGCCTCAAGGAGGGGGGCAACCCGGTGCCAATACCACGAATCCGAACCCGCGCCGGTCAGTAGCAAGAAAGTGGCCAACACTCACTCCATTTCAGAATCGGCGGCGCGATCCGCAAGGTGGTGTGTTTCATCGAGCGGCGGCCGCGCCTCGAATCCCACAAACTCGCCAGTCAGATCCCGGCGTGCATACATCGCCGAAACCACCGCGCTGTTCTCGATCGGGCCGTACACGTGCGGGAACAACACGTCGCTCGCGACTCCTGGCGGCGGCGCGGGCGCGGCAGCCTCATACCGGATCTCCGCTGACACCGCTTCCGGATCGATGACAAGCACCACGAAGTCACCCGGGTGACCGCGATAGAAATGATTCGCTACCGCAGTAAGCGTCGCTTCGTCGCTGGTGCAGTGTATGAAGCCCTCGGTCGCGAGGGAGCCGGGGCGGATCCAGGCGCCGGAGTGGGCACGCCACGCTGCCAGCGGCATCAAGTGCAGCATTTGCTCCTCCTACACCTCGTGAGGCGCTACGGCACGCTGCTTGCGGCGCCAGACGATAATCCCGATCAGGCCCGCGATGGCGGCGAGCGCACCGACGGCAAGCAGCGGCGACTGCGTAAACACCGACACCCAGGCTGCCATCACTGCGAGACCCCCGAAAGTGTAGATCGCCGCCCACATCAGGCAGCCCGCGAACATTGCGATCAAGTAGCGGACAAAGCGCATGCGCATCGCCCCGGCGGTCAGGTTGATCGCCGTTTGCACACCGATCGTGAGGAACGAAACCGTCACTGCGGGCGGACCGTACCGGTTGATCGCCGCTTCAGCCCGCTCCAGTTTGTCGCCGAGCCGATCACCCAGCCTGGAGCGGTGAACACCCGCACCGAGTCCCCGGCCTATCCAGTAGGTGGCCTGAGCCCGCAGAAAAACGATGCCGAGCAGCGCGAAGTAAACGACGACCACCGACCGTCCTTCAAGGAACGTGTACTCCATACCTCGTCCCTTCGCCGGTGAACATCTGTCATCGGACGAGATTACTCAACATCGCCACGTCTATGCAGGCTCCCCTTACAGCAGCGGCGTGCGGATCGGAGCTTCAGGCGCCGTAACAACGTCGGTGGTGCCGGTGCGAAGGTATTCGACGACAGCCGCATCGACGACCGCATTACCTTTGGCGAACGCGCCATGATCACCGCCATCGACACTGATCAAATGCGATCCCATCCGCTCCGACATGCTCAGGCCGCCGGTGTAGGGAGTTTGCGGATCCTGGCGCGACTGCAGCTGCAGCGGCTGGACGGCCAAGCCCTGGTTTGTGACGTCGACCGGGACAGTGACGGGAGGAGCACCAGCGCACGCCGCCCCGGAGCTGAACGTGTAACCGATGAGCTCGAACATGTCGCCGCTGAGGAAGTTGTGTGCGAGGAACGCCGGGTAGTCCCATGGGCGCGCGGCGACCTGGTTCTCGTTACACATGATGACGTTCTGCATCGCCTGGAACTGGAGAAGCTCGTTGATGATGACATCGTCCATCTCGAACGCCGCAGGGTCCGCGCCACCGTTGCGGATCGACTGCGCAACGAGTGGCCACATGTCGCGCTGGGGTGCAGCCTCACGAGTCAGCCCGTATACCGTCGACATCAGCTGCGACGGCGTGATGATGTTCGACAGCCAGCCTTCGAACTGGGTTCGCGCACCTTCGGTGAGGTTGATGCCCGCGATGTACTGCTCCGCGAAGTCGGTGAGCGCGGGCGGTACATCCCCGATCTGCGCGGCGGGCGGTGCCAGCGTGGGTGACGCACCCGCTTCCGCGGCGACGACCTCTGACCAGCGCTGGTACACCT
The DNA here is from genome assembly GCF_000214175.1 of Hoyosella subflava DQS3-9A1. Taxonomy (NCBI): domain Bacteria; kingdom Bacillati; phylum Actinomycetota; class Actinomycetes; order Mycobacteriales; family Hoyosellaceae; genus Hoyosella; species Hoyosella subflava. The sequence goes on from NC_015564.1 coordinate 3,009,009, forward strand.
GCATCGGGGTATCCCCCAGACCGTAGGTCTCGTCATTGTCGGCGATCCACTGCATCATCGCGTAAACGCGCTGCTTGTAGCCGTCGTTCTGCTGCCACAGAACTTCGTTCCACGCCCAGTCGGGGTCCATCGCGGAATCGAGGACCAGACGGTCGACGTGCTGCGGGAATAGCGTGGCGTACGTCGAACCCAGGAACGTGCCGTACGACAGTCCGAAAATGCTGATCCGCTCGTCGCCGAGTTTGCGGCGCACCTCTTCCCAGTCACGCGCGGTTGTTTCGGTGGTGATGGTGGCTGTGTATCCGGGGTCTTGCGCGTCGCACATCGCGCGTGTGGCACCGCCATAATTGATCGTGGCCGTCGTGATGTCGAGCGGCGGAGTGCATTCAAGGGCCGTGGCGAACGGAAGCCCCCGGGGTTGCACCCCGATCAGGTCCCATTCATTGCGCAGTTCTTGCGGCCAGCTAAACAGTTGGTTGTCTTCGAACATCGGGAGCGCACTGCCACCGGGTCCGCCGGGGTTGCCGAACAGGACCCCTCGTTTCGGGCCCTGTGCGGGAAGCTTGCTCACAGTCAGTTCAATCGTTGGCCCGTCTGGATTCGCGTAGTCGCGCGGCACTTCGACTTCTGCACATTGCGCGGTCTCGACGTAGCTTCCTTCAGGACACGGCCCCCAGTCCAGGTCGGCTGGTTCCGCGACCGCATGGCCGGGAAGCAACAGCGCCGTACCCGCTAGCAGACTCGCAGTAGCAACCGCCGTAGTTCCAGCCCGCACCGCACCCACGATCCAACCCCCATTTAATTACTCGTCGTTGCTATGGGGACCTTATCGGGTGCAAAGGCGATCCGCACGCTCGGAAGTCCTTACTGCGCAATAGATCCGAAAAGACCTGATTTCACTGGAACCGATCGGCGGTAAGCAGCGTCATCTATAGGTGGGCGCCGGACGTAAGGGCGTCAAGGGGAGGCGAGAACGCTGCGGTTAGTGGAAGGAGAGGGCCACTGCCGCAGCGCAATCGCCATACTCAAACCACGCGTGAACCTATTTCCAGATATGTCCAGCAGGGGCCAGCTCGCCGCGTCCCCCGGTGAGCTCGGCGACTATCGACGCGAGTTGTTCCGGCTCGTCGGACGTGAGAGTGAGGGTCGCTTGTTCCGCGTAGTCGACGTGGGACACATCGATCCCGCGGCCACGCAGCTCTGCTTCCAGCCGGCCGGCTTGGGCATGCTCGATGACGAGCAAGAACGTCTCGTACCGAGTCCTTGGTACGAGATTGGCGGCGTCGACTGCGGCGGCCACGGCACCAGAGTAGGCCCGGACCAGTCCGCCCGCCCCCAGCTTCACTCCACCGAAATACCTGCTCACCACGGCTGCGACATTAACCAGGTCGCGTGCTTTGAGAACCTGCAACATGGGGATACCCGCCGTGCCACCCGGCTCCCCATCGTCGCTGGATCGCTCGACTCGATACTCCCCGTCATCGCCGATGATGCAGGCGAAGCAGTGATGCCGCGCGCTGGAGTGCTCAGCGCGCGCATCCGACACCAGGCGCATCGCGGCGTCTACATCGTCCGCGCGGCGTAACTCGGCGATGAATCTGGAACGCTTGATTTCAGTCTCGACGCGAGGTCGGTCACCGCTGGCCAGCGAATACAGCATCGCGATGAGTCTAGACGGCAACGGCTCTCATCTCACCACACACCCGTTCGCCCGACCACACACCCGCTGCATCGGGGACCTGGTCAGGAGAGACGGTGTGCCGTGGAACCAATGCGTCACTCCGGGCGGTCTCCGGATTCCGCGATCGACTTGATCCGCGCGAGTCGCTGATCCCAGCTGTCGGCGATCCGCTGGAGATCCCGGCCCAGCGTACTGATCCGAGATCCCAACGGGCTGTATATCATCTCGCGCCCGCGCTTCTCGGCTTCGGCGAGCCCAGCCGTGCGCAGAATTTCGAGATGCTTGACGATCGCCTGGCGGCTGATGGGGAACTCACCGGCTAGCGTGGATGCGGATGCTGGCGCCTCGCCGAGGCGTACCAGGATGTTCCACCTGGTCTCATCGCCCAGCGCCGCGAACGCCGGTGCGAAGGTTGACGACGGCATCCGCTCATCCCCGCCCGGCTGCTCGTTCTGCGGTTGCTGGTTCCCGCACCGAAGGAGTCAGGTACGAACGCGCAGCGGCGAGTTCAGTTTCCCAGCCTTCTGTGTTGTCGTCGATCTTCCTGCGACGCTCCTCTTCAGAGACCGTGAGTGTGGAGAAGCCGCTTTCGGCCACGCGAAGCGACACGCTTCCGTCGTTGCGCTCGTCGATCCAGAACTCGACGAGCGTCGAGCCAGCGTCCCCGCCGAGCCACCGGAACGCGGCATATCTGGGCTCTACAAGCTCTACGGTCTGAAACGAGAATGCCCCATGAACCGGGTCGTGGACGACGCTCACGTCGCCGTTCTGGTCGATTTGATGCTCGACAATGACGCCGTCGTTGATGAACCAGCCGGGTTCTGAAATCAGCGTCCAGACACGGCTGGCCGGGGCCGCGATATCAATCTGACGTTCGATGCGGTCAAGGTCAGTGTTCATCTTTCCTCCGATGCGATTGGTTGCTGCAACTAGATGGTTGCACACTATCGCATTAGGCGCAACCATCTAGTTGCACTTATGGAGTTGGCTGCCTTTAACCACGATGGCTCTGTGATCCGGCTTACACTCTGACCATGCGGCTCATGGCACCGAACGACTTCATCTTCCTTGGGCTCGAATCCCGGGAACATCCCATGCATGTCGGAGGGCTCGAGCTGTTCACCCTCCCCGACGGTGCGGGGGAAGACTTCGCGCGTCAGATTCACACCGAGCTCATCAGCACACCCGAAATCGCGCCGACGTTCCGCCGCCGGCCCGGGACTCCGCTCAATACGCTGCGAAACCTGACATGGATCGAGGACGCAGACGTAGATCTCGAGTACCACGTCCGCCTCTCCGCGCTCCCCCGGCCGGGCCGTATCAGGGAACTGTTCGAAGCCACCTCACTGTGGCACTCCGCACTTCTTGACCGGCATCGCCCACTCTGGGAGATGAACATCGTCGAGGGTCTCTCGGACGGGCGTCTCGCGGTTTACACCAAAATTCATCACTCGCTGGTTGACGGCGTCTCGGCGCTGCGGCTGTTGCAGAAGAGCCTGTCTGACGATCCTTCTGACGAGCACCTCGCCGCACCCTTTGCGCCGCGAACATCCAAACGCTCGAAGCCAGGCCGCAGTATGAACCCGCTCTCCCTCGCTAAAACCGGACTCGGTCTGACGGGTGATGTAGCAGGTTCAGTTCCCGCCGCGTACCGCATCGGGCGCCAGATCATGCGTGAACGCGATATCCCCCTGCCCCTGCGTGCCCCCCGATCGATGTTCAACGTGCCGATCGGTGGTGCCCGGCGTTTTGCCGCGCAGTCGTGGCCCATCGCCCGACTGAAAGGTGTGGCGTCCTCGCTCGGGTGCACACTGAACGACGTGGTTCTGGGAATGTGCGGCGGCGCGCTACGCGAGTACCTGATCGCTCAGAACGCCCTCCCTGACAAACCACTTATCGCGTTCGTACCAGTGTCGCTTCATGCTCTTACTGGCGACTCGGATGGAGGCAACGCCGTCTCCCTTGTGATGGCTAGTCTGGGCACCAACGAAGATGATCCGCTGGCGCGAATGAAAGCAATCAGACGGTCGATGGGGCAGGCAAAGGAGATGGTGTCTGGGCTTTCCCCTCTTCAGGCGATCGCGCTGGGCGCCACCCTCGCCGGTCCTTTCGCGCTGAGCAGCGTCTCGGGGCTGTCAAGCATCACCCCGCCGACCTTCAACGTCATCATCTCGAACGTCCCCGGCCCCAAGAAACCCCTGTACTGGAACGGCGCCCGACTCGACGGGATCTACCCAGCTTCAATCGTCATGGACGGGCTCGCCCTGAACATCACGCTAACAAGCAACGGAGACACCCTCGATTTCGGCATTCTTGGGTGCCGTCAATCGGTGCCGCACCTCCAGCACCTCTTGCGCTATCTTGACGAATCCCTCACCGCGCTCGAGCACGCGGCAGGACTATAGCCGTCACCTGTTGGGCGGGGTTAGGAACTTCATCGCGGCACGCAGCGCAGGAGCGGGAACGCGATCCTTAGCGGACAGCGCTGCTTGTCCCAGTCGCGTGCGTAGCGGCGTGCCACGGCCGAACTGCCGATTCAGCTGTCCACCGTCGACCGGCAGGTCGAAGTGCAAAGGCGGGGCGCCGTCCGCCGCCCCTAACGACTTGCCGATCACCATGCGCTGGATCTCGCTGGTTCCCTCGAAAATGGTGTACAGCTTCGCGTCCCGGTACCACTTCTCCACCGGGTTGTCGGTGATATAGCCCCAGCCACCGCACGTCTGAATCGCCTGTTCCGTCGCACGGACAGCGATTTCGCTCGCGGCGAGCTTCGACATCGAGCCCTCCGCATGCTGGAACGGCACACCGTTGGCGCCCATCCACGATGCTCGCCACGTCAGCAATCGCGCAGCATCAAGTTGCGTCGCAATATCAGCGAGCGGGAAGGAGACGCCTTGGTTGTCGATGATCGGCGCGCCAAAGGCTTCCCGCCGATTCGCGTACTCCGTCGCGAATTCCAGCGCCGCCCGCGCGATGCCGAGCGCCTGCGCAGCGACCATTGGACGAGTCTGCTCAAACGTGCCGAGGGTCGACGACTTCCGCTTGCCGGACTGCGATTCGGCATCCGCCCGCGCGCGTTCGAGCTTCTTGTTCAGCTTCTCGTCGCCCCCGAGCAGGTGATCCGCCGGGATGCGGCAGCCGTGAAAGCGCAGCTCCGCAGTATGCGATGCGCGGCAGCCGAGTTTGTCGAGTTTACGGACGAGTTCGATGCCAGGCGTGTCACCCGGCACGATGAAGAGTGCCTGACCGCGGTGCCCCAGATCAGGGTCGACGGTCGCATTCACGACATGCACGTTTGCGATCCCGCCGTTGCCGATCCACATCTTGTGCCCGTCGATAATCCAGTGGTCGCCATCCCGCTTCGCGGTCGTGCGCAGGTTGCGAACGTCGCTGCCACCTTCAGGCTCAGAGACGCACAGCGCCGCCAGCTTCAGGTCACCTGGGGTGCCGAAACACTCCGGCGCCCACCGCAGCATCTGCTCGGGGGTCGCCGCCTGCCCGATCGACGAGAGGGCGAGGGCAGGCATCACGACCGCGAGTCCGATTCCCGCGCACCCCCAGAACAGTTCCTCCATGAACAAGGGCAGCGAAAGCCCAGTTGGATCGCCGATTAGGTCCCGGTAGAAGAGAGGACCGTAAAAGCCCGCTTCCGCAGCCTTCTCCAGAACCGGCCAAGGGAACGCCTGTTCCTTGTCATATTTGGCCGCGACGGGCCGGATGACGTCTTCCGCGAACGCGTGGGTGCGTTCCACGAGGTCTTGCTGTGCACCGGTCAGGGATAGATCAAAACTCATTGCGCCTCCGTAAGTCCCTTATGGGGTTACCCGCTGACCAAAGTTTCTATTCACGCCTACCCTATGAAGATGCAGCCCGCCTTCCATGTCACAGCGGCAGACCGCTATCTCGTCAAGCGCACCGCGCGCTGGGGGCCCTCTTCAGTCGACGTTGTGATGGCGGGGCTGAGCCGGTCCGCCAACCGGGGAATGCTGTGGGTAGGCACATCCGTGATCCTCTACGGTGCGGGCGGTGCTTACCGGCGTGCCGCGGTGCGTGGGCTCGTGTCCGTCTCGCTCAGCAGCCTTCTCGCGAATGCCGCTTTGAAGTGGACTTTCCCGCGCCATCGTCCGCCTGCGGACGCGGTTCCGCTTGCCCGACGAACCTTCGACGTGCCGCGCTCATCGTCCTTTCCGTCCGGCCATTCCGCGCTGGCCGCCGCGTACGCCACGGGCGTACTCCTCGAGTCAAAGTCGGCGGGCTTAGTCGTAGCCCCGATCGCGGCCGCCGTCGCGTACTCGAGGGTGCACACCGGCGTGCACTGGCCCACCGACGTCCTTGCAGGGGTCGCGGTCGGCAGCGCGACGGCACTCGCAACCCGGCGCTGGTGGGCGAGCGCCAGCGATGACCCGGCACTTCCCGCGGAGACCGCGCCCGCACCCGCGCTCCCCAGAGGCGACGGGCTGATCGTTCTGTACAACCCAGAGTCTGGGCGAGGAGCGTCGCCTCTGCTCGAGATTTTGCGCGAACGTCTGCCGGACGCCAAGTTCAGCGAAATACCTCTTCGTGATTCACTTCCCGAGACGCAGGCGGAGCTCGTTACGCTGATCCAGTCCGCTGATCCGAAAGCGCTCGGCGTGTGCGGCGGCGACGGAACAGTGCGCACCGTGACCGCGGCTGCGCTGGAAACCGGACTGCCTCTTGCGGTGTTTCCCGGCGGGACGCTGAACCACTTTGCCCTCGACACCGGCGCAATCGACGTCGACGTCGTCGCCGCGGCCGTTGAGGACGGCTCCGCGTACTGCATTGACACCGCCGACGTCTCCGTCGATGGCGGAACACCCATCACATTCGTCAATACGGCGAGCATCGGTGGTTATCCGTCGGCCCTCCAGACTCGTAAGAAGTGGCAGCGTATTGCCGGGAAATGGATTCCGCTGGTCGCCGCGATGGTCCGCGAAATCGCCACGTCGCCGCCTCTACGAGCAACCGTCAACGGCAGAAAGACGACGCTGCGGCTGCTGTTCGTCGGTAACGGCGGTTATGCTCCCGCGGACCGGATCCCCGTCGGGCGCACCAGCCTGGCTGAAGGCAAACTCGACGTCCGACGGATACGCGCGGATCTGCGCCTGTCCTATCTTCGCGCGCTCTACGCTGTCCTGACCGGGACGCTGGGCAAAAGTCCCGTGCACCGCCGCGACCGTGTCGCGCGGCTCAACGTCACGATCATTGGTGATGACGTTCCGCTGGCGCTTGATGGCGATCCGCTCGCGGAGGGCACCCGGTTCAGATTCCGTGCACGGCACTGTTCGCTGACCTTATACGCACAAAACCGGACGTAAAAAATAGCGGATCCCTGCCATTCAGCGCGCGTGCCTGGTCCGGGAGTGGCAAGATCACGGAGATAGCTTCCCGAACGTCACGGCAGGAGAAGCATCATGTTAAAGAAGTTTCACGACCTCTTCGGTCTGCGAACAGATCCGATCATCTTCTTTGTGTCCGGAGCCATCACGGTTGGTTTCGTTCTCGTCGCCATCTTGTTCACCAGCACCGTCGACACTGTTTTCGAGAACGTGAAGGACTGGATCCTCGCCAACCTCGGCTGGTTCTACATCCTTGGTGTGACGTCCTTTCTGCTGTTTCTGATCTGGATCGCGATTAGCAGATACGGGCACGTCAAGCTCGGCGGCGATGAGGAACAACCCGAATACAACACGGCCACATGGTTCGCGATGCTGTTCGCAGCCGGCATCGGCACGATTCTCATGTTCTGGGGCGTCGCGGAACCGATCAGCCACTACGCGAACCCCCCGCGTGCGGACGTTGTTCCCGAATCGCTCGCAGCCGAAGAAGAGGCAATGGCGTTCACGCTGTACCACTTCGGGCTGCACACGTGGACGATCTTCTGTTTGCCGGCGCTCGCCTTCGCCTATTTCGTGTATAAACGCGGGCTGCCGATGCGCGTCAGTTCGATCTTTCACCCGATGCTCGGAGACAAGATCCACGGGCCCATCGGGAAGAGCATCGACATTCTCGCTGTACTGGGAACTTTGTTTGGTGTCGCGACATCCATCGGTCTGGGAACTCTGCAAATCAATGCCGGACTGAACTCGCTTTTCGGGATCCCGGAAAGCAAACTCGTTCAAGTCATCTTGATCACCGTGATCACGTTGATCGCCATCGCTTCTGTTGTCGCTGGCCTCGACAAGGGCATCAAACGGCTATCGAACATCAACATCACCATGGCAGTCGGACTGCTGGTATTCATCCTCTTCGCCGGGTCCACGCTGTACCTCCTCAAAGGCATCATCGAAACCACCGGCACCTACCTCAAATGGATCGTGCCGCTCGCGTTCTGGACTGACGCCGCCGACGTCAACCCTGGCTGGCAGGGAAGCTGGACGGTCTTCTACTGGGCCTGGACCATCACGTGGGCGCCATTCGTCGGCATCTTCATTGCGCGCATCTCGCGGGGCCGCACAATCCGCCAATTTGTCGGTGGCGTGCTCGGCCTCCCCACCGCGTTCACCATCATCTGGTTCAGCGTGTTCGGCCTGTCCTCCTTTGACATCGAGCGCAACCGCGACGGCAACCTCGTTCAGGAGGTGGTCGACGAAGGTGACATTCCCGGGGCGTTGTTCAGTTTCCTCGAGAACTTCCCCGCCACAACCTTCGTGGCCGCGATCTCAGTCATCATCGTGGTGATCTTCTTTACGACGTCGTCAGACTCTGCGTCGCTTGTCGTTGACATGCTCTGCACAGGTGATGTCGGTATGGGTCCGACCCGGCAGCGAGTGTTTTGGGCCTCCGTTGAAGGTCTTGTGGCGGCGACGCTCCTCGCTGCAGCTGCGGGCACCGACGGGCTAACAGCGTTACAACAGGTGATCACTGTAATCGGGTTGCCGTTCTTCCTGATCGGCTTTTTCACGATGTTCAACCTTGTGAAAGCCCTCAGGGAAGATCATGTCGTCACCGGGCGACCCATCCGGGAAAGGCAACACGCGAAATACCGCGTACAACAGGATCTGGAGCAGGATCTGGAGGAGTAGGCCGCCCAATGTGAGGCGCTATGAACTCGCCGCATTGAGCCCTGAGCACCTCAGTGAAATCGCCGCGATCCGCCGGGAAATATCGCGGCACATTACCGGGACCTGGCGTTGCGGATGCTCGGGTACCGCGGGCGAAACCCGGCGGAGGTCCGCTCAGATTCTGATCGTTCCCTGCCGGGCACTCCCCCTAAACCGTAGGCAGATCGACAAGCTCAGCGAGCCGCTGGCGATGCATCCCCGGAGTGCCCAAACCGATCTGGCTGGCCTTAGCCCGTTTAAGGTACAGGTGCGCGGGATGCTCCCACGTCATGCCGATACCACCGTGGAGCTGGACGCACTCCTCCGCAGCGAACACCGCGACGTCCGAACAGTAGGCTTGCGCCAGTGACGCTGCCACGGCGCGATCCGGGTGTCCAGCGGCCGCGGCCGCTGCCGCGTACCGTGCTGCCGCGCGGGCAGATTCGACCATGACATATAGATCCGCCAGACGGTGCTTCAGCGCCTGGAATCCGCCGACCACCCGCCCGAACTGCTTACGCACCTTCAAGTACTCGACTGTGGCGTCCAGGCACCATTGAGCGATACCGAGTTGCTCGGACGCTAGCAGCGCCGCACCGGTTTCCAGCCCCGCGTGCACCGAATTTGACGCTTCAGCGCCGCCCGCGAGTCGTGTCCCGGTCACCCCGGTCAGTTCAACATCGGCGATCTGCCGGGTCATGTCCAGCGATGTCACAGCGGTAATGCGCGCGGCATCAGCAGGCACTTCGAAGAGTTCCAGACCTGCCGGCCCCGCAGCAGGGACGATCAGAACGTCAGCCGCAAGCGCACCCGCAACGCTAGTGACAGTCCCGGAAAGCTCGCCCGCGTCTGACGCCGTAACAGGTGTCGTGATTCGGCCCGGCCGCGCGGTGAACGGCAGCACCAGCGCCGCAGTCATCTCCCCATATGCAAGCTTCTCGAGAAGGTCCGCCGCACCGAGCGTCCCGAGCACGGTGGTTGTGATAACCGAACTGGTCAGGAACGGTACCGGCGCGACCGCTCGACCGAGTTCTTCGAGTACCACCGCGGCTTCACGAGCACTCGCACCCGCACCGCCGTGTTTCTCATCGATGAGAAGCGCCGCGAGACCCAAATCTGACGCGAGGACATGCCAGAGCACGGTGTCTGTGGTGCTGCCCGTGTCATATATCGCGGCGACTTGGTCGGGTGCGCACCGCTTGGTCAACGCGCTGCGAACACTCGCGCGCAGCGCTTCCTCAACGTCGGAGTAGAGCAGATCGAGTTCCGCGCTCATCGCGGCAGCTCCTTCCAGGGGATGTTCTTGTCCGAGCGCGGCTCCGAAGGCAACTTGAGGACACGTTCGGCAACGATGTTGCGCAACACTTCTGACGTTCCGCCCTCGATCGAGTTGCCTTTCGCGCGAAGGTACCGGTAGCCGGCGTCGCGCCCGGTCATGCTCACGTGCGTAGGGCGGCGCATCGTCCAATCGTCGTAGCGCAGCCCTCCTTCGCCGAGGAGTTCGACCTCGAGCCCGCTGAGTTGCTGGTTGAGGCGGGCGAAGGTGAGTTTCATCGCGGACCCTTCGGGCCCGGGCTGACCAGCTATCAGCTTTTGCCGCAGACGATTCCCTGCGAGCCGTGCCACTTCCGCGTCGACCCAGAGCCGCAGGAGCTGCTCATGTGTGTCCGGTGTCCGCAGCTCAGGGCGAGCGCGCCACAGCTCCGAGACGATTCCGATCATGCCACCCTCACGCGGCCTCGCGTTTCCGCCGATCGCGACACGTTCGTTCATCAGCGTCGCGTTCGCCACTTCCCAGCCCTGGCCGACGTTTCCGAGACGATGTGCATCCGGGATCCGGACGTTCGTGAGGAAAACCTCGTTGAACTCTGCTTCACCGGTGATCTGGCGGAGTGGTCGCACCTCGACACCCGGATCCGTCATGTCGCACAGAAAGTAGGTCAGTCCAGAATGTTTCGGTACCGAGGGGTCGGTGCGCGCGACGAGAATCGCCCACTGGGCGACGTGCGCACTCGATGTCCACACTTTCTGCCCATTCACAACCCAATCGGCGCCGTCACGTACCGCACGAGTGGCGACTCCTGCTAGGTCAGAGCCCGCGCCTGGCTCGCTGAACAGCTGACACCAGATTTCCTCGCCAGTCCACAACGGACGCAGAAAACGTTGCTTCTGCTCATCGGTACCGTAGGCGAGGATTGTGGGAGCCGCCATCCCGAGGCCGATCGGGTTCCGGGAGGGGTCGCTGCTCGCGCCATGATCACGGAGCAGGTCGTCAACAAACTGCTGGTGGGAGCGCGGGATCCCCAGTCCACCTAGATTTTCGGGAAAGTGCACCCAGGCGAGCCCGGCGTCGAAACGGGCTCGTAGGTGTTCCACCTCACCCACCGTGTCAGGGGGTGCGTCGGAGATCAGCTTCTCTACACGAGCGGACAGTTCGCCCCGCACATCGTCAGTCATTGTTTCCCTGTCTTTCACTCGTGTTCGCGGGCGGCGAGTGGCCGCGGGTCCCCAGGTGCCTTTACGTGGGTCGCTCTCGCTGCGAGGTCATGGCACTACTACCGACAAGGTTTCGGCAACGCACGCGGGCTTGTCAGCGCCGCTGATCTCGATCGTGACCCGTGCACTGACCTGGACGCCAATACTCGTCTTCGTGAGTCCGAGAAGCTCAACGCCCGCGCGCACTCTACTGTTGACCGGTACCGACGAGGGAAATCGAACCTTGTTGGCGCCATAGTTGATTCCCATCTTGACACCCTCGACGGTGTAGACCTGCCACACCAGTTTCGGGATGAGAGACAACGTGAGATACCCGTGCGCGATCGTCGACCCGAATGGCCCTTGCGCAGCTCTTTCAGCGTCGACGTGGATCCACTGATGATCACCTGTCGCATCGGCGAACAGATTGATTTGCTCTTGCGTAATCGTGTGCCAGTCGCTGTAGCCGAGGTGCGTGCCCACCGCTGCTTCGAGTTCGGCAACGCCGTTAAAAACCTTCATCGTTACTCCTGATTTCAGTTGGTGGGACCACCGGCGACATCTTCCGGCTCCCCGGTGCGTGCGACTGGAATTTGCGACCACTGACCTCGTGAAGCCCTGCAGGCCTGCCTTCGCTGCCGAGTAGTTGGAGGTGCTCGACAGGTTGCCGATGCGGGCCCACTGAGCATCCGCTGCCCTCGAAACGCCGACAGAAACCACTACCACCGCCTCGGGCACCCTGCTGCGCGCCGCGAATCACACTTGCAAAATTACGGCACCTATCACGACCGTTCCGAGTGCGGCGACTCCATAACAGGCAATGCTGATGACACCTGCCAACGGACGCAACCGGAAACCGTCACTCATGATGTGCCGGAACCGGTGGGCCCAATGGAACGCAGAAAGCGAGAGAACGCCAAAGAGCACCAGCATCGTCAGCGGGTTGCTCAGCACCGAGTACAGGTGTTCATGACTAGGTGAGACGACACCGAGCGGTGCCAGCACGCCAAACAGAAGCACCAGCACCGGAAGAAAGAGGGCAGCCGACATGCCCCCCGCGCTGAACAACAGCCACGCTATGGGTTCCCACCGTGCACGCCGATTCTCTACTGGCAGAGTCATCGCAGGACCACCCACATAACGATGAGCGAAATGATCAGCCAGCCCGCGAAATGGGCGCCCATGATCGCCGCAGGCGGCACCTGTTGCCGTCCCGCTTTCACGACCATCGCCTTCGGGGCCAGCTGAAACCACGTGACCGCGTGCACGATGAGGAACGCCAGGGCGAGGATGTTGATCACCACCACCCAGGGGCGTCCCGCCAGGTCGAGGAAATCCTCGTACCTGGCGGGCCCCTGCCCCACCGCATGGATGAGCATCACCATGAACGCCACGAACCACGCGACGAACACGCACGACAGCTCACGCATCGCGAAAACGAAATACGTCCGTCGTTTCGTCCACCACAGCAGCGGCAGCGACGGCCGGTACTGACTGCTCGCCTGCGGGGCAGTCATTTCTTCCCCCACGGCATCAGCAGATCTTTTACGGCCTGCGAGGCGGCCGTCAGTTTGTAGCGCTGGATTGCACCGGCCGGGTCAACCCCCTTGGGGCATGCGACGCTGCACTCGCCGACCAGAGTGCACGCCCACGCACCCTGGGCCGAGGCGAGAACATCCCGGCGGTCCTCGGCTCCTTCGTCACGCGAGTCGAGGTTGTACCGTTGCCCCAGTGCGATCACGGCGGGCCCGAGAAACTCGGGTTCCAGCGCGTAGACCGGGCACGCTGAATAGCAGAGCATGCAGTTAATGCACATGCTGTATTTCTTGTAGTCCTCGAGTTGTTCGGGGGTCTGCAGAAACTCAGTGTCCTCGATCTCCTCCGGTGACTCCCCGGCCTTCCGCACCAGCCACGGCTTGACGGTGGGAAGTTTCTCCATGAAATCGTCGATGTTGACCACTAAGTCCCGGATTACCGGGAAGTTCTGCAGGGGTTCGACACGAACCGGACCGGGCGCATAGTCCACGAGAAACGCGGAGCATGACAGTTTCGGTTCACCGTTGACGGTCATACCGCAACTGCCGCAGATACCCATCCGGCACGACCATCGGTAGGACAGTGTGCCGTCGATCTGGTCTTTGATGTGATTCAGTGCGTCGAGCACCGCCCACTCTTTGCGCAGCGGCACATCGTAACTGTCAAAAACCGGGGCAGGCTCCTGCTCAGGCCGAAAGCGGAAGACCTCCACCGTGATGGTGTCCGCCACGGTTCATCACCTCCCATACACCCGTTCCGCTGGTGGCCAACGGGTGATCGTCACCGGCTGGTAAGACACACGTGGGCCGTCACTGTCGAGATTGACGACCGAATGCGCGAGGTAGCGCTCGTCATCACGCTTCGGATAGTCCGTTCGCTGATGAGCGCCGCGGGACTCCTCCCTGCGCAGCGCCGACGCAACGATGCACTCCGCGACGTCAAGCATCCCATCGAGTTCGAGGCTGGCGATGAGGTCCGTGTTGAAGGTGCGGCTATGGTCGTCGATGCCCGCGTGCCCGAACTGCTCACGCAGTTCTTTCAGTCTGTCCGCCGCCGTGCGCATCGATGCTTCGTCGCGGTAAATCCCTGCGCCCGCCTCCATCGTGTCCTGCATGGCAACGCGGATATCCGCGATCCGGTACTTGCTCGGCTCCTGACGTGCAGCGAGTTCACGCTCAAGGCGCTGCTGCTCATCACGCCCCTGGGCCTCTACCGCCGCTGTCGCGCTCCCCGGTCCGCTGCTCCCCTGCGTGTGGACATATTCCGCTGCGGCGGCCCCCGCGCGCGCGCCGAACACCAGCAGTTCAGGCAGCGAGTTCGAGCCGAGCCGGTTGGCGCCGTTGATGCTGACGCATGCGACTTCACCCGCCGCATATAGGCCAGGCATTCCCGTGTAGCCATTGATGTCGGTATGGATGCCGCCCATCATGTAGTGCACGACAGGGCGCACCGGGATGAGTTCATGCACCGGATCGATGTTCTGATAATTGGTGCACAACTCGCGCACGAACGGGAGTTTGAGATTGATCAGATCTTCGCCAAGGTGCCGCAGGTCCAAGTGCACAACCGGACCGGAGGGCGTCTCGACCGTCCGGCCTTTCTCCAATTCATGAACGAACGCCTGGGAAAGCCTGTCCCGCGGCCCGAGTTCCATGCTGCGAAGTACGGGCTCCTGCGTCGGTTTCCCCAAGTCATAATCCTGGAGGTACCGGTAGCCGTCCTTGTTCAGTAGCCATCCACCTTCCGCGCGGGTCGCTTCGGTGATGAGAATCCCGGTGAACGGCAGGCCAGTCGGGTGGTACTGCACGAACTCCATGTCCTTCAGCGCTGCCCCGGCCCGATAGGCGAGCGCCATTCCGTCCCCTGTTTTGATGGCTGCGTTCGTCGTAAAGGGGAACACCCTGCCACACCCGCCGGTACACACAATGACGGATTTCGCGAGAATCGTTTCGGTACGGCCGGTGGCGAGTTCGATCGCGACGACCCCCCGGACCTTGCCGTCATCGACGAGGAGTTTCGTCGCGAACCATTCGTCGTACCGCACAAGCTCTGAGTAGGACAGCGCTGTCTGAAACAGTGTGTGCAGCAGATGGAATCCGGTTTTATCGGCCGCAAACCAGGTGCGCTTCTTCTTCATGCCGCCGAAAGCGCGCACCGCTATCCGGCCATCGTCGCGACGGCTCCACGGACACCCCCAGTGCTCGAGTTGCAGCATTTCACGCCGTGCTTCGACCACGAACGCTTCCACTGCATCCTGGTCACAGAGCCAGTCGCTGCCTGAGACGGTGTCGTACGCGTGTTCGTCGAACGTGTCATCGTCACCTGCGACCGCGGCGGCACCGCCTTCCGCCGACACCGTGTGACTCCGCATGGGGTACACCTTCGACACGATCGCGATGCTCAGGCTGGGATCAGATTCCGCGATTGCTATGGCCGCGCGCAAGCCAGCACCGCCGCCTCCCACGATCACGACATCGTGCGCTGCAACTGGTCCTGGCGCCATTCGCCACCTCCGAATCTTGGCTGGGACCCTGCGACCTCGGCGTTAGCAAGTGATCTAGATCACAAGAATACCCCTTGATCGACTTCTCAGATAGACGGTCGCCAGCATTGGATGTGTCGGGCAATCACGAGGCTGATGGAACCGGAGGGGCGTGCGGCGCATCTAATCCAGTAACCCACCCAAGGAGAATGCATGCAGCCCCCTCCCCCTTCCGCCGTCACACCGGCAAGCACCATCGAGCTTAAAGCCGCGCACGGACAGTACGCGCTGGCCGCGATACCAGTGCTGTTCCTCGCGGTTCCGTTCTTCTTCTCCCCGCTAGCGCCGCTGCTCGCCGGTGCGCGTATGACCTGGCTCCACTGGCTCATGCTGGCGCTCGGGCTATTTTTCGTCACTGTCATTCCCTTGTGCTGGATATACGCGCTCACCTCCAGGATCGTCGTAACGGAACACTTCTTCGGTGTGGCTCGCTTCGGGCGCACACCGCGGTGGCTTCCACGCGCGGCGGTAGGCGCGGTGCAATATCACCACTACCGCGCGAAGGGACTGACAGCGTGGCACTCTGCGGGGAGGCACACCGATAAGAACGGCATGCGGATGTACGTCCTGGACCAATCCGGGGAACGCATCCTCAAGCTATACGAGCAGATCTGGACCCGGAACAACCTCGAATACCTCCAGCAACTCCTCACGGGAGATGGTGCGGCCGACACGGCGTAACTACACACACGATGCGGCGCACAGTGGTTACGGTTGTGCTTGCAGGATAAGTGGAAAGGAGTGTCGGCGCTGTGCTGAAGCTCCACCGTGCTGGGTCTGCAGCCCAGCTGGCGACCGAACTCGCGCGCCATCTTGGGCGGCCACTCGCAGATCCGTTCGCTGCCGAGGTGATCTCGGTCCCCGCGAAAGGTGTTGAGCGCTGGCTATGCCAGCGGCTTTCCACGGTTCTCGGGGCGGGCGGGGGTCCTGATCGTGCAGACGGCATCGCCGCGAACATCGAATTTCCCGCACCTGCACGAGTCGTCGATGAGGCTATCGCCGCGGCGAGCGGTGTGATGGCGGACGATGACCCCTGGGCGAACGAGCGAGTCGTGTGGCACCTGCTCGATGTCCTCGACGCGTCAGTCGGCCAGCCTTGGTGCACGGTCCTGGCGCGACACTTCGGCCACCACCCCGACGGCCGCCACGACTTCCGAGTTGGCCGCAGGTACGCGACCGCAGCACATCTGACCGGTTTGTTCCGGCGGTACAGCACAGAACGGCCGGACATGATCGTCGACTGGGCAGTCGGTCGCCGCACCGATGGCGCCGGTTCCCCCATCGACGCCGACCTCGACTGGCAGCCTCAACTTTGGCAGGAGCTGCGGAAGCATATCGGTCACCCGAGCCCAGCGGAACGGCTTGCGGAGGTGTGTGCACGCATCCGCGATACGCCGGAATGTGTACCACTGCCCGAACGGTTGTCCTTCTTCGGTCCCACCCGCCTAACAACTGAACAGTTGCGCATCATCAAAGCGCTTTCCGCTGGCCGAGCCGTACACGTCTGGATACCGCATCCCAGCCCCGCGCTGTGGAAACATCTTCGAGGTGCACCCCAGCGTGCCAGGCGTGCCACTGACACCAGCGTGCTTGGCATACGGAATCCACTGCTCGCCAGTCTTTCTCGAGATGTGCGCGAATTGCAGCTTCGCATTGAACCTTTATGCGACGAGGTTGCGCATTACGAGGACAGCGGTGCACCCGGCACCACGCTGCGCCGCCTGCAGGCCGGGATTCAGGATGATGAGCCGCCCGCTCCACTCGCACACGTGGACCCGTCAATCGAAATCCACTCCTGCCACGGTGTCGCGCGGCAAGTCGAAGTTCTGCGTGAATGTCTGCTGCACCTGTTCTCGGATATGCCCGATCTCGAACCCCGGGACGTTCTCGTCATGTGCCCCGATGTGGAGACCTTCGCGCCGCACATCCGAGCTGTCTTCGGGCAAGATATCGCGACCCACCCTGGGCAGCAGTTACGTGTGCGGCTCGCGGACCGGAACCTCCGGCAGACCAACCCCCTTCTCAATGTGGTAGCCGCACTTCTCGAACTTGCTGCTAGCCGCGTCACCGCATCCGAAATGCTCGATTTCGCCGCAAACGGTCCGGTCCGTCGCGCCTTCGGTTTCAAGGACGAGGATATCGAGCGTCTTCGCGAATGGACGGTGGCATCTGGCGCCCGGTGGGGACTCGGTGACCAGCAGCGCGCCCGGTTCCGTCTTGGCGGGTTCCCGCAGAACACGTTCGCGACGGGGCTCGACCGGATCCTCTTGGGTGTAGCTGCGGACGAGTCCGGCCTTGCCTGGATTGACAAGGCGCTTCCGCTCGACGATATCGGTAGCGGTGACATCGATCTCGCTGGCAGGTTCGCTGAACTGACTGACCGGCTCGACACCGTGCTGCGGTCGCTACAGGGCCTGAAATCTGCCCGGCAGTGGACACATGATCTTGTCGATGCGCTCGATATCCTGACCGAGGTACCGGCCGGGGAAGCGTGGCAGCTGGGTGAAGCACGCAGCGCGCTGGGCGATGCGACGCAACACAGCGGCTCAGCCGAACTTCGTTTGCCCGACGTCCGGGTACTGCTGGAGCGTCTGCTCGCGGGGCGGCCCACCCGCGCGAACTTCCGCACCGGGGAGCTCACCGTGTGCACGATGGTGCCAATGCGATCGGTACCGCACCGGGTCGTGATCCTTCTCGGGCTAGACGACGACATGTTCCCGCGTGGCGCAGGAATCGATGGCGACGATGTTTTGAGCCGGGAGCCGTGCATCGGCGAGCGTGACGCGCGCAGTGAGGATCGCCAACTCCTTCTCGACGCACTCATGGCCGCGCAGGAACGGCTGCTTTTGTTCTTCACTGGTTGCGACCCAGTGACCGGCAACCGACGGCCACCCGCTGTCCCCCTCGGCGAGGTCGTAGACGCGGTTACCGCTCTAGCGGGAAGTAACCCGGTCACCACTCATCCCCTGCAACCCTTCGATGTTCGCAACTTTGATCCCGCCGAGCCGCACAGCTATGACGTGAATGCGCTCGCCGGTGCTCGCGCCAGCCAGCAACCGCCAAAGCCTGCCCGCCCGTTCCTTGACAGCCCACTGCCCCGCGCAGCGGAGAACACCGCGATCACAGATCTCTCCGACCTCGTCAACTTCATGGCGCATCCGGTACAAGCATTTCTTCGTCAGCGCCTCGGCGTCGTTCTGCCCTCCGCGGAGGATGAGATCGACGACGCGTTCAGTGCGGAACTCGACAACCTGGTGAAGTGGAATATTGGTGACAGAATGCTCAATGCAGTGCTGTCCGGGCACTCGATTGACGACTTCCGGAACGCGGAGCTACGTCGAGGCACACTGCCGCCATTCGCCCTAGGCACCCAGATACTTGACGACATCAGCACAACCGTCGACATCCTCTCGGCGGCGTCCCACAGTTTTCATTCAGGCCAGCCACAGACCTTTGACATCGACATCGATCTTGGACAGGGGCGCCGTGTCACCGGCAGTGTCTCCGGCGTACACGGCGAAACCCTGGCGCGCACAATTTATTCCAAGCTCGGTCCCAAACATCGTCTGCACGCATGGGTACAGCTCGTCGCCCTGTCGTGTATGCAGCGAGGCGACTGGCGTGCTGTTACGACAGGCCGCGGCCAGGGGCAGCGCCCCGCATGGCGGTCGGTGATCTGCGCACCTGAGGATCCCATTTCTGTGATGCGCAAACTCGTTGAGCTCCGCGAACGCGGACTCACTGCACCGCTGCCCATCGCGCAGAACGCGTCGGCGGAATACGCAAACCGGCGGCACTCAGGCCGTTCACCTGACGAGGCACTCGAAGCAGCAAGCAAAGCTTTCGACGGTAGGTTCGGCGACGGCACCGACGAGCACTACTCGTTCGTCTACGGGCCGGGAGCGCAGCTTGCCTCACTTGCTAGTGCGGCGCCAGAAACTGATGAGGCACCGTGGTCTGACGATCCCACCCGATTCGGAGTGCTGGCCTGCCGCTTGTGGTTCCCGCTGCTTGATCATGAATCACAGGTGGCGCCCTGATGTTCGACCTCACAGGCCCACTCCCAGACGGCACGACGGTTCTTGAGGCCAGCGCGGGCACGGGGAAGACCTACGCCATTGTCGGACTCGCCGCCCGGTATGTCGCTGAGGGCCGCGCCAGCCTTTCCGAATTGCTCCTCGTGACATTCAGCCGCGCGGCCACACAGGAACTCCGCGAACGCACACGGGAACGTCTGACCGAAACCGCATACGCGCTCGCTGACGCGCACGCGGCAGCAGCGCATGACGACCCACTGATCCGGCATCTCGCCACCGGGACATTGGAGGATGTTCGTGAGCGCCGCGACCGGCTGACGCACGCCCTCTCCGACTTCGACGCGGCGACGATCGCCACCACACACAGCTTCTGCCAGCGCATGCTCGACAGCCTCGGACTTGCCGGTGAGCATGAGCCGCACGTGACGTTCACCGAATCCATCGATGACCTCGCCGCCGAGGTGATTGATGACCTCTATCTGAAGCACTACGCAGGTCAGTCCGCCCCACCGATTTCCCTTGCCGCCGCACGCGCAGCCGCGCTCGCCGCGATACGGGACCGCCAGGCGCGCCTCGCACCGTTCAACGCCGACGACGGAAGCGCGCCGTGGCATCTCGTTGCATTCGCCGAAGCCGCCCGGGGGGAGATCGAGCGCCGCAAGCGGATAGCGGGCATACGGACCTTCGATGACCTGCTCATACTGCTGCGCGACACGTTGGCGGACCAAGTCCACGGTGACACTGCCTGCGAGCGCGTCCGGCGACAGTACCGGCTGGTGCTCGTCGATGAGTTCCAGGACACCGACCCCGTCCAGTGGGAGATTCTTTCGCGCGCTTTTCACGGGCACTCCACGCTCATTCTCGTGGGTGACCCTAAACAGGCCATTTACGCCTTCCGCGGCGCTGAAGTCTTGAGTTACCTCGACGCCGCACGGCAGGCCAGCAACCATCGGCAGCTCGGTGTGAACTGGCGCAGCGATGCTGGACTTATCGCCGCCCTCGACCACCTCTATGGTCGTGCCGCGCTCGGGCATGCGGATATCGTCGTCGGTTCTGTCACTGCCCATCACACCAAGTCCCGCATCGAGGAGACCGTTCCGCTGCGGTTGCGCTACCTGCCCAGGACCGGGTCTGGCCCGCTCGGCAGAACCGGGTTCCCACCGATAGGCAGGCTACGCGCCCGGGTCGCGCGGGATCTCGCCGCGGACGTTGCGCGTCTGCTCAGAAGTGGCCGCCGAGTGTCGCTTGGGCCGGAAGACCGGCCGGTGGCTCCCAATGACATCGCCATCCTCGTCCGGAAATGGGCACATATTCCCTACATTCGCGACGAGCTGGACAGATTGGCGGTCCCTTCCGTTCTCGCTGGCGGAGCGAGCGTGTTCACCACACCCAGCGCGACGCAGTGGCTGTGGCTGCTGCATGCGCTGGAGCAGCCACACCGGCCCGGCCGCGTGCGGCTAGCCGCGCTCACCCCGTTGCTGGGCTACCGGCCGGAACAACTCGACGACGAAGCGATGGCGGGGCTGAGCGGTCATCTCCGCGCGTGGGCCGAACTATTCAGCACGGCCGGGTTCGCCGCCGTTTCCGAGCGGATCGCCGCTCACACGGGGTTCGATGCCCGCCTGCTCAGCCACGAATCAGGCGAGCGTGATCTGACCGACCTCCGCCACATCGCGCAACTGCTGAACGAGGCCGCGCTCGAAAACTCGTACGGCCTGTCAGCGCTGACGCGATGGCTGACTCGCCGCATTCAGGACCCGAACTCAGGTGGCGGATCTGACCGCAGTCAGCGCCTCGACAGTGAGGCTGCCGCGGTGCAGATCGTCACCATCCACGGCAGTAAAGGATTGCAGTTTCCTATCGTCTACGTGCCGTACGGCTGGGACGGCGCGAAGGACCCGTACCCGTCTTCACTTCTCCTGCACGATGATGACGGACGCCGCATCCTCGACATCGGCGGCAAGGAGAGCCCCGACTTCTTTCGGCACCGAACACGGTGCAACAGGGAAGATGCGGGCGAGGAACTGCGCCTGCTCTATGTCGCGCTGACCCGCGCACAGTGCCAGGCCGTGCTCTGGTGGGCGCCAGCATACGGAACGGAGACGGCGCCACTACAGCGCTTGCTGATGGGACGGAGCTCAGATAGTACCGAGCCCGCACTGCCAGCCAAAGTGCCCGAAGATCACATCGCCGCTCAGATCCTCGAGGATTGGGGCGGGGCTGCGGCGCAATATATTTCGGTCGAAGCTGCAGGCAAGGGCGGCGGGCCTGCACTCTCGTGGGAGCCGGCACCGGAGCCGGTGCGGGAACTCGCTGCGGCGGAGTTTCACCGGTCGCTCGACGCGAAATGGCGGCGCACCTCGTATTCGGCTTTGATTGCGACAGCCCATGATCCAGCTGGGGTGAGCAGCGAGCCAGAGGAACCCGTCATTTCCGATGAGCCTGACGCAGAGCCGCACCTGGTTTCTGACCGTGGTGGTGCTCCCTCACTGATGAACGACCTGCCGTCGGGCGCAGTATTCGGCACCCTCGTCCACGAAATCCTCGAAACGGTCGACACGTCTACTGGTGACTTGCCCGCAGAACTACACAATCGATGTCGCGACGCCATCCGCAGGCGGCATTCTGAGGTCGAACCTGCGGCTCTCGCGACGGCGCTGCATGCGGTGATGACCACACCACTCGGATACGGAACGCTCGCCGACATCCGGCCGGGAGACCTTCTTCCCGAACTCAGTTTCGAGTTTCCGCTAGCCGGCGGGGACACACCCGTGTCTGATCGGGTCACGCTGCAGCGGATCGCGCGCCTGCTGCACAACCACGTGCCTGCTGACGATCCCCTCGCTTCGTATCACCGCGTGCTGACGACTGTGAAGGCTCCCCCGCTCCGGGGATTTCTCACCGGCAGTATTGACGCGGTCCTGCGCGTCCCCGGGCCCCGCTACATCGTCGCGGATTACAAAACGAACCGCCTTGGGAGAGGAGACCTTACAGTCGGGCATTACACGCCCGAGGCCATGGCAGCGGAAATGTTGCACGCGCACTATCCTCTCCAAGCCCTGCTGTATTGCGTTGCCCTGCACCGTTATCTGCGCTGGCGGCAGCCGCACTACGAACCCGAAGTTCACCTAGGGACTGTTCAGTACCTCTTCGTGCGCGGGATGATCGGACCCGACACGCCACCCGGCCACGGTGTCTTCGAATGGAAGCCGCCTGCGAGGCTCGTCGTGCAACTCTCAGACATGCTGGCCGCGAGCGATTTAGGAGCTGAAACGGATGTCTGAGCCAACTATCCGCAGCTGGGTGGAGGACGACTTCGGCATGGCTCTGCACGCAGTCACCGCCATCACCGAAGGTGCTGACGCGACCGCTCAGACCTGGCGCGGCACGGCCGACGACGGCGAACGGTACGCCATCAAGCTGAGTCGCGGCGCAACGGCAGGCTTAAGTGCCCAGGCACACCTTGCGCGGCACAACGTCCACGGCGTACCTGCCCCTCTCCTCACGCGGTCTGGGTCAATCTGGTCGATCCGGTCGGGTAAGCGGTTGAGCGTGATCCCCTGGATCGAGGGACGACCGGGCTCCGAGATGACGACGGAACACTGGTGCGCGTTCGGTCGTCTGCTCGCTCGCGTCCACTCCTCCCACGTACCGGAACAACTCGGCGCGAGTTTGCGCGCCGTGTCATTCACACCGCACAGCCTCCTTGACGAACTCGCGGACGTGCGGTCCGCCCTCGCGCGTCCGGTCACGGACTCGCTCGTCACACCGCTCGCAGCTATATGGGCCACACACGCCGGCGATATCGCCTACCTAGCGTCGATTTCAGAAATGCTCGGAGCCCGCCTGCAGGACAGAGCGGCGCCGGCTGTGTTGTGCCACACAGATGCTCACGCGGGCAATATCGTCTGGAACGAGCACGGGGTGTATCTCCTCGACTGGGATGACGCGGAACTCACGCCGCCAGAACGTGACCTCATGTTCATAGATCACGGGGGTGTTCTCGCTTCCGCTCCCGTCACCGAGGAGCAGCAAGCGTCGTTTTACCGGGGATACTGGGCCGATCGAGATGACCGGGACCGTGGCGAATCCGGGGCTGACTCGGGGACCGACTCGGGTGCTGACCGTGAGCGGATGCTCTATTTCCACTGCGTGCGCGCCCTCACTGATGTGCGGGAACTGGCCGCTGTTGTCCTTGACGAGCACACCTGGGACAGGCCCCAGCGTGTCAAGGCACTGGAACATACGCGAGATTCGTGGGGACCATCCGGTCACGCGTCGCGGGTGCTCGCAATGGCACGACAACGCTCCGGCACGGCGGCATGGTCATGACAGTCAGTACCGTTCTCAACGCCCAGGGCTTACTCCACGTCTTCAATGAGGCAGGCATCCTCGCTCCGGCGGACGTGCACGTCGCCCAGCGGCTGCAGAAGCTTGGTGGCGAATCATCCGAGATCGTGCTCCTCGCTGCAGCTCTCGCCACGCGCGCGGTGCGGCTCGGCTCCGTGTGTGTCGACCTCAATCGGCTCTCGGAAGTCACTGTCGAGTCCGAAATTGATCTAGACGGACTGCCGTGGCCGGACAGCGCCGACGTTGGCGCAGCCCTGAAACGAAGCCCCCTCCTCGGGAGCGCCGAGTATCCACTTCAGCCGCTGCGGCTCGTCGCGACAACCGAAGGGGAACTTCTCTATCTCGAGCGGTACTACCAGCAAGAGCAAACCATCCGCCGCATCCTTGACCAGCGCGCGCTGAGCCATCCCACGGTTGACGCCGCGCAGGTCACCAACATCCTGGGCGGGTTGTTCCGCACCGAGGAGGGCGTCGCCACTGCACCGCCGGACCGGCAGCGCATCGCCGCGGCACTAGCGGCGACACACTGGACCACCGTCGTAGCGGGAGGCCCCGGCACGGGTAAAACCCACACCGTCGCACGTATTCTCGCCGTGCTGCATGCGCTGCACGGTGAAGGCCTGCGCGTCGGACTTGCCGCCCCGACCGGCAAAGCTGCTGCGCGCCTTGAAGAATCGATCAATCAGCAGGCTGCTCCGCTCGGGCTCCCCGCAGGGCTCTCCGCGATGACTTTGCACCGGCTGCTCGGCTGGCGGCCCGGCAGTCGGCACCGCTTCCGGCACGATGAGTACAACCGGCTGCCTTACGACGTGGTGGTGCTCGACGAAACGTCGATGGTGTCGCTGACGATGATGTGCCGCCTCCTCGAAGCGGTCCGGCCGGACGCCCGCTTGCTGCTCGTGGGCGACCCCGACCAGTTGACGTCCGTCGAAGCCGGGGCCGTTCTTGCTGACCTTGTTGCCCGGCCAGCCAGCTCAGGCGCGTCACCCAGCCCGCAACTCGAGCCGCTGATCCGCGCTGACCTCGACGCCACCGACGATCCTGACGAAGCCGCTCTCAGCCCGTTCGAGAAGCAGCGCTTGCACCGGGGCGTCATCCGGCTCAGCCGCGGCCGGAGGTTTGGCGGCAACATCTCCGTACTCGCAACAGCGGTGCGAGATGGCCGCGCTGACGACGTTCTCGAAATTCTGCACACCAGCTTCGACGACGTGTCATTCTGCCCGCCTGGTGAACTCACGTCGCTCCGTCATGACATCGTCGCCGCCTCCGCAGCGCTGACCGCGCGCGCCACGGCTGGTGATGTGCCCGGCGCATTGAAGACACTCGAATCGCATCGGCTGCTGTGTGCGCACCGTGATGGGCCGTTCGGTGTCCGGCAATGGGCTCAGCAGGCCATGGACTGGATCAGTGCAGACACGGGTGAACGGCTCGACCCCTTCCGCTGGTACCCAGGGCAGCCCCTGCTGGTCACGGAGAACGATCATGACGCGAAGGTATACAACGGCGATACCGGGGTGGTGGTTGCGCACGGCGAGGGGGTGGTGGCGGCGTTCCAGCGCGGAGAGAACCCGATTCTGTTGCACCCCAACCAGCTTGCAGCGGTACAGACGGTGTACGCAATGACAATTCACCGCAGTCAGGGCAGCCAGTACGACACTGTCAGCGTCCTTCTGCCTGACGACGCGTCCGCGCTGCTGACGCGCGAACTCCTGTACACCGCCATCACTCGGGCACGGCACCACGTCCGGATCATCGGTACCGACGTCTCTGTCGCGGCGGGTGTCGCCCGGCAGGTACAAAGGGCCAGCGGGCTGCGGCGGACGCTCGTGTAGGCGCGCCGCACCCCGCCCCGTGGTACAGCGCTCAGCTCGTGATGGTGGATGCGTGGTTCGTTGCGGCTCTGATGCGTTCTTCGGCGTCGGGGCCGTGTGTGATGCGGGGGACGCGTGTCAGCAGTATGAGTCCGAGGACGCCCCAGATGGCGAGGATGACCCACTCCGGTACCGAGAGTCCGCCTGGCATGCCGGGCAGGAAGAGCACCAGCAGTCCGATCGCGAGTGCGACGGCGAGGACACCCACGGTGCGGGCGGGGCCGACGCGGAACGGGCGTTCCATGCCGGGTTCGCGGCGGCGCAGCACCAGGAAGGTGATCGCCACCATGATGTAGGCGACGACGATCGCGAAACCACCGGCACCGACGAGCCAGATCAGGGTCTGGCGCCCGAATAGCGGTGCGATGACTGTCAGGGCGGTGATGAAGATGATCGCGTTGGTCGGTGTGTGGAACCGCGGGTGGACTTTGGCGAACCAGCGGGGCAGCATGCCGGATTCGGCCATGGCGTAGATGAGGCGGCTGCCGCCGATGAGGAACCCGTTCCAGCTGGTCAGGATGCCCGCGATACCGCCGAGGACCAGAAGGTTGCCCATGGTCTGGCTGTTCCACAGCGCGGTCATGCCATCAGCCGCTGCGAGGTCTGCGTCCGCGAGGACGTCTGCGGGCATCGAGGAGCCGACGGTGAGGATGATCAGGATGTACCAGGCGGCGGCGAGTGCCACGGAGATGATCAGCAGGATACCGATCAGTTTGAAGGGCAGGCGGATCTCCCCGGCGGACTGCGGGATGATGTCGAAGCCGACGAAGAGGAACGGTACCGCGATCAGTACCACCAGGATGCCGGAGAACCCGGTCGCGAATAGTGGCTGCATGTGCTCGGTCTCGCCGCCGGTGAAGGAACCGACAAGCAGTGTCGCACCGACCGCGAGCAGGAAGACCACCGCAATCGTCTGGAAGATCGCGGCGGGGCGCACGCCGACATAGTTCAGGATTGCCATCGCGAGTCCGCCGCCGATACCGACGGCCGCCCACACGGCATAGACCTCGTTGTCCGCGATCGTCCACAAGTATCCCGTATCGAGTTGCGGCACCAGATATTTCAGGCTGTGCGGCAGCGCGACCGCTTCGAACGCGCACACCGCGATGTACCCCAGCACGAGTGTCCACGACGTAAGGAACGCTGGCCACGACCCCAGACCGCGGAGCACATAGTTGTGCTCCCCGCCGGCCTCGGGCATCGCCGACACGAGTTCGGCGTAGGTCAGTCCCACCAGCGAAACGATGACGCCGCCGATAACGAATGCCAGCGCCGCACCGAGTGTCCCCGCATCCTCGAGAAACCCGCCAGTCAGGACGATCCAGCCGAAGCCGATCATCGCGCCGAACGCGACCGCGAGCACATCCCACCGCCCCAGGACCCGAACCAGGCCCGCCCCACCGCTGCTACTCATCCAACACTCCTTGAATTTGAGGGATATCCGTAAATTCGGCGCGGAGGTCGTTAGTAACTTAGTGGTGAGACTCATGCGCCACATACAGTGTGGCTGTCTTCACACGCGCGCGCGTCCTGCCAGAACGGCGCAATTGAGGAGGATTTGATCGACAGTTTGTATATGCTAGCGGGAACTGGATCAGGACAGAGCGAACTCAGCCTCGACGTATTCGTTCCGGCTGGAGAGCGCGCGATCGCTGTAGGCGGCTTTCGATGCTTCGATCATTTCGAAACCCTCGGAGATAAGCTCACCGATTTCGTGGATGACTCCAGCGATTGCCCGTGTGATAAGCACTGCGATCTGACCAACATGGCTGACGGCTGACTCAATGAGTTTCTGGAGAACGTCAAGAGTCTCACCAATGAAGTCGCCAATCTCCCGAATGACGTCAGTGATCATGCCGGTCGTGATGACGAAGATCTGACCAACGTGGTTGATCGCGGACTCGACCAGGTGCTGGACCGTGTCCTTGCCAGTCTCCACTGTTCCGACCACTGCATTCTCCTCTGAATTGATCGCGCTGAGTCATCCCCGCCCGTGCGTGCGCTGACATTAGCAGCCTTGCGCACTGTCGTCTGTTTGCCAGCTCACAGCATTCACGCCCGGTGGCTGCGGCTTCGTGGTAGGACGGGAGCAGAGGAAAGGAATACCACCATGTTCCGAGTCGGTTCCAAGAGTGATTTACCCAAGGGCAAGGTTACTCAGGCAGGCAAGTTCGCTGTCGGAAACAACGGTGAGTATTTCGCCGTGGGGCGAACCTGCCGTCATTTCGGTGCGAACCTTGCCCAGGGGAGCATCGATGCCGATGGATGCCTAGTCTGCCCGTGGCACGGCGCAAAGTATGACGTGAAAACTGGGCGCATGATCCTGGGCCCGCAGGGCATCTTCGCGAAGATCCCCGGTCTTGGACCCACATTCAAAGCCCTCACGCGAGCCTTGCCTCTCCGGCGGGGCCGCGTCGTGGTGAAGGACGACGAGATCTTCGTCGACGAGTAGCTCTGCGCACCGAATGGGTTCCCGCATCCATCTCGTCCGCGCCATCAATGTGGGCGGCGCGAAACTGCCGATGGCAGAGCTACGGGCCATCGCCGCAGCACTGGGAGCTTCTGACGTGCGCACCTACATAGCGTCCGGAAATCTCCTGTGTGAGCCTCCGGGAGACCCTGATGCGTTCGACCGCGCCCTCGAAGAAGCGATCCAAGCCCAGTTCGGCTTCTTTCGCGAGGTGATCTCACGTTCCCCGGATGAAGTGCAGGCTGCCCTCGACGCCCATCCGTTCGCAATCGTGAATCCGAAGTTCTCGTACGTGACGTTCTTGCTGCGTGAGCCAGCTGCTACGGCCGTGGAAAAAGCGCGGACGTATGAGACTGGGAAGGACTGCTGGGACGTCATCGGTCGTGAAATGCACATCAGGTATGTCGATGGCGCAGGGCGGCCCGAAATGAAAGACGCCTCCATCGGCCGCGCACTTGGCGTTCCGGGGACCGCGCGGAACATCAATACGGTGCGGAAACTGCTGGAGCTTTCACGATAACCTGTTCTAATGAAGCTCGGATTGCAGCTCGGATACTGGGGCGCGCAGCCGCCAGCCAATGCGCGGGAACTTATTGCCGCGGCAGAAGCAGAAGGCTTCGACGCTGTCTTTGCGGCGGAGTCGTGGGGGTCAGACGCGTTCACCCCGCTCGCCTGGTGGGGGTCGGCGACGCAACGAGTCCGGCTCGGAACCTCCGTCGCGCAGATCTCGGCGCGCACCCCGACAAGCTGTGCGATGCATGCCCTCACACTCGACCATCTCAACGGGGGCCGCACCATCCTGGGGCTTGGCGTTTCCGGGCCGCAAGTAGTCGAGGGCTGGTACGGCCAGCCGTTCGCGAAGCCACTCGCCCGCACCCGTGAGTACGTGTCGATCGTGCGGCAGGTTCTCGCCCGCCAGGCTCCTGTGACCAGCGACGGCCCGCACTATCCACTCCCGTACGCGGGCGGCAACGCGACCGGGCTGGGCAAGCCCCTCAAGCCGATCACCCACCCGCTCCGCGCCGGCATCCCGGTCTGGCTCGGCGCGGAAGGGCCCAAAAATATCGCACTTACTGCGGAAATCGCGGACGGCTGGCTCGCGATCTATTACTCGCCGCGCCTGGCACCGATGTACAACGAGTGGCTCGATGAAGGGTTCGCGCGTGCGGGAGCTCGACGTAGCCGCGCCGACTTCGAAGTCGCGGCGACATGCCAGGTGGTCGTCACCGAAGACCGCGCGGGAGAAATCGCCCGGCTCAAACCGGTGACTGCTCTGTATGTCGGAGGTATGGGTGCTCCCGAACTGAACTTTCATGCGCAGGTGTACCGGCGGATGGGCTACGGCGACGTTGTGGACGAGGTGACGGCTCTTTTCCGGTCGGGGCAGAAGGATGCCGCCGCCGCGGCGATTCCCGATGAGATGGTGACCGAGACGATGATCATCGGGGACGCCGCGCAGGTTCGCGACGACGTCAAACGCTGGGAGGACTCCGGAGTGACGATGCTGCTGGTCACGTGCCACGACCCGGAGCATGTGAGTCAGCTCGCTAACCTCGTTCCACCGCGGTAGTCCCAGTCAGCTCCAGGCGCGACGTGTCTTTGAGGTCGACACCGGAACGTCCGAGTTCCCGGGCCCCACCGATCAGGCCTTTCACGATCCTCGCTGCTTCCGTGTAGCCGAGCCCGTCCGGCGGGTGAATGTTGGAAATACAGTTCCGTTCCGAATCGGCACGGCCAGGCCGAGGCTGGTACGTCAGGTAGATGCCCAGACTGTCAGCGACGGACAGTCCCGGCCGCTCCCCGATAAGGACAATGAGAATTTCCGCGCCGAGGGCCGCGCCAATATGGTCGCCCAACGCGACACGCGCTGACGTCGCAATGACTGGCGGTGCGATTGTGTACACCCCCTTAACGGCCTGGGCCACGGCGCCGAGAAGAGCGGCACCATGGTCATGCAGCGCCCGCGGTGACAGACCGTCAGCGAGAACTACGCCCACGTCAGCGTCAGCTTTCGCCACATCCTCGAGGCTGGCGGGAACTCGCCCCAAGTCGGGGCGCCGCAAATACTCGCCGCGATCCGCAACCTGGCTGCGCACCACAGCCGGTGCACCAAGACCGAGCGACTCGACCTCCTTGGCGAACACCTCCACGTCGAGTGGCTGGTGCACCGCGTCACGCGCAGCGGCGTGAGCGGCGCGGAACTCGAGAACACTGCGCGTCGGGAGCCCGTCCCCCGCACGGCCGAGACCGATACGGGCCTGCGTCGAGGTCCGTAGAGGCGCCCAAAAATCAGTCATGCCACTCCCCCCGCAAGCGCACGCAGCGGCGACCTCGCGGGGTCGACCGGCAGAATCCGGCCCGTACCGTCGGCCATTCCCAAACCTGTCAGCCACTCCTCGAATTCGGGCGCCGCACGCAATCCCAGAGCGCGGCGGATGAACAGGGCATCGTGAAACGACAGGCTCTGGTAGCCGAGCATCACGTCGTCCGCGCCGGGCACGGTGATCACGAACGCGACTCCCGCCGCGCCGAGGAGCGTGAGGAGGTTATCCATGTCGTCCTGGTCGGCTTCGGCGTGATTCGTGTAGCACACGTCCACACCCATCGGCAGGCCAAGCAGTTTGCCGCAGAAGTGGTCCTCCAGCCCGGCCCGGATGATCTGTTTGCCGTCGTAAAGGTACTCGGGCCCGATGAAGCCGACCACGGTGTTCACCAGTAGGGGTTCGAGGTGCCGGGCGACTGCGTACGCGCGGGTTTCGAGTGTCTGCTGGTCAACCGCCCGGTTTCCGGTGCCGATGTGCGCGCCCGCACTTAGCGCTGAACCTTGCCCCGTCTCGAGGTACATGACGTTGTTGCCGACCGTTCCGCGACCGAGCGAGCGGCCCGCGCTGTTTGCTTCGTCCAGCAGGTTCAGCGTCACGCCGAAACCTTTGTTCGCGCCCTCCGTTCCGGCTATCGACTGGAAAACAAGGTCCACCGGAGCTTCCGCCTCGATCAAGCCGAGCGTCGTGGTGACATGGGACAGTACGCAGGACTGCATCGGAATCCCGAATCTCTGACGCAGATCATCGAGCAGGTGCAGAAGATCGGCTGTCGCTTGCGGTGAGTCCGTCGCAGGGTTGATGCCGATGACTGCGTCACCGCACCCCATGAGCAGCCCATCGAGAGTCGCCGCGGCGATACCCCGGGGATTGTCAGTGGGATGGTTGGGCTGCAAGCGGGTGGCGAGCCGTCCCGACAGTCCAATGGTTGTCCGGAAACCCGCAGTGACCTCAATCGCTTTCGACACGGCGATCAGGTCCTGGTTCCGCATCAGTTTGCTGACCGCCGCGACCATCTCCGGGGTCAAGCCTGGTGACACAGAGCGCAACTGTGCCGCAGCGTCATCTTTCGTGATCGTCTCGAGCAGCCAGTCGCGCAGGCCCCCCACTGTCAGGTGCGAAACCGGACCGAACGCGCTGCGGTCGTGCGAGTCAACAATGAGGCGCGTGACCTCATCCGTCTCGTACGGCACGACGAGGTCGTTCAGGAACGTCGAGAGCGGAACATCAGAAAGCGCCCACTGGGCAGCGGCACGTTCCTCATCAGAATGCGCCGCACACCCAGCCAGTTCGTCGCCCGAACGCAGCGGCGTGGCCTTAGCGAGCAGGTCGACCAGTCCACCGAACTGGTAGGCAGTGCCACCGAGCTGCTGGGTGTAGATCGTCATCGCAGTTCAGCCTCCGCGTTTGCGAGCGCGGCGAACTCTTCGTCCGGTGAATTCGCGACGAGCCGGTGGCGGCTGTACAACCCGAAGTAGGCCATGAACCCGCCGAATACGAGTAGAGCCAGGAAGGCCGCGAGCGGGTCGACCAAGAAGGTGGCAATCACCGCGCACACCGCGATGACCAGCGCGAACGATGTGGTGGCGATGCCGCCCGGGGTCCGGTAGGGCCTGGGCATCTGCGGTTCACGGACCCGCAGGACGATGTGGCTCACCATCATCAGAACGTAGCTCAGGGCGGCACCGAAGACGGCGACGTTCAGCAAAGTCGCACCCTCGCCGGTTAGCGACAGCGCGAACCCGATCACACCGGGAATGATGAGCGCCAGAACGGGAGCTTTGCGCTTGTTCGTCACCGACAAACTAGTGGGCAGGTAGCCGGCCCGTGATAGCGCGAACGTCTGGCGCGAGTACGCGTAGATGATCGCGAAGAAGCTCGCGATCAGGCCCGCCAGCCCGATGTAGTTGACGACCCTCGCGATCGTGCCGTCCCCGAGGGCATGCACAAGCGGGTTGTCTGAGTCCGCGAGCGATTCGGCACCAATCGCGCCCGTGGCGAGGAACAACACGGTCGCGCAGGTGACGAGCAGAACGAGCATGCTCGCGATGATTCCGCGCGGCACGTTCTTCTCAGGCTGCGACGCTTCTTCGGCCGCGAGCGGTACGCCTTCGATGGCGAGGAAGAACCAGATGGCGAAAGGAATCGCGGCCCAGATGCCGAGCGCCCCGAATGGGAGGAACTCCGATGCTCCCGCCGCGGTTTCGGAAACAGGAATGTCCGTGAGGTTCGCCGCGTCGAAACGGCTGATCGCCGCGATCGCGAACACGATCAGGCCGACTAGAGCGATCGCGGTGATGACGAACATGGTCTTCAGTGCTTCGCCGGCGCCACTGAGGTGGATACCAATGAAGAAGGCATACACCGCCAGGTACACCCACCAGCCGTCAGTGATGCCGAACAGATTCAGCGACTCGACATACGCACCGATGAACGTAGCAATTGCGGCCGGTGCGATGGCGTACTCGATGAGAATCGCTGTCCCCGTAGCGAAGCCACCCCAGGGTCCCATCGCGCGCCGCGCGAACGTGTAGCCTCCTCCCGCAGCGGGCAGCGCGGAGGAAAGTTCTGCCATGCCCAGTACCATCGCGAGGTACATTCCGGCGACGATGACCGCGGCGATGAGCAAGCCGCCGAATCCGCCTTCGCCGAGGCCGTAATTCCAGCCCGCGTAGTCACCCGAGATCACGAAGCTCACACCGAGGCCGGCGAGGAGTATCCAGCCGGCGGTCCCGCCGCGGAGTGAGCGTCGCGCCAGGTAGTCCTGGCTCTCAGTGTGGAATTCAGCGCCGTCGTGGTGTGCCTGGGTCACCGGCGCCACAGGCGCGCGTTTGTCAGACATGCGGGTCCTCTATCCGCTTCCACAGAGGACCACTGCTCCGATAGCTCATCAGGGACATCCTTCGAAAGTAGGAATAGCTGTGAGCTGAAACACTAAGAATGCAACGTTGCAGCACCGTTGCATCCCTGCTAATTATCTGCCTTTAAACTCCGGTGTCCGTTTTTCGAAGACCGCGCTCATCGCTTCAGTCAGATCGTGCGAGGGAAGAAATGCCGCATTCCAGGCCGCGACGTAGCGCAGTCCGTCGTCAACCGCAGCGGCGCGCTCGCGGCCCAGCACGTCCTTTACCCCCTGCACGACGAGCGGCGGATTCGCTGCGATCTCCCGCGCAGTCGCGCGCGCTGCGTCCAGAGCCGCGCCGGGATCGGCAAGTACATCGGTGACGAGGCCGATCTTCTCGGCGCGCTGCGCATCGATGTCCTTCGCCGTCAAGGCAAGTTCGCGGAGGTGCGCCTCTCCGATGATCGGCGGCAGCCGGTGCAGCGACCCGATGTCCGCCACGATCGCTACCTTTGCTTCGCGGATACTGAATTTCGCGTCAGCGCTCGCGTACCGGATGTCGACAGCCGAGATCAGGTCGACTCCACCTCCTATGCACCATCCCTGCACTGCCGCGACCACAGGTTTGCGGCACTCGGCAACCGATGTGAGGGCATCCTGCAGGCGGCGGACCTCGCGGTGGAAGTCGGTTCGCGGTGCAGCAAGCGCGCCAGGCTCCATCAGCGGGCCAAACAGGGGTGCCATCGCAAGCAGGTCCAGACCGAAACTGAAATGCTTGCCGGAGGCCGCCAGCACCACCGCCCTGACCTCCGGATCGGCGTCCAGGTCAGCAAAAATCCGGGGAAGCTCCGCGAAGAAGTCCGGGCCCATCGCGTTGCCTTTGCCGGGGCCAATCATTGTGACCTCGGCAATGTGATCACGCTTCTCGACGGTGAATGCTTTCAATTCAGTCATTCATGCACTCTAACCACTGCGAGCGAGTGACCTGTATGAGCCCGGAAGTTAACGCGGAGTATGGTCGAGCGTGCCGACGAAAGGGGATCCGGATGCGAATCGGGCTGTCTATCAACTACTCAGGCGAGTTCGCGGATGCGGCGGCTGAGATCGCTGACCTCGAGCGAGCGGGACTCGACATCGTGTTCGTCGCCGAAGCGTACAGCTTCGATGCGGTAAGCGCGCTCGGTTATCTCGCCGCGAAGACGTCGCGTATTCAGCTGGCCTCGGGCATATTGCAGGTATTCACGCGTACACCGACGTTAACCGCAATGACCGCAGCCGGCCTGGACTACGTGTCCGGCGGACGCTTCGTATTGGGTCTCGGCGCCTCGGGGCCGCAGGTTATCGAAGGCTTCCACGGCGTTCCCTACGATGCGCCGATCGGGCGCACGCGCGAGATCATCGAAATCTGCCGCAAAGTATGGCGGCGGGAGAAACTCGAATACGACGGCCGCTACTACCAGTTGCCGCTCCCTGAAGGGCAGGGCACCGGCCTCGGGAAGCCACTGAAGTTGATCAACCACCCTGTTCGGGAACGCATCCCGATCTTGCTGGCCGCGCTTGGACCTAAGAACGTGCAGATGACGGCCGAGCTAGCCGAGGGCTGGCAGCCGATATTCTTTCATCCGGAAAAGGCGAAGGATGTCTGGGGCGAGGCACTGGCGAAAGGTTTCGAAAAGCGCGACCCCGCATTGGGTGAGCTCGACATCTACGCCGGTCCGCCGCTTGCCATTGGCGACGACGTCGAACCACTTCTCGACCTCGTCAAGCCCTTTATGGCGCTGTACATCGGCGGTATGGGCGCGAAAGGTAAGAATTTTTATCACAGTCTGGCCACCCAGTACGGATATGGTGCCGAGGCGGACCGCATTCAAGAGCTCTACCTCGAGGGCAAGAAAGACGAGGCAGCGGAACACGTGCCGACCGAACTGGTGCGCGCCACGTCGCTGATTGGCCCTGCGGGGTTCGTGAAGGAACGGATCGCGGCGTTCCGCGAAGCGGGTGTCACCACCCTCAACGTCACGCCGATGGCGTTCGAAACCGACGCCCGCGTGCGCCTGATCGAGCAACTGCGGGCGCTTACCGACTAGTCTCCGGATTGCCTCAGGAAACTATGAATCTCCTCAAGAAAAATCTTGAGGAGATTCATAGTTACTCTAGGAAATCTGCAACCTCGAGGAAATCTCAGCTCTCCTCGCGCATCTCCATTCCGCCGAGCGTGATGACGTGCTCACCCGTTGCCTCGTCGAAAGTCACGCTGTACATGGTCGGATAGTATCCGCTCCGCTGGTACGCCTCAGGCTGCTTAATCTCGGCCTCGAACGACTCGCGCGACTGCAGGAATTCCAGCGTGACCATCGGCTCCATGAACGTGTATTCGCCGTCCCACGACCCGTTGATGAAGACCACCTCGAATTCGTACTCGCCGGGGACGAGGCCACCTTCGGAGTCGATCCAGTGCACGCCCATAGCAGGCACGGCGGTTTCTGCCACTGGCGCACCCGGGAGGGTGATGAAGTCCTGCGGCATGTACTGCGGCTCAGGCACGTTCTCGGCCTTCTCCGCGAACTCTGGGTCCTCCGGATCGATCGCCATGACCTCATCAGCTTCGATCATGTAGAAGTGGATGTCGAAATGCGGCACGTCGAACAGGCCGGGGGGCTCGTGACCGTGGCTGGCCCAGTCGAGTGACACGAACTGGAATACTGTGTCCTCAGCCTCATCGGGCAGTTCCATCTCCCAGAATTCGGGCGGGCCCTCAGGCGCGTCCGGCAGTGCCTCAAGCGCTCCTTCAGAAAGCCTAATCCCCACTTCAGTCGGTGCGCCGTCGTCGTCAAGGAGCACGAATGTGCGTGCAGATCCCTCTCCCACTTCGACTTCGGACCCGAAGAACATGCCCTCGGGCGGTTCCATCTCCTCTTCGGTTACTTCTGTCGTCGCTTCCGGTGTCGTCGCGTCGGGTGTGGCGTCACCGAGGCCTTCGTCATCGGTGTCAGTACCGCAGCCTGTCACCAGCGCCAAGGCAAGTCCGGTCGCGGCCGCAGCACTGGTGAGCCTCCGTGTGCGTGACCTCATAATCGCCCTCTCTTCTTCAGTGCGAATCTTCACCGCGAATCTCCGCAACTAGGTAGTAACGGTAATTCTGCGCGCCTTTTGTGTGCGGTTGGGAGAAATCGCGAAAATATGTCTCACGTGGGCCTATGCGTCGTCTACAGCGCTTAGCCGAGGGTGCAGAACGCTTTGGCGCGACGATGTCAGCTACCGGTGCTAGCGTGCCTGGCATGAGACGACCGGCCCTGCTGTTGCTGTGCGCGGCATTCGCGCTTCTCGTTCCTGTACCCGCCGCGATCGCGCAGTCGACTGAAGATTTCACGTTCAGCAGTTTCGACGCCGACTATTACCTCTCGCGCGATGACGAGGGCCGAGCATCTCTGCGCGTTGTCGAGACGCTGACGGCGGAGTTTCCGGACTTCGACCAGAACAAGGGTCTGGTGCGTGAGATCCCCCGCCACTACGACGGGCACACAGTCAGCCTCTCCGTGGAATCTGTGACGCGCAACGGCGCTGAGGAGCCGATCTACGACGAGTACTCGAGTGGCGAGCACACTGTCATCGAGACCGGCACCGATGATTACGTCAACGGAACCCAGGTGTACGAGTTCATCTACACGATGCGCGACGTCATCCTGGACGATGGCGAACACCAAGAGTTCTACTGGAATACGAACGGCGTCGGGTGGCGTCAGCCCTTCGAGGCGCTTACTGCGCGCGTGCATCTCGACGAATCAGTGAGGGACAACTTCACGGGCGCGATCCGGTGTATCGCGGGTGAGTTCGGCGCAACCGAAGAGTGTGATGCGACAAGCGATGGCCAGACGCTGACTTTCACAGCGAACCGGCCGCTGGACGCAGGCGAGAACGTCACTCTGGTCGCCATGTTCGAGCCAGGCACCTTCGCACCGTACGATCAGGGACCCATCGGGGCTGCAGCACGCTACTCGATGATCGGAGCCATGCTCGCGGCCCTCGGAGTGCTGGGATTCGTCACTCGAATCCGCACGACGATCGGACGGAGCGCGCCGCGCAATGGGCCCGTCTCGCTGCAGTACGCTCCCCCTCAAGGGCTTTCGATTATCGAGGCTGCGGGCATCCAGGGCAGCGTCGCGAATACCATTCCGGCGCAGATCCTTGACCTTGCCGTCCGGGGCTTTGTGCGCATCGTTGAAGTGGAGAAGAAGAGCGCGTTCACGTCGTCGAACAAGTACGCGGTAGAACTCGTGCACACCGATGGGCTAAATCCGTACGAGCGTCAGTTGATCGAAATCTTCTTCCCCTCCGGCGAAGCCGGCGCGCGGCACAACTTCGGCGACAAAGACACCGACGTGGCACAGAAACTGCAGGAATTGCAGTCGACCGCACGAAAGGACGCCATCGAGCACGGCTACCGGAATCGGGTGAAAGCGGGATGGAAGGTCTTTGTGATCGCTGGGGCTGCCATCGCCGTCAGTGCTATAGCAGCGATTATTCTGAGCAACCAGCCCGCGGACTGGCGATATGGACTGCTAGCGGCAAC
This sequence comes from Hoyosella subflava DQS3-9A1, assembly GCF_000214175.1. Taxonomy (NCBI): domain Bacteria; kingdom Bacillati; phylum Actinomycetota; class Actinomycetes; order Mycobacteriales; family Hoyosellaceae; genus Hoyosella; species Hoyosella subflava. The sequence goes on from NC_015564.1 coordinate 3,046,765, forward strand.
CTTTGTCGCCGCACTCATCGCGATTATCGCCGCGGTCGACATTCGTCCCTTGACCCCCCGCGGCCGTGCGGTCGTGGATCACCTGGACGGGCTGAAAAAGTACGTGGGCATGAATGAAAATGACCGCATCGCCGCGATGCAGGGACCCGGGACCGCACCGACCATCCAGATAAGTGCATTCAGCTCGGATCAGATGGTTCAGCTTTACGAACGCACACTGCCGTACGCCGTGCTCTTCGGTCACGAAAAGAAATGGGTCAACGAGCTTTCCGAGAAGTACGAGGAGCGCCACATTGTGCCCTTCTGGTATTACGGCACTCAGCCTTTCAGTACTGCCCACTTCAGCGAGTCGATGAGCGGTTTCGTAAGTTCACCGGCCGGTCCGAGTGGCAGTAGCGGGTTCTCCAGCAGTGGCGGCTTCTCCGGCGGTGGGGGTGGCGGCGGAGGCGGTGGCGGTCGCTGAACGTGCCGTGCTAGGCGACGAACTTCCGGATCTCATGAGTGAGACGGGCGCCGTCAGCAGGAAAAACGCGAAGACGGTCAGGGTTGCCTGACGATCGCACCAGGTAGCGGCCATCGCCGTCAATGTCGATCCAACTGAGTGCGGTGTCGGTCTCGTTGACACGCGTGCTGTACGTGGGTCCCGAACCCACGACTACTTCGCCTGCGGCCGTGCGGCGGCGGGAAAACAGCGTTTCGGGGGTGACACCGTCGCGGTGCGTCGGAAGCCGCTTCGGCATCGTCGTCTCCGCAGCCTTCGCGACAGACATACGGCCCGTCACACTGCGCGAAAGTCCCGCGGGGGTGTCTGGCAGCGACGCCACCAAGTACTGCGCGGCCGCCGCACGTGGCACGAGGCGCAGTACTACGTCACCGCCGTGGCGTTCTGATGCGCCTGGTTCTTGAACAGCGACTCCTGCATGGCCACCCCGTGCCGCGACGATCGCCCGATGTTTCTTGGTGGTTGCGCCGTCGCGGACAAAGCTCACCGATTGGGCGTACTTTTCGGGTTCGAGGAGACAAAGCGCGGCCTCCTCAAGGTCGTGTGACAATTGTCGTTCGAGGCGACGTTTCGCGGTGGCGAGTTCTTCGCGCGTTGCACCGTTATCTGAACCCGGCAGCGGGTGCTGCAGCGGATACGGCAAACGGTCGCGTCCCGCACTGAATATTAGGAGCGACAGCTCAAGGCCTGTCATATTCCATGATTTCGCGTGCACGATCGGTTCTCCCCTCGCTCCGTCAATGTCTGACGTATTCGGGGAGCTCTTGGTTCCGCGCGAAACAATTTCTCAGTTGTGTCGTGTCTCACAGACCGAGGGCCGGTCAGCGTACGAGCTGTAGGTTCGGGCCGAATCCCCGTAGTGCACCGATGTGGGTGAAATCTGCAGCTGTAATGAACTGCTCGAGGAACGCGCAGAATCTCGCGTGGTGCGACTCGACCTCAGCAACCGAATACAAGTGCGGGTTCGCCTCGAATTCAATGATCAGATTGTCGTTGGCGTCCGATCGCAGTGTGACTTTGAGGTCGTTCACCAGACCGCCAGCGAGTTCATGCACATCGAACCGAGTGCCCCCGACATCGACTGTAGATTCGTTGAGTGCAAAGTTCAGCACAGGACCGAAGTCTCCTGCTGAATCACTCACGATCCCCAGCTCGCGGATGATGTCGTCGCGGCGGTATCGCTGATGACTCAGCGCGCCAATAGTGGCTTCCGCCACGGCGCGGATCGCGCTTCGGACAGGGGTGGAGGCGGTGATCCTGCTGCGCAGCGGAATGACATTGGACAGCACACCCGGCGAGCGACGAAGCAGCATGGTCGGCCGCGCGGCGACCTGCAGGGAGACGAGGGGGTCGTCACTCGTAGTCGCACGCACCTGATACGCGGTGAAAGCGGCCGCGACAACAATCGCAATAGTGGTACCGAGCTGCTCGGAACGGTACGCGATTCGGGCATTAATCGAGGCAGGCACCGCTCCCTGGATACGGACCGTGTCGAGGCTCGGCTCTGCGCTTCGCCCAGCCAGACTGACTGGCTCGGCCACGTCATGCAGTTGCTCAGTCCAGTATTCGGAGTCGCGTTTGTAGGCGGCTGAACCGCAGTAGTCATATTCCGCGTCTACGGCGCTATGTGCAGCCGACCACGCCGACGGGATCGGAGCTTCGTCGCGGTTGTCCGCTGAGTAGATCTCTGAGGCGCGGCGCAGCAACGCGGCGACGACAAATGGGTCGGCGACCAGGTGATGAACGCGTGAATACCAAAGAACACGATCGTCCCCAATACGCAGGACCGCCGCAGTGACGAGATCGTCGCGAACGATATCCACGAGCCGAGTCCGGTCTGCATTCATCCAGCGCTGGGCGGCGACGTACGGGTCCGGCAGCTTGCGCAGGTCAACGATCTGAACTTCAACCTCGGATGACGGCCGGGCCACTTGATATGGCCATCCGTCGCTTTCGATGAAGCCCACCGTCGAAATGCCTGTTTCGCGGGCGGCGCCACGGATGGCGTGCGCGAGTCGGACCTCGTCGACGTCGCCGCTCAAGTCGACGTAGTGGACCAGGTTGTCAGGAACCTCTGGGTGCAGACGCTGCGAGAACCAGATCGCGACCTGAGCAGACGTCAGCGGAGTACGCACGCCAGACCGTCCAGAGTCTCCATCAAATCGGTTCACGCTAGGTACATCCATCTTCACCCCTCGACCGTTACAGCCTGATAGTTACCACTGTCGTACTTGTGGTCATTCGGAGACAGACACCCCAGGGATGGGTTTCACCCACCCCGCACCTCCACCGTTCCCCTTCCAGCCCCACGCCAGGCAGATCACACCATATAACCCGGTTCGTGATGCTCGGTATCCGCCAATCACGGGACCTCATTTCCGGCGTCATTCATCCAACCGACAAATGGGTGGGTAATACGGTCACTGATTCGCAATCTTACGGAGATCCGCGCGACGCGGAGCATATTCCGAAAAGTTCTGCGCCTAAACCGAAGAGCGACAGTTCCTCACGAGCTAATAGCACCGAGTTTGAGATCGATCACCATACTTTTCCGATCCGTGATGGAACCGAGATCACAGCCTGTGCGTCCATATTCGACATCAGCAGAACGACACATCCAGCCGGAAGGGCGAGTGGAACATTGAGGGACCTAGGAGTTGAACCCGCGCGCCTGCGGCACATCTCTGGCGTGCTCGCCTGCGTAGCGGAAGGAATGCGCGCCGCCACACAGGAACTGCGCGACGCTGACCTGGCCCATCTCGGATCTCCCAGGCTGACGGAATCGGCGCGCAATCTGCACGCGCAGTGGGAGTTCGGCGTCGGGAAACTTGGCGATGCCACAGAACAGATGAGTATCGGCCTCTCGAGTGCAGCCGACCTCTACGCGGCTGCAGAGGAGTTCAACACAAGGTCCTTCGGTGGTGGCCGGTGAGCCGCATCGATTTCGTGGCCCTCGGTTTCGACCCCACGCCCGGCGACGTTTCCGGCGTCGAAGCACACGGAGCGCGATTCGGCGCCTCCGCGCGGCTGCTGGGTGAGGCAGCAGACAGTTTGACCTCGATTGTGCAGGGCGATCAGAGCTGGGCCGGTGATGCTGCTCACCAGTTCACCGACTGTGTCGCGTCAACGGTCCCACTTGTTCGCGATGCCGCGACCGCGATGTCAGACTCCGCTGAAACGCTGCGTAAGTGGGCCCGTGCGCTCGCCCACCTGCAACATCGCGCAGGGTGGCTCGAGACTGCCGCGCGCACTGCGATGGAGCGGGTCAGCGCCGCCCAGACGAACCCCTACTTGAGTCCTCTCGTGCCCGTTGCAGGGGAGAACGACAGCCAGTTGCGCACGCTACTTGCGCAGCGTGAGTTGCGCAGCGCGCTCGATGAACTCGAACACCTCCGCTGGCTAGCCCGCCAGCTTGAGGTGGAGCACAGCCGTGAAGCCGCAGTCGCGGCGACGGAGCTAGATAGGGCCGCAGCGCTGGCTCCGGATGCACCCGGCCTGTTCGAACGAGTCGGAGCGGAATTCGGGCGGATACTGGACACTCTGCTAAAGGCACCGCAGTTCGCATGGGAATTCATTCGGGAGAATGCTGACACAATCGCGTTCATCTCGGACACCGCATCCGATCTGAGCACCGCCCTCGGAATCGCGTCGGGCGCCTTCGCTCTGATTCCCGGCACACAGCCATTAGCAGGGGCGCTGGGAGTCACCTCTGTTGCGCTGAGTGCCGCTGCATTCGCCGGCCATGCCGTCGCGATGCGCGCGGGGGCAGAGAACGTGACATGGAAGACCCTTGCTCTCGACGGGCTGGGCACGATACCCGCGGGACGGCTGGCGGCCGAGGGACTGGCTCGCTTCTCCACCGCACCTGACACCTTCCACAAGCAGGCTGGCGGCCTGGTGGATATCCGCCAGAACTACCTCCTCTCCCTGGACGGAAATCTGTGGGCAGGGCACTGGAACCCCCGGGACGCAGACGAAGCGGCGCTCGCCTTTTTCCAGCCAGCCGAGTACACGATGCGTCGTGCAGCTGAACTCGCGCCGGGGAAATGAGGTGCTGTGCTGAGGATCTCACTCCCACCAGGGTGCGTTCTTGTTCCGCTGCAGGGTGACGCGGAGCAGCGTCGCGCCTGCGCGGCGGAGGTGCTCGACTCAGGCGGCAGGACTTGTCACGCCGCGAGGGACGGACTGGCGATGCTCGGTGCCGATCTGCGCGCGTCCGGGATCGCGCTCGCAGGCATTCTTACAGCCGTAGAGGCGGGGCCGGAGGTCTCGGCGTTCCTCACCGTCAGCCAATGGCAGCACGCCAAAATAACTGGCTCTGACGCTAGCGTTCTTGCCGAAATGCACCGGGCCCGGCATCCGAGGGCGGTAGTCGAGGTGATCAATCTCCCTGTTGGCGCGGCCGTACGGAGCGTCCGGGAAACGGAGCTTTCACTTCCGGACTCTGGCCCCGGTGCTCTGGATGCCACGTCAGTCGTGACACGTGGCGTCCAGTTTCTGCTTCCCGCACCTGCAGGTGTCGTGGTCGTCGATGTCAGCACAGCCCACCTCCGATACTGGGGTGCGTTTGCCCGCCAGGCCCAGCAGATAGCCGAGACAGTCCGAGTCGAAACGCTACGACTCTGAGTGTGCGCTGTCTGAAACTGCTGTGTTCTCCCACACGACTGACAGCATGTGGCATCTTTTATGTGAGACAATCCCACTCACAGCTTGAGCAAGGGAGTACAAGGTGAGCGTCCGCAAGAACGTCCCCACGGCCGCACGCAACGCGTGGGGAATGACCTTTGGCGGCGGGCTCGAACAGCCTCAGCCAGCCCCGTCGACGGTGATATACGACGAGCCGCATCGAACCCTGCGTCGCTTTGAACGCCCGACTGGAACAGAAACACCCGCCGTCGATGTGCCGGTCCTCCTGGTCCCGCCGCTCGCGGTTTCGGCGAGTTGCTTCGACCTTCGGCCAGGCCAGAGCCTTGCGCGCCACCTTGTGGATACTGGCCGTACGCCCTATGTGATCGACTACGGGACGATCAGTTACGCCGACCGCGACCTCGGGTTCGAGGAGTGGATCGATGACATCCTTCCCACCGCCATCCGGCGAGTGTCGGAAGAACACGGCGGTAAGCCGATCGACGTGGTTTGCTGGTGCCTGGGTGGCACGCTCACACTGCTGACTGCATCCGCGCACCCCGACCTGCCAATCCGGTCGATCACTACGGTTGCTACACCGATCGACTACTCCAAGCTTCCGAATCTGTATCCGCTGCGTGCGCTCGCGCGTATTACCGGAGGCCGCATCACCACGCTCGGGACGAAGCTGATGGGCGGGATGCCCGCACCGATTGTCCGCCTCACTTTCCGGGCGACCGCGATCGAGCGCGAGCTGAAGAAACCAGTGTTCATCGCTAAGAACCTGGCGAACACCGAAAGCCTTGCACGCATGGAGGCTATCGAGCGTTTCATGGGACAAATGCCGGGATATCCGGGCCGACTGTATGTGCAGCTCTGGAAACGGATCATGCTTGGGAATGACCTCGCACGAGGCGGACTGAAGCTTGGTGATCGGGAGATTCGGTTTGAGAACCTCAGGGTTCCGGTGCTCGCGGTTGCGGGAGTCGGCGATGCCATCACCTCCGTCCCAGCCGCACGTCACTTGCTGCAGGTGCTGACAGGTGCGCCTCTAGTCAGGTTCGAAACGGAACCCGGCAGTCATCTCGGCGTGCTCGCGGGCCCTGGTGCCAAAGACACGACATGGGTGCATATCGACAGGTTCCTGACCGAGCAGCAGCACGAAGCCGAACTGGTCGCACCGTAAAAAAAGTCCGTCAGTACGACTCATTGCGGTCAGGAAGTGGCCGCAATAAGTCATACAGTGGTCTCACCAGCACAGATGAAAGGTGAGCCTCATGCCCGCGACTCAGCCCGCCCCCGTCAACTCCGACCTCTCAAGCGAGCGTGCAGAATTGCTCGAAGCTCTCGCCACGCAACGCGGATTTCTCCGCTATACGGTCCAGCATCTGACAGACGAGCAGGCACGGCAGCGCACGACGGTCAGCGAGCTTTGCCTTGCCGGGCTCATCAAGCACGTCACCGCATCGGAACGGGGCTGGATGAACTTCGTGCTCAATGGCCCGTCCGCCCTCGGCAACATGGAGGATATCGACTACGAGGCCCGCGAGAATGAATTCCGGTTGCTCGAGAACGAAACCCTCGACGGTGTGCTCGCCGAGTACGACGAGGTCGCGCAGCGGACAGCACAGATTGTGGCGGAACTTCCCACTCTTGATGTGTCACATCCGCTTCCGGACGCACCGTGGTTCCCGCCCGGAGTTCGCTGGTCAGCTCGGCGCGTCCTTGCGCACATCCTTGCGGAAACCGCACATCATTCCGGGCACGCCGACATCCTTCGCGAGTCCCTCGACGGCTCGAAAACGATGGGCTGACCGCGAACGTAGTCGCGCCCGATGCCCGCGTACTGCGGCATCGAGCGCGCCCACGTGGTCAGCGGGATTCGCCCATCCCTGAGGTTCCTGCCGAAATCATCATGGGATTGTGCAGGTCATAGTAGGTGACCTTGCCCATGATCCGTTCTTCTTCCTGCATCAGTTCGCGCAGGTCGTCGGGTACCTCCATCTTTTCGTGCTCGCGCGCTTCCGCCTCGGACCGGAAGTAAACTGCCTCGATGTAGCCGTCCTCGCCGTACGTGCCAAAAGTCCCGCCGATGATCTCGGGCCTCACTTCGTGTAGGCGAGATCCATTCTGGGTGAGTAGTTCGCGCATTCGATGTGCATCCGTTGTGTGCCCCTCGAGGACCTGTACAAATCCCGCATCGTCGGAACCGCCGTCAAGCCACATCGTGACGTCGGGACAGTCCATGAACGTGACGGGCCCCTCGAAGCACCGCTCGCATTCCGCCCACCACTCACCTTGTTCCGGGCGGGAACTGTTGCGCCGTGCGGCGTCCTCGGATTCAAATCTGACCATGCACAAGAACGTGCCATCGTCACTGAGGCCGCACGTGCTGCCCAGATAGCCATCTGCACCTGGACGCAATTCCTCTGACCAGCGATCCATGCAGCGGCGAAGACCGTCCTCATCAGCTACTTTGCCCTGAAATACCTGGAGAAACATCGATCCCTCCTCACGCGGGAGTGCCTTGCCCGCCGCGTGTGCGTGCGGTGGCCGTCCCGTCGCAGTCCACTGCCGGGCAACTCCGGTCAGCCATACGATCGCGGCCACTGCACCGTCAATCCTTCGCCTGTACAAGTGCGAACGCAAGAGCAAGCCCACGCCGGCTTTGGTGGCATACTGACGCCTCATGAGTGCACCACTCCGGCCTGACGAACGTTTCACGCTCGCCAGCGAACGCACCTTCCTCGCCTGGATGCGCACGTCGCTCGGACTGATGGTCGCAGGGATCGCGGTTATCCACGTGGTGCCGACATTCAGCACCCAGACCGTCCGCACCGTCATCGGCCTGGCGATGGTTTCACTCTCCTGTCTGGCTGCTGCCGAAGGGTTCCGGCGATGGCGGCAAGTCGCGAAGGCCCTCGAAAGCGGTGAGGAAGAGATGCCGGGCCCGCGCACGCTCGCAATCATCACCGTCGCTATTGTCGCGGTGGGCGTGGCGACCCTGATTGCTATCGGCGCTGACCTCGTGACCTGACGGCTAGGCTGTCCTTGTGGCAAGCGGCGGATCAGCGATGGAGTTCGCTCAACGACTCGTCGCACTGGTGGAAACGGGACGACGGCAGTCCACCTACAAGCTCGCGACCATGATGGCCATCATGGATGTGTGCGTTGAGAACCAGCCACGCCCCGACGGGACGCTTGCCATCCCGGTGCAGGAACTCGCGCATCGCGTTGTCGCGTATTACTGGCCGCAAGTACGCCCGTTCGCCGAGTACGGTCCGCTCCGCCAAAGCAAAAGCGCACCGCCAGTGATCCTCAAGTTAGTGGGTGACGCGCGCGAGCTTCTGCTCGACCGGGGTGTACGCACCCCCGAAGCGGCCCGGGAAGCGGAAGATCCCGACTACCTGAGAATGGTTCGGAGCGTGGAACTCATCCTCGCTAAGTACCCGTTGACCCATCTGCAGACCCCGACCCGCCAGCTCGCGCACTTGCGCAACGATTTTATTTACGACGCGAGTGCATTCCACAACAACGTCACCCGGCGCGAACTGGAGCAACATGGCCCGCTCGTGCTCCGTCCGGGAGTAGCAGAGGCTCTTCGCGACTTCGCGCCCCTGCTCAAACCGATGATCGAGATGGTCTGGGTCGGAGATGTTGTCGCGTGCAACCGTCAGGCGCTCGAGCACGACGACATCGCAGGGTTCCTCTTCGGCAGCGAGCGCTCGCACTTGCTTTCGCTGCGTAACCCGCTCCGGGAGCTTCAGGATGGGCGCTGCTTCTACTGCGACAGAATGCTCCCCGCCGAAGTTCATATCGATCATGTACTCCCCTGGTCGAAAGTTCCGATCGACGGAGTCGCGAATCTCGTCCTAGTCGACGCTGCCTGCAATCTCGACAAGTCCGCCATGCTTCCCGTTCGCGTGCACGTAGACCGGGCTGTCACCAGACCGGCGGGGGACCTATCGTCGATAGCCGATCTGACCGGCCTCCCTGTGCTGAAAACCCGCACGGTCAATGCCGCGCGCGGCATCTACGGCACGCTGCCACCTGGGGTGCCGCTATGGCGTGCACCGAAGCAATACGCCCCTCACGGTAACCTCTCCTAGGGAACAGATCTGATCGAGGAGGAGGGGCCGCATGCCGAGCGACACGCCTGATCCTGTCGTTCGCCGTGACGCAGCGAATCCCCCTACCACCAAAGACATCCAGCGCTGGCGGCGCCACCTCGCGAACGAGCGCGCTGAGGCCGCGGTCTACCTCGACTTAGCGGACCGCCGCACTGGTGAGGAACGCGAGATCCTGCTCGCCCTCGCACACGCCGAGGGACGGCACGAAGCACACTGGCGCAACCTGCTTGGTGACCACGTCGGTATGCCGAAGCGCGGCGACCTCCGCACCCGGATGCTCGGACTGTTCGCGCGAAGGTTCGGCTCGGTGTTCGTGCTCGCGCTCATGCAGCGCGCCGAGAAACGGTCACCTTATGCGTCGGACATCGACGCGACCGACGCGATGATGGCTGACGAACATATCCACGAAGAGGTAGTCCGCGCGCTGGCCACACGCGGGCGGAACCGGCTGTCCGGGACCTTCCGTGCGGCTGTGTTCGGTGCTAATGACGGGCTCGTCAGCAACCTCGCGCTCATTCTCGGCTTTGCCGGCAGCGGTGTCGACAACGAGGTCGTCCTGCTCGCAGGTCTCGCAGGTTTGCTCGCCGGGGCACTGTCGATGGGTGCCGGCGAATACATTTCCGTGCGTTCGCAGCGTGAGCTTCTCGACGCGTCGACCCCCAGCACAGAAACCCGCGATGCTGTGCCGAAGCTCGACGTCCAAGAGAACGAGCTCGCATTGGTGTACCGGGCGCGTGGGATGTCCGCGGAGGACGCGGAAGCTCAGGCCGCAGAGGTTCTGCGCAGCCACAATTACGATGACAGCGCGGCCGCGCGCAGTTCCAGCGACACTCATGAGGCCGTGGGTACAGGTATCCGGGCAGCCGCGGCGAGCTTCGGCTTCTTCGCGTCAGGTGCCGTGATCCCCGTGCTGCCGTACCTGCTTGGGCTGCAGGGTCTCGCCGCGATCGTCACTGCGTGCATCCTCGTCGGTCTCGCGCTACTCACGACGGGTGTGATCGTGGGGCTGCTCTCAGGCGGCCCCCCGGTAAAGCGCGCACTGCGGCAGCTCGCCATTGGATATGGCGCCGCCGGGGCCACCTACCTGCTCGGCCTTGGCTTCGGCACGACTATCGGGTGACGGGACCCGCAGCACCATCCTCATCGTCTCGCCGCCGCTCGAGCTCCACGATCATTTCTGCCAGTGAGTTCGCGGTGGTCGTCGCCGCGAAGTCGAAAGGCTCGAGCACGATATCCGCGCCTGAGCGCTGTAACTCCATCGCGTCGCGCATGGTGTGCGCGGTCAGTGCGACACAGCCGCGGTAATCGTGGTGGCGCAGTCCGTGCAGTAGCGCTTTGTTGGTGTCCAGCAGCGGGACACTGCTGACCACACATTTCGCCCGGCTCAATGGAAGGGTCTCGAGGAAGTGTATGTCTTCGGCACTCCCGAACACGGCTGTCACGTTCGGCCGTTCGTTCTTCTCGACCCGGTACGGGTCGAAGTCGACCGCGAGGACCCGCCATCCGGATTGGCCGAGCCGGTCCGCTACGTGCCCGCCGAAGCGTCCGAGCCCGTACAGGATGACGTCCGTGTCCGACGGCGGGTCGGCGAGCGCCACTGTCCTCCCCTGAGTCCGGTCGAACACTTTCTCGAGCCACGGACCGATCTTGGCGTAGATCTGATGGGAGTACAGGATCAAGTACGTCGAGCCACCGATCGTGATGAGCCCGACGACGGTGATGAGGCTGACCGTCGCGTTAGAGATATGGCCAAGGCTGAGGCCTAAAGCGGCGAGAATAAGCGAGAACTCGGAAATCTGGGCAACGGTGAGTCCCGCGAGGAAGCCGACCCTGACGGGATATCTCATCAGCGACATGATGATGATGACTATCAGTGGGTTTCCGATCAGCACGAACAGCGAGAAAATGGCGGCTCCGGTGAGCTGCGATCTCGCGTCGGTGAACTCGAGCTGCGATCCCAGCGCGAGGAAGAAAAACAGAAGCAGGAAATCGCGCAGGCTGACGAGCCGCGCGCCAAGCGCGTCACGGTATGGCGTAGACGCGAGAGATACGCCGGCGAGGAATGCACCCACTTCTGAACTGAAGCCGAGCCAGTCGCTGAACGCCGCAACTGCCACTGCGTACGCCACACCGAACAGCACGAGAAGTTCCTGTGACTGGGCGATGCTTCTGATCAGCGTGGGGATCACGAACTTCATCAGCAGAGCAATGCCGATGAGGAGACCAAGCCCCTTCGCCAGGACCTCGCCGACACCCAGCGCGAGATTGTCGGTGCCTTCCTGACCGAACGCTGTCAACCCGATCATGACGAGGACGACAACAATGTCCTGCACAATCAGGAACCCGACTGCGATGCGGCCATGGAGCTGCTCGAGTTCCCGCTTGTCCGAGAGCAGCTTGACGATGATGATCGTGGACGAGAATGTCAGAGCCACAGCGACATAGATCGCGGTGACGGTGTCCATGCCCAGCGCGATCGCGATGAAATAGCCGACCACCGACGTGAATGCGACCTGCCCAAGCCCCGTGGCAAGCGCGATTGGGCCGGTAGTCCTAATCAGGTGCAGATCGAGTTTCAGCCCGACGAGAAACAGCAGAATGGCGATACCGAGATGCGCAAGCAGTTCCACCGTCCCGTCGGAAGTCACCCATCCGAGACCGACGGGCCCGACCAGGATGCCGACACCGATGAACGCGACGATGAGGGGCTGCTTGAGGCGCACAGCAAAAAGCGCGACGACCGCGGCAATAGCGAGCACGGCTGCGATGAGTGAGAAGTCGTGCAGGTCCATCTAAGCCCTTCGATCATGAGCAGGATGCTCCTTCTACCTTCGCATAGTCGGGCGAGGACGGGGGAAGCTGACCTACCGGACTTTGCGGACACAGACCGAAACGCTGGGTTAACGATGCCGGACTCACATGCGGAAAACGTTGTGTACCAGCAACGTGAATGCCAAGATCACACCATGTCACGTCACCAGCGACGAAGCGGGGCTCCCTGTGCCTGATCAGAGATCCTCACCAGTTCCGGAAGTGGCCGAGGCTGCGGGCGTGGTCGACCTGCAACGGACGAGCGCCCCACGACGGGCACGCCACCGCGGCGACTTCATCGGCGAAGGCGGCCGCTGGGTCGCAACCTGGAGCTTACGGCTGATCCTGTTCGCTGCCGCCGCGTACATCGTGGGCTGGGTTGTCGGACGAATGTGGGTGATCGCGCTGCCGGTTGCGCTGGCCGTCATCGTGTCGACTGTGCTGTGGCCGATCGCCGGCTGGCTGTACCGGCACCACGTTCCCGCGGCGCTCGCGTCGATGATCAGCCTGCTCGTCGCGTTCGGGGTTTTTGGCGGCCTGATTGCCTCGATCGTGCCGTCGATCGTCGACGATGCGCCAGCGCTCGCTGAGCAAGCCGAAGAGGGCATCCTCAGTATTCAGGAATGGATCTCAGGTCCGCCGCTGAATATCGAGCCCGAGCAGCTCAACGAATACGTGCAGGCCGTCGCGGGTGTGCTGCAAGAAAGCTCAGACCGCATCGCCTCCGGCGTCTTCGTCGGTCTCGGGGCCGCCACGTCGATTCTCATCACCCTTGTGCTCTCCCTGGTGCTGACTTTCTTCTTCCTCAAGGATGGGCTGCGCTTTCTCCCCTGGTTCCTGCGTTCAACCGGCGGGCCGGGCGCACACCACGTCGCTGAGGTCCTCCGGCGTCAGTGGAAAACACTCGCCGGCTTCATTCGGGCTCAAGCGATCGTCAGCTTCGTCGATGCGTTCTTCATCTGGATCGGCCTGATTGTGATGGGGGTTCCACTCGCGAACGCCCTCGCGATCATCACCTTCATCGCGGGGTTCGTACCTATTGTTGGTGCGTTCGTCGCTGGTGCACTGGCGGTGCTGGTCGCGCTTGTCGCGAATGGACTCGTTAACGCCCTCATCGTGCTCGGCATCATCGTCGCGGTTCAGCAACTCGAGAGCAACATCCTGCAGCCAATTTTGCAGAGCCGCTCGATGAATTTGCATCCGGTTGTGGTGCTCCTGTCCGTCACCGCGGGCGCTCGGCTGTTCGGCATCGTCGGGGCGTTCCTCGCAGTCCCCGTCGCCGCGATGGTCGCAGTGGCCGTCCGTTACGTCGGTGAGGTTCTCGACGAGAAGACCGCGGACGAGACTAGGCACCTCCAAGGTACTGATGACGATGTAGGGCCAGATGATGTAGGGCCTGGCGAGGCCGAGGACGTTGCCGAGTCAGGTTCGTCCCCTCGTAGCTGAACTGTCCGCGCCATCCGCCGGTGTTCAGTAGCCTTACTATCCAGGCCACTAACGGGGTTATCCCCGCTTGGGTCCAGCGTGCAAGCTGAGTTACAACGAGGTATTCAGGTGACTGTATGACGGCGTCGATTGGCCCCCGAAGTGCGCGTTTATTTGCCCGAACCGCGGATGCGGTGTTAGAGGGCAGCGTGGTAGGCGGTTTTTCGCGGATTGGTTTCGCGGCCCGCAGGCTGCTTCCGGCGTGGCCGGACGACCCCCAGTCAGGCGCGCTGCGCGACCGGACAGCGCTCGTTACCGGAGCGGGATCCGGTATCGGTGCTGCGACCGCGCTGGGGCTCGCCAAATTGGGTGCGCGCGTGCTGCTTTGCGTCAGGTCACAGGAAAAGGGCGACGCCGCGGAACAAGCGATCCGTGCTGAACTGCCGGGCGCGAACATAGCCACCGTTATCTGCGACGTGTCCGACCTCGCGTCGGTACGCAAAGCCGGCCGGGACATCATCTCCCAGGAACCGCGCCTCGATGTTGTTGTGCACAACGCTGGGGTGCTGCCGTCACACCGTGAAGAAAGCGCAGACGGCCACGAAATCACTCTCGCGACGCACGTGCTGGGTCCGATCCTGCTCACCGAGGTAGCCAGACCCGCGCTCCGGGCGTCCGGAAAAGGCCGGGTCATCTTCGTGTCATCGGGCGGGATGTATACGCAGCGCCTGCCTGTTGAGGATCCTGAGTATCTGTCAGGGACTTACAAAGGCGCCACCGCCTACGCTCGCACCAAGCGCATGCAAGTTGCGCTTACTCCTCTGCTGGCGCAACGCTGGGGCCCGGAGGGTACTGACGTTCATTCGATGCATCCCGGCTGGGCAGACACGCCGGGCGTCGTCGACGCGCTGCCCGGGTTCCACAAGGTCATGAAGCCGTTGCTGCGTGACGCTGAGTCGGCCGCGGACACCATTGTGTGGCTCGCTGCGTCACAGCCTCCGCCTCCGCCGGGACGGTTCTGGCATGACCGGCGTTCACGCGCAGCGCACCGACTGCCCGGCACGCATCAGTCCGCAGAGGACGTCATCCGGTTATGGCGGTATTGTGCCCAAGCACTTGACCTCAACGTTGACGATGCCGATCTCGGCGAGGGTTGCTAACTGTTGCGGGTCGAGTGGTCGTTAGTGGTCTTTAACGCGTTTGAGCGATCAAACTTGTCAGTGGTGTGCGGTACAACCGAACACATGAACTTAGCGACGTGGGCACAGCGCAACGGCGTTGCGCGTGTGACCGCGTATCGCTGGTTTCGCTCTGGCTCGCTCCCGGTCCCGGCCCGCAAGGCCGGCGGCCTGATCCTGGTCGGCGATCCCACCACTAACACGCAATCGCATGGCCGGACAGCGGTGTATGCGGGGGTGTCGTCAGCGGATCAAAAGGCCGGCCTCGATCGTCAGGTCGCACGAGTTACAGCGTGGGCCGCGAGTGAGCGGATCGGCGTCGGCAAGGTCGTCACTGAGGTCGGATCAGCGCTGAACGGGCACCGTGGAAAGTTCCTCGCCTTGCTGCGAGACCCGATTGTCACACGGATCGTGGTCGAACACCGTGACCGGTTCTGCCGGTTCGGATCGGAGTACGTCCAGGCCGCGCTCGCAGCGAACGGCGGCGCGCTGGTCGTGGTCGATTCGTGCGAGGTGGACGACGACCTTGTGCGGGATATGACCGAAATTCTGACGTCGATGTGTGCGCGGTTGTATGGCAAACGCGCTGCCGTTCACCGCGCCAAGCGAGCGGTAGCGGCGACTGCTGATGACACTTCCGGCCGGGTGGCGTGATGGCGGAGAAGTTCGAGGTTCCTGGCGGGTGGGTGTTGCAGGCGTATCAGTACGCGCTCGACCCGACCGATGCGCAGGCCGTTGCGTTGGAGTCGCACGCGGGTGGGGCCAGGTTTGCGTGGAACACGATGTTGCGAGCAGTGAAAGCGAACCTGTCCCAACGCGAGGCGGAGAAGTCGTACGGGATCACCGACGCTGATCTGACCCCGAGCATGGTCTGGTCGTTCCAATCGCTGCGCAACGACTTCAACACACGCAAACACCAGGTAGCGGTCCGCGAGGACGGCACACCGTGGTGGGCAGAGAACTCGAAAGAGGCGTACGCCAACGCATGCAAGAACCTCGCGGAGGCGTTGAAGAACTGGAGCGACTCACGCAAAGGCACCCGTAAAGGCCCGAGGGTTGGGTTCCCGTCCTTCAAGTCGAAGCGTTCGACCAGGGCTTTCGCGTTCACCACCGGCACGATCCGCGTCGAACCGGACCGGCATCACGTAACACTGCCGAGGCTCGGGACGCTGCGGGTGCACGAGTCGACCCGTAAACTCGCCCGCCGCCTCGAACACCGCACAGCCCGGATCTTGAAAGCGACGGTTCGGTTCGAACGTGGCAGGTGGCTGGTGAGTTTCACCTGTGTGGTTGAGCGTGCCGCCAGCCGTCCAGGGCACGTCAAACGCCTGGCACCGGTGGTCGGGGTCGATGTTGGTGTGAAAGACCTGATCGTCGCGGCCACCCCCGACGGGCGGGAGGTTCTACGTGTGCAGGCTCCGAAAGAGTTCACACA
This sequence comes from Hoyosella subflava DQS3-9A1, assembly GCF_000214175.1. Taxonomy (NCBI): domain Bacteria; kingdom Bacillati; phylum Actinomycetota; class Actinomycetes; order Mycobacteriales; family Hoyosellaceae; genus Hoyosella; species Hoyosella subflava. Next base: position 3,062,872 of record NC_015564.1, read on the forward strand.
CGCGTCCCGGAAACTGCGGGCGTTGCAACGTAAAGCAGCGCGCCAGCAAGGCCCGTGGGACGCGGTAACCGAAACCAGGCGGGAGCCGTCGAACGCCTGGCAACGCACACAGCAGGCGATCGCGGACCAGCATGTGCGGGTGGCGAACCTGCGCCAGGACCGCCTCCACAAACTGACCACGCTGCTGGCGCAGTCGTTCGACGTGATCGGCACCGAGACGCTCGCGGTGAAGAACATGATGGCCGCCGGTGGTGCCCGCAAGAAAGGCTTGAATCGTTCGATCGCTGACGCGGGTCTGGGTGAGTTCTCCCGCCAGCTCGACTACAAAACCACCTGGTACAGCTCGGCACTAGTCAAGGCGGACCGGTGGTATCCCAGCTCGAAGACGTGTTCTGGTTGCGGTTCAGTGAAAGCCAAACTGAGCTTGTCAGACCGCTTGCACGTCTGCGACAACGAAGACTGCGGGTTGAACATCACCGGTATCGACCGGGACCTCAACGCCGCTATCAACCTCGCGCGCTATGCGCGGGCGGAGCAGAGTGCCTGCTTCGATAATGGTGGAGCCGACCGTAAGACGACCGCTTCGGCGGCGCTGGTGGCTATGAAACCTGAATCCAGCGATGGAAGCGCCTCACCCAAAAGTGAGGCTGCATAGCGATGATCACTAAAGATCACTCAAATGCAACGGCTGACTATCCGCTAGGCGCGGCGCGGCGATTCGAAGATCAGGGCGAAGGCTTCAGCCACGGTGGGGCTATCGCTGTCACGGTCCTGCAGCACCATCGCGCCACGCACGGGTACGTCGCCGGCCTGAAGGACACGGGCGTACCAGCCGCAGCGCCCTGACCGCACCATGTCCGCGATGATCGCCTTGTTTCCCACATGCATGCCTAGTTTGTAACAGGGTTGCCTTGGTTGCGAGACCTGGATGAGCGCATCCCCCCACTGCCACACATCGCCGACCCGCACGTCCGGTTCGAGCGCGCCGCGTACAGATACGTTCTCCCCGAACGCTCCTGCGGCGAGCGCGTACTGGCTGGTGTTCCAGGCGCTGTAATGCTCTGCGGGATACAGGTAAATCGCCTTGTCGATGCCGCCGTGGTTGTCGAGGTCAGCCTGCCGGTCACCGTCGAGATTGGTGGGCTGCAGCGTGATGTGTGTGCCGCGCACCTCGTGCTTTGCGATCGCGCTGAGAACTCGCTCGCGGCCAAAATCCCCCAGCACCGTAGGCGTCCCCACGAACACCCTTTCAACGGCGAGCTGCGTGTTGTCTGCGCGATCTCTCACACCTCAACATTAGACCGGCCATGCGACGATTCGCCCGCCCCGGCGGGGTGTGAGCGTGATGTTCCGGGGCACAGCCCGTTCGGGTGCCACCCTGTCGGGCATGAAGGTGTACCGGCTCAGAACAGCGCGAAGCACCTCGGTGCCCTCCATTTGCGCGAACCCCGCTCCGAGACAGCGCCGGACTCCGCCGCCGAATGGGATCCAGGTGTTCGGGGCTGGACTGCCGTTGAGGAAACGTTCCGGCCTGAAGAGCTCCGGGTCTTCGTGATGTTCCGGGTCAGACTGGACGACACCGATCATCGGCATCACGGTATAGCCCGCCGGGATACGGAAGCCGCGGATCTCGATGTCCTCGGTGAGGGTCCGCGCCACTTCGTAAATAACTGGCCGCAGGCGCAGTGCTTCCTTGAAAATCGCCTCCAGATACTTGTCATCCCCGTTGAGCGCAGCTTCCCGGCCAAGGCGCTGCCGCTCGGGGTCACGGGCAAGCTCGTGGAACGCCCATGCGAGCGCGGTTGCGGTCGTTTCGTGACCGGCGAGCAGCAGAGTGATCAGCTGGTCACGCAGCTCAGCGTCGGTGAGCCCGTCACTCGCGGTCCCGGCGGCGGCTGACGAGCCAGCGATGAGCTGCGAGAGCACGTCGGGGCGGTCAGCGAGGTCGGTAGCGCGGCGACGCTCACTGATCTCGCTGCCGAGAAGCGCGTCGATCTCACGCTGCATTCCCACCGTCCGCCGCCAGGGCCCGAACCGGCGCAGCCGCGGATCGTGGACACCGAAGAGAGACAGCAAGTTCAGGGAGACGAGGCGGCCGAGCAGATCGCGCAACGCGTCGAGCCGGGGCCCCTCGGCGACACCGAACACCACTCGCATGATGATCTCGAGAGTGAGCGCCTGCATCCGCGAATGGGTGGCGAACGGCCTGCCGACTGGCCATCTCGAAGCATCGTCGATGGCGAGTGCGGCAACCATGTTCCGATAGCCACGAAGCGCCTGTCCGTGGAACGGTGGCATCAGTAAGCCACGAAGCCGCCGGTGCTGGTCTTCATCGGTCGTCAGCACTGATTGCTCCCCCACGATCGGCGTGAGGATCATGTTGCCCTCGCCGGCATGAAAGAGATCCGGTGGCCCACCGAACACCGCGCGGATGTCATCCGGGTGTGCGAGCTGCACGAGGTGGCGCTGAGGGTACACGCTCAGGCTGAACACGTCTCCGTAACGTTTGCGCAGCTCAGGAATCCATTCGTGCCGGGAGCGCGCAAAGCGCCACGTCTGAATGGCAAGTGGAAGGCGCGGTCCTGGCGGGACGTCCAGGCGCATGGTCTGTGTCATCTTCGTCCCTCTCCGTTGAGGTCACTCGCATTGTTTCTCCTTATTTACACATACGTATAGAACAAACGTATAGATCGAAGTCTTAAACTCTCCTCTATGGGCCATCGGGAAGACCTCCTCGCTGCAGCGGGAAAGCTCATCAGCGAGAAGGGCTACGCGCGCATCACTGCCAGGGACCTCGTCGCGGAGTCGGGCACCAACCTGGCTTCGATCGGCTACCACTTCGGTTCCAAAGAGGCACTGCTCAATGCGGCCATCTTCGAGGCGTTCAGCGACTGGACGACCTACCTCGCGAACACCGCAATGACAGCGCAGGTCAACTCACCGCACGAGCGAGCCGTGATCACGTGGGCGGCGATGCTGGACGGCTTCCGCGATCAGCAACCGATGCTAGTCGCCCTCGCCGAAGCGCTCGCACAGGCGGAAAGAACCCCCGAACTGCGCACCCAGTTCGCCGAGCAGTACCGCGCGATCCGCGGCCGCGTAGCGGGTTACGTCGCTGAAGCTGTCAACGGGCTTTCCGCAGAAGATCCCCGCACTACGGCGATCGCGAGCTTCATGATCGCGGTATGTGACGGGTTCGCCATGCAATGGCTGATCGATGCCGACAACACCCCGAGCCCAGCCGAGCTGATCAGCGGTCTCACCCTGCTCTTCGACTCCGTGGGCCGTGACCCCGAGTAGCTCACGAATCGTTTCGTTCGCTGAGCACGCGCTGCAACGTCTCAGGCTGGTCAGTGACGAGCCCATCCACCCCAAGACTGAGCAGTTCATGCATTTCCGCTTCGGAATCCACCACCCACACGTGCACCTCTGCGCCCAGGGCATGGACGGCCCGAATAAACTTCGGGTCCACCAGTGTGCGCCCCGCATATGCCTTCGGAACCTGTGCCATCCCGCCCCACGCCACTCGGCGGAGGATCGCTTTCGGGAGCACACCCTGGGAGCCCAGCGCACCAACGCGACTCGACGACCATAGAGTCATCACCGCCGCGGGCGTCATCGCAGCGATCGGCACGACACCACCGCTTGCACCGAACAGCCTGCGCATCAAGTTCAGGCGCCGGGTCGAGAAAGCGGCCATCGCCACCCGATCGAAGGTGGCGGTGCGCTGTATGAGATCGACGAAGGGCTTCACCGCCGCATCGCACTTCACATCAATATTGAACTTGGTATCGGGAAGCGCTTCGAGCACATCAGAGAGGCGGCTCAGCGGTTCACGACCATCAACTCGCGCCTCCGCCAGCGCTGACCACGGCAAATCACCAATGTGTCCCTGCATATTGGAAACCCGATCCAGCGTCGCATCGTGATGAACCACCACCACGCCGTCGGAGGAGACACGGACGTCGATCTCGAGGTACTCAAATCCTCTGCGCGCAGCTTCGGTCAACGCAGCCAGCGTGTTCTCCAGGCCGTGAAACTCACCTGAGTGCCAGCCACGGTGAGCGAACGCCCGGGGTGCGGGCGACGCGAGATAGGGATGCGACGTCATGATGCCAGTGTGCCTGCACCGGCTGACAGCTCGCTCAAGGAAAGCGGACATCTGCGGCAGTTTCGCTCAATGTCCGATTCTCGAATCACGTGATCGGCGGCGTCAATATACATTTCTCCAATGCCGAACGTTGAAGACACTCTGGGTGACATCAGTTCATTCGTCTGGGGCCCGTGGCTGCTTATCCCGCTGTTGCTGGGAACGGGCTTATATCTGACCATTCGACTTGGGGGCCTGCAGTTCCGCAAACTTGTCCCCGCGCTGCGCCTTGCCCTCATCGAGCGGCGGGACGACGGCGGTACGGGTGACATCACCCAATACCAGGCGCTGACCACCGCATTGGCCGCCACTGTGGGTGTCGGCAACATCGTTGGTGTCGCAGCGGCAATTGGCCTTGGCGGTCCGGGTGCGCTTTTCTGGATGTGGGTCACCGCGCTGGTCGGTATGGCCAGCAAATACTCGGAAGCCTTCCTCGGCGTGCGCTTCCGGGTGACCGACGCGAAGGGTGAGCAGTCCGGCGGCCCGCAGTACTACCTGTATCGCGGTATCCAGAACAATCTGGGGCTCCTTCTCAGCATCCTGTTCGCCGTCTTCGCTGTGCTCGCCAGTTTCGGCATCGGCAACATGACGCAAAGCAACGCGGTCGCCGCACAGATGGAGAACACTTTCGGGATCAGCCCGTTCGTCACAGGCCTCATCCTTTTCACCTTGACCGGACTGGTGCTCATCGGCGGAATCAAAGCCATTGGGCGGGTGACCGCGGCGCTCGTGCCATTCATGATCACCGTGTACCTGCTCGGTGGCACCTACATCCTCATCGCGAATGCAGCGGCGATTCCGAGTGCATTTGGACTGATTTTTTCCGAGGCATTCACCGGGCAGTCGGCAGCAGGCGGCCTGCTCGGCTCTGCATTCCTCTACGCGCTGCAGATGGGTGTCGCCCGCGGCATTTTCTCCAATGAGTCCGGCATGGGGTCGGCAGCAATTGCCGCGGCCGCCGCGAGAACGACTCATCCTGTGCGTCAGGGCCTGGTGTCGATGACGCAGACGTTTATCGACACGATCATCGTGGTGTCATTCACCGGTCTCGTACTCATCACCACCGGAGTCTGGGACGTTGACCGTGCAGCGTCAGGCACGATGACAGCCAACGCGTTCACCATCGGCTTGCCCGGTGAGTGGGGCCACTACATCGTGTCGTTCAGCGTGATGTTTTTCGCGTTCTCCACGATCCTCGGCTGGTCTTACTATGGCGAACGCTGCGTCGAGCGACTTGTGGGGCGGCGCGGGGTGGCCCCCTACCGCGTCTTCTTCACCTGCGTGGTTTTCGTCGGCGCGGTTTCGCAGCTGACGATTGTCTGGACGATCGCGGACATTCTCAATGGCCTCATGGCGTTGCCCAACCTGATCGGACTGCTGCTGCTATCTGGGCTCATCGCGCGGGAAACGAAACACTATCTGCAGCATGATCCGGAATTGCGCGCCTCGGCGCGGCAGGTGCGGGAATTCATGGCGACCCTCCCGCGCTAAATCTCCGGGGCGTGTGGAGACTTCGCGGGCGGATGTATTGGTTTCCGAGTGAGAATCGATACATCCGCCCGCGAAGGTAGCGAGGCAAATGCGGGTGGGGTTTGTCACCTTAGGGTCCACAGTCAGAAACTTCTGACGTAGCTTTGTCACTCGTGACAGATCAAGGACCGAGACGCGACGAGCAAGAGAATGGGTGGGACGCTACTCAGCCCCCACCCCCGTTCGGCGCGACCGGGCCCGATTCTGGTGCGTGGGAGCCACCGCAGTACCCACCGTACTTCTCGCAGCCTGGCGCTCCATTCGGCTACGACCCCGCGACCGGAGTACCGTTCTCGCCGAAGAGCCGGCTGGGCGCGGGACTGCTCAATATCCTGGTCGCGGGAGTTGGCCGAATGTATGCCGGCCAGATCGGTCTCGGTATCGCTCAGTTGCTTGTTGCGATCGTGACGTGCGGCATCGGCTGGATCTGGAGCTTGATTGACGGCATCCTCATTCTCATCAATGGTGGCCGCGACGAACACGGCAGACCGCTTCGTCCCTGAAGCGCGCCGGGTCTAGCGCTGGTAGCTTGGCGTCATGACGGATGATCAGCTACCTGATCCTGTGCCCATCCCCGAAACGACGAGTTCGTGCCTTGTTACTGGCGCGACGGGCTACATCGGCGGCCGGCTCGCCCCGCGCTTGATCGAAGCTGGTCACAAGGTGCGCGTACTCGCGCGCACACCCGACAAGCTTCGTGACGTGCCCTGGTCTCCCGACGCTGAGATCGTGCAAGGTGACCTCACTGACGCTGACAGTTTGCGCGCCGCATGTGACGGCATCGACGTCGTGTACTACCTCGTGCATTCAATGGGTGGCGCCGGCAAGTTCGCCGACCTTGAACGGGACTCGGCGCGCAACTTCGTCGCCGCGGCTGAAGCGGCTGGCGTCAAAAGAATCGTCTATCTCGGTGGTCTGCACCCCACGGATGGTGATCTCTCACCGCATCTGCGTTCGCGTGCCGAAGTCGGCGACATCCTCCTCGCCTCGTCGATCCCTACGGTGGTGCTGCAAGCCGGCGTCGTTATCGGTTCAGGTTCCGCGTCGTTCGAGATGATCCGTCACCTCACCGACCGGTTGCCCGTCATGGTGACACCCAAGTGGGTGAAGAATCGCATTCAGCCGATCGCTGTTCGTGACGCGCTGTACTACCTGCTTTCGTTCGCGGACCTCACCGTCGCCGAAGGAGTAAATCGGTCCTTCGATATCGGCGGTCCGGACGTGATGGAGTACGGCGAGATGATGCGCACGTACGGCGATGTCGCAGGCCTCCCGAAACGGCGCATGCTGGTGGTCCCAGTGCTGACGCCGCGGCTCGCGGGCCATTGGATCAACTTGGTGACCCCGGTGCCCAAAGCCCTCGCGATGCCCCTGATCGAGTCACTGCAATGTGAAGCTGTCGCGCACGAGAACGACATTGACGGCTACGTTCCGCAGCCGGAAGGCGGACTCACTCCGTACCGCCGCTCCGTCTACCTCGCGCTACAAAGGATCGAGGACGGCAAGGTCGAGACCCGCTGGTCCAACGCGGCAGTGCCCGACACACCGTCGGATTTGCTGCCGTCTGATCCCGACTGGGCGGGCGAAACCGCCTACACCGATCTCCGCACCCAATCGTCCTCGGCGTCCCCTGAAAAGCTGTGGGCGGTGATCGAGGGTATCGGCGGTGAGAATGGCTGGTATTCGTTCCCGTTGGCCTGGACGATTCGCGGCTGGATGGACCGGGTCGTCGGGGGCGTGGGTTTGCGCCGCGGGCGCCGCGACCCCCACCGGCTCTACAAGGGTGAGGCGCTCGACTTCTGGCGGGTCGAAGAAATCGAGCACGGTTCACTTTTGCGACTGCGAGCAGAAATGAAGGTGCCCGGCGGTGCCTGGCTGGAGATGCGAGTAGAGCCACGCGACGACGGCTCCGAGCTGCTGCAGCGTGCAGTGTTCTTTCCGCGCGGCCTTTTTGGGCGCCTGTATTGGTTTTCGATCCTGCCCTTCCACGGGATCATTTTCCAGGGCATGGCGAGGAACATCACGCAGACAGCGGAACGAACTCCTTAGCGGCGCCGTTCAGCAGGCGGACCTCGCGGCCGTCCCACCGTTTTCGCAGCCATCTGTCGTGTGTAGCGACAATCAGCGCGCCGGGAGCGGCATCGAAAGCATCTTCGAGTTCCTCCACCAGCCGCAGGGACAGGTGATTGCTCGGTTCGTCGAGCAGCAAGACGTCGGGCGGGCTGGCGAGCAGGATCGCGAGTGCGAGTCTGCGCCGTTGCCCAACCGACAAATGCGCCACGGGTGATCGTGCTTGAGTCTCGCTCAGTAGGCCCAGTTCCATGAGGCTCGGCACGTCGTCTCCAGCGTGCTCCCGATAGACGCTTGACGCGCTGCGCTGCGCCCGGGCGAACGAGACGTCTTGAAGCAGCATTTTTCGGGTCACCCCGTCAGCCACCTCCACTGATCCGGACGTGGGGTGCAGGGTGCCCGCGAGCACACTCAGCAGCGTCGACTTCCCCGCTCCGTTCGGACCGGTCACCAGCAGACGTTCCGAACTGGTGATCTCGAGCGACTCGATCGTCAGCCTTCGCGGCACCACAATATCGGTCGCCGTCAGCGCCGGCTCCTCGATGACAGTGGCGCTTGTCAGGGACGCGCGGAATGTGAGGAGCTGCGACGGTGCCGCAACCTGGTCACGTTCCAGTTCGTCACGACGGCGCTGCGCATTGCGCACCCGTCGGGATACTTGTTTCTCGACCCGCCCGCCTAGGCGGTCGTAGCCGAGTTTGTTGTTGTCGCGCATCGGGCGGCCGTGACTGACCTCGCGCGCAGTGACGGTGACCGAGTGTTCCAGATCGTGCAGTTCCGCTTGTTCGGCCGCATACTGCTGCTCCCACCTGACGCGTTCCTTCTGCTTCTCGGACAGATAGTGCGAATAGCTGCCGCCATAGCGGGTCACGCCGCCGCGTGACGGATCGAGGTCAATCACCGTCGTGCACACCGCATCGAGGAAGGCACGGTCGTGGGACGCGAGCACTACTGTGCCGGGCAGCGTGCGCAAATGCTCCTCGACGAATACGGTGGCTGCATCGTCCAGGTGGTTTGTCGGCTCGTCGAGCAGGAGCGCACGTGGCTGCCGGATCAGCAGCACCGCGAGCGCGAGTCGGGACCGTTGCCCGCCAGAGATAGCCTGAAGGGACGTCGTCCGGGCGATCCCGCTGAGACCGAGCCGATCGAGGACCTTCTCAGCTCTGCTCTCAGCGTCCCACAACCCGGCCGCTTCGGCGCGGGAGAGAAGGTCACCGTAGCGCGCGAGCACTACGGGATCATCCGGTTTCGCTGCGAGTTCAGCTGATGTGCGGGAAAGTTCGGCAGAGAGCTGCAGCGTGAGCGCCAGCGCGTCGTCGATTGCTTCCTGGAGGGTCGTCGCCGGCGAGTACGGCAGTTCCTGAGCGAGAAACCCCGAATCCACCGGGCGCTCGAGGGTGCCGCCGTCAGGCTCTTCAACCCCCGCGAGCAGCCTGAGGAGCGTTGACTTCCCCGCGCCGTTCTCACCGACCAGTCCGATGCGCTCACCTGGCGAAGCAGTGAGGCTCAGTCCATCGAGGACGCGGCGTCCATCATAAATCTTGACAAGATCAATTGCGCGCAGAATTTCGTGAGGCATAGACACCCATCCGTAGGTACGGACAACCCGCCGGGCAGGTGATGCGCACAGCGGGAACGACAGGTGTCAGCTCTTCATGTCGTCGAGTGTGCCTGCGGTTCAGGCCGCACGCAAGTGGTTTATTCCGTGACTGCCGCGGCGAACTGACTCATGTACAGCCGGTGGTAGGCGCCGCGTGCTGCGATCAAGTCGTCGTGGGAGCCTTGTTCGACGATGCGCCCGTCCTCCATGACGAGAATGACGTCAGCGTCTCGAATGGTGGACAGCCGATGGGCGATCACAAATGCTGTGCGGTCGGCGCGAAGCCGCGCCATCGCTTGCTGGATCAGCAGTTCCGTCCGGGTATCCACGGACGACGTCGCCTCGTCGAGGATCAGGATCTGCGGCTCTGAGACGAACGCCCGCGCGATCGTGATGAGCTGCTGCTCCCCCACGCTGACGTTTCCGGACTCTTCATCGAGCACCGTGTCGTACCCGTCGGGCAGTGTGCGTGTGAACCGGTCAACGTAACTGTCTTTCGCCGCAGCGATCACCGCAGCGTCATCGATGATGTCCGCTCCGTACCGGATGTTGTCTCTGATGGACGCACCGAGGAGCCACGTGTCTTGCAGGACCATTCCGATGCGGGAACGCAATTCGGCGCGACTCATTCGGCGGGTGTCGATACCGTCGATGCGGATCGATCCTGAATCGATGTCGTAGAAGCGCATCAACAGGTTCACCAGCGTCGTCTTTCCCGCGCCGGTAGGGCCGACGATAGCGACCATCTGCCCTGGCTCCACTGTCAGCGACAGGTCGTCGATGAGCGGCTGTCCGGGCAGGTACCGGAATGACACGCGGTCGAACTCGACGTGTCCACGCGGGTCGGCGACTATCTGCTCATCGACCGGGTCAGCGGTTTCCTCTTCGGCGTCGAGCAGTTCGAACACCCGCTCAGCCGAGGCGACGCCGGACTGCAGGACGCTCACCATAGACGCGAGTTGCGACAGCGGCTGCGTGAACTGCCGTGAGTACTGGATGAAGGCCTGGACCTCGCCGAGGCTCATCGTCCCGCTGGCCACACGCATGCCGCCGAGCACTGCGACGAGAACATAGTTGAGGTTTCCCAGGAACTGGATCATCGGCATGACAAGCCCGGACAGGAACTGCGCTTTGAAGGCCGCTGCCTGCAGTTGCTCGTTGCGCGCATCGAACACCTGCTGTGCGTCATCCTCCCGCCCGTATGCGAGAACGAGTTCGTGGCCCGTATGCGTCTCTTCAACGTGCCCGTTGAGTTTGCCGGTGTGACGCCACTGCCCCGCGTAATGAGGCTGCGCCCGCCGCATGATGATTGCTGTCACTACTAGCGCGGCTGGCACCGTTAATAGAGCGATCACGGCGAGCAAGGGTGATATCCACACCATCATCGCCAGCACTGCGACTACTGTGAGCAGCGAGTTCAACATCTGGCTGATCGTCTGCTGCAAGCTCTGTGAGAGATTGTCGATGTCGTTGGTGACACGGCTCAACATGTCGCCACGCTGGTGCCGGTCAAAGTACACCAGCGGCAGCCGATGCACCTTCGCCTCCACATCTGTCCGCAACTGGCGGATGACGCTCTGCACCACGATGTTCAGGATGTACCCGGATGCCCAGGCGCATAGCGACGCCACTAGGTAGATCGCGAGCGCGAGGTACAGCACCCGCGCCAGCGCGCTGAAGTCGACACCTGCACCGGGGACAAGAGTCATTCCGGACACCATGTCCGCGAATGTGTCGCGTCCCTCGGCGCGGAGTTGCGCCACCGCTTCGTCACGGGTGAGCCCGGCGGGCAGATCGCGTCCGATCACACCGTTGAAGATGATGTCGGTGCCCCAGCCGAGGATGCGGGGGCCGATTGCGTTCAGCGCGACAGACGTGACGGTGCAGGCGAGTACAGCGATCAGGGCGATCTTGCGCGGCACTAGCCGGCGAAACAAGCGCCGCACGGTGGGCACGAACTGGCTGGCGCGGTCGTTCGGGTTGCCCGGTGTGGTGGCGGGCGCCATGGGCCTGGTCATCGCGCTCCTATCATTGGACCACCAGCTGTGACTCGACGGTCTCCCGATACTCGGCGCAGGTTTGAACAAGCTGGTCATGTGTACCGAGGCCGACGATGCGTCCGCCTTCGAGGACGAGGATCTGGTCGGCGTTTTTGATGGTGGCGATGCGCTGGCCGACGATCAGGACGGCAGAGTTGCGCGTGTGCGGTTCGAGCGCGGCGCGCAATCGCGCGTCGGTGGCGACGTCGAGCGCTGAGAACGAGTCGTCGAAGAGGTAGACGCTGGGTTTCCGGACTAGCGCACGGGCGATCGCGAGCCGCTGGCGCTGCCCGCCTGACACTGTCGTGCCACCCTGCGCCACGGCAGTGTCGAGGCCATCGGGCATCGCCTGAACGAAGCCTGCCGCCTGCGCGATCTCCAGCGCTTCCCAGAGTTCGCTGTCTGTGGCATCGGGCTTTCCGTAGCGCAGGTTCGACGCGATAGTGCCCGAGAACAGGAAGGCCCGCTGCGGAATGTATCCCAACGATGATCGTAGAACCGAGGGGTCGAGGTCCCGGACATCGACCCCGCCGACGACCACGGCACCGTTCGTCGCGTCTATCAGGCGCGGGATGAGGTGCATTACGGTAGATTTCCCGGATCCGGTCGCGCCGATGAGGGCCGTCGTCGTGCCGGGCGTGACCGTGAACGAAATGTTCTCGATGACTGGCTTTTCCGCGCCGGGGTAACAGAAGGTGGTGTCGCGGAATTCAACCGTGCCAGGAGTCGGCATTGCCGTGACAGGGTCAGCCGGGTAGGTAATTGACGAGGGCGTGCTCAGCACTTCCATGATGCGGTCCGCGCAGACAGCCGCGCGCGGTACCTGTGACGCCATGAATGTGACGAACATGATGGACATCAGGATCAGCATCAAGTAGTTGATCATTGCTGTCAGTGAACCGACCTGCATTCGTCCAGCACTGATCTCGATGCCACCGAACCAGATCACGCCGACAAATGTCACGTTCAATATCAGCATGACGGCGGGAAACGCGATCGCCAGTAGGCGGCCCACACGGAGCGCAGTGTCGGTGAGTTCGTTGTTGGCGTGGGCGAACCGCTTCATCTCCCAGGGTTCACGTACGAAAGCACGCACGACCCGCACCCCGGTGATCTGTTCGCGCAGCACCCGGTTCACGGTGTCGATTCGCGACTGCATGACCTGATAGGCCGGGATCATCTTCGCGATGATGAAACCCATCGTGAACGCGAGTGCGGGCACGCTCACGGCGATCAGCCACGACAGCCGGATTTCCTCCCGCACAGCCATGATGATGCCGCCAACACACATCACTGGAGCCAGAACGAGCATGGTCAGCACCATCATGATCAGGGTCTGCACCTGAAGGACATCGTTGGTGTTGCGGGTGATGAGCGACGGCGCCCCGAAGAGCCCCATCTCGCGGGCGGAGAACCCGCTGACGCGGCGGAACACATCCCGCCGCACCGCAGCCCCGACTGCGGTCGCTGTCTTCGCCGACAGATACACCGCACCAATCAGACAGACGATCTGCACTGCAGCCACGGCGAGCATCACGCCACCAACCCGCACGATGTACGGGATGTCACCGCGGGTGACTCCGAAGTCGATGATGTCTGCATTCAGCCGGGGCAGAAACAGCGCAGCGAAGGCGCCGACGAACTGCAGCACGACAATTCCCGCGAGTGCCCTCCGATGCGCTGCTAGGTACGTTCTCAGTAGTGGAAGCAGCACCCTCCGAGCCTACGAGTACCCCGCTGACCCAGTTCCCTGCACCCTGTTATTTTGACTGAGCTTTACGCTAGAGCGCGCTCGCCAGAGTCGGATTGCGGGTTTGCCAGACGTTCGGGCCGCAAGACTTCGTCAAGTTCGTGTGCGGTCAGCAGTCCACTCTCGAGCACCAGTGAGGTGACGCTGCGGCCGCTGGCGAGAGCCTGCCGGGCAATTGTGGTGGCCGCGTCGTAACCAATGAGCGGGTTGAGGACGGTGACGACCCCGATGCTTGCTTCGACCTGGGTGCGCAGATACTCCTTGTTGGCGGTGATTCCGTCGATGCAGAGATCAGCCAGGCTGGTGCATGCCGAAGTGAGTGAAGTCAAACTGGCGAAGAGTGATCGCGCGATGATCGGTTCAAAGGCGTTCAGCTGCAACTGTCCTGCCTCGGCCGCCATCGTAATAGTGAGGTCATTACCGATAACGTCGAAGGCAACCTGGTTGACTACTTCCGGAATCACCGGGTTCACCTTTCCGGGCATGATGCTCGATCCCGCCTGCCGTGGGGGAAGATTGATTTCGGCGAAACCGGCTCTGGGCCCGGACGCCAACAGGCGCAAATCGTTGCAGACTTTCGAGAGCTTGACTGCGACCCGCTTGAGCATTCCGGAGAACAGCACGAAAGCCCCGCAGTCCTGGGTTGCTTCGACGAGATTGCTCGACGTCACCAAGGGCAAACCGGTAATTCGCCGCAGGTGGGCGCAGACATTCGCTGCGTACTCACGATGGGTGTTGATACCCGTGCCGATCGCGGTCGCACCAAGGTTGATTTCGTGCAGGTGAACCAGCCCTTCGCGGATCCGGCGTTCGTCCTCATCCACCATCACCGCGTAGGTGCTGAACTCCTGACCTAGGGTCATTGGCACCGCGTCCTGCAGCTGGGTTCTGCCCATCTTCACTACATCATCGAACTCGGCGGCCTTGCGCTCCAGCGCGCGGCGGAGGTGCGCCATTGCTGACAGCAAACTCTGGGTGCCCTGGATGGTAGCGATCCGTATCGCGGTGGGATAAACGTCATTCGTCGACTGACCCATATTGACGTCCCCATTGGGGTGAATCGTGGAGTACTCGCCCCTATCGAGCCCGAGAATCTCCAGCGCGCGGTTGGCGATGACCTCGTTAGCGTTCATGTTCGTCGAGGTTCCGGCGCCACCCTGGATGACGTCCACAACGAATTGGTCCAGTAGTTGGCCCTGTTCGATGTTTTCGCAGGCCTGCTGGATTGCATCCTTTTTCGTTTGATCGATCAAGCCCAACTCGAAGTTCGCCAGGACGGCCGCGTGTTTAATCTGCGCTAGCGCCCGAATGAGCAGCGGATACACGGAAATCGTCGTACCAGTGATCGAAAAGTTTTCTACCGCGCGGAGTGTCTGGATACCCCAGTACGCGGCAGCTGGGATCTTCCGGGCACCCATGAAGTCGGTTTCGGTTCTGGCGCCGATGGTTTCCAAGAGGGACGAAGCGGTCATGTGTGCCATTGCCATTGCTCTCAGTTCGCGAGGGTGATGATTGGGTAAAGCGATGTCGTGGGACGGGAACTCACGCGGAGACAAACCCGAGGGCCTTGTCCACGACGTTCTGCAGAGGTGCGCCATTGCAATACCGCCGCAAATTGTCGACAAACAGCTGCCCGAGATCATCGAGGTAGTCGTCGGTGTCCCCACTCATATGTGGGGTGATGATGACGTTGTCCATGCCCCAGAGCGCGTGTCCTTCGGGTAATGGCTCGGGATGCACGACGTCGAGGGCGGCCCCCGCGATCCCGGCGGACGCCAATGCTCCCGTCAGAGCATCCGTATCCACCAGTTCTCCGCGTCCTACATTGATGAGGCTCGCGGTCGGTTTCATGGATGCTAGGACTTGGGCGCTGACTAAACCACGCGTTTCGGGAGTCAGCGGGGCTGCAAGCACGAGGTAGTCATAGTCGCGGACAACGCTGGCCAGATCTCTGGAGCTATGAATCTGACGGAAATCGCCATCACCACTCCTGCTAGACCGGCCGGCGCCGCTGACCTCGATGCCCACAGCCTCGAATAGGCGCGCGATTTCGCGGCCGATAGATCCGGTGCCGACCACCAGTGCGGACTGCCCCTGAAGCTTCCGAGTTGTGCGGTGCCGCCAGCGGTGTTGCTGCTGCAGCCGGAACGAGGTCTGCGCATCCTTGGCCATGTCCAGGACGAATCCGAGCGCGAATTCGGCGATGGCCCGACTCAGGACGCCCCGGGAGTTGGTGTAGGCGATGTCGCTGCGGATCAGTTCGTCGAACAGGAGTTGGCTGACACCCGCCGCCGAAACATGAACCCAGCGCAGGGACGCGGCCGCATCCCAGTTTTCCCGCAAGGCAGGCGAGAATGAGTGCCATTGGTACAACACATCCGCGCCGTCGAGGGCCTTGGCGAGGCCGTCGGCTGTGGTCAGCCGAACGTCGGATAGCTCCTCGATCTCCGCCAGCCGGGGCGGCAGGGCCTCCCGGTAGAGGACGGCGACGATCGGGCGGGTGCGTTCCGCTGCCGTGGTCATGACACCGGTGATGGCGTGGGGTACGCCTGGCTCGCGGCGAGGGTATCGATGGCGGACAGCACACCTGACGTGAACTCCGCGGTCGACGATGGCCCTCCGACGTCACGGGTGCCGAGGCCGTCTCGCAGGGCCGACTCGAACGCTGACTGAAGGTGGGTCGCTGCCTCAATGTGGCCGAGGTGTTCGAGCATCATCGCTCCTGACCAGATCTGTCCGACCGGGTTTGCCAGGCCCTTCCCCGCGATATCCGGAGCCGATCCGTGCACCGGCTCGAACAGCGACGGGAATTCGCCCTCCGGATTCAGGTTGGCGCTGGGCGCCAACCCGATGGAGCCGGTGACGGAGCTTCCAAGATCAGAAAGAATGTCCCCCAGCAGATTAGACGCAACAATGACATCGAAAGTCCAGGGTTTGAGGACTAAATGTGCCGCCAAGGCGTCCACGAGCTCACTGGTGACACTCACCTCGGGATACAGCCGGGCAGTCTCGGCTACGATCTCGTCCCAGAACGGCATGGTGTGGATAATTCCGTTGCTCTTGGTGGCTGACGTCAGCCGCCCCGAACGGGACGCCGCCAGAGAGGCAGCGTAGCGCGCTACCCGAGAGACTCCGAGTCGGGTGAATATGGTCTCTTGGACTGCCGTCTCCTGCGGCAGCCCACGGTACATTCGACCGCCGACCTCCGAGTACTCCCCTTCGTTGTTCTCCCTGACGATCAGGAGGTCGATGGGCTGCGCAGCCTTAAGAGGCGACGCGACCCCAGCGAGAGTTTTCACGGGACGAAGGTTGATGTACTGCTGGAATTCCCGACGGATGGGGATCAGCAAGCCCCAGAGTGATTCTGCGTCCGGCACTTCTGGTGAGCCAACTGCCCCCAGAAAGATCGCCTGGTGTGCGGCGAGCTGCTCCAGCCCGTCGACGGGCATCATCCGGCCATGCTGAAGGTAGTACTCGGAGCCCCAGTCGAAATACGTGAACCTCAAGTCCAGAGTATGAAGTTCTGCGATTCGCTCCAAGCATGCGATCGCCGCGGGGACCACTTCTTTCCCGATGCCGTCACCGGCGATTACTGCGAT
This sequence comes from Hoyosella subflava DQS3-9A1, assembly GCF_000214175.1. NCBI lineage: Bacteria > Bacillati > Actinomycetota > Actinomycetes > Mycobacteriales > Hoyosellaceae > Hoyosella > Hoyosella subflava. Next base: position 3,079,610 of record NC_015564.1, read on the forward strand.
TCTCTGCGTGGTCATGATGTTGCCCGATCCGACAGATCGCCGAGGAACGGCCAGTGTGAGGACGACTCTGCGAGGTTGACGATAGTGTTTTTGGGTTCGGTCATTTCGTGTACGGCGTACCGCACCCCTTCCCGGCCTACACCGGATTTCTTGAACCCGCCGAACGGCATGGAATCGATTCGAATGTCGCTAGTTTCGTTGATCACCACCGCACCCACGTGCAGTTTGTCGGCAATGCCCAGGGCGAGATCCACGGATTGGGTGAATACGCCTGCCTGAAGCCCGTACTCGGAATTGTTGGCTGCGCGAACGGCATCGGAAATATCAACGAACGGAATGATGCTCACAACCGGACCGAAAACCTCATCACGAATGACTCGGCACTTCGCTGGAACGCCGGTCAGAACGGTGGGTTCGAAGAAGGAGCCTCGCCGGCGCCCACCGGTGTGGATCGAGGCACCAGCCGCGGCGGCCTCGTCAACCCACTCCTCGACACGGCGGGCTTCCTCGTCGGAAATGAGCGGCCCCACATCGGTGCTACGGTCGAACTTCGGACCTGCCTTGAGCGCCTGCGTGCCACGGACAACGCGATCCACAACCTTCTCGTAGAGGGAGGTGTGTACATACACTCGCTGCACCGAGAGGCAGTTTTGTCCAGCAACGCCGAAAGCTCCAGCAACGATCGCATCGGCTGCGTGGGCCGCATCCGCGTCGGCGCAGACTATCGTGGCATTGTTCCCGCCGAGTTCGGAGAGGATCTTCTTGGCGCCAGCGGCGGCAGCGATGCGCTCAGCGGTCTGCGGACCGCCTGTGAATGAGATCAGGTCGATGTTGTCATCGGTCACCACGGCTTCAGCAACGCCCGGGCCACCGACGATCGCAGCAATGCGTCCCGACGGAACTCCAGCTTCGACGAGCAGCTGAACCAGGGCCAGACCGCTCAGCGGCGTCCGCACTGAGGGTTTCAAGATGACGCCGTTGCCTGCGATCAGGGCCGGGCCCAGTTTGTGCGCCACCAGGTTGAGTGGATCGTTGAACGGGGTGATGGCCGCGACAATCCCCACCGGCTTGCGGCTGTACCAGCCGATCTTGTTCCCGGTGGCCAGACTGTCTTCGAAATTCAGCGTTGAACCGGTGAGTTCGCTGGAGGCGGCAGCTGAGAGTCGAAGCGTTTCGATGCATCGACAGACCTCCCGCTCGGCTTCCGTGATGGTCTTGCTGCTTTCCGCCGCAATGATGTTGGCGAAGCGTACATGCTGTTCGGCGAGGAGCCGAGTTGCCTTCTCCAGGGCCTGACGGCGCGCGCGCAGCGGCCAACGGTCGAGTTCCAGATGCCGCTGAATGTGGGTGATCGCGCGCCGAACGTCCTGAGGCGTTGAGGTGCATACGCGCCCTACCAGGAAACCATCCTCGGGATCCCGCACCTCCAGCGTCATGTCAGCGGATTGCCATTTGCCTTCGAAGAAGGCGCCTCCAGGGAGGTCGGCAATCTCTGACCGGCTGACGACTGTTTCCGGGAGCGTGTCAACGAAACTGATTGATGGAACCATGAGATTGCCTTCCCTTCCTAGCTATTTGATGCGATCGATGATCTTCGCGGCTCCACCGATGAACGGCAGGAACCAAGGTGGGCCAAAATGTCCCGGTACGGGCGGGTTCTTCAGGTCTTCCCAGACGTTCGCGGACTTGTCACCGCCCATGTAGCGGACCATGTTTTTGCCCATGTGGGCCGCCATCTGGACGCCGTGGCCGCTGTAGCAGAGGGAATAGAACACTCCGTCATGAACGCCTGCATGGACCATCTGGTCCATAGAGATATCGACTAGCCCACCCCACGTGTAGTCCACCTTGACATTCGAAAGGTAGGGGAACAGCTCAAGCATGGCCTTACGCAAGATCTTGCCGCTCTTGACGTCCGAGTCCGGGCTGGAAAGCGCGAACCGGGCGCGGCCACCGAACAAGAGCCTGTTGTCAGGAGTGATGCGGAAGTAGTAGGTGAGCAACTTACTGTCCGATGCCTGCCGCCGGTTTGGCAGGATGCGATTGACAACGTCCTCTGGCAGCGGCTCAGTCACGATGATGAAACTCCCCACCGGGATTACGCGCCGCTGCAGCCACGGTGTGACAGCGCCTGTGTAGCCACTGGTGGCCACCAGCACTTGACTCGCCCGGATGACGCCCCGAGTGGTGTGCACATCGTGCGCAGTGCCTGAAACCTTGCGCAATTCGGTTACAGCCGCATTTTCGCAGATTATGGCTCCTGCATCAGCTGCTGCCCCGGCGAGGCCATGCACGAATTTCCCCACGTGCAGTCCGGCGCCGAGCGGATCGAGCATCGCTCCTTGATAGAAGTCAGAGCCGATTTCGCTGTGGATTTCAGATTTGGGGATGGTGGTGACCTTGTAGTCCGCGAGGTCAGCCAGCTGCTCTTGCGATTTGAGCATCCCTTCATAGTGGGAGGGATGGAAGGCCAGTGAGAGCTTCCCGAAGCGCTGGAAGTCGCAGTTGATGCCGTTGTCCCGCACCAGTTTCTCGATGGTGTCGATCGCGTCGTTGTACTCGCGGAACATGTCCACGGCACGAGCGTCCCCGTACCGTTTGACCGCTGTGTTGAAGCTGATCGCCAGCCCGGTTGTCGCCATTCCCCCGTTGCGGCCTGATGCTCCCCATCCCACTGTGTGCCGGTCGAGAACAGCGACGGTGGTGCCTTGCTTTGCGAACTCGAGCGCAGCCGAAAGTCCGGTAAATCCGGCGCCGATGATGGCGACGTCGACCTTCTCGGGCACAGGGGTACGGCGGTAGTCGCCGGAGGGTTCGGCAGTATCCAGCCAGTATGGGGTGAGTTTCACGATGACCAATTACCTTTCGGCTGCGCGCGGTTCAGAGACCGAGGAGTTTGTTGAGCTCGTCGAGAGAATTGACGGTGGTGTAGTCGTAGCCCGCGGTGATGGGGTCGTAGCCACGGTCCAGCAGCACCAGGTTCCGGAAGCCCATGTCGTGCATTGGCATCATGTCGTACCGGGTGTGCGAGGAGACGTGGAGGAAGTCCTCCGGCTCGGCGTTCAGGGTGTCCAGCATGTACTCGAACGCCTGGTAGCGCGGCTTGTAGGCCTGGGCCTGCTCGGCTGTGTGGACGGCGTGGAAGTCGGCACCGAGCTTCGGAACGCTGATGTCCAGGAAGCTGTCGTCTGCGTTGGACAGAATCACCATCTTGTAGTTCTCGCCCATGAGCTTGAGCGGAGCCGGAACGTCCTCGTGGGCAACCCAGCCGCGTACAGCCTCAGCGAACTCTGCACCGGCGCCTTCGGTCGGCCCAATGCCCCACCGCTTGCACACCCGGTCAAAGGAATCCTGAAGGATCTGCTCGTAGGGCTTGTAGTCGCCGCAGACCTCGTCGAACCGGTACCCGCGGAATACCTTCTTGAACGCGGGCCACTGCTCTTCAGGAAGACGGCCCGCGAGCAGCCGGCGGGTGGTGGGATCGATGTCGAAGTTGATGAGCGTGCCGTAGCAGTCGAAGGAGACGTACTTCGGCCGGAAATTGGTGTTTGCCATGGTCATCCGTTCGTTTGATGTGGGGGGCAGCGTCTTGTGCGGACGACACTGCCGTTCGCCGGGACTGCCGAGAGAAGGCGTTTCCGAACTCTCCAGCAGGACTTCGCTGCCTGCTTACACGACCCTAAGGTCTGCGATTGTCGATTGTCAACAGTTTTCTGGAGGCGTAATGTGACCCAGTACACCCGACAGGTTCGACTGTGAAATTGGTCCCAATTTTTTGGCTGTAAACTGTCGACAATCGGTGCAGAAGGTGGTTTGATGGTGACTATTCGAAAACACAGGAACCCAGCGAAGCGCCCTGTGACCTGCGGTAACAGAAACGCGAATCGATTAAGTACGCAAGTACGTTCCCTCAGCCCATCGGTTCAGCCTCAGCTGACATTCATTCGAAGGAAACCCATGAAGAGACCAACCAAAGTCCAGGCGGCAGCGGCCGGCGTCGCACTGCTCATGACTTTAAGCGCGTGCGGCGCTGGCGAGAGCGCATCGACAGACGGCTCCGCGTCGAAGACATCGAAGACCAGCGATATTTCGGAAGGCGTCCAGCCTGATCCGGCCGCGGTCGCGCTGCTGCCCGACTCGTATAAGGACAAGGGCTCAATCACCGTGGCGATGGACCTCTTCTACCCGCCGACCACCTTTCTCGCCGAGGACAACACCACCCCGATCGGCCTCAACCCGGACGTCGCACGGCTCGTGGCCAAGAAGCTGGGATTGGAACTGAAGTTCGTCAACACCAGCTTCGACACCATCATCCCCGGCATCGCGGGTGGACGATACGACTTCACCGCTACCTCGATGTCACCGACTTCTGAGCGGCTCGAAGTGCTGGACATGATTGACTACTTCGACGCCGGTGTGTCCGTGGCTGTTGCGGCCGGGAATCCGCTCAACATGGCCAATGACGATCTATGCGGCAGAAACATTGCTGTGACGAAGGGCTCGAACGCCCAGCTGCGGCATTTGCCAAACGTGTCCGAGTGGACATGTGAGTCGCAGGACAAACCCGCGATCAAGAGCGTTGTCCTCCCCAACGTCCAGGACGCATTAACACAGCTGGCAGCCAAGAGGGTTGACGGCGTCTTCTACGACACCCCTGCTCTGGTATGGGCAGATGAGCAGCAGCCCAACACATTTACCATCCTCACTCCTCAGGTCGACACACGCTCCGATCACATCGTCACCGTCGCCCTCAAAAAGGGGTCACCGCTCACGCCCGCGCTGCAGGCGGCTGTTCAATCGGTCCTTGACAGCCCGGAATACCTGTCGTCCCTCGAGTACTGGGGTCTCACCGATGGCCGCATTGCCGAAGCGAAGCTCAACTAGGGAGACGACATCATGGTGCAACTGACTACCCGAGAAAGTAGCGCTCCGATGAATGGCATGGACCCTGCTCTGAAGCCGAGGCTCCGGCGGCGCAGCGTATTCGAGTACGCCGCCTGGGCGCTGTGCACCCTACTCGCCGTGGGCATCCTGACTTCGGTGTCAACCAACCCCAACTTCCGGTGGGATGTGGTAGCCAGGTACTTCACCCATGAATCGATCCTCCGCGGCCTGATGCTGACGATCGTGCTGACTGTGGTGAGCATGGTCGTTGGGACACTGCTGGGTCTTGTCCTCGCGATCATGAGGTCCTCTAGCATCAAGCCGGTAGCGGCCACCGCAGGCGTGTACATCACGTTCTTCCGGGGCACTCCCGTGCTGGTACAGCTCATCTTCTGGTTCAACATCGCCGCGCTCTACCCGAATATGTCGATCGGAATCCCATTCACTGACGTCAACACGGCGATTGACGTCAACGCGATTATCACTCCGATAGCCGCGGCGATCATCGGTCTGACGCTCAATGAAGCGGCCTACATGGCGGAGATCATCCGCGGTGGGTTCTCCTCGGTAGGCAAAGGCCAGATCGAGGCCGCCGATTCGCTGGGTATGAGCGGCGCAACCAAAATGCGCAAGGTGATCATCCCTCAGGCCATGCCCTCGATCATCCCCGCAACGGGAAACCAGGTGATCGGCATGTTCAAGGGAACGTCCCTCGTCAGCGTGCTAGGCGTCGCGGAACTGCTCCAAAGCGCCCAACTGATCTACGCACGCACCTACGAAACCATCCCGCTCCTCATCGTCGCCAGCCTGTGGTACCTCCTGATGACTCTGCTCCTGAGCTACCCGCAATCCAAGCTCGAGCAAAGGTACGCACACGCAAGCTCCAGGATCCCTCGAAAAGCGAAGACAGCTGTACTAACGGACACGGAAGGTGTTGCACGATGAATTGTGACGGTACGATCCATGGCCGTGGGATCCGCAAATCATTCGGTGCGAAGACGGTTCTGACAAACATCAACCTCGATATCTCGAGCGGTGAGGTCTGCTGCGTCATCGGCCCTAGCGGCTCGGGCAAATCAACGTTGTTGCGGTGCGTCAATGGTCTGGAGACCATTGATCTAGGAGTGCTCAAAGTCAACGGAGATCACTTCGGGTACTACGAGACTGACCACGCTTTTCAAGCCGTCAGTCGCAAGCGTCTCGCCGAACAGCGCACCAAGATCGGCATGGTCTTTCAGCAGTTCAACCTGTTTCCCAACATGACCGCCCAGGAAAACGTGATGGCGGGCCCCGTTCTCGTCAAGGGCCACAAGAAGCAGGAAGCAGCCAAGAAGGCGCAGCAGCTACTAGCGAGTGTCGGTTTGAGCGGCTTCGGCGGCCAATACCCCGCACAGCTGTCCGGAGGCCAGCAACAGCGCGTGGCCATCGCACGCTCCCTCGCGATGGACCCGGACATCATGCTTTTCGACGAGCCGACCAGCGCCCTGGACCCCGAAAAGGTCGGCGAAGTCCTCGCCGTCATGAAGGACCTAGCGCGGAAGGGCATGACCATGCTTGTCGTTACCCACGAGATGGGTTTCGCACGGGAAGTTGCCGATTCCCTGCTCTTCATGGACGAAGGCTGCATCGTCGAACGCGGCGATGCCCGCGAGGTCCTCGCCAACCCGAAGGAACGACGGACCCAGGCCTTCCTGGAAAGGGTGCTCTGAACACAATGGACGGAAAGCTTGCAATCATCGGCCTCGGCAGCGTCGGAAGCATGGCACTGTGGCAGGCTTCCCGCTCGTCGGGCTCGGTGGCCGGTTTCGAGGCGCAGTCTCCGGGCCACGGCCGCAGCGCCGCCGGCGGGGACACCCGCCTGTTCCGCATGCTGTACCGGGGAACACCGAGCTACTACCCCATCCTCGAGCGCTCCCAGCGCCTCTGGGCCGAACTCGAAGCCGACACGGGCCAGGAAATTCTGACCCGCTGCGGTGGGCTTTCGATCGGGACGGTGGACGGCCCCTATCTCCCGCACCTGCTCGAAACAACGCGGTTGAACGGCGCCGACCACGAGATACTTAGCCGCGAGGCGATGGCCGAGCGGTACCCTCAACACAATCTGCGGCCGGATGACCAAGCCGTGTACGACCCGCACGGCGGTGTCCTGCGGACCGACCGCGCGATCACTTCGGCAGTTGCCGCCGCGCAGTCGAACGGGGCAACGGTACTGACCAACACTCCGATCGACGGCATCCGGGAAACCGGCCACGGCGTCGTCATCACCTCCGGCGACAACTCCTGGACATTCGAAAACGTCATCGTCTCGTCCGGCAGCTGGTCTCAGCAACTCATGCCCGACTACCTCAAGGCCGTCACTGAAACCAGGCGGATCTACCTCACGTGGTTCGTCGCGCGGGACGCTACCGAGTTCTCACCGGACCGATTCCCCATCTTCATCCGCATCTCCGGAGAACGCTCCCTGTATGGGGCCCCCACAGTCGACGGGGTGACCGTAAAGGCGACCCTCGATGGCCGCTCAGCCCCCACACCCCATGCTGATACAGTACCGCGGGACCTCACGGCAGCGGAGATCGCGGAAACCACTGAGACCATCACCGAGTTCTTCCCCGGCCTCGTCGCCACCATCGTCCGCTCCGATGCCTTTCCTGACCTCTATACCGCGGACCAGCACCCGCTTCTCGGCCAACTGCGGGAAAACAGCAGAATCTACTGCGCCACCGGATTCTCCGGCGCCGGCTTTAAAATCGCCTCCGGAATCGGTGAGATCGCGGCGAGCGAGGCCCTCGGCGCTCACGCTTTTGAAGGGCTTGAATTCCTGCGCCCCCAGCGGTTCATGCCAGTTCGCACAAGCGTTAGTGCCCGCACTGGCAGCGAGGCCCACAGCAGGACTCACGGCGCGTAGCCCACCGTCCGACATTGCTGCCGGGGAATCTGCCGGGGCACGCACATTGGCATGACAACCGCGCTTATCTTCCACACTTCTACACCATCATTGTCTACATTCGACACTTTACATTGAAGGAAAGCTACCGCATGGCAACCCTCAGCCCCATCCTCAAGCAGGCTACGCCCGTCGTCGTTGACCGCGCGGCCGGCAGCTGGATCTACGCGACCGACGGTAAGAAGTACCTCGATTTCACCACCGGGATCGGCGTCACCAGCACCGGGCACTGTCACCCCGACGTCGTCGCCGCGGCTCGCGAACAGGTCGGCAAGATCGTTCACGCCCAGTACACGACGGTGATGCACAAGCCGCTGCTCCAGCTCACCGAGAAGCTCGGGGAGTTCCTCCCCGCGGGGCTCGACAGCGTCTTTTACGCCACCACCGGTGCCGAAGCGGTCGAAGCCTCGATCCGCCTAGCCCGAATGGCGACCGGGCGGCCCAACATCATCTCGTTCCACGGCGGCTTCCACGGCAGAACAGTCGGTGCCGCCTCGCTCACAACCGCCGGCACCAAGTTCCGCTCCGGATTCGCCCCAATCATGGGCGGAGTGAATATCTCGCCCTTCCCGCACGCCTACCGGTACGGCTGGGACGAAGACACCGCTGTCGCCTTCGCCCTGAAGGAACTCGATCACCTCCTGCAGACCATCAGCACCCCCGCCGATACGGCCGGGTTCATCATCGAACCCGTCCTCGGAGACGGTGGATATATACCCACCCCTCCCGCCTTCCTGGAGGGGTTGCGGGAACGCGCCGACCGGCACGGGATCGTCTTCATCGTGGACGAAGTGCAGGCAGGCGTGGGCCGCACAGGCAAGTTCTGGGGACACGACTGGGCGGATGTCCGGCCGGACATCGTCATCACCGCGAAGGGACTGGCCAGCGGGTACCCCATCTCCGCCATCGCGGCACCTACGGCACTCATGGCCAAGGCATGGCCAGGCTCCCAGGGTGGCACGTACGGCGGAAATGCTGTCGCCGCCGCCGCCGGTGTCGCAACGCTGGAGGTGATCGACCGTGAAAACCTCGTGTCCAATGCGCGCGATAAGGGCAAAGAGCTGCGCGCAGGGTTAGAGAACCTCCAGCCCGACTTCGCCGTCATCGGAAACGTCCGCGGCCGCGGCCTGATGCAGGGCGTCGAATTCACCACTGCGGCGGGCACCCCTGACAGTGCCACCGCGCTCGCCGTTCAGCAGGCCGCAGTCGGTGCTGAACTCCTGCTTCTCACGTGCGGCCCCTACGGCAACGTGATTCGCATCATTCCGCCTCTCAATGTCACCAGCGACGAAATCCAAAGCGGCCTTTCCAGGTTCAGGCAGGCCCTCAAGACGGCGACCACTTAGCACCTGCACACTCTCAGCCAGCGGCCCATTCCCGCTCCTCGACTAGGAAATCACATGAATCCCTCGTTCGACCCCAACAGTCTTCGCAAGGACCTGTTCATCGATGGCGTGTGGCGGAAGGCCGCCGGGGCCGCCACGTTCACCGTGGAAAACCCGGCGACCCAGGAAGTCATCGCCGAGGTGGCCGACGGCGGGCCCGGAGATGCCCTCCTCGCCATCCGCGCCGCTGGCCGTGCACAGGCGCAGTGGGCCACATCCACTCCACGCGCGCGCGCCGATATCCTGCGACGCGCCTTCGACCTCGTCGTCGCCAACACCGATCGGCTTGCGGCAATCATGACCGCCGAGATGGGAAAGCCACTCGCCGAAGCCAAGGGCGAAGTGGCGTATGGCGCTGAGTTCCTTCGCTGGTTTTCAGAGGAGGCTCTTCGTATCGGCGGCGATCTCACCACGTCCGCCGACGGCAACACTCGCATTCTGATCAGCAAGGAACCCGTTGGGCCATGCGTACTCGTAACGCCATGGAACTTCCCACTGGCAATGGGCACCCGAAAGATCGCCCCGGCGATAGCGGCCGGGTGCACGATGGTTTTCAAGCCGGCGGAGTTGACTCCGCTGACAGCGCTCGCGCTGGTGGACATCTTCCAGCAAGCGGGACTGCCTGACGGCGTCCTCAACGTCGTCACCACGTCCGCGCCTGCCGATGTGGTGGGATCGTGGATGAACAGCGGCATCGCACGGAAGGTGAGCTTCACCGGGTCTACCGGCGTCGGCAAAATACTGCTGAGCCAAGCTGCGGAGAACGTCATGCGCTCCTCGATGGAATTGGGCGGCAACGCCCCCTTTATTGTCCTGGCCGACGCAGACGTAGAGCGGGCTGTAGAGGGCGCCATGATGGCCAAGATGCGCAACATGGGCGAAGCATGCACTGCAGCGAACCGCTTCTTCGTGCACCGAACTCTCGTCGCAGAATTCGAGGAGAAACTCGCCAAGAGAATGTCTGAACTCAAGGTCGGGAACGGTGCAATAGCGGGAACCGAGGTCGGTCCCCTCATCGAGCAAGCCGGACTAGACAAGGTCGAGGGTCTGGTAGCCGACGCCGTCGCCCGGGGGGCTCGCGTTGTCACAGGCGGGTTCCGCCCAGAAGGCCCCGGATACTTTTACAGTCCCACTGTCCTCACGGACGTCCCCCTGGACGCGAAACTGATGTCAACCGAGATCTTCGGTCCAGTGGCAGCGATCACGCCGTTCGACAGCGAGGATGAAGTTGTGCGCCTGGCGAACGACACCGTATGGGGACTTGTCGGATATGTATTCACCGAAAATGTCGACAAGGCCATGCGGTTCTCTTCCGCGCTGGAAGTGGGAATGGTCGGCCTCAATACCGGCCTCGTCTCGAATCCCGCAGCACCGTTCGGCGGCGTCAAACAATCCGGACTCGGACGCGAAGGCGGAAAGATGGGTATCGATGAGTTCCTCGAATACAAATACACCGCGATTGCAACTTGACCTGCTTTTCCCACGACACCGGGAGGAAATTCTGATGGCAGCGCCGGATGGAATGCTTCTATTTGAGGAAAGGCCCACCGCGCAACTGATCGCCGACCACCTGCGGGAACAAATCGTCGAAGGCGTGTTCCGCCCCGGGCAGCAACTCAACGAATCTGTACTAGCAGGGCGGCTTCGGACGTCACGGGGGCCGCTGCGAGAGGCGCTGCAACGGCTATCCCAGGAGGGCATTCTGGTCAGTATGCGTAACCGTGGCGTCTTCGTGCCAGAGCTTTCCCTCGATGACATAAAAGAGATTTACTCAGTTCGAGAAGCGGTAGAATCAGCGTCGGCAAAATCGCTTATTGTTAAGGATGAGGACCAACTCCGGGAAACCAGGCAGGCGCTGCAAGAAACCATCAGTGAAATGGGAAGGCACGTTGCCGCATCCGACTGGCGCGCATGTACGAAAATGGATATGCAGTTTCACGTCCTCTTCGTCGCCGGGGCCGGGAATTCGCGATTGAGCCGTATCTACGAGACGCTGGTGGCTGAATCGAGAATGTGCATGCTCAGTCTCGAATGTTCCTACCCACGGCTCGGCGTGCTGGTACAGGAACATCAAAAGCTGCTCAACCTGCTGGAGGCGCGCGATGCTGAGGGGCTTCAGAGTGCAATCAGTCGTCACATGCATGGAGCCGTCGAGGATCTGATGCAGAACGCCACAGACGGTGTGACAGAAGGAGTTTCGGCTACCTGAGCACCCCGGTCGCATGCCTGAGGTCCCGAAGCGCCTGGACACCCACCGTGAGCATCGCGATGTCGGCGTTCGCGGTGGTCGCCAGGCCCGCGTAGGAGGATCTAGCTCGTTCGAGGGCCGCCGCGTTGCGCGCAGTCCACTGCGACAACCCGCCACTACGGAGCACATCGATGGCGATCGTGACCGACACAGAAATGAGCTGATCGTAGAGTGCGGCCTTAGCGAGTTGCGTCCAGTGAGTGTCAGCCGGGTGTGAGGCCATCGACTCAGTGAGCCATGACAGGCGCAACTGGGCGCTGACCAGTTTATGATGGTTGGCCAGCTCAGTGACATCGAAGCCATATTCGTCGGCAGCGGCCGCGAGCGCCAGAGCGGGCTGCAGCTGGGAAACAACACGGCAGCGGGTAGTCAGCTCCGCAGGTGCTCCGAGAACCGCAAGTTCCGCAAGGCATCGTTCGAGGACAGAGTCCGATTCCGCCCCGTGCTGCACCGGTACCGTGTCTCGAAGTTGGTGGACCGCCCTCTCCAGAAGGCGACATTCGTGTTCGGGGTCAGCAAGTTTGCTGTGGCGCCGAGTAAGCCAGCACACGTTGTACTCAAGCACGCGTTCGAGCGCATGGAGCGCGGGGATGGTTGCTGCTACGGGGTAGTTGCGCAGTCCCCTCCAGAGTTCCTCGAGACCAAACAAATCTCGGATAATCAGAAAAGCGCGAACGACCTGTTCAGTTGGCGCCCCAGTCTGGTCCTCAACTCGGTAGAGGAACCCTGGACCCACCCTATTGATCACGTCGCTGCTCAGCCGGGTAGCCACAATGTCACGTGCAAGCCGATGGGTGCGGATTTGCTCGGCAAAGCGGCCCGAGACTGGCTCTGGGAAGTACTCCACCAAAGTGTTGTGGACGCTATCGGCGTCAGGTAGCGAACTCTTGAGCAGGAGCGCGTGTACCGCGTTCTTCGCGTATGCCAGAAGGACCGCGATCTCGGGACGGGTCAGGCCCCGGCCGGCCGCCCGCCGCGCCGCGATCTCAGCGGTATCCGGGAGGTGCTCGCGAATCGGGTCGAGGCCTGACTCAGCTAGATCAGTCATGACCTGTTCGTGCCGGTCTAATAACGTGGGCCCATACGCCTCGGCGACGCTGATAGCCCACGTTTGCTCCTCGTTGTCCCGCAGCACCTGCTCCACCACATGGGCGGCACAGGTTCGCAGCAGGTGGTCTCGTTCAGCCCGATCGATAAGACCGGCGGAGACAGCCGAGCCCAGCAGTATCTTGAGATTGACCTCCCGATCGGAGGTGTTGACGCCTGCCGCATTATCGATGAAGTCGGCGTTGATGCAGCCCCCTTGCAGGGCGTACTCGACCCTGGCCGCCTGAGTCAGCCCGAGATTGCCCCCCTCACCGATCACACGGCAGCGCAGCTCTGAGGCAGTGATCCTGACACGGTTGTTGCTGCGGTCAGAAACCTGGGAGTCGGACTCGTTTGAAGCCCGTACAAACGTTCCAACGCCGCCGTTCCACAACAGATCAGTGGGTGCCCGCAGAATCGCCTGCACTACTTCGTCGGGTGAAAACTCCCCCTCGTCCACTCCCAGACGCTGCCTGGCCTGCGGCGAGAGCCGCACTGTCCGCGCCGACCGCGCAAACACACCGCCACCAGGGGATATCAGGTCCGCATTGTAGTCATCCCAGGATGAGGCCGGCACCCCGGCCAGCCTGACCCGCTCGGCGAAGGAGAGCCGCGGATCAGGGTCCGGGTCGACGAAGATGTGCCGGTGGTCGAATGCTGCCACCAGGCGGATCCGGTCCGATAGCAGCATGCCGTTGCCGAACACGTCCCCTGACATGTCCCCAATGCCCACCACGGTGAACTCATCCTGGGCTGGGTCGATGCCCAGCTCAGCGAAATGCCGACGTACTGCAACCCACGCACCGCGTGCGGTGACCCCAAGCCCTTTGTGGTCGAAGCCTGAGGAACCACCGGACGCGAAACCATCGTCGAGCCAAAAACCTGTTTCCTGAGCCTCGGCATTTGCAAGGTCAGAGAACTGCGCAGTGCCCTTGTCGGCCGCGACGACCAAGTAGGGATCAGAATCGTCCAGGACGACGGTGTCGGGCGGATGGTTCACGGCGCCGTCCACAAGGTTGTCGGTGATATCGAGCAAGCCGCGGACGAAGAGCCTGTAGCACCGCTGCACCTGTATCGTCGCGGCTGCAGCCTCCAGGCCAGCAAGCGGGACTTTCACAACGAACGCGCCCTTGGCTCCGGCAGGCACGATCAGGGAGTTCTTCACTTGTTGCGCACCGGCGAGTGCGATGACTTCGTCCCGGTAATCCTCGATCCGATCCGACCAGCGGAGGCCGCCACGAGCGGCGGCACCGCAGCGGATATGCAAACCACCTACGTCGGGGTGGTGCACAAAGGTTTCAACCCTGACAGCCGGGCCGCTGGGAAAGGGAAGCCGCGACGGGTCGAGCTTCAGCACGATGGTTTCGCTGGGACGACCCTGCCCGTCGGTACGGAAATAGCTGGTCCGAACGATGGCCGCTGCAACGCCCGCGTACCACTGCAGAACGCGGAACTCATCACGCGTTACGGCGGCCTCGACATACTTGCCGAGCTGGTCCTCTGGGACCTCTGGCCGGGACGGATCGAATCGTGCCTCGAACAACTCTATCCAGTGCCGCACGAAAGCCGGGTTTGCGACCAGAATGTTGCGCACATAGGCGCGGCTCGCGCCGATGTGCGCGAGCCGAAGGTACTGAAAGACCGCACGCAGAAGCTGCACCTGGCGTGCACGGAGTCGGGCAGTCCGCACGAGCATCGAAAAGTCGTCCCGATCCACGCTGCGTTCCCAGGCGAGCAGAAACGCCTCTCCTAGAAGCGGCAAGATTTCAGCGATGTCGGGAGCCACCAGCTCCTGGAAGGTGAAGATATCTCCGACCGGATCTCGGCCACTGCCCGGTCTGTGATCGGCTAGCTCCAGCCCCAGGTGCTCGAAGAGAGGCAACACTTCGACGAGCCGGGGCCGCTTTCCAGGCCAGCCCACAACGCACGTCGTGGACGTGTCGTCCGCGCTCCAGGACACCACAGCTTTTCCGGCTATCCGGGCCCGCTCGGCGAGTTCCTCAGGCTCTCTAGGGCCTAAATCCACCGAACTCAGCAAATGCTGGCGGGAATCGGCTGCTGCATCCGCAGCGGTCTCGGCAACCTGCCCATGGCCACGCTCAGGTGTTTGTCCGTGTTCCAAACCCATGACGTCACCTGATCCTCGCTGGCCGGACCGGGACTTTAGCCCTCATGCAACGCTCTTCGCGGCTCTCAGGGCGCCGCGGACTCGGCCTCTTCTTCGCGCCTGAGGCGCAGGGTGATGATCGCGTCATCGAAATGCTTTTTCAGCACCGCGAGCGCCTTCGTGGTGTCACCTTCACCGACCAATTCGCAAATCTTGCGGTGCTCCGCCACCAGATCCCATCGACGAGCCTCCGCCGCTGTCAGCACGCCGAGACACAATCGGGTTTCGGAGATCACCGTGCTGAACATGCGCTGGAGCCGGGGGCTCCCGGACGCTGCAACCAGGACGTTGTGGAACTCGAGGTCGAATTCACCGACTCTCTCCCAGTCTCCGGCCGCCTCATACTCCTCCATCGCCCTGACGCACCGGTCCAGCTCCTTATATGCCCGGTCCGACTTTGACGCGGCGATGATTTGCTGCACCGCTGCAGACTCCAGCGCCTGCCGGGCAAGGTAGATATCGACCACGTCTTCCTCGCTGAGTACCGGAACCGTGACACCCCGGTGCGGCTCGCTACGCAGAAGGCCTTCTTGGATAAGCCGCTGGAGCGCCTCCCGCACCGGGCCGCGGCTGACGCCGTAGGTGGTGGCGAGCTCGACCTCACTGAGCTGTGAGCCGGGGACCAAAGTGCCACTGATGATGCTGTCCCGAAGACGCTCGGTCACCATGGAGGCGAAAGTCGCCCGGGGGACGCGGACCGAATTTACGGGTTCGGAACTCACTCAGTTTCTCCCTCGTTATCGACTTCCTTGGCACTGGCGCGGCCTTGGTGCGACTCGTCCGCCCGCTGCGCACCTGTCTATTCTCCACTGACACTCAACCCTGTCCGTGTCTGGAGGCTGGCTCCCAGCGCGGGCTCGAAAAACGGCGTCGAGATGCGGATTCGTCTTCCAAACTACTAGCGAACCATGGCCGTTGGGTATTGTCAACAACCTGCAGTCGACGGTCTATCGCCGGATAACCTTGTAGTTATTGCCGCATACTGTAGACTGTTGACAAGCGAGAGCAAGGACTGGCACTCGGACGGTGGGCAGAGACCAAACGTCAGATAAGCCCACGGCGCGCCCTCCCCGCAGCACACCTGGGACGGCGCCATCGGCATTGTTCCGCGAGCCGTCACCCACACGGAGGCAGCGCTAGCGGCAATGCACCCACCAAAGGCCACCCCGGCGGTGGTGTCCCGTCTTACAACGCTCTGGCTGATTGCTCCTTCAGCCGGCGAGCCGACTCTCGCGACATCAAACCAGCGCTCACACAGAATGGAGACACCAGATGAGCACGTTCGTCCATGTACCCGCTGCCTCAATCACGGGACCGCTCGAATCAATCGGACAGCGTCCGGGAGCAGACTCCGGAGATCCGCAGCTAGGCATTCTCCGCTTCCAGACACGGGAAGCTGTCAGGGCCGGAGTTTGGGAATGCGAGCCTGGCGGCTGGCCTGTGGAGAGCCGCGCAGACACCGAAACCTGCTACATCCTGAGCGGGCGCGCCATAGTCACCGACGGTGCTTCCGGCCGCACATTTGAGATCTCTGCCGGCGATGTCATAGTGCAGCCGAAGGGCTGGTCGGGCCGGTGGGACGTAAAGGAGACGATCCGCAAAGTGTGGAGTTTGCGCTGAGCTCAACCAGCCCGCACTCGGTCGCTGTCGACCTCGAGTTGCCGTTTCAACGTGACCCTCGCTTCGACGAAGTGCTTGGTCAGCACCGCCACGGCACCCTCGGCGTTCTCGTCGCGGATCATCTCACTTATCGTGCGATGCTCGTCGACAAGATCGTCGCGGGCGCCGTACGCGGCTGTTAACACACTTACGCAGAGTCGGGTCTCAGAGATCACTGTTGTGAACATGCGTTCCAGCCTGGGACTGCCCGCAGCGGCGACAAGCGTGGTGTGGAAGTCGAGATCGCGGTCGGCGACTTCCGTCCGGTCACCCGTGTCCCGCGCGTCGCACATCGTGCGAACGATCGGATCGAGAACTTTGTACGCCAACTCTGCCCGCGATGTTTCAGTGATCCTCCGCACTGCGGCCGTCTCTAGGGCGACGCGAGCAAGGTAAATGTCGTCGACGTCCGCAGAACTGAGAACTGGAACGAAGACTCCTCGGTGTGGCTCGCTACGCAGCAAGCCCTCCTGAATCAAACGCTGAAGCGCCTCCCGCACTGGCCCTCTGCTGACGCCGAAACTCGCAGCCAACTCCGACTCGTTGAGTTGCTGGCCCGGCCGGAGTCTGCCATCCATGATGCTGGAGCGGATCCGCTCCCCCACCAACGACGCATAGGTGGCCCGCGGGATCCGAGTGGGCGCGTTTATCCCCGTCACAGTGCAACTCCCCCTGAATAACCGGACCGCGGCGCCTGACACCGCGCCAGTATTGCTACCGGTCAGCCCCTACTATTGTCAACATCCTACAGTATGCACAGTTTGCTTCAGGTGTTATGAGGGGCGTTCATTTACCCGGCGATCGCGCGATGAGCACCATGCCCGCGATGATGGCTGCCACCCCCGCCGCGCCAAGCACCGTGAGTGGCTCAGCAAGCAGGGTCACGGCGAGCAGTGCTGCGACAAGTGGTTCCGCGAGCGTCACTGTCGCCGCAGACGCCGCTGTGACGCTTGCGAGTCCCTTGATCCACAGAAAATAGGGAATCGCCGTCGCCGCGACTCCGAGCCATAAGGCCGCAACGAGTGCGTCGCTGGTGAACACCCACGAGAAGTCCTCCCCCAATTGAGTGAGCACCAGCAGCGCAGCGGCAATCACGAACAACGACGCGACAATGGTTTCGCCGGGCACACCGTTGAGGAGGAGCAGGCGCGCGAGGACCGTGTAGCACGCGTAGGCGAGACCGGCGCCGAGCGCGAAAAGCACGCCATGCCAATCGACGGGGTCGCCCGACCAGGGCGCGAGCAGCAGCACCAGGCCCGTCAGAACGATCCCCGTCGCGGTCATCCATCGGGACGTAATTCGTTCACGCAGCAGAAGTCCGAGAAGTCCAGTGAAGACGGGGCCAGAGCCGATGGCCACCAGCGTTCCGACCGCAACGCCTGTGGCGCGGACGCCGGAGAAGAAGCACACCTGAAACAGGACGATCGAGACGGCGGACGCGGTGATCAGCAGCGCGATGAGCCCGCGTTTCATCGTGACCGAGGACGGCGCGACCGTTCTCGGGCGCAAGAGGAGGACGAAAAAGCCGAGCAGTACGCCACCAATGACGAGACGAACGGTGGCGGTTTGTGATGGAGTCACCTCGCTGGGCAGAAACGCCTGGGCGGTGCCCGCGGTGCCCCAGAGGCCCGCGCCAAGAAGCACCAGTAGCCAGCCTGGAACTGCGTTGACTCTCACCCCTGTGCACGCTAGCGACAACGACACGAATTTGCACGCCCCTATCTTCACTGGCCGCTTGTGCAACTAGTGCAAGGTTCAAACGGGACGCTTTCGGGCCTCGATCTAGCGGCTTCAAAGTCATTCTTCGACGTAGCAATTTGGGTATTTACGTGCAGTTTTACCGTGTAATTCCCACGGTGGCAGTTAACAGTGTGTTACCGGCGAGCCCTTCACCCGGGCAACCACTTTCAGCCCACCCAAGACCCAGCGCTTACTAGTACGATCCGTGGGCGGCACACAACTCAAACACGCGATCAGAAAGTCTCTGTTACCCAATCGTGTCAAAACCGATTCATAAACGCGGTCTGCATGCGAAGCTTCTTTTTGCCATGAAAAGAATGCTGACCGCTCTCGGTTCCCTCATTGTCGCGCTCGGGTCGACGCTCGCGCTTGCCGCGCCCGCGTCGGCTAATACCGCGCCCACGGAGTATGTGCCGTGGCTTCAGAAATCCGCAACGCAATGTTCCGGAATCACCGCGTCGCTTCTTGCCGCGCAGATTCACGCAGAAAGCGACTTCCGGAAGAATGCCGTTAGCAGGTCCAATGCGCAAGGACCGGCACAATTCATTCCTAGCACCTGGGCTATTTGGGGCGTGGACGCCGATGGGGATGGAAGGGCAGATCCCTTCAGCATTCCCGACGCTGTGATGTCGCAGGGGCGTTTCATGTGCCACTTGCTCGACCGAACAACTAGCGGTGTCCGATCCGGACAACTCCGCGGCGACCCGCTCGATCTCGCGATCGCTGCCTACAACGCTGGTTTAGGCGCTATCACCCGCGCTGGGGGCATGCCCTCCGGTGGGGCCTATACGACCGAAACCCGGCCGTATGTACAGAAAATCCGCATGCTCGAACCCGGTTACCGTTACCTCAACAGCGGAGTGAGCCCACTGCCCACCGTGCCGTTCGTGCTTCCTGATCTGCCGCTGGACATCCTGGATTTCGGTTCGATCGGTTCACTCGGGGAACTCAGCTAGCAAGAAATGCACCCTCAGTTCGGTTTCTTCCTGACTCCCAACGCGAGTGACGCGAGCAGCCTGGTCTCTACTGCCAGGCTGCTCGACGAACTTGGTTACGACTTTGCGGGGATTCAGGACCACCCGTACCAGCGCCGGTTCCTCGACACATGGACGTTGATCAGCTACCTGGCAGCGCACACGCAAAACATCCGGTTCTTCCCGGACGTAGCTAGCCTGCCGCTGAGACCACCAGCCATTCTCGCGAAAAGTGCTGCTTCGCTTGATGTGCTGAGTGGCGGCCGAGTCGAGGTCGGGCTCGGCGCAGGCGCTTTCTGGGACGCTATCGAGGGCATGGGCGGCCCCCGCCGCTCGCCTAGCGAAGCACTGCAAGCCTTGCGTGAGGCAATCGACGTCATGCGCCTACTGTGGTCGGATCAGCGCTCAGTGTCCTACGGCGGGGAGATTTACCAGCTCAACGGAATTCACCCCGGGCCTGCCCCAGCGCATGCAATCGAAATCTGGCTCGGCGTGACCGGGCCGCGCGCGCTCGCACTTCTTGGCTCCCATGCGGACGGCTGGGTGCCGTCAATGAGTTTCGTTCCTCCAGAGAAGCTCCCCGGTATGCAGGCTCGCATCGATGATGCTGCGGTGGCAGCGAATCGCGATCCGGCCGCAATCCGCCGCGTCTACAACATCTGGGGTGAGTTCGAGCGCAACGAGTGGATCGATCTCCTCAGCGGGCTAGCTCGCGATCAACGGATCGGTACCTTCATTCTCGGCGGGCCCGATGACGAAGCGACGCTGAGGTGGTTCGCCGAGGACATCATTCCGGCCGTTCGGGCAGAGGTGGACGGTTAGGCACTGCGTGTCGCCGCCGCGATGGTCTTCGCTACTAGTTTGGGATCGTCGATCATCGGCACATGCCCTACCACTGGCAGGACGTGAAATGTCGCGCCGGGCAGTCGTTCCCGGGCGATAGCACCGTTGACCGCAGGGGGAAATATCGCATCATGCTCAGCCCACGCGAGTGTGACGGGGCACGGCAGCGGATCGAGCGGGGCGACTGATTCACGGGTGCCCAGCAGGTCTGTCGTGACTGCACACCCGAGCAGGTCATCGACCGCGGCAAGCGCCTCGTCGGCAGTCAACCTGTCTGCGCGCTCGGCGATGTCGCGCATCGCGAGGCGTCGGACCTTGGCTGACTTCAGAAACAATGGTGCTACCGGCCGCGTGAAGCGACTCAGCGCTACTTCCCGGCGCAGCCGTGCCACACCGTCTGCTTGACTGTGGCTGCCTGCGTCCCAGAACCCAGCTGGCGAGAGTGCGCACACTGACGCCGCACGGCCGCGCCGGGCCAGTTCAATCGCCATCCAGCCGCCCAGCGAGTTGCCGGCAAGATGCGGACGCTCGAGTTCCGACTCGTCGAGCATCCGCTCGGCGGCGTCAACGAGGTGCCTGATGAGTGCCGGCCGTTGCAGCGCAGGCGGACCCCCTTTGTGGCCCAGCGCAGTTGGGGTGCGTACGTCGTATTGATCGGTCAGCAGCGGGACAACACGGTCCCACACCCGGCCCGACATGGTGACGCCGTGCAGGAGAACAAGGGCTGGTTTACTCATCGGCTAATCGTCGTGCCGGACCTTGTGCTGGCTGAGAACTGACACGCGGTTGAACGCGTTGATTGTGATCACAGTCCAGTTGAGTGCCGATATCTGATCTTTCGTGAAATGGCTGGCAGCCCAGTTGAACGCCTCGTCACGTCTGGTCTCATCGGTGATCAGCGTGACCGCCTCAGCCAGTGCTAGCGCTGCCTTTTCGCGTGCGTCAAACAGGTTGGATTCCCTCCACGCGGGCAGCAGAGTGATCCGCCGATATGTCTCCCCGTTGTCGAGCGCCGCCTTCGCGTGGACGTCGAGACAATACGCGCAGGCGTTTATTTGGGACGCTCTCAGGTTAACCAGTTCTAAGAGGCGCCGATCGAGCCCGGCGTCATGTGCTGCGGACCGCACCGTGCGGGCCGTGGCGAGGTAGGACTTGAAGACTTCGGGGTGATGCTTGTCGAGCGATGGACGAACCATGAACTTTCTCCCGCTAGGTTGTTGACGCATCAAACATAACGCTTTAGAGTCCACCCAGTTGAAGGTTCAACCTTAACCAGGACCCATAGACCGATCCGCCCCCGATAGTGCTGGAGGATCACATGAAGCTCGCAGTTATCTACTACTCCGCAACCGGCCATGGAACGACCATGGCACACCGCATCGCAAAAGCAGCCGAAAACGTTGGTGCAGAAGCGCGCGTCCGTCACATTGCCGAGACCGCCGACCCCTCCACGTTCGCCGACAACCCCGCCTGGAAGGCGAATTACGAGGCAACCAAGGACCTCCCTGAAGCCACGGGTGACGACATCGTCTGGGCTGACGCCATCATCTTCGGCTCCCCCACCCGATTCGGCGCCACGTCCGCGCAGTTCCAGAGTTTCGTCGACTCACTCGGCGGCCTATGGGCAGAGGGCAAGCTCGCAGACAAGGTGTATGCAGGGTTCACATCCAGCAAGTCTGCGCATGGTGGCCAAGAGACAACTCTCATCAACCTCTACACGTCGCTGATGCATTTCGGTGGCGTCATTGTGCCGCCCGGATACACCAGCGAACTCAAGTTCAGTGACGGCAATCCCTACGGCGTAAGCCACGTGACGGGGCCAGACAACACTGACGAACTCACGAGCGATACCGAAGCAGCGCTTGAACACCTCGCCACGCGGGTCGTCGAGACTGCCAGAAAGCTCGCCGGATAATCCCGGCGATAGGAGGAGCCGGGCTCAGTGCGCATCAATGGTGCTGCGCGCCGAGCCCGGCTCCTTTCCGCTGCGCAATTGGGCAGTTCAGCCGTCTGGTCGGCGAGTTCGTGGAGCCGCGCGCCTTACGTTGGGACCAACAGGTTAGGTGATCGCGTAGTTCGCCATCATCCCCATGTCTTCATGTTCATAGGTGTGGCAGTGAAAAGTATATTTGCCGCGATAACCGTCGAAACGGATGATCACTCGTGCACTCCCTCGAAGACCCAAGGCGAGGGTATCTTTCCAGCCATACTTATCAACTCCAGGATTGTCGAGAACCTGGAACGGGACGTGGTGGATATGGAAAGGATGCCGCAGGTCGCTGCTCAGCTGCCAGATTTCGGTATCTCCGAGAGCTGGTGCGGCCGCGATGTGGTCCGGGTCGAACAAATGCCCTCCTATCGGCCACAGCGCACCGTCGTGCTGGTTGCGCCGCGCAAAGTGAAACGTGCGCGTACGTACAGCCTGCGACTCGTCGAGACGCTCAACATGCGACAGGACAGCGGGCGCCGAGTAGGACGGCCCCCACTCAGAACCGACACGGAACAGCAGGACGTCGCTGCAGTGCTCGTCACCGTAGCGGTTCCGCAGGACGACGTTCTCCCCCGGGCTGAAGGACGAGAAATCGACGAGCACGTCAGCCCGCTCAGAGGGAGCCAGTGCGAAACTCCGCAACTCGACTGGCGCGGCGAGCAGTCCACCGTCTGAGCCGATTAGCAGAAATGGCTCACGGCCCGGCGGACCAGGAACGAGTTCGAATCTGTAATGCCGTGCATTACTGGCATTCACGATTCGCAGTCGGTAAACGCCGCGCGAAACCGGGTGAAACGGCGCAGGAACGCCGTTGACCAGCAACACATCCCCCAGCACGCCATTCGCGAAATCGGGCAGAACCCCAGGCGGTGACACCAGTTCAGGATCGCGAGACGGGTACAAGAATCTTCCGTCGCGACCGAAAGACCTGTCGGTGACCATCAAGGGAAGCTCGTACTCACCGGTGGGCAGGCCGAGCGCGGCTTCTTCATCATCACGGTGAAGGTGCATGCCCGCTAAGCCGCGCCACACTTGCGGTCCGGTGAAGTCCATGCGGTGGTCGTGGTACCAGAGCAGCGCTGCCCGCTGATCGAGTGGGTACGTATAGTCCCGCTCGCCGTGGCTGATTGCACCGGAATGTTCATGCCCATGTTCCCAGCCCCGAGCCGGCAAAAGCAGGTCCGTGGGGTAGCCGTCGTCCGCCGCGGGCGTACGGCCACCGTGGAGGTGTGTGCTCACCGGCGCGGGAAGCTCGTTGCGTGTGTGGACGACGACGCGCCGCCCGCGCTGGGACTCAATCAGCGGGCCGGGAAACTCTCCGTTGTAACCCCAGATTGGGGTCTCCACGCCCGAAACGATTTCTTGCAGCGCCGGGCGCACAGTGAGCTCGTAATGATCAGTGCTCCCCACAGTCCGTACGGGGCGCAGCATGGACGGTAGCGCGAGCGGCACTGTGAAAGATTCCGGGACGGACGCACCGAGCACCATCAACCCGGTTTGTCCGGGCACTTTCCGGCCAAGGATTCCCTGATCCCCACCAGTCACCGAACATCCTGCGACGAATGGTCCCGCGAAGGCGGCGCCGACGAGCATTCGCAAGAATTGTCGGCGGGAGGATTCCGCAGGGCCACTCATGCAGGTTTAGCTGACTGTCACTTCCTTGATCATTCCCTGGGCGTGGTGCGGAATCTCTTCGTCTTCGCTAGTTACTGGGCACAGAATGAAGTACCGGCCGGGTTCGGAGAGATCAGCGGTGAGGTACGCGGTCTGCTCCGGCTCCGCGAACGCACCCGCCGCGTACCACTCGACCGTTGCAATGGCGTCATCTTCGTCCAGTTGCGCGAAGTCGTCGACAGTGCCCTCGTAGTCGTCGGGAACTTTCGCGACAATCACCAGGTGAAAGTTCTCTTGGTCATTGTCGAGCTGAATGCTGTATCGGCCCGGCGTGAGAGTATCTGGTACGCCGACAAACTCATGCGTCGCAGGTGATCCCTCTTCCTCAGGAGTTTCCTCGACGCCAAGGTCGATCTCCTCGTATCCGCAGACGTCACGGCCGACCACACCTACGGTGCCCATTGCCTGCCCGATTTCAGGCCCTTCAAGCAGCTCGAAGTTCTCTGTTTCGATCACCTCATTGGTCAGCTCAATCGCCGATGAGGCAGCCTCTGCACCTTCCCCGTCTGAGCCGGCTTGGATGCGTTCAAAAAAGGACCGGAACTCCACGAGATCCGCCTCCGTGGGGTCGCCTTCCGGCGGCTCCCACAGCCCGAATTCGATGAGTGCCTCACAGGCATCTGCCTGGACTTCGGTGAGTTCTGGCTCGTCAGTGGTCGTGTCATCCGACGTGCAGCTCGCTGCACCTAGTGCACATATTGCCGCCACAGCAATTGTCCAGCGCTTGATTGGCACCGTTCCTCCTCGGTTAACCCCGACCGCCTGTGTTAAAGAGACGGCATCACGAGTCCGGGGAAGATGCTCGAGGGCCCGGGATACTCCGCCAAACAAAGCATAGACCTGCGTATCCACCACTGGCTAGCACCGTAAACGGGGCGATCTATCTGCGAGCCCTGGGCTTCAGGCCGTGCACGAGGTACGGTGGTCGTAACTGTTATAATTGCTTTTAACGGTTACTCAGTTCGAAGGCTTGACGGTGAAGGGAGTCTCCTATGAAACGCGTAGCCAAAACGAGGCATCTCTCCCGTGAACTGGCTGGGACAACCCTGCACTACCGCGAGGCGGGGGTGCCGTCTTCCACAGCTGTCCTGCTTCTCCACGGCTTTCCTAGTTCGTCGTATTCGTTCCGCGACGTTCTCCCCGTTCTCGGTGAGCACGTGTACGTAATCGCTCCGGACATACCCGGTTTCGGCTTCTCCGATGCACCACCACTCGACGAGTACGAGTACACCTTCGAGCACTTGTCGCACGTGATCGAGGCCCTGATCGATGACCTCGGGGTGGAGCGATACGTGCTTTATGTGACGGATTTCGGAACCCCCGTCGGGTACTTCATGGCGATGCGTCAACCGCAGCGAGTGCTCGGCCTGGTCGTGCAGAACGGAAACACACACGAAGCAGGGCTGAACGAGGCGTGGGATGCGCCGCGCAAGTACTGGGCGGAGCCGACTGAGGAGAACAAGTCGGCGATCCCAGAGTGGCTGAACTTCGCCGGAACCCGCGAGCAATACCTCGGCGGACTGCGGTCCGAACTGCAGGACCTGCACCAGCGAGAGTCGTGGCGTCTCGACTGGGAGCGGCTTTCCCGGCCAGGCAACATCGACATCCAGTTCCAGCTCTTCTACGACTACCGCAAACACGTCGCACGTTTCGCGGATATCGCCGCCTACCACCAGAAGCATCAGCCCCCGTGCCTCGTACTCTGGGGCCGGCACGACCCGTTCTACGACATCGCCGAGGTCATGGCCTACCACCAGGACATGAGCACGTTCGACGCTCACATTTACGACGCCGGCCATTTCTTGCTGGAGACGCACGCTTCCGAAGTTGCGAAACTGCTCGTCACCTTTGTCGACGACGTGTTCACCCGCGCAGGTCTCCCCGCGTGAGCGCCGAAACCGTCTGGACCGATGACCATTTCATCGCTGGTGACGCCGCGCTCGACTTCGCGAACACCGTCTACCGTCGCACGCCCGAGCTCGGTGCGGACCTTCTCAACAGCGCCGGTTCTCTGACTGCATGGCTGCATCACGCAAAGCTGCTGCCGCCGCCGGAGGCGGGCCGAGGCAGCGTCGATGACTCTGCGGCCGCGCTGGCCGAGGCGCGTCACCTACGTCAGCTGTTCTGGGTGATCTTCGATGCGCAGATAGACGGCCGTGACATGCCAACGGACGCGCTCGCCGGTCTTTTCGATCAGGCGTGCCGTGGCCTCGTCAGTGACGTCGCCATCGGCCCAGACGGTGCCATGACGCCGTTTACCGTTCACGGTGGGCTCACCGTCCTTGCGCTGCAAGGAATCCGGCTGGTTCTGAGCCCACCGCCGCAGCCAGTCCGCGCATGCGACCGCTGCGGCTGGTTCTACCTCGACACGTCCCGCAGCCGGCGGCGCCGATGGTGCAGCATGAAGACCTGCGGGAACCAGGCCAAAGCAGCACGCTACCGCTCCGCTCACCCCACCGCGTAGAGGGTGGCGATCGCGGCGGCGCGGTTCCGCAGGGAGGTCCGCAACCACTCCGGGACCAGAACTTCCGCGTTCGTCGCGAGCTGCCACAGGGCCCATTCGGCGTGTCTCGGATCTTGGAAGGTCACCTGCAGCCGCAGCCAGCCGTCTGCGTCGGCTTCTTCAGAGCCGACCGTCAGCGCGGTGCCCACCAGCTCGTCCCGCCGCGTGGGACTCACCCGTACGAGCACACTGACTTGGTCACCACCGGCCCGAAACCGCGTGCTGCGTTCGTTCCAGGCCCGGCCCAGATCGACCTGGTCTGGGCGCTGCGCAGGTTCGGGGAGTACCTCGGCAGCCAAGACCCGGGACAACCGGTAGGTGCGGTCCGCACCGGACCTCGTGGCCAGCAAGTAGCCCTGGCCACGTACTGTCACCAGGCCTATCGGGTCCACCGTGCGCCACTTCGGCGCCTCGTCCACAGCCGCGTAATGGATACGCAGCTTGCGTCCGGCGAACACCGCGCGCCGGACTTCGGTCACTACGGTCTCAGGCACTTCCTCCGCGACCAGCCGACGCGAGAGGAGGTCAGTCTCTGGGTCGATCAGCAATCGCTGGGCCGCGCCGGACGCGATATCCCGATAGCTTTCAGGTAGTGCATCAACCACCTTGTGCATGGCGGAGACGAGCGCCGGGCCGAGACCAAATGCCTGCGCCCCGCGCCGTGATCCGGCGACCAGCAGCGCGAGCGCCTCGTCGTGGTTCAGTCCGGTGAGCTCCGTCTGGAAACCGGGCAGCAAGGCGAACCCGCCGTGCCGACCGCGTTCGGCGTAGACCGGGACGCCCGCGGCGGATAGCGCCTCGATGTCACGCAGCACAGTGCGGGTGGATACCTCCAGCTCGCGGGCCAGCGTGGCAGCGGACAGCTGACCGCGCTGGCGCAGCAGCAGTACCAGCGATACCAACCGGTCAGCGCGCATGCGAAAACTTTACAGAAATACATGACACAGGGTGTCGTGTATTCCTGGAAGGCTTGCCATGACAAACACCCATCGCCCACGAGAGGTGACCCATATGGCACACGCCATCGTCAATCCAGACGGTTTGCACGACCCAGTCCCATACGGCTACAGCCACACTGCCACCGTTCCCGCAGCTACAGAACTGGTCTTAATCGCGGGGCAGTACGGATCGGGCCCGGACGGCGCAGTTGTCTCTTCCGACTTCGCCGAGCAAGTGAAGCAGACGTTCCGCAACATCAGCATCGCGCTTGCCGCCCATGGGCTCGACCACAGCCACGTCGTTCAGCTGCGGACGTACGTGGTGAACCACGACGTCAGCAAGCTTGGGCCGATCGCCGGAGCCGTGCAGGAAGGCTGGGGGGCGAAACCGCCCACGCAAACCCTCATCGGTGTCGCGAGCCTGGCTGCACCCGACGTGCTGTTCGAGGTCGAGGCCCTCGCTGCCCGGCCCTGACTCGCCATGATGGACGACGTGGACGCCAAGATCCGCCGGATCGGGACCCATATCCCGGCGGAGAACTTTCGAGTCAGGCGCATAGCGACGATTGGCGTCTACGGCTTCACGGCCAGAGCCTTTCTCGAGAAGCTCACCGATGCTGGCGTGGGGTTGCTGCTCGACCTCCGCCAGCGTCGCGGCGTTCGGGGCCCCGACTACTCCTGGGCGAACTCGGCCCGGCTCCAGCGCGCCCTTGCCGCGGCGAGCATTCGCTACTGGCACGTGAAGCAGCTTGCTCCGACAACCGAGCTGCGCCACGTCCAGTACCGCGAGGACGCCCGCCAGGGCGTAGGCAAACGCAACCGTGTCGCACTGGCACCCGAGTACGCCGAGCGCTACACCCGTGAGATCCTCGACGAGTTCGACCTCGGCGCGCTCGTAGCGGAGCTTCCGAGCGACGTTGCGAGCGCTCTTTTCTGCGTCGAGCGCGATCCGGAGGCGTGCCACCGCTCGCTCGTGGCTGAGCGGCTGCGCGGCGTGTACGGCTTGCCGGTCACGGACCTCCGCCCGGGTTTGAGCCAAGGCGTCCCGCAGGGCTAGATGACGTCCTTTCCGGACAATTCTGGGCGCGGTTCGAGGACGACAACCGCCGTCTCGTTCGGCCGGAGTTTCGCGTACCCGTCGACGTCGTCACCGACCTCCCGCCATCGCGCCCAAAGGCGTTCGCGCTCCTCACCTTTCGCCGCACGTGCACTCACGGCGCATCGTCGCCCGGGCAGTTTGGCTATGGCATCTGGACGCGCCTGCAGATTGAGCCACCATGCGGGCTCACCGTCTGCCCACCCGTTCATCGCCATCGTGATGAGGTTCGGACCGTCTTCGAAGTAGGCGAGGATGACGTGACGCTCTTTGCCCGTTCGGCGGCCGGTCGTAGTCAGGCGCATCATCCCCCACCGGTTCGGCCGCGGACGCCGGAGCCCGAGCCTCCCCCGACTGAACCGATAGAGTGCGCGGTGCACCACCCACGCGCTGCGAATGAACCAGCGTGGCGGTACTTTTGGCGATTTCTCTGTCTTTCGATCCAAATCGCGCTCCGTCTCTTGTCCGCTGCAGACCTGTACCGATGATAAGCACTGCCGAGGAAACGTGCCCGAATGCTGACACTCGTCAGAAGAGCCCCTTCGGGGTCTTCGGTGCGCGGCCAAGGACATCTTCGGACACCGTGAAGTTCAACTGGCCGAGTTCACCCCCACACAGCTCACGCGTGCGCTGCACGGCGTCGAGAAAACGGTCCTGCTCCTTGCTGTCGATGACGCCTTCGGCGAGCATGCGGAACTTGTTGATGTACTGCTCGCGCACGAATGGACGGGCACCGAGCGGATGCGCGTCCGCGACGGCAAGTTCGTCTTCGATGACCTCCCCGTTCGCGAGCGTAATGACTGCTCGGGCACCGAAGGCTTTTTTACTCGGATCTGACGCGTGGTAGCGGCGGGTCCACTCTGGATCTTCTGCAGTGCTGATTGTGTGCCATAGTTCGACCGTATCGGGCCGCTGCGCGCGCTCCGGCGCATACGAGTGCTCGTGATGCCACGTACCGTCCTGAAGGGCTACGGCGAAGATGTACATCACTGAGTGGTCCAGGGTTTCGCGGCTGGCTTTGGGATCGAACTTCTGCGGATCGTTCGAGCCTGTGCCGATCACGTAATGCGTGTGGTGGCTGGTGTGCAGGACGATGCTTTCGATCTGCGAAAAGTCGTCGATCTTGGTCCGCATACTGCGCGCGAGGTCGATGACGGCCTGGCTCTGGTACTCGGCCGAATGTTCCTTCGTGTAGCTGTCGAGAATGGCACGCTTCGCTTCACCGGGGCTAGGCAGCGGCACTTGGTATTCCGCGTTGGGGCCACCGAGCAGCCACGCGATCACGCCGTCCTCTCCCTCCCAGATCGGTGACGGCGCGCCTTCGCCGCGCATCGCCCGGTCAACGGCCTCGACCGCCATCTTTCCCGCGAAGGCGGGCGCGTACGCCTTCCAGCTGGAGATCTCGCCCTTGCGGGACTGCCTCGTCGCGGTCGTGGTGTGCAGCGCCTGCCCGACCGCCTGGTAGACCGTCTCCGTATCGAGGCTGAGCAGCGTGCCGATGCCAGCGGCGGCGGACGGCCCGAGGTGCGCGACGTGGTCAATCTTGTGTTCGTGCAGACAGATACCGCGCACCAAGTCGATCTGGATTTCGTAGCCCGTTGCAAGGCCCCGGATCAGGTCCGCGCCCGAGCGTCGCGAGTGCTGGGCGACAGCGAGGATCGGCGGAATGTTGTCACCGGGGTGCGAGTACTCCGCGGCAAGGAACGTGTCGTGAAAGTCGAGTTCCCGCACCGCGACGCCGTTTGCCCACGCCGCCCATTCCGGCGAGTATGTGCCGCGCACACCGAAAACTGCGGCGCCTGGATCATAGGGATGCGCGAGTGCCTGAGCGCGGGCGTTCGCTACGGGCCGTCGTGTCAGTGACGCCGCGGCGACCGCCGCATTGTCAATGATCCGGTTGATCACCATTTCTTCCGTTTCGGCGGGAACCTCGACGGGATCGGTGGCAACTTCTGCGATCTTCCACGCGAGGTGTTCCTCACGAGGGAACCCCTCGGCAGAGCCACGGGTGCGCACGTGATGCGACTTCACAACACTCCTCGGGTCGGGTCCTATACCGCACTCGGAATGCTCAAAGTATGCGTGACGTGCTAACCCTGCCGCAGGACGTACCGCTGAACCTTGCCACTAGGTGTTTTCGGCAGTTGTTGCACGAAATGCACCGTACGCGGGTACGCATGCGCAGCGAACTTACGTTTGACTAGCTGCTGCAGCTCGGTCGCGAGTCCGTCCGTGGCCTCGGCGCCTTCGCGCAGCACAACGAAGGCTTCAAGCACTTCGCCCCGCAGCTCATCGGGCATCCCCACAACGGCGGCCTCGACGACATCGTCATGCATGACCAGGACGCTTTCAACGTCGAACGGGCCGATGCGGTAACCGGCCATGATGATTACGTCGTCATCGCGGGCGGAAAAGAAGAAGAACCCGTCCTCGTCAACCTGGCCAGCGTCGCCAGTCAGGTACCAGCGGCCGTCCTCCGTGAATCGCTGAGCGGTTTTCTCCGGGGCATCGACATAGCCGGTGAACCACATCAGCGGGCTGGCATGGGTGTCGATGGCTACGCGGCCTGGTACGCCAGGCGCAGCGAGCACGTCCGAGTCCTCGGAAAGCACTGCGCACGACCAGCCAGGCAGCGGCTTGCCCATCGACCCGGCCGGGACGTCCTCGCGCAGCCCATCCGCCCACGCGTTGACGATGAACATCCCGTGTTCAGTTTGCCCATACTGGTCGCGAACTACGGCGCCGAGAGTTTGCTCCGACCAGGCCACCACGTCCGGCGTGAGTGGTTCACCGGCGGAGGAAGCGCGGCGCAGCGAAATCGATTGCGGCACCGGCGTTGTGTCAGCACGGAGGCTGCGGTACACGGTCGGCGCGGCCGCGAAATTGGTGACACCGAACTGCTCCATCACCTGCCACGTGAGTGGCGCGGAGAACCCTGCGTGGAGTAGCAGACTGCGCACCCCAGCGGCCATTGGCGCTAACAGCGCGTAGTAAAGCCCGTACGCCCACCCTGGGTCCGCAGCGTTCCAGAAGACGTCGTCGTCACGCACGTCCAGGCCGAACTCGAGGTACGCGTGGAACGACGCGAGAGCCCGCACCGGCACCGGCACACCTTTGGGCGTGCCCGTCGTGCCCGAGGTGAAGAGCTGCACGAGAACACCATTCGCCCCGACAGCGACAGCGTCACCGCGCGGATCGTCCGGGGTGTGCGCGGTGAGCAACTCGTTGAAGTTCAGCCCCGCTGCCGTATCACCGCCGGCGACGACAACCTGCCACGACGCATCAGCCGGAATGTCTTCGCCCGGAGCGAGTTTGGCAACCTGGTCAGCGTCAGCAACCACGACCTTCGCTCCGCTTGCCTGAAGCCGGAACCCAATAGCTGGAGGCGCGAACGCAGTAAACAGCGGTACGTGCACGGCGCCGCGTCGCCAGATCCCAAGGAGGGCTACCACCAGGTCAGCGGACTTGCCCATCAACGTGGCAACGTAATCGCCAGGCTCGACACCCAGATCAGCCAGGGCCGCCGCGAAACGAGTGGACTGGTCGCGCAGGTCGCCGAAAGTGAGGTCCGTCGAACTGAGGTCAGCCTCGATCACTGTGAACGCGACAGCCTCCGCCGGGTGGTCGTCGCACAAAAGTTGCGCAGCACACGCATCAGGGAGGTCGTAGCGGTCCAGCAAGGCCTGTACCCGTGTCGCCTGATCAGTACGTGCGGTGCTCTCGGAGCTCATGCGATCGGTCCTCTCCTCTGAGGTCAA
Organism: Hoyosella subflava DQS3-9A1; assembly: GCF_000214175.1. Taxonomy (NCBI): domain Bacteria; kingdom Bacillati; phylum Actinomycetota; class Actinomycetes; order Mycobacteriales; family Hoyosellaceae; genus Hoyosella; species Hoyosella subflava. The sequence goes on from NC_015564.1 coordinate 3,111,499, forward strand.
GAGTCGGCAGTCAGCTAGTCCCCCATCGTCCAACCCGAACGCGAAAGCCGATACCCCCAGATAGGGGTATCGGCTTTTGAACGTTGGCAGTACTGCTCCCTCCGCTCGCCTTACGCACGAAGGGAGCGAGGCGACCGCTTTAACTGAGTGCGCGTGACTTCAACTGCCGGAACTCGTCTTCCGTGATGGTTCCGGATTCGAGCAGAGACTTAGCGTCAGCGATTTGCTGAGCGGGCGACGTGCCAGCGACGCCTTGGATGTAGGCGTTCTGCGCCTCCTGCAGACGCGTGGCAACCTCGTGCGAACGGCGGTTCATGCCGTCGCCTCGGAATATGAGGTACGCCAGCGCGGTGAGGAATGGCAGGAAGATAAGGAAAAGCGCCCAGATCGCCTTAACCCACCCTGAGGTTTCACGATCGCGAATCAGGTCTGTAATTATCGAGAAGAGCATGATCAGGTATGCGATGAACACAAAGCTCACCACGATGAGCCTGAAAAAATCCCAGAAGGTTTCCAATTCCCGATCCTTTCGGAAAGCCACTACGGCTAGTTTCTTTGAGCCTTGCGAATGCCTGACGGCGCGAAGCGACGTTGCCTTTGATCGCGCGTCAACAAGCAAGAACGATGTTGGGCGCCAGCTACGTTGGGCCCCGCAATACCGTACTTAGCTACTGGCCGGCACTAGCGCTGTGCTGAGGCGCAAAGGCCGTGGCAAGCATTGCGACGGCATGACCCCGCTGCCGAAACAGGTGTGGTGAAATGCGCCCACACGACGCGCTATAGGTTTAGTACGCCTCTTATCCCGATTCTGCAGCCCTCCCGCTGGTGCCGAGAATGTGCAGGTCCACGCGCTGCACATTACTGATGCAGATTATGCCACAATGTGATCGAAAAGAATGGGATCTGCCTGGCTGAACACTAGCGGGCAGGGCTGTAGTCATCGAGACTCGAAATGACTACCGGGCGTATGCCGTCACCCGCGTCAGGCTCGTCGACGATGCCGTCGGGATCGAGAAGGATCACCCGCTTCCGATCTTCGAGAGTCAGGCGGCGCACCACTTCCAGGAACATGCGTCGCGCGACATCGCTGACGCCGTGGACACGCGAGAGGTCGAAGATGACGTCATCGCCGCTCAGGTCAGCTTCGGCGACCTGCCGGACCACGGCCTCCGCACCCGCGAAGCGGATCGACCCCTGCAGACCAAAAACGTGCGCCGCGCCATGAGGGCTGTGTCCGCGCAACACCGAACGACCGACAGGAGGAACTTCCATCAGGTGCAAGCCCATGTCCTCAGTGAGACGCTCAAACAATTTGACACCACGCGTGGAGTTGCCGTGCGAATCGAGCCTTGGCGAGAACACCGCAATGCCCACCTGTCCGGGCAGTACGCCCAGAATGCCGCCTGCCACTCCAGATTTTGCGGGAATACCGACCGTGGTCATCCAGTCACCCGCGGCGTCGTACATGCCGCAGGTCATCATCACGCTGAGAACCTGCCGAACAGCCCGGTCGCCGGACAGCCTGCGGCCCGTCACCGGCTGCACACCACCGTTCGCGAGAGTCGCAGCCATCATCGACAGGTCCCTGGTGGTGACGCTGAGCGAACACTGCCGGATGTAGCCGCGCACCACATCGTCCGGGTCGGTCTCCAGGATGTTGTGCGTGCGCAACATGTAACCGATTGCGATATTCCGGTACGCGGTATCGAGTTCGGAGGTGAAAACGGACTCGTCATAACTGAGTTCCCGGCCAGCAGCCATGCTCATGCGTTCGCGAAACCGTTCGGCACGCTCGTCCGCATTCTTACCATCCATGAACGAGTGGGCCGCGATCGCGCCCGCATTGATCATCGGATTCCGTGGGCGGCCAGAGTTCTCCTCCAGTGAGATCTCGTTAAACGCCTCCCCCGACGGCTCAACCCCGATCTTGGCCAGCACATTCTCGAACCCGCTGTCGAGCAACGCGATTCCATACGCGAATGGCTTCGAGATCGACTGAATTGAGAACTCAACGTCCGCGTCACCAGAGCAGTAAGTCGTGCCATCAGGTGTGGTGAGGGCGAGCGCAATGCGATCGGGATCCGCACTGGCAAGTTCTGGAATGTAATCCGCGACAGCACCGCCATCGGCGTTGCGGCAATCGTCGAGCACTTCCTGCAAATAATCGGGAATCGGCGAGCGCATGGCCGCCAGCGTACTTGTCGATCAACGTTTCCGGAGCTAGCTGGTGACTCTGGAGTAGAGACTGTCGCCGGAGCTAGTCGTCCGCCGCCATTTTGCGTGTACCGCTGGAACGCCGCGAAGGTCCGCCCGCGCTTCCCATAAGTAGGTCGTCGGCCAGCGCCGGAACACCGGCAACAGCGTCGTGACCACACGTATCAACGGCGGTAGCCGCCGCGGACGCCAGCCTCGCGTCACCGTGAACGTCAGTGTTGAGACCTCGGCTCCCGTGCACGTCCATTCACCGGCGATGACGTCAGCACGGTCACCTATCGACACGGACCACGTTCCTTGACGCATCTCCCCCGGTACTAGCAACCCGGGTCCGGGAGGCTCCGGCGATAAGTGGAGGTGTGCCTGCGCATCATCTGGGTTCCCCGCGGCAAGCCGTCCGTCACCGTCAGGCGGATTCACATTGACGATCCACAGGTCAGCCGCGTACTTGATCAAGTGACGGTGGTGCAGCCGGGCCCCGGGAAGCCGGCCGATCGTGGCGGCTGTGCCCGCGATACGCACGACCGGGTCGACAGTGGTGCGGCGGACGAGATCGAACTTCCGCATCCATACGAGCATCAACGCCGTCGGTTGCTCAACGCCTGCGCCAACGGGAGCCAGGAACTCCGCCGGGCGCCGTGGTGTGCCGTCACGGTCGTCGACGAAAATTTCGACCAACCTACCCATCGTGTCCCGCAGTGCGATGTCCGCATGGACTCCCGCATCCGACACTTCGAGCACGGCCGGTTCGATATCTGCAACCGTCCATTCGCCGAGGCCTGCACCGATCCCGTATCCGGTTCGGTCGACCGTCAGCCCGGCCTGCTGGTAGACGTCAACCTTTTTGTCGGCGGTGCGGCTCATCATCACAAGGACGCCTGTGCCGTGTTTCGCGTCGTCAAAGTACTGGATTTCGATGCCTTGATACACGGGGTGGTTGTGGATCTCGAAATTCAGCATCGCGGCGATTGTGTCGAGCTGCACGGAAATTGGCCACTGCAGGCTTCCGTTGTGAAGACTTCCCATGGCCTCATCGTGGCGGTATCCGTCGGCGGCGAACAGAGTCTTTGTGCTCGTATGCCGGAACGAAAGACCCGAAGCCGGAGATCGGGGTATTCCGCGCGACATCGCGGGGACTTAGGTCCCTACAGGGAAGTAGTGCCAAATCGTAGATTCCTTCCTATGGCCCCAGCAATCCTTCTTTCCGGTCTCACTAAGACGTTCGGACAGGTCCGCGCGCTCGACGCCCTTGACCTAGAGGTCCGGGCGGGTGAAGTGCATGGCTTCCTCGGCCCCAACGGCGCTGGCAAGTCAACCACGCTACGCATCCTCTTGGGCTTGCTGCGCGCGGACAGCGGTTCGGCGAACGTGCTTGGACTCGACCCGTGGAGCGATGCAGTCGAACTGCACCGGCGCCTCGCATACGTCCCTGGCGACGTCACCCTGTGGCCGAACCTCACTGGCGGCGAAATCATCGACGTGCTGTCGCGGTTCCGCGGTGACACCGACCGCAAGCGCCGGGATGAATTGTGTCAGCGATTCGGACTGGACCCCACCAAAAAAGCGCGGGCGTACTCGAAAGGCAACCGGCAGAAGGTCGCACTCGTCTCCGCGCTCGCAAGCGACGCCGAACTACTCCTCCTGGACGAGCCGACAAGCGGCTTAGACCCACTTATGGAAGCCGTGTTCCAGGACTACGTACGCGAACTCCGCGCAGAAGGAAAGACCATTTTGCTCTCAAGTCACATCCTTGCGCAGGTGGAGGTACTGGCCGACCGAATGTCGATCATCCGTCAGGGCCGCGTCGTCGAGACGGGCACGCTCACCGACATGCGTCATCTCACGCGCACCACGGTGCTCGCTCGAACGGAAAAACCAGCGGCGGACGTCACAGGGTTGCCCGGGGTTTTCGATGTGCGTGCCGTCGACGGCCGGATCCAGTTCGAAGTGGAGCGCGAGTATCTGCAGCCCACGGTGCGCTACCTGACTGACCTCGGGTTGCGTTCGCTACAAGCCCACCCGCCGACTCTGGAGCAACTTCTGTTGCGTCACTACGACGATTCCCTCAACGGCAGCTCCGAGCCCCAGGGAGTCCCCGCATGAGCACCCTGGCCGGAGAGAGGCCCGCGACGTTGCACCCGCCGCACAGTTCTGTGGAGCAGAGCCCGCTGACAGGCACGCTGCTCCTGGCACGCTTCATGTTGCGCCGGGATCGCGTACGTCTTCCTATCTGGATCGCCTCACTCGTGACATTTGTGGTGGGAACCGCGGCAATGCTGCCGGGTGTGTACGCCGGCTTCGAGGAGCAGCAACTCCGGGCATCGCTGATCGGTAATCCCGGCACACGCGCGATGACCGGACCTGGATATGGTCTCGACAACTACACGTTCGGCGCGATGCTGGCTCTTGAATTCCTCAGCTGGACGGCAATATTCCTCGTCATCATGAGCATTCTCATGGTGGTGCGCCACACACGTGCCGAGGAAGAAAACGGCACCGCGGAACTGCTTCGCGCAACGGTCATGGGCCGTCACGCGCCGCTCGTCGCCGCGCTTCTGGTCACGGCCGGCGCAAACCTGGTGATCGGTTTACTCATCGCGCTGGGTCTGGGAGCACTGGGACTCAATGGTGTCTCGTGGAGTGGTTCGCTGCTCTTCGGGTTCGCGCTGGCGTCAACCGGTGTTGTCTTCGCGGCAGTGGCGGCGGTAACGGCACAGGTGTCAGAGAATGCGCGGGCTGCTTCCGGACTCGCGGGGGCCGTGTTCGCGGCGAGCTATCTGGTTCGCGCGGCCGGCGATATGAGCCAGGTGGGCGGTAACGCTCTCTCGTGGCTCTCTCCTATCGGCTGGGCGCAGCAGACGCGCGTGTATGTCGATGATCGTTGGTGGCCGCTGCTGCTGTCAGCGTCGCTAACCGCGCTTTTGCTGGTGTCGGCGTTCTGGCTCAGCACCAGGCGTGACGTAGCGGCTGGTTTGCGTCGGCCGAAGAAGGGCCGGCCCGCAGCGTCGAAGTTGCTGGCGACACCGCTGGGTTTCGTGTGGCGGATGCAGCGGACGAGCATCCTGTGGTGGGCGTTCGGCTTGACGGCGTTCGGTCTCTTCTACGGGACGCTGGCTGGGGAACTGGAGGACTTCATCGAAGGGCTCACCACCTTGGAGGACTGGATCGGCGCGGTGGGCGGGCAAGCGATGATCGACTCATTCCTGTCCGTGATCGTGATGATGCTCGCCATCATTGTGTCGGCGTTTGCGGTGCTGTCGATCCGGCGGGTCAGGTCCGATGAGACTTCGGGCGGGCTGGAGCAAATACTTGCGACGGGTGTATCGCGCAACCGCTGGCTGGGAACTCATCTCCTCGTGACGATGGCTGCCAGCGCTGCGCTGCTCGTCCTCTCCGCGGGCGGACTCGGGCTGACCGCCGCACTGGGGACTGGGGACCTCACTTTGTTTCCCCGGCTAGTCGTCGCGGGTCTCGTGTATGCCCCTGCGGTGTGGCTTATCGCCGCGCTCGCAGTCTCGTTGATCGGCGCGTTGCCGCGGCTGAGCACGCTGGTGTGGCTGATGGTGGCGTACGCGGGGATTGTCAGCACGTTTGGTGATCTCCTCGGCCTGCCCTCTTGGGCGGGACGGCTATCGCCGTTCGGCTGGGTTCCGCTGCTTACTGCTGAGCCGTTCGCGCTCGCTCCGATTCTGGTGCTGAGCGCGACGGTGGTGGTGCTCACCGGGGCCGGGATGTCAGCCTGGTCGAGGCGCGACATCTCGACTTGAGCTGAGCGGATCGTGAAGGATTTCCCCTCGCCAGGAGGGAAGATCCTTCACGATTGGCGCGCGCGGCCACACATCTGGAATAGATTTAATTTTCAATCAGTTGAGGTAGGGTGAAAGCCACGAGAGGAGCATCCAATGCCTGCTGTAACCGCCGATACGCTGACCCTCCCCCGGATCGCGGGCCCACAGGCTGCCGAGACGGAACGTACCGTTAAAGCAGTCACCACCGGCCCCCGCGGCTACGAAGGCGAAGGCTTCCCCGTCACCCGTGCGTTCGCCGGCGTTCCCGCCGCCGACCTGGATCCGTTCATCCACATGGATCAACTCGGTGAAGTCGAGTACGCACCAGGTGAGCCGCGCGGCACCGACTGGCACCCGCACCGCGGCTTTGAAACCGTCACCTACATGATCGACGGCCGCTTTCAGCACCAGGATTCGCATGGTGGCGGTGGGGTCATCGAGAACGGCGCGACACAGTGGATGACCGCCGGTTCAGGAATTCTCCACATCGAGACGCCACCGGCTGAACTCGTCGAATCCGGCGGCACATTCCACGGCGTGCAACTGTGGGTCAACCTGCCCCGCAAAGACAAATTCCTCAACCCGCGCTACCAGAACCTCGAAGGCGCGCAAGTGAAGCTGCTGTCCTCGGCAGACGGGGGCGCGCTGGTACGCCTGATCGCCGGTGACATCGCGGGCCACGAAGGCCCCGGCGCAACGTTCACGCCGATCACGTTCGCGCACGCCACGATTCAGCCTGGCGCGCAACTTTCGACGCCGTGGAACCCGGCCTTCAACGCGCTGGTCTACGTCCTTTCCGGCAGTGGCACGGTAGGCGCTGAAGGCCGGCCCATCAAGCAGGGACAACTCGCTGTTCTCGGCCGCGGAGACCGCATTACTGTCGCGGCGGCGAGCGCACAGGAAAGCCACCGGCCTGCACTGGAAGTGCTGCTGCTCGGAGGGAAGCCACTACGCGAACCCATCTTCCAGTACGGCCCGTTCGTCATGAACACCAAACAGGAAATCATCGAAGCCATGCAGGATTTCCAGTCCGGTGCCTTCGGCCAGATCCCCACAGATGGGCTGCGCCCGTATCGCGGACGGTGACCCCGATGGATGTTCAGATCAAGCGCGCTGACGAGCGCACAACCCTCAACTTGGGCTGGCTCGTCAGCAAACACACTTTCCCGTTCGCCGGGAACTTCGATCTCCACCGCAACGGTCACGGCGTGCTGCTCGTCAACAACGAGGACGTCATGTCCCCGGGTGAAAGCTTCGACATGCATCAGCACAAGGACATGGAGATCGTCACGTGGGTGATGAGCGGTGAAGTCGTGCATGAAGATTCAACCGGCAACACCATCCGGATTCCAGCAGGGTCCGCACAGCGCATGACCGCAGGTACGGGCATCCGCCATGCTGAGCGGAGCGTTGCCCGCAACGGCGAAAAAGTTCACGTGGTGCAAATGTGGGCTGCTCCGGACACGAACGGGCTCACGCCGCACTATGACCAGGCCGACTTCACCGCACAAATCAACTCTGGTGAACTGTTCATCGTTGCATCCGGCCTCGCGAAACACGCTGACGAGCCAGGAATTGGCATCAGCAACAAATACGCGGCACTGTATGCGGCCCGCATCCCAGCCGGTCAGTCGGTGACGACCCCGACCGGGCCGTTCGTTCACGTCTTCGTCGCCGAGGGCGAGGTGCACATGGATAGCGCTGGGGACCTCAGCCATGGTGATTCCGCCCGGATCACCAACGGAGGCGGACAAACCCTGACAGCACGGGAAGATTCTGAGATTCTCATCTGGGAGATGCACGCGCACTTCTGAGAGCGCCGGAAAGGAAAACGATGGCCAGCGACAACGAGACCGCAGAGGTCACGGTCAAGCACAACGCCGAGCAGACTCGCTTCGAAATCTGGGTGGGCGACGAGATGGCTGGGTTCACCGAATACCGACCGCGGCCTGAGTTGCGCGCCTTCGTCCACACCGAAATCCAGGACAAGTTCGGTGGCCGTGGATTCGCGATGCAGGTGATCCGCGAAGCCCTCGATGCGACGCGTAATGAGGGTCAGAGGCTTCTGCCCTACTGCCCAGCAGTGCAGAAATTCCTGGCCAAAAACCCTGACTACGTCGCGATGGTGCCAGAAGAGCGACGCGCCGAGTTCGATCTCTGACAGTGCCCCAGAGGACCCCGCTCACAGAACTCTCACTTGATGAACTGCGTGCGCGCACCAGCGTCAAGTGGCGCACTCACCCGTCCGATGTTCTGCCGCTGTGGGTCGCCGAAATGGATACCCCGCTGGCGCCTCCTGTAGCGCAGGCGATCCGCGATGCGGTCGATATCGGCGACACTGGTTACCCGGCGGGCAATGTATACGGCGAAGCGCTCGATGGCTTCGCCCGCCGCCGCTGGCAATGGAACGGCGTCGCAGCCGACCGCTGCGCCATCGTGCCAGATGTGATGCTGGGGATCGTCGAGGTACTGCGCCTGGTCACGGAACCGGGCGACTCGGTAGTCGTGAACAGTCCGGTTTACGCGCCGTTTTACGCATTTATCGAGCACAGCGGCCGCTCCGTGCTCGAAGCTCCCCTTGGCCCGGATCTCCGGATCGATATGACAAATCTGGAGAGTGCATTTCAGAGCGCCGCTATGCACACGAGACGATCGGCGTTCGTGCTCTGCAATCCGCACAACCCAACCGGGGTAGTGCATACGAGAGCCGAACTCGAGCAGGTCGCTGAGCTCGCCCACCGGTACGGCGTCCGGGTGATCGCGGATGAGATTCACGCCCCGCTCATCCTCGACGGCGCACAGTTCGTGCCCTACCTCAGTGTGCCCGGTTCCGGCGATGCGTTTTCACTCATGTCAGCGTCGAAAGGCTGGAATCTTGCTGGCTTGAAGGCAGCACTGGCGATCGCCGGAGAAGACGCCGTGCCGGATCTTCAGCGGATGCCTGAGGAGGTGAGCCACGGGCCGTCCCACGTGGGCATCATCGCGCACGCGGCCGCGTTCAATCACGGCGAGGTATGGCTCGACGATCTCCTCGCTGGGCTCAACTCCAACCGGATGCTCCTTGGCGAACTGCTTCATGAGCACCTCCCCACGGTCCGGTACCGGCAGCCAGAGGGCACCTACCTGGCGTGGCTCGACTGTCGCCCCCTCGGATTCACCAGCGAACGCTCCTCCTCTGGGCCACGGGTTTTCAGCGAGGTGGGTGGTCCGGCTGCAATGTTCCTCGATAAAGGGCGGGTCGCACTCAGCTCTGGACACGTCTTCGGGACCGGCGGTGCAGGACATGTACGGCTGAATTTCGCATGTTCGCCCGAGACCCTGCGGCAGGCACTTTCCCAGATGGGAGGGGCAGTAGGACAGGCGGACGCAGAAGGCTCCTGATCAGTACACGTCGCGCACGTACCGCTTCTCCGTCGACAGCCGCTTCTTGAACGCTAACGCGTCCGCTTCAGTCAGGTTGCCGTGGCTGCGCGCGATCGTCGTGAGGGTGTCATCCACGTCCTTCGCCATGCGCGACGCGTCACCGCACACGTAGATGTGGGCGCCCTCGTTGATCCAGCGCCACAATTCCGCCCCGTGTTCGAGCATCCGGTCCTGCACGTAAATCTTCTGCCGCTGGTCTCGGGAGAACGCCAGTTCAAGCCTGGTAAGAAAGCCGTCGCGGAACATGTCTTCAAGTTCGTCCTGGTAGTAAAAGTCGGTCGCGGACTTCTGCTCGCCGAAGAACAGCCAGTTTTTTCCGCTGTGGCCGTCAGCGCGACGGTCCTGCAGGAAGGCGCGGAACGGCGCGATGCCGGTTCCAGGACCAATCATGATCATGGGCGTGTCTGGATCATTCGGTGGCCGGAAATGTGCGGACCGCTGCAGGTACAGCGGCACTGTCGTGTCGGAGCAGCGGTCCGCGAGGAACGTGGAGCAGACGCCGCCACGCTCACGGCCGAACTCGTTCTCGTAACGTACGACGGACACGGTGAGCTGCACCTCGTCGGGGCTGACCTTCGGGCTTGATGAAATCGAGTACAGCCGCGGCTGAAGCCGCTTCAGCACATCGAGCCATTCGATGACATCGGCGCTCACCGGGAATTCCCGGATCACGTCGACGGCCTGCTTGCCCCAGAGGAACCGGTCGAGTTCGATCCGGTTACCGGGGCGCGTCACCTTGGCGAGGGTCTTATCACCACTGCGTTCGTGCAGGAACTTCAGCAACGCCGGAGTGACGCGGCTGATGTCGAGATGCTTGCGCAGCGCATCGTGGAGAGGCATCTCCTTGTCATCGATCGTGACGGTGTGACCGGATTTCAGGCCGGTTGCCTCGAGCCACTCACCGATGAGCGCATTGCTGTTGCGGCTGACGACTCCGAGCGCGTCGCCTGCTCGATAGGTCACGGCAGCGTCGGCAAGGCTGAACCCGAACTGGCGGACTTCCTTCTCTGATCCAGTTCGGCTCAGCAGCGTGTTTGTGACGAGCGGCGCGGGTGTGGGCTTGTCGCGTGTGAACGGCTCGGCACGCACAACAGCAGAATTCGTGGCTTGTTTCGGTGCTTGCACCGGCGCATCCAGGTCCGGTCCAGCAGCGTCATTGAGCGATGCCAGGATGTTCTGTAGCCATTGCTGTGCGGTTTCGTGGTACTCGGGCTCGCAGTCCACGCGCGTCACGAGCGGGGCCGCGCCAAGCTGGTTCAGCCGGGCATCGATGTTGCGGCCGTGGCCGCAAAAGTTGTCGTAGTTCGAGTCCCCCATGGCGAGAACCGCGTACTGCAGCCCCTCAAGCGCTGGCGCGTCATCGGACTGGAGTTCTTCCCAGAAGGCCGAGCCGTTGTCGGGGGGCTCGCCGTCACCGAAAGTGCTGGTGATGACGAGGAGCTTGCTGACGTTCGCAAGGTCAGCTGAGCTGAAGTCGTCCATGCTGACCGTCCGCGCATGGTGGCCGTTCTTTTCGAGTTCAGCGGCACACTGCGCCGCGAAGTCCTCGGCATTCCCGGTCTGGGAGGCCCACAAAATGGTGACGGCGTCATCGGCAACCTCAGCGGTGGGCTGCACGTGACCGCCCGCAGCTGCGCCGGGAACACGTGAGTACGTGCCCGCGAGCAATCCGTCGATCCACAACCGGACGGTGGGCGAAACTGGCGCGGTGGATGGCAGGACGGGAACTGTGGCGGACTCGACGGGCGCGGCGCTGAGCGCGGCGAAGAACCCCGCGAGATAGGTCTGCTCCGCCGTGCTCAGTGCCGGCGGACTGAAGGATCCGATGCCCGCGGCATCAGCGAGGCTGCTGGCTGGGCGGCCGCTGTCGCTGCCGTCCTGCGTTTCCGCCGCGGGCGCGTCCTGCCCGGCCTCGCTGACGCGGCGCAAGTTCACGGCACAGAACTTCAGCTCTGGCTGCAGTGACGCGCTATCGACCGCGTCGCTGGTGAGCGCGTTGACGGTCACGTATTCGCCGTGTTCATCGTTCCAGTGGAACGGCGCGAAGCTAGTGCCGGGGCGCACACGATCGGTGACGACGGCGGGCAGAACGACGCGTCCGCGACGCGACGTAGCCTCCACTTTGTCACCGCTGGCGATGCCGTGGGCTTTGGCGTCGTCCGGGTGAATTTCGATGAACGGTGACGGGTTAAGTTTGTTCAGCTTGGCGACCTTGCCGGTCTTCGTCATGGTGTGCCATTGATGCTGTAAGCGGCCCGTATTGAGGATCCAGGGGAAATCGTCGTCAGGCATTTCGGCTGGATCCATGTGCGGACGCGGGAAAAAGTTCGCTTTTCGTGAGGCTGTCGCAAACGCGAGGCGAGGCTGCTGCCCATCCTTCGTGGTGTGCAGGTGCTGGCTCACTCCGTCGTTGAGGTAGCGGATCGGGTTGCGGGGGGACGCTTCCCCGTGCCCATCCGCTGGTGGGCACGGCCATTGCAGCGTGGTTTTGCGCAACCGTTCATAGGTGGCCCCGCGCAGGTCGTAGCCGGTTTGCGGGTTCGAGAACTGCCGAATCTCGTTGAAGACGTCTTCGCTAGACGCGTAGCGGAACCCGTCGGTGAAGCCCATTGCCTGTGCGACGCGGCAGATCAGCTGCCAGTCCGGCAGGGCGTCGCCGGGCGCGTCGACAGCTTTCTGGACGAGCGTGAGGTTGCGTTCCGAGTTCACCATCACCCCGTCCGATTCCACCCAGAGCGCGGCGGGCAGAAGAATGTCGGCGTACGCGTTGGTCGCGTTCTCGGTGAACACATCCTGGGCGATGACGAGTTCGGCTTTCTCCAGACCGGCGATGACGGTTTTGCGGTTCGCGATCGACGCGACCGGGTTGGTGCAGATGATCCACACTGCTTTGATCGTTCCGTCTGCCATGTGACGGAACATGTCGATGGTTCCGGTTCCGCTTTCGTCTCGGATGGTGCCGGGCTCGAGCCCCCACTGCTTTTCGACGAACGTGCGGTCGTCCGCGCTGAACACCGCGCGCTGCCCGGGGAGTCCGGGCCCCATGTACCCCATTTCGCGGCCGCCCATCGCGTTGGGCTGGCCGGTGAGGCTGAAGGGGCCGCTGCCGGGCTTGCAGATTGCGCCGGTCGCGAGATGGAGATTGCAGATCGCGTTGGTGTTCCAGGTGCCGTGCGTGGACTGGTTCAGCCCCATGGTCCACAGCGTCATCCAGTTGTTGGCTTCGCCGATCCAGGTCGCGGCGGTGCGGATGTCGGCTTCGTCGAGGCCGGTGATCTCTGACACCGTATCCGGCGTGTAGTCGGCGAGAAACTCGGGCATCGCGTCCCAGCCGTCGGTGTGCTCGGCGATGAACTCTTCGTCGATGTCACCGTTCTCTACGAGCAGATGCAGCAGCCCGTTGAGTAGCGCAAGGTCAGTACCTGGCTTCAGCTGCAGGAACAGGTCCGCTTTCTGCGCGGTAGCGGTTCTGCGGGGGTCCGCGACGATCAGTTTCGCCCCGCGTTTGAGTCGGTCCGCCATGCGCAGGAACAAAATCGGATGGCAGTCCGCCATGTTCGCGCCAATAGCAAAGAACAGATCAGCGTGGTCGAAGTCGTCATAGGAACCGGGCGGCCCATCCGCGCCGAGCGACTGCTTGTACCCGGTACCGGCGCTGGCCATGCAGAGCCGCGAGTTCGACTCGATCTGCACGGTTCGCAAGTATCCTTTGGCGAGCTTGTTCGCCAGGTACTGCGCCTCGATGGACATCTGCCCTGAGACGTACAGCGCGACCGCGTCGGGACCGTGCGTGTCGATCAGTTCGCGCAGCCGCGTGGCAGCCTCATTGATCGCGGCATCGAGTGCGGTGGGGACAAGTGACTCGCCCCGGCCCGGGCGCAGGTAGGCCGACGTCATCCGTCCCGGCGCGGCCATCATGTCGGCGTGCGTGGAACCTTTCGTACATAGGCGGCCGACGTTTGCCGGGTGGTTCTTGTCACCCGACACTTTGGTGATCGTTAGCTGTTTATTCGAGGGGTCGATCGCGGTGTCGAGTTTGATTCCGCATCCCACGCCACAGTATGAGCAGACGGCTGTGGACTGCCCAGTGGACTTGCCACTGACGGTCACATCTCCGGTTGCTTGACTGTTCATGGTCCCGATGATCCCCTGCGGAAGCTGCCGGGAGTTTTTAGGAATGTTTCGGACTCATGACTTCTGCTGCACCGCGCGACGGCGTTCCGGTGAGGAATCCGGCTTCCTACGGCGCCGTAGACGCGCATTTCTAAGAGATCCCGCGAAGTTGTGTGGTTGCGCCTACCATCGAGCCCGCAAGCCGCGTTATGCCATATCACCTATCTGAGGCAGGTTGTCCCGTGAACTCCGCGTCCCTCCTGTTCAACCCGACCACTTACAACCCCGGTCACTTCGACGATGAGACACGCGAACTACTCGCGTCGACGATCGAATGGTTCGAGACGCGGGGCCTGAGGAGGCTCACTGAAGACTTTCACAGAAAAGTCTTCTACCAGGAGTTTCTTGACTTCGTCGCGGAGAAGCAGCTGTTCGCTAAATTCCTCACGCCGGAGGGACAGCCTGGGGCGGTCGAGGGTGCGCGCTGGGATACCGCCCGCGTCGCGGCGCTATCGGAGATCCTTGGTTTCTACGGCCTGAACTACTGGTATCCGTGGCAGGTCGCGGTACTCGGTCTCGGTCCTGTCTGGCAGAGCGACAACCCGGCCGCGCGGAAGACGACCGCACTCTCACTGGCGGAAGGCGAAGTCGCCGCGTTCGGCCTCTCCGAGAAGGAACACGGCGCGGACGTGTACTCGACGAGCATGCGCCTGACCCCCACCGATGAGGGTTACGTCGCCAACGGCGGCAAGTACTACATCGGTAACGGCAACTGCGCTCGCACCGTATCGGTCTTCGGGCGCATCGACCATGAGAACGACCACGAATACGTTTTCTTCCGTGCCGACTCCACGCACCCTGCCTTCGAGTTGATCAAGAACGTCGTCCCGTCGCAGATGTACGTCGCCGAATTCCGGCTGAACGACTACCCGGTCACCGAGGACGACATTTTGCACCGCGGTGATGATGCCTTCTCCGCCGCGATGAATACAGTCAATGTCGGCAAGTTCAACCTGTGTTTCGGTGGGGTCGGGCTGTGCACGCACGCGTTTTACGAAGCAATCACGCACGCCAGCAACCGTGTGCTGTACGGCAGCGCGGTGACCACGATGCCGCACGTCCGCACGCAATTCATTGATTCATACGCACGGCTGCTGGGCATGCGCCTTTTCTCCGACCGCGCGATCGACTATTTCCGCACCGCAAGCGCGGACGATCGCCGCTACCTGTTGTACAACGCGGTTACCAAGATGAAGGTCACCACGGAGGCGGAGGCCGTAATCGGCGGACTCGCCGACATCGTCGCGGCGAAGGGGTTCGAGAAGGACAACTACTTCACCATCGCCGTCAACGATGTGCGCGGACTGCCGAAGCTCGAGGGCACGGTTGCGGTGAACCTCGCATTGATCAACAAGTTCATGCCGGCGTACCTGTTCTCACCAGCTGATCTCGACGAGGTGCCGACGCGACTCGAAGCCGCAAACGACGACTTCCTGTTCCGCCAGGGACCCGCACGCGGTCTCGGGAAGGTCCGCTTCCACGATTGGCGTCCCACCTACAAGGCGGCCGCACACATCCCGAACGTCGCGGTGTTCCAGGAGCAGATCGACACGTTCGCGTCGATGCTGACGGAATCGACGCCCACCAAAGAGCAGATCGGGGACATGGACTTCATGCTGGCCGTCGGTCAGCTGTTCACCTTCCTCGTGTACGGGCACCTCATCCTCGAGCAGGCGAAGATCAAGGGCATCGACGACGTGGTCGTGAACCAGATCTTCAGCACCCTGGTCCGCGATTTCTCCTCCGGTGCGCTCGATCTTTATTCGAAGCCACTCGCAACGGATGAGCAGCAGAAGCGGATGATCAGTGCGATCCGACGGCCTGCTGCAGGCGATGACAGTCCCATTTGGGAGGCCATAACAGGGCTGTCCGGCGCGTACGCGATGCGCCCCTAACGCCTGCGGTCAGCCGACCGTGACGAGTTCTTTCCGTGGCGTGGCGGCGGCGACTTCGCCGCGGCCCTCGCTGTCCTTGCGGCGGTTGGGCAGGGCCAGGGTGAAGATCTTGCGCCACACGGTGCCGATCTGCTTGGCGAGCGATCCCGTGTGGTACGGCAACCCGTACCGCGCGAGCAGCTCCTGGACCTCGATGGAGATCTCCGCGTAGCGGTGCGCGGGCAGGTCGGGGAACAGGTGGTGCTCGATCTGGAAGCTCAAGTTGCCCGACATGATGTGCAGCAGCTTGCCGCCGGTGAAATTGGCCGCGCCGAGGGCCTGCCGGTAGTACCAGCCGCCCCGGGTCTCGTCGGCCGTCTCTTCCTCGGAGAAGATCTCCACCCCGTCGGGGAAGTGACCGCAGAAGATGATCGAGGATGCCCAGAGGTTGCGCGCCACGTTGGCGGTGAGGTTCCCGGCGAAGGTCAACGGCGCGAAGGGGCCCGATAGCGCCGGGAACACGACGTAGTCCTTGAGCGCCTGCCGCCCCACCTTGCGGACTCCGCGCCCGCTCTGGGCGTACACCTGCTTGAGGGTCTTCTCGCTTTTGACGACACGTTCGATCTCGAGTTCCTGGAACGCGGTACCCCACTCGAAGAGCACCATAACGAGCACCGCGTAGAGGGGGTTGCCAAGCCAGACGGGGTGCCACGGCTGCTGCTCGTTCATGCGCATCACACCGAACCCGTTGACGTCGAGGTCCTTGCCCACGACGTTGGTGTAGGTGTGGTGCACGTAGTTGTGGGTGTAGCGCCAGCTGTCGGAGGCGATGGTGTTGTCCCACTCGAAGTTCTTCGAGGTCAGCGCTGGCTCCTGCATCCAGTCGTACTGGCCGTGCATGATGTTGTGGCCGATCTCCATGTTGTCGAGGATCTTTGCCACCGACAGCGCGGCGACGCCCCCGAGCCAGGCCGGGGGGAGGAACCCGAAGAACAGCAGGCCGCGCCCGGCCACTTCGAGCCCGCGCTGCACGGCGATCAGCTTGTGGATGTAGTCGGCGTCGCGTTGCCCGAGGTCGGCGACGACGCGCTGGCGGATGCCGTCCATCTCGTGGCCGAAGGCCTCGATCTGGTCTGGCGTGAGCTTGGGGGCGGTGTTGAGCGTGGTGGACATGATGGGTCCTAACTGACTGCCTAGAGGTCGATGCTGACGTCGCCGACAGGTGTGGCGACGCAGATCTGGATGGTCTTGCCGGACTCGGAGCAGGCCGCTCCGGTCAGCATGTTGCGCGTGGTGCCCGCGTCTTTGCGGCGGGTGCAGGAGAAACAGATCCCCATACGGCATCCGTACTCGGGAGCGAGTCCGGCGTCCTCGGCCTGCTCCAACAGAGTCCGTCCACTGTTGGGCACCGAAGTGTTCGTCGCTGTGAAGGTGACCCGGCCTTCGGCGTCCTGCGTGCCGACTGTCCGCACAGGGGCGGTGAACTGCTCGACGTGCAGTGCACCGCCGAGTCCTTCGGACGCCCACAGTTCCCGGACGCTGTCCATCAACGGCAGGGGGCCGCAGACGAAGGTCTCAGCCTCGCATAGTGCGGGTCGGCGGCGAGCAGGTGCTGTCGGCTGAAGAACCCGCTGAGCTGTCCGCTTTCGGGGTTGTCGGTGAACGCCCGGACGATCCGCACCGAGGGGTACGTGGCCTGCAGCGCGTCGAGCTCGGCGCGGTAGATCAGGTCGTCGGCGGCGTTGGCGTAGTGCAGGAAGGTGATGCGGCCGTTGTAGGCCTTGTCGCACAGGGTGCGCAACATCGACATCACCGGGGTGATGCCCGAGCCACCGCTGATCAGCAGAATGCGGCGCGGGTGCGGCAGCGGGAGCGTGAATTCACCCAGCGCCTGCGAGAGGTGCACGACGGTGCCCGGGCGGGCGTTGTCGCGCAGGTGCTGGGAGACGAGCCCGTTCGGGTCGACCTTGACGGTGAGCTCGATCTGCCCGTCACCGCGGAACTGCGAGTTCGCGGGCGAGTAGCAGCGGGTCCTTCGCACCCCGTCGACGACGACGGACAGCCGGACGAATTGTCCCGCGGTGAACCCGCGCCAGTTGGTGTTCGGGCGGAGCGTGAGGGTGACGCTGTCGGGGGTCGTGTGCTCGACGGCGGTGACGGCGGCACGCACGTCGGTCGACGACCACAGCGGGTCGAGGAGTTCGACGAAACGGTCAATCCCGTGCGGTGTGGTGGCCACCGCCATCGCCTTCGAACTGAGAACGCTGCGTGCGAATCGTGACGAGGTTATCGCCTGGGGGGTGAATTGCACCATGCGTGCACCTCAAGTACTACTTGTCGAACCTGCGGAAACTCCGCATGGGCTCAAGAGTACACACGTGCACTGAGAGTTGCTGCGCGACTTCCAGACTTACTTCAATGGAAACACTATGTTCACGTCACACTTTCCGATTTCAGTAAGGATACCGCCCTTAGTGTTAGTGCACACTCGTGCACCGATATTTGCTGACGTGGACTCCCCCGTTGGCGGCCTGCAAAGACTACGACGACTACCTTCGCGCCTGTGACCACCGTGGAGCGCACCGGGCTTCAGTCGGTAAGTTCCCGTTCTAGCGCAGTCGACATTTCCGCTGTAGTCAGGATCAGCGCAACGATGAAGTTGACCAGGTGCTTCTTGCTTGCCGACAATTCGCCGCGCAGCCACATCGTCGCGACTTCGAGGCCTCCGCTGACCAGACTGAGCCCTGCTAGTTCAGCGTCAGACTCGGAGAGGTGGCGCGAATCTAGCAGTTCCATCGACTGGATGGACATGATCTGAGCGAGCGACCGGATCAGTTCGTCGCGCCGTGGCCGCAGCGCTTCAGAGGTTTGCGCCGCGATCAGTAGTTTCCCGCGCCTCTCGTCGGCGACGACGAAGTCGAACGCTGCCTCCACTGCCGCACGGACTTTCGCCCGGATCTCAGCTGGGGCGGCACCGACGGCGCCCAGCAGGTGTTCGACACCCTGGGCCATTTCCTGTTCGAGCGCCTCGAGGAGAAGCTGGTCACAGTCGCTGAAGTTCTCGTAGAAGTAGCGGTCGTTGAGGCGTGCCGTGCCGCATACGCCGCGCACGGTGAGCCTGCCCGCTCCCCCGTCTGCGACGATGTCGAGTGCCGCGCTGATGAGCCGGCCACGCCGTTGCGCTTTGCGCTGCGCCGCAGTTTCACCACCGTACTTGCCGCCTGGAGTGTCCACGTCACCTTCCTGCTTTCGTACCGCTGTCGCAGATTACCCTCCCTCCCACCCCACCGGGGTCGCGAGACCTGACACTGGCCGCCCACCTCGAAGCGACAACTGTCAGGGCTGTCGCTGCGAGGTGGGCAGACAGTTAAGGGGCTGTGACGCCCGAGTCGATTGTCACGAATGTCGCCTCTGTCACGGAAGCTCGTAGACGTACCGCCACGCCGCTTCGAACGGGCCCTGCTGAAAGAATCGCAGCCAGACTGTGCTGAACACGATCAGAGCCGCGCACAGCGCGAGGTAGATCGCGAATACCGGCCAGGGGCCGTGCGGTTCCAGTGTGGCAGCGAGGCCGAATCCCCAGCCGTAGAAGAGGATTGAGCCGACAATGTTCTGCCCGATGTAGCAGGACAGCGCCATACGTCCGACGTTCGATACCCCGGCGATCAGCGGTGATCCCGCCCGCAGACGGTCGACGACTATCGCGGTGAGCGCGATGTAGAACAGGGCCACAAGTGGCGGCAGTATGTAGCGGTCGACCATGAGGAGCGACGATCCGCCCGCGAGCCCGACCGCCATGTTGGCGGGAAGCGCAACGGAGCCGATAATCAGCATCCGCGTGCGCAGCTGCCTGCCGCGACTGCTGGCGTCGAATGCGCCCGCACGGTAAAGCTTCGCGCCAGCCAGGAAGAGCATGACGCTGTAGGGAATCACGAAGATCGCTTCAGCGCGGAGCATGCCGGCATGCTCCACCCTGAACTGCACCTGCTCCCACCAAGTTCCGTCGGCAAACAGGCGCACACCTTCGGCAAGCACTGCCGGGTCAGGGGCGGTCGGCAGCGGATCAGCGAGTAGCGCGACCGTCACGAGGCTGACGAGCAGGACGTGAACGGTGCCCGCGGTGATCATCCAGCGGCGCTGCGCCGTGTCGCTCGTCAGGACGAGGTAGGCGACGATCATCGAGGTGACGGCGTACCCCATCAGAATGTCGAACTCGACGACGAGCAGGTAGTGCAGAATTCCGTCGAGCAGGAGTATCGCCGCCCGCCATAGGTAGCGGCCGGGCCAGCGCTGGCCGCGTCGTTCCGCTGAGCGACGCTGTATTTCGATACCCACACCGAAGAGGATCGTGAGCAGCGCCAGAAACTTTCCGTTGGCGAGCGACCGGAATACCGCTTCGGCCCACGACGCGGCGTCGTCGAGAGGCAGGACGGGCTGTTCGAGCAACCCGATAATTCCTGCGGGGTTGGCAAAGATCCAGATGTTGGTGGCGAGCGTGCCAAGGATCGCCACCCCGCGTGCGACATCAAGCAGCGCGTTCCGCGTCGATCTCACCTCGCGTGACGCGGTGGTAGTTCCAGCTACCTCCATTGCCAGGACCCCTCCCCAGGTTAACCATACGACTGTATTGGCGGCAGTTTCGTACTACCATACAGTCGTACGGCGGAGGCGGCAATACATTTGTATGGGTGGCGTGATGGGACAGATCGACAGGCGCGCACAGCTCGCGGGCATCGTCGTGCGTATCGCCGCCGAACAGGGCCTCGATCACGTGAGCGTTCGTGAAGTGGCCGCGGCCGCAGGCCTCTCCATCGGCGCAGTGCAGCACCATTTCCGCACGAAAGACGCGATGCTGCTCGCCGCGTTCCGGCACTACGCCGATGCACTCACCGACCGGATCCGATCGATGGACCGGTCCGGGAGCCCGCACGACACTATCCGTCGACTACTTTTCCAACTACTGCCGCTCGATGACGCCCGCAGCACCGAAACCCGGATGTTCATCGCGTTCGCCGCGCGCTCGATCGTCACCCCAGAGCTGGCACGCGTCTACCACGAGGGCCTCGATCAGCTCCGCGCCGTGCTCACTCGCCTTGTCCAGGTCGCACAGGACTCCGGCATGGCCGTCACCCACCTCCCTGCCGAAACCCTCGCCCGCACCCTCCTCGCCGTCGCGGATGGCGCCACGCTGCAGACCGTCACCGACCGCAGTGAAGAAGCACGGGAGCACGCGATCGCGGAAATCAATACGGCACTCGACCTAGTGTTCGCGAACGGTTGATTGGTTCCGTGACGGATACCGGGGTGATTGAGCCAGGGTGAACCGCCGGTCATCGCGGCGCCGACGCATCACGCCCTCTGCCGCAGCCCGTGTAACTGCCGACGGTCACTGAAGTATCCTTCTCGCGTGGCAGCGCCCACTGACAGAATTGTGTGTGCGGTGCGGGCATTTGTGCTCGCGTCGGTCACTGTCGTGCTGTCACTCGTGCTGCACAGCGCGGCTGGCGGGCATTCGTCCGATCTTCTCGCAGTGGCGATCCTCATCGTTCTCACCGCGCTCGGTGCGTACCGGCTGTCGCGCGCGCCGATGACATTCGGCCGTGCGGTGTTGTTGTTTGGTACCGCACAAGCGGGCTTTCACGGCTTCTTCGACCTCACCGCAACGTCTGGTCATGGACCGTCGCACACCGGCCACGCCGCGGTCGCGACCCTGTCGCCAATAATGATCGCTGCCCACGTTCTCGCGACAGCAATCTGCGCAGCCATCGTGGTGCATGGCGACAGACTCCTGCGGTCAGTGTGGTCATGGCTCGTCGGCCTGTGGCTCTTCAGCCTCGTCGTTCCCGCTCCGTATTGGGCACCGACGGCAGCCGACATCGTTTACAGCCCGCTGGACCTGCGCCAGCTCGCCGCGCAAGCGAGCCGCGCGACCCGCCGTGGCCCTCCACACGTGTTCGTCTAATCAGACTTAACGCCCGTGGCAGTTCGCTGCGGGTGTCACTCGACGCTCCTCGCGCGCGGTTTCGACGTGCGAGGGGTTCGCTCTCCTCTGAAAGGCAACTCCTGTGAATACGTCTATCCTTGCGCGCGCGGCCGCGGCCGGATCCGCTGCTGTCGCTCTCGCTTTCCTGGCACCGGCAACTGCCGCAGCCCACGTCACGGTTTCCGCAAACACCACCGAAGCCGGTCAATATTCGGTGCTTACAGTCGGTATCCCGCACGGGTGCGATGGCGCATCGACAACCTCGGTCGCGATTCAGATCCCTGAGGTGTTCACGAACGTGACACCGACCGTGAACCCCAACTGGGAAGTGGAGAAGGTCATGGAGCGGCTCGATCCTCCCGTGGAGGACGGCCACGGCGGCGAGCGCACTGAGCGGGTAGCCGAGGTCGTATACACGGCGAACACGCCACTCCCCGACGACCTGCGGGACACGTTCGAGCTGTCGGTCCGCCTGCCCGAGACTCCCGGCGAGACCCTGTACTTCCCTGCCATCCAGGAGTGTGAAGAGGGCGAGGTAGCGTGGACACAGATCGCCGCCGAAGGTCAGGATGCAAGCGACTTCGACTACCCCGCACCAGCCGTGACGCTAACTGCGGCGTCGGCGGACGATGACGGAGACACCACCGCTGCCGACACCGATTCGGCGGGCGTTTCGGGGCTTTCCGTCGCCGCGCTAGGGCTCTCGGCAGTCGCAGTCGTTCTCGGTGGCGCCGCACTCGTTCGCACCCGCCGCACCTAGTGTGAGGCCCGTGATGCTGTCCCCTTCGCGGACCGTGTCCGGGGCAGTGAAAGCCGTAGCCGGGGCGCTGCTGCTCACGTTCGCAGCATTCATTTTCGCAGCGCTCCCGGCTGCGGCCCACGCTGTCCTGCTTGGAACCGACCCAGGTGACGGCGCGGTTCTCGACTCCCCGCCGGACACAGTCACACTCACGTTCAACGAGAACGTCGCCGTACCTCCAAATGGGGTGACCGTCCTCGACGCGACTGGCGACGCAGTGCAAAGCAACGCCATCTCGATTGACGCATCGGTTGCTGTCACTTTCGAAAGCGGCCTCAGCGATGGCACCTACATCGTCAACTGGCGTGTCATCTCGGCAGACAGTCACCCCATCAGTGGCGCTTTCACGTTCAGTGTCGGTGCACCGAGTGACACTGTCGCTGACGTGGCGCCACCCGCTGCGGCACCGGGCACCGAAGCACTCACGGTAGGCACGCAGGCTGTGATGTATCTCGGTGGTCTCACCGCTGCAGGTCTCGTGTTCTTTCATTTCTTCGTGACCGCGCTGACGCGCGGCGGTATGCGGACCATGCGATGGGCTGCTGTCGCTGCCGCGTGCGGAATGATCGCCTATGTTCCCGCCGCGTATGTGTGGCAGAACGGCCTTGGGCTTACTTCGGTCTTTACGTGGGATGCGATTCGGGACAGCTTCCACACTGCGGGATCCTTCTCAGCGGCCTCGATCGCGGCCATGCTGGGGATTCTCGGTTTTGCCGGTGCCGTCACTGCGACGAGCGTGGCCTCTCGCAGCCCAGGGCGAGTTCTGGCGGCGATAGCGTGCGGCGGCGCTGGGCTTGCTTTGGGTTCACTGGTGCTGACGGGGCATACGCGAACGTTCGGTCCGCCGGTTGTGTTGCTGACCAGCGACGCGGTGCACGTCACGGCGGCTGCGCTGTGGCTGGGCGGCCTCATCGGTCTCGCCCTGGTGCTCCGAACGGGTGAGCGCGGCGCCGCAGCGGCTGTGGTGCGTTTCTCCAGCATCGCAGCGGCGGTGCTGGCGGCTTCCGCGATCACCGGGATTGTGATGGCGTGGCTAATTCTGGACTCGCTGCAGGCTCTGACCGGTACACGGTACGGCGTCACTCTGATGGTGAAGGCCGGTGCTGTAGCTGTTGTGGTCCTTCTGGCGGCGTGGAACAGGTGGAAGCTCGTTCCGACGGTGGGTTCCCGGCCGGATTCGTTGCGCAGGCTCCGCCGGATCGTGGGCGCTGAAGCGGTGCTGCTCCTCGGCGTTGCGTCAGTTACCGCGTTTCTCGTCTCCCAAAGCCCAACCACGGTGCCACGTGACGAGACGGGGCAGTACTCAGTCTCGCTCGGCGAGGCGACCCTTGACGCACACGTGTCGCCCTTGCGGGTGGGAATCAACGCGTTCGAGTTCACCATGCGGGACGAGGACGGACAGGCCATCGATGCAGTGAGCGAACCCGATTTACGGGTGTTCATGCCCGATCCTGGTATCGGCCCGCTCTCCCCCTCCGTGACCCAGACGGGGCTGGGACAGTACGAGGCAGTACTCGACTTACCGTTGCCTGGCGAATGGGAAATCACGGTCAGCGCCCGGCTTTCCCGGTTCGATAATCCCGTTGCGACAGTCACCGTGGAGGTGGCGGAATGACCAGTTCGATTCGGCGCAGCGTCACAATGGCGGCAGCGGTGGTGTTGTCTGGGGTGATCGCGGGTGCGCCGGCTGCAGCACACGTCCTGGTCGACCGGGTAGAACCCGTTGGCGGCGGAGAGACGTCGGTGGTTTTTGCCTTCGAGCACGGGTGCGAGGGTGACCCGACCGTCGCGCTTGAACTCACCGTGCCCGGTGGCGTCGAACCGCGGTCGACCGACGAACCGGATGGTTGGCATGCACACATCCACGGTGACGTCATCACGTGGTCGGGCCCACCAATCACAGACGGTGACCGTGCCGAGTTTGTGCTCACCGCGCACATCACGGGCGCACCCGGAGAGGTGTTCCTGTTCCCCACCTCTCAACGATGTGAGGGCGGATCGAGCTATCACTGGGCGGACGCCGACCCGTCCGCGCCCGAGCCGGCACCGTCGTTCATCGGGACGAGCGCTACTGTGACGCCCCCTGCAGCAACCACTGCAGGAGCGAGTCGCGGTCAGGCGATTACCGCGGCAGTACTGCTGGCCGTCGCGCTGGCAGCGGTCGGTGCGGTAGCGAGACCAGTGAGGCGTTAGGCCTTCGATGTTGCATATTGCAAGCCAGAGCAGCTGGACGGCAGCCTGATCGCTGGGAAAGTGACCGCGGGTTTTGATGACCTTTCGGAGCTAGTAATTAAGCGATTCGATCGCATTCGTGGTGTGAATGATCTTGCGGACCGCGGCCGAGAAGCCCAAAAACGGGATGAATCGTTCCCATGTCGATTCCCAGGCTCTGACGGTGGTGGGTATCTCTTCCTGAGTTCGGATGCGGCGAAGGTGTTGAGCGCGGATGTGGACGCGTGGCTTCGTTCAAGGCGGAGCGCGCCGAGGCGATCACCGAGATCGGTGGAACCAACGTCGCTGACCACGTGGCCGTCGACGGCATCGACGACGAAGTGCTTGACCAGCGGGGTCACATCCCTTAGGATCCTAATTATAAGGTTCCTAATTAGTGGGTCCCCAGAGGCGAGGGGTAGAAGATGGATTCGGTCACCGCTCTCGAGCGTGCGTATGAGTCGATGAGAAACGCGACGGCCGATCTGGGACCCGCCCAGATGACGGCACCGTCGCAATGCGACGGGTGGGACGTCAAGACGTTGCTGAACCACGTCTTCGGTGTCGGCTGGATGTTCACGCTCGTGAACCAGGGCCAGGCACTCGGGGAGGACTCCGGTGACGTTGTCGGCACCGATCCTGCGCTGGCCTGCCGTGAGGTCGCGGCCGCCAACATCGCGGCGTGGAAGATCGACGGGGCGTTCGACGGCGATCGGACCTACCCGTTCGGCTCGTTCCCAGCCCCGAGGGCGCTGTTGATCAACGTGGGTGAGATCGCTGTCCACGCATGGGACGTCGCAAAGTCCACCGGGCAGGACGCGTCGATCGACTCGGGAGTGGCGGCGCTGCTGTGGGACTTCTACAACTCCCTGCCGCTCGAGGCCTTCCGCGAGCACGGTGCCTTCGGGCCGGTCGTGCCCGTCCCTGAGTCGGCCCCGGTCGCCGATCGTGTCCTCGGCCTCATCGGCTTCCAGCCGTTGGCGGTCCGCGCTGCATGACGACGCGCGACCTGCGGATCGGATTCCGGGTCAGCAACGAGTTCATCGCCGACAACCCTGACGTCGACGCATCGGCAGTGGAGGTATCGATCAACTTCATGGCCGTTTCCGAACTCGCTTCGAGCCGCATGGAGTCCCTGTTGGCTCCGCTCGGGTTGCGCAAGGGCGGTTACAACCTGCTGATGGTGCTGGCCGGAGCGGAGGGACCCATCACGCCGACGCAGATCGGTGAGCGAATCGTCGCTCGCGGCGCCACGATCACCGGTCTCGTCAACACACTGGTGCGGCGCGGCTATGCCGAGCGCGCTCCCGATCCGAACGATCGACGGCGCGTCCTGGTGTCGATCACCCCGAGCGGCCGTGACGTCGTCTCCGATGCCAGCGCCGTGATCTGCCGAAGCGATGAGGAACTGATGGGCATCTTCAGCGAGGACGAGCGCGAACGGCTGATCCGCATGCTCGGACGCCTCCAGAACCACCTCAAGAAACTCACCACCTGACCAAGGAGAAACCGACATGCCCAGACTCATCATTACCCACAACGTCGCGGATGTGGACGCGTGGCTTTCGTTCAAGGCGGAGCGCGCCGAGGCGATCACCGAGATCGGTGGAACCAACGTCGCTGACCACGTGGCCGTCGACGGCAGCAAGTCCGTTGCCGTCAGTGCCGACGTCGACGACGTCGAGGGCTTCCTCGCCTCCCTCGCCTCGCCACCGGCAGAGATGGCCGAGGTCATGCAGCGCCATGGCGTCGAGCCGCCGCTGGTCGCGTACGTCGCCAAGTGACCATCGTCTGAGACGGCCGCCGAGGACATACAGCAGTCTCGACGAGGACTGGGGCGAGGAGACCCCGTCATTGGGCGCGACAGATCGTCGGCTCTGGGCGCAAGCCGGAGCCGACGCAGCGTCTCCGAATGCGTGCAGAACGACGTGGACTGCGTAGACGGGTCGGTGCCCGCTCCTGGACAGACGGCTGACGCTGCGGGTGCTCCTCAAGGCAGGTCCCGCGCCCCCCGGGCATCAGCTCGATCGCTTCGCTGACGCAGGCGATGAGCACGAACCTTCACGATTAACCGCCACAAGACATCTGACACCCCCTGGTTTGTGGCTGGCGGCCGGACGCTTCCCCCGCCCGGCCGCCAGCCCGAGCATAACACAAAATCGAACACTAGTTCGATTCCGTGGTGGACGGCTGGCGAACTGCTGCGTCGAGGACGTTCTTCGCCCCTCACAAAATCGATCCCGTTGGCCGCGTAGTAGAAAACCCAAGGCAGCGCACGTACTTCACCACACCGACTTTTCGTGCAGTAGCTTCATGCCGACTGTTTCCCGCTGCCCAGGAGCGCCCCCATGATCCCGCCGACTCGGCCTGCCTTCTGCCCTGCCAGAAAGTTCACAGCCGCTGCCGCTCTCCCCTTCGTCGCCCTTCTCGCCGCATCATGCGGGAATTCGTTCAACGACACAGGGGACGCCGAAACCCGTGCATTCACCCATTCGCAGGGCGTGACCGAGATACCCGTCGAACCGCAGCGGATCGTCACGACAACCGATCAGAACGCTCTGCTGCCACTGCTCGAACTGGGGATCACCCCAGTTGGCAGCGCCGGGATCGAACTCGACGGCGGGCAGATCCGCTTCCGCCGCACCGACGGTTACGACACCACCTCGGTCGAGCCCGTAGGCCCCTACGGCGCTCCTAACCTGGAGAAAATAGCCGCTCTCAACCCCGATGTGATCGTTGGATACGAGTACGACAGCGACATGTATGACGACCTGTCCGCGATCGCCCCCACCGTGCTCATTCAGGTCTTCGATCGCCCTCTCGACGATGCGCTACTCGACTTCGCCGATCTCGCCGGAGAGACGGACCGGGCTGAAGAGATGCAAGCCGACTTCCGCGCCCGGGTTGACGACTTCCTCGACAAGCTCGGCGACCGCAAGGACACACTGTCCATCTCACTTATCAGCCAGTACGAGCCCGGCCAGTTCAACCGAGTCGATATTGGCCAGGCAACCGGAACCGTCATGCAAGCACTCGACCTGCTGCGACCCGCCCCCCAGCAGGGTCCCGGCGACTTCGAGGATTACAGCATCGAGACCCTAGGCCAGCATGATGCCGACGTGGTGCTCGTGTTCGACTACTCCGACGATGAGGGGCAGCGGGCGGACAACCCGCTGTACAACTCACCTGTCTTCGCCGAACTCGCTGCGACAAAAGCGGGGCAGGCCTACGTCATCGACGGCGCCACAACCGTCGGCGCCGCGTGGGGCAAAATGATCGCGTTCCTCGACGAACTCGAACGCATCTTGCTCGCCGAGGACCTCCGCACCGACGTCGTGATCGAGAACTAGTCGCCCGCTGGCGGCGAGATTAGCTCAACGCGAAAAGGCTCCCGAAGTCGATGCACAACGAGCCCGTACAGCCCGGGTCGACAGGAGGCTCTTCCAGCGCGGTGTAGACGATGGTGACACTCGCTATGTCGCTGGCTGACGCGACGCCTGTGACGTCGCCGAGCGAGGAACCGCCTCCGCCGCCACCGCCGTTTCCGCCAGTCTCCGGGTTGCCACCCCCGCCTCCGCCACCGTAGAGGCCGCCTCCTCCACCGCCGCCGCCGAAGCCCACTACAAAACCGCCCGCTCCACCGGCTCCAAGGGTTCCCGCACTGCCTCCTCCAGGATCTCCCCCAGCGCCACCTGCTGCGCCGGTTCCCGCGCCGCCCCCGCCGCCGACAGAGCCAACTGTGCCGTCGCTACCAGGCAGACCGGCGTTGCCGCCATTTCCGCCCCCACCGCCTCCCCCCGTTCCGCCACCGCCAGCGGCGATGACGAGGCGGGAGGACACGTCATCTGGGTCGGTGCGCACATCGGACGCACCGCCCCCACCACCTCCGGAGTTAAAACCGCCCGAACCGCCGCCGTTGAAGCCGCCCGCACCGCCGTCCCCGCCCGTTGCGCCGTCACCACCAACAAGGACGTACAAGGTTCCGGTGAGGCCGCTCAGAGTGCTTTCCGCGGTCCCACCCAAGCTGGAGAAAGTGTTAATAGTCCGTCCGCCGCGCCCCCCGATCGCGGTGACATTCAGCGTGTCCACACCGTCGGGAATGACAAACTCGTGCTGGCCAGCAGTGTCGTACACACACGTCACCTGATCACCGGCCTGAGTGCATTCAGCAGGCAGCTGCGCGGCCGCTGCACCGGGAAACGCGATCGCCGCGGAGGTGAGGACACCGACGCTGCCGACGCCGAAAGCGGCGCGGCGCAACGGACGCTTTGAAGAGTGCGCGGTCGTATGGGTTGGTTGCATGACGGCACCTGCCTCGTGGAGAACCCCAAGCGGAAGTCTGAGAATGTGACGAGAGTAACAGGGTGTTTCTGAGTACGGCGGGCGAATGAAACAGGAGGGCGCACGTGAAGCGACTGTGCGTTTGGAACGCTCAATCGATAACGCGGTCCCCTTTAGCTTTACACGCGGAATAGACCCAGATTTTAGCGGGTATTGTTACCACTCTGACGCCAAAACTTCCTAAAGCGGACATATTCGGGCAACGCCGGAGTAACAAAAACGTGAATTCTTCGAGGTCCGATGCTTTTCATGCGAAAATAGCAATTGTAGCGGAATCAGCACCAATTGGTAACGACGTGATCAAATCTGTGAGGATGCCTTCATAGCTTGCTCTCAGGGTCGGTTAAATCACTACCGGGGCGTGAATGCACCCGCGCCTACTAATCGCACCACAAGGAGTGGAACCATGGACCCTGATCTACTTTCGGCGCCACAACCCGGCATCCTCGGCGCAATCCTCACCGTGCTTATTGGAAATGGCCCCTATCTATCGCACTTAGCGGACCTCCTTTCGGGCATCGGAGATTACAACGCAGGCCAGGCCGCCGTGCTCGATGTCGTGACCGGCGGCCACGAGGTCTACCAGGAATGGGATGGCGAGAACTGGGTCAACGTTGACCAGACTCACAGCCAGCCGATCATTCCGTGGAACCCGGGCAGCAACCCTGGCGGCGGCGATGACCCGCTCGCATTCCTCAACGACCTGATCGGTGGCTGAGATAGCTACAAACCAAAAAACGTAGCGATGTGATAGTCGAATCACTGATTCGTATTCATATCGTTGCACAAATTGCAAATCCGGGGAGGTCCCCTAACCGCCTCCCCGGATTTGTTGTGTCCGGACTACGATTTCCGGTTGTAGAGCCGCATCGATAGTGGCCCGAATATTGCGATGAACACTGCGCACCAGATTCCCACTGCAGCGAGGTCAGCGAATTCGAGTGAACCACCCATGAGGCCCCTGATCGCCGTCACAAGGTGACTGATCGGGTTCGCATTGACGAATGCCTGCAGCCAGCCCGGCATTGTCGCTGGATCAACGAAAATGTTGCTCGCAAATGTCAGCGGAAACAGGATGAACATCGACACGCCCATTACTGCCTGCTCCGTGCGCAGCAGCATCGCAAGCATCGTCCAGATCCACGACAAACTGAACGAGAACGCCAGCAATAGCACAATCGAGAGCGTGACACCAATAATGCCGCCGCTCGGCCGGAACCCGATCGCCATGCCCACGAGCATCACGATGATCGATGCCAGCGTGTAGCGCACCACATCACCGAGCAGCGCCCCCACCAGCGGCGAGGGCCGCCAGATCGGCAGCGACCGGAACCGGTCGAACACACCCTTCTCGATGTCCTTGTTGATCGTCAACCCGGTGTACATGGTGATCATGACGACCGTTTGCACGAGAATGCCCGGCAGCAAGAACTGCACGTACTCACGTGGAGAACCCGCGAGTGCACCACCGAACAGGTAGGTGAACATGAGGATAAACATGATCGGGAACATCGTCACGTCAAACAGTTGTTCCGGCACATGCTTGATCTTCAGCAGTGCGCGATGCCCGAACGTCAGTGACGTCGACACTGAACTCGCCCGCGAAGGCCGCGGTCCCGGAGCGTTCAGGACATCCGCGATGACCTTCGGCGTCGCCGCCGCGTAATCAATACGCTCTGCGCTTGTTGTCATCGGAGTGCCTCCTGGGCCGCTATGTTCTCGAATCCTTCGCTGGTGCCGCTGCCATTCGTCTCCGGTTCAGCGGGTTTGCCAGTCAGCGCGAGGAACACTTCATCAAGGCTCGGCTGGCCGAGCGCAAACGTCGTGACGTTGATGCCAGCGTCATGCAGAGCTGGTAGCGCCGCACCCACCGTCGTCGGGTCGTTCACCCGCGCGGTCATCGCCGAAGGATCCGACTCGAGGACGATGTCGACGCCCAATACTCGCTCTAGCACGCTCGCTGCGTCCGCTCGCTGCGCCGGGTCCGCGACCCGCACGTGCAGCGCACCCGAACCGACCGATGCTTTCAACTCGCCGGTTGTTCCTTCCGCGATGACCTTCCCGTGGTCGATCACCGCGATGCGGTCAGCGAGCTGATCTGCCTCGTCGAGGTACTGCGTCGTCAGCAGCACAGTGGTGCCGCCTTTGACGAGCGCGCGGACGATTTCCCACACCTGGTTGCGGCTGCGCGGGTCCAGGCCCGTGGTCGGTTCGTCAAGGAAAATCAACTCGGGTGTCACGATGATGCTGGCCGCGATATCGAGACGTCGCCGCATACCGCCCGAGTAGTTCTTGACCTGACGTTTCGCTGCTTCCGTCAGCCCGAATGCGTCTAGCAGCTGAGCGGCGCGATCCCGGGCCGCCGACCGTGAATACCCGTACAGCCTGCCTAGCAGCACCAGGTTCTCAGTGCCCGTCAAGTCTTCATCGAGTGACGCGAATTGCCCGGTCAGCGACACTTTCTGCCGCACCGCCTCCGCCTCCGCGATCACGTCGTGCCCGAGCACTCGCGCGCTGCCGCCGTCGATCGGCAGCAACGTCGCAAGCATCCGGATCACTGTTGTCTTGCCCGCGCCGTTCGGCCCGAGAACCCCGTAGACACCGCCACGCGGCACGGTGAGGTCGACGCCGTTGACGGCGACTGTCTGCCCGAACCGTTTGACCAGCCCCCGTGTCTCAATCGCTGGCGCCGACGCGTGTTGTGACAGTTCTGACTCTGTCATCGCGCTCCCCTTTACATGCCCGCCCCTGTGGCGCGCTCGATCTTTGTTCTTTGATGTACAGACAGTCCTATGGAGAAAAACTCATCGAGTAAACCGAATATTTCACAGGTTGTCTCGGCCTTGCTTGTCCGAAAGTGCTCAGTTCGTCGCCACGTGATCAGCGCATTCGGGCTGGTACGTCACCGACGTACCGCGACGTGGCTATCGACAAGAGCAGCAAGGAGCCGACAATGCGGCGAGAGTCACGGCTCATCACGCCTCCCTAGGATTGCTGAGCCTGGAGCTAACGTTACAAGTGGCCTTCTTCGGCGTCTAACGATTTACGGCGCTGGGCGCGAGACGACCAACGATCGCCGGAGCCTCCCGGACGAGGGTGTCGTCGGTGAGCGCCTCCACCATGAACAGCGCGAAATCCACGCGTCGCGTCAGATTGCTTTCGAGGACTGGATCGCCGACGTGACGACTCCACACAGGCAATCCCTGGCTCTCGCCTTCCTCCAGGTCGCTGCCGCGGACAACGGTCCATTTCCGGTCACTGGCGAATATCCGTCGGCACGCCTCCACCTGGTCATCGATCTCGACGGCGCGCACGGCGCGCGCCAGCCAGGTGATGAGTTTTACGGTTGCCCGGAATCGCCAGGAGTACGTGTCCTTGCCATCGCGGGCGATGTGCCAGCCGCACGAAAAGATCAGCCGTGCATCGGGTTCGGCGTAATCGAGCACTGCCTGTGCAGTTCCCGACGAATACTGCTGGACGCCCCACGGCGCCAGGACGGTCAGTACACCGTCGCACCCGGTGACCGCCTTCCGGATGACGTCTCGGTCATTGGTGGGCCCGGGAACGATCGTGATCCGGTCTGCGAAATCGGCGAGCTTTCCGACGCTGCGTTCGCGGCACACGCCGACGACTTCGTATCCGCGGTCCAGCGCGTGCTGAACCATGTATCGCCCGAGTTTCCCCGAAGCGCCGACGATGCACACCTTCTTGGTGGTGCTCATATCCCATTGCTTTCTGTGTCGATTGCTTAACTTACGTTGTAAGTCACGCTACGCTTACGGTGTAAGTAGGTCAACGGGAATCAGGGGCAGGAGCTTTGAGCGAGCGCAGCAGGGGTCGATTAGGGAAAGCGGAGCGAGCGCCGCTCAGCCGGGAGCGAATCGTCACCGCGGCAATTGCGCTGGCCGATGAAAAGGGCGAAACAGGGGTCACCATGCGAGCCGTCGCTGCGCGGCTCAGTGTCGAAGCGATGTCGCTGTACAACCACGTCACAGGCCGGGAGAACCTTCTCGACGGAATGGTCGACGCGGTATTCAGCGAGATCGAACTGCCAGCGGCGGGGAGCGACTGGAAAACCGCCATGCGCGAGCGGGCCCATTCGTCGCGCGCGGCGCTCCTCCGTCACCCCTGGGCCGTTGGCCTGATGGACTCGCGCAGCCAGCCCGGACCGGAGACGTTGCGGCACCACGACGCCGTCCTCGGCGCACTGCTCGGGGGCGGTTTCGCCATCGAAATGGCCGGGCGTGCCATCTCAGTGATCGACAGTTACATCTACGGGTTCGCCCTCCAGGAACTCAGCCTGCCGTTCACGAGCGCCGCCGAACTCGACGAGGTCGCCGGAGACATTCTGCGCGACCTGCCGGACGACACGTACCCGCATCTCACGGCGATCATCGCCGACCGGGCTTCAGGGCAGGGGTACGACACCGACGACGAGTTCGAATTCGGCCTGTCCCTCATCCTCGATGCCCTGCCCCCTACTCCCCCGGAATCCAGCGGCGCAGGTCAACACAACCCCGGAAAACTGGGCCGTTAAGGCGACCTGCGCAGATGGATTCGGGAGGGGCGGCCTCGCGTCAGCGCCTCGTCCCGAGCACGATGAGGTACGGCCGCGGCTGATGAATCCCCTCAGCGGTGCGATACCCCTCGAAGAAGTCCGCAAAATCCTGGCGCAATTGCGCGCGGCGTTCGGGCTCCAGGTTCGCCGCGAGCGTCCGCGTCGGCCCGTACACCGTGGCGAACAACTCCCAGACCTCCTCACCTGAGGAACCCTTCTGCGGCGCATCACCCGTTTCGAAAGTCAGGTCGAACGCGTCGCCCAGCATTTCCTCGACGTACTCGCGATCGCCCCAGGTGAAGGCGGACCCGGCCCCGGCCGGTGGAGGCGGCATGTACTTCGCCATCACCTTGAACATGTCGACGACGCCGCTTTCCGGACTCCAATTGCCGAGACCCAGGCGTCCGCCAGGGCGCGTCACCCGTGCGAGTTCCTTCGCGACGGCCTTGTGGTCGGGCGCGAATATCGCTCCCACATTCGACACCACCAGGTCGAACGTGCCGTCGGCGTAGGGAAGGTTCTCCGCATCACCGACCTCGAAGTCGATAGACAGGCCGTCTTCCTTGGCGAGACGTTTCGCCGTCTCGATCAGTGCCGGCGCAAGGTCGATGCCGGTGACTTTCGCGCCTGTCCGTGCAAGCCGCGTCGCGAGAGCACCGGTTCCCGTCGCAACATCCAGAACATGTTCGCCCGGGCGGGGCGCCGCGGCGGTCGCGAGGTGTTCGAGCAGCGGTGCGTAATGCTCGGGAAGGCGCTCGTACGGGCCGGTACCCCACATGACGCTCTGTTTCCTCTTCAGTTCCTCAAATGCCATGGTGACTCCTCAATAGGTGGACGGTGCGTTCTGATCGTGCTGCCACCTGCGCATTATCGATAGCCACCCCAGGGTGAGAGCGCGATCACCCTCTTCCGCCGTGCTCATATCGATGCCAGTCCTCGGCGCCGGAATCCAGCGGCGCATGTCAACATAACCCCCGGAAATCCCTGGGTTTGTTGACTTCCGGCGATGGATTCGCGAGAGGGTGACTAGCTGCTCGGCGTTTCGTCGGCGAAGTCCATGATGATCGACGCGACCAGATCTGGATCCGTCTGGAAAGCGAAATGTCCGTGTCCTTCGAGCGTGCGGACATGCGCATTCGGGAGCGCAGCGGCCGCGCGTGCCGTTGTTATCCGGACCGTCTCAGGAGTTTCAGTGCCGGTGAGGATGAGAGTTCTGGCGGTGAGTTCGGCGAACTGGCGGCTCCGATACACCCAGTCTTCCTCGGCACGGCATTCCCGGGGGACCGTCGGTGCGGCCGCGAGTCGCTTTGGCCACAATGGACTCTCCCTCATCGCACGTACCTCAGCGTCGGTCATCTCCAGAATCCCGACAGCCACCAAGCGGATTGCGGCCTCCCTGTCACCTGAGGCGAGCGCCGTCTCGACCGCTGCGACGGAACCGCGCGGGTACACGAGCCCGAAACTGGGTTCGTACAAGATCAGGCCGGTGACATTTCTGGTGAGGGTGCCGCCGCCCATCGCGCAGTTCGCCCCGTAGCTATGCCCCCACAGCGTGACGGGCTCCCCGTGCCGGGCCGAAACCGCGTCGACCACGGCAGCGACGTCCTCGAACTCCCGTTCAATCGAATATTGCGGGCTGTCACCACTCGCGCCGAAACCCCGGCGGTCCATCGCGTACACCGTGAGGTGGTCTTTCAGCACAGCCACCAGTGGATCGAATCGCGTGTGGTCGCACAGTGACCCGTGCACCATGACGAGCGGCGGTCCACTCCCTTCATGCCAGACAGCGAGACGGGTGCCGTCCGAGGATTCAACGTCGAACATAGGTTGACCATAGACCGCGCCCCGTCCTCCCCTCCGAATCCATCGGCGCACGTCAACGGAAACAGTCGAAATTCAGCCGTTTTCGACGACACCCGCTGCTGGATTCGGGAGGCCTAGTGGCGGACGACGGGGTGGGCGCGGGGTTATCCACAGGATGGCGTTATCCACAGGGCTCGCCGAGAAATGTTTCGCAATCCAGGCGCGTGCCGCGAAGCTGATCACACATGGCACGACCCAGAAGGACGCAACTCCCGCACTCGATACAAACGGCGATCTCAGTTGGGAAAGGAGTGATCAGCGCAGACAGACCGAAAGCACGCCAGTACCTTCACACCCTGTACAAGCAGGGTTTGCTTATGAAACTGGCGCATGGCCAGTACACCGACCCCGTGTTCTGGGCTGGCCTGAGCAACTGGGACCAGTACGCGCTAGCATCGCGCGCCTACGTGCGGTCGTGCGGGGAGGACACATATCTCCGCGGGTGGTCCGCAGCGACGCAAAATGGGCTGCCGTTGCTGGGCCAGCCGCCGCAGCTACCCGAGGCGGCACGCACAGGTCCGAAATCGGAGGGAAACCAGCGTAATCAGTACGGCCGCACCCGCCGTGAATGCATTCCCGGGCAACATCTCCGCGATTATGGCGGGATCCCCGCGACTGGTGTTGGCTACACCGCCAGCACGATTGCGCTCGCCTCGTCGCTGCCCATCGCGCTCGCTATCGGCGATCGCGCTTTAAGGCGTGGAGCGAACCTTAAAAACGCGGTCCGAGACATGCGGGGACGCAGTGGGATTGCCCGGGCCAGATGGGTGGCGGAACACGCGACACCGTCTGCAGAATCACCGCTGGAATCCGTTGGCAGGTTCGCCGCCTACGCGGGCTACTTGCCACTTCCCATCCCCAATGCCTGGGTGGGAAACGGAAAGCCGATGTTCCGGCTCGACGGGCTGTGGCCATGGCACTGGGCGGGGTTTGAGGCGGACGGCGCGGTCAAATACAACAACCGGCCCGACGCGGCAGACGTTATCGCGAATCAGCAAGAGAGAGAATGGGTCCTGCGCAGGCTGACGCTCGACCTGTGCCGATTCGGCTGGAAGATCGCGTTTGGCCGCCTCGACGAACTCACTCTTAGGTTCGCGCAGATGCTCGACGCTAACCCGGTCCGTGACGAACCCATCCGCTGGTGGAAGCACGATCCCGTACTCGGCCCCGTCGACCCCGAGCCCAGCGACTGGCCCAGCAAGCATCCGTCGGGCATCATCCTGCCACCCCGTTGGTGGGTCGATAAACGCTAAGCCGAATCCAGCGGCGGAGGTCACCGAAAACGCCTGAAAAAGGCCAGTTCCATGGACCTCCGCCGCTGGATTTGCGGGAGGGCTCGATTTGCGGGAGGGCGGGGTTTCAGTCGAGGAAGATGTCCTGCATCAGCGGGCCATCGCCTGGGGTGACGCGGTACTTGTCGAGGTCGGTGATGCCGTGGTCAGCGAGGACCTCGTCGTCGATGTAGAAGTTGCCGGACGCACCCGTCGAGGTGAGAACGAGATGCGCCGAATCGGACACGATCTCGGGTGTGCGCGAATTGTCGACCATTTCGGTACCGCCGAGGATGTTCTTCACCGCGGCGGTCGCAATGGTGGTGCGCGGCCACAGCGAGTTGACGGCGATGCCATCGTCCTTCAGTTCCTCAGCGAGGCCAAGCGTCGTCAGCGACATCCCATACTTCGCGATCGTGTAGCCGAGGTGCGCACCGGCCCACTTCGGGTTGAGGTTCAGCGGCGGTGACAGCGTCAGAATGTGCGGATTACGTCCCGCTTTCGCTGACTCCCTGAGGTGCGGCAAGCACGTTTTCGACAGCAGGAACGACCCGCGGCAGTTGATGTCCTGCATCAGGTCGTACTTCTTCATCGCGAGGTCCGACGTGTTGGAAAGGTCGATCGCACTGGCGTTATTCACGACGATGTCGATTCCACCGAACGCATCGACGGTTTTCTGGACAGCTTCGGCGACGGATTCATCTGAGCGCACGTCACCGAGAATCGGCAGTGCCTTGCCCCCTGCCGCTTCGATCTCCTCGGCAGCAGTATGAATGGTGCCCGGAAGCTTCGGGTGCGGCTGATCGGTCTTCGCGACGATAGCGACGTTCGCGCCGTCTTTCGCCGCGCGCAGCGCGATCGCTAGCCCGATCCCGCGCGAGCCACCAGACATGATGATCGTCTTCGATTCGAGAGATGCCACGTGATGTGAACCTTTCTGGTCAGCGCGTCAAGCGTCGTAGTCGACGTCCACCTGATGTGTTGTTGGGCGTGCCTGACACGTTAGAACGTACCCCTCCTCCTTTTCCTCGTTCGAGAGCGCATAGCTGGTGTCCATCTCAACATGTCCGGTGAGGAGTTTCGCCCGGCACGTCCCGCAGGCTCCGCCCATGCACGCGTAAGGGGCGTTCGCGCCGACCTGAAGCAGAGATTCGAGGACGGTTTCCTCCCCCGAGCTGACGTTCGAGTAAGCCTTACCCCCGATGTGCGCGGTGATGGAGGACGCAACGCCATGCCCGGTCGTCGCCTCTGCGTAAAACAGCTCGAGGTGCACTCGATCATCCGGCACACCAACGTCATTCAGCTCCGAGCGCACCGCGTCGATGAGTTCCTGCGGCCCGCATAGGTACCAGGCGGTGACGTCATCGTGCGCAATCTCCTGCAGCGCCTCTGCTTCGATGCGGCCGCGCTCAATGCGCTCGTAGGCGCTGCCTGCTGTTTCGTTGGCATCGCCGGTGCGGTAGTGGACGATCCGGAGACGTCCTTCGAACTGGCGGGCGAGCATGGAGAGTTCGTCGGCGAACATGGTGCTCTCGCTGGTCCGGTTTCCGTAGAGAAGGGTGAAGCGCGCGTCTTCGTCGACGGTGAGCGCGGTGGCGAGCATCGAAATGATGGGTGTGATTCCACTACCCGCGGCGATGCCCACATAATGCGACCGGGTGCCGGGCTTGTGGTCGAGGGTGAAACGCCCCGATGGGGGCATGACATCAAGGACGGTGCCCGGCTTCAGCTCGTTGTTCAGATAGTTGGAGACGACACCGTCAGGGATCTGCTTCACCGCAATCCGGACGAGGTCCGACGTCGCTGACGTGCACATCGAATAGGTGCGGCGATGACGCGTGCCGTCCACAGTCAGCTCGAGCGTCAGATGCTGACCGGGGGTGAAGCGGAACGTGTCGCGCAGTTCATCCGGGACGTCGAACGCGATGGAGACGGCATCCGGTGTCAGCTTCCGTACCTCGCTGACAGTGAGCTGATGGAAGTCCTGGCTGCCTGCCCCGCTGCGGCCTGACTGCAACGAGTCGGAAAGCCGGCGCCACGCCCGGTACTCGGAGGTGGTGAGCTCCCGGCCCCACGCGCTGGCGATCGGAACGTCTTGCTCGAGGTAGGCCTGTTCGTTGTTCCTCCACGCGGAAACGTACCGGTAGAAGGGAATAGCTGGGTGGAGGTGATGCACCAGATGGTAGTTCTGGTACAGCATGAGAGGGGTGAGTAGCCACTCCCAGCCCACACGGACGCGGGTGGCGTGAAACCGGTTCTCTGCTGCTGTTGCGGCCAGGCCATGGTGCGGAAGCCAGTCAAACCACCAGGCGAGCACCGTCAGGCCGATGCGCTGCGGGATCAGATAGATGACCAGCAAATACCAGCCCAGGCCTGCCGCGACGAGCCCCGCGAACACCGCGAGTGTTCCGGTGAGGACGGCGACGGACTCGACGACTTCCCGGCGCGGCCGGTGCACGATCTGCCCATCCCGTTCACGGAACCCGCTGCGGGCCCACCGGCCGAGGGCTTTCCAGTCAAACGATTTGCGCAGGTAGAACGCCATGTACCAGATGTCGATAGTCGCCCACCGGAACGGAAGTTGCGCCGCGGGCCCGTGGCTTGTCCAGGCATCGGGATCGCTGGTGATCTCCTCGTTGGTGTTGCGGTGATGTTCGATGTGGATGAAGCGGATCAGCGGGAACGCCCCGTACGCCGCGACAAATGGCACTGAAAGACGACCAAGCACCTCATTCACCCAGGTTTCGCGACCCGCAGCATGGTGTGTGGTCTCGTGCAGCACCGTGAACATCGTGAATGTGACCACGGCATGCAATGGCACCGTGATCCACGCCGTTACGCCAGCACCGAGCACGAGCCAGGTCGCGAACACCCACAGTGCGAGCGAGGCGACCCACAACGCGAGAGTGGGGATCGAGACGTACGGCAGGGCGATACCAGGGTCCGGCACGCCGCGCCGGACAGCGCGCGATTCCGGTTCGCTGAGTATCGGTGTGCGCTTCGGCTCTGAAGTGTTCACAGCGTCACTCACGTAAACTCCGATCAAACGTATGCGATGCTAATCATTCGGCACGCGAATGACTGTTACAGTATCAGACAATACGCATACTTTCTAGACACAAATCGCAAATCTGTAAAGGAGCTTGCAGTGGCACACGCACTCGTTCCGGCCGAAATCGCCGACCACACGACATGCCTGCTGCTCCGGCTCGGACAGGTCACATACAAGCTGACAGAGGACGTACTTGCCCCTTTCGGCCTCCGCACCCGCCACTACACCGTTCTCAAAGCGCTCGCCGCTTCTGGGCCCGACGGTCAGCACGCACTCGGCACCAAGCTGCGCATCGATCCGGCCACCATGGTCTCGGTGGTCGATGACCTCGAATCGCTTTCCTGCGCGGAACGCAACCGCGACCCCCGTGACCGTCGTCGCGTGCTCGTCTCGATCACTGACAAAGGGCGTGACCTCATCGGAAGGGCCGATTCCGCCCTCACGGAACTCAACGACACACTGCTCGTTGAACTCACCGGCGGGCAGCGCGGCGATCTCCACGAGATATTGAACAAGCTATGCAGCGGAGAAACGATGCCTGCCGCATTCGATCAGCTTCGCGGGTAACACCAGCCCGCCCTGTCGTGTGCACACAATCGCACTCCGCGCAGCCCAAAGGTGCGAGTTCGTGCACACAACGTGCTGTGTCAGATCCCGAACGCAGGTTTGCGCTTCTCCAGGAACGCGGCGACACCCTCACGGCCGTCCGCCGAGTCCGCGGCACGTTCGATTGCGTCAGTCTCGGCGGCCAGCTGGTCGGCCAACGAGCGCGCACCAGACTCGGTGAGGAGCCGCTTGATCGACCCTAGCGCGCTCCGTGACGCTCGTGCGATGCTCGCCGCCAAGGCCTGCGCTTGCGCGACAACCGCCTCATCGGAGTCGGCCATGTGAGTGATCAGGCCCAGTTCAAACGCCTCAGCACTCCCGATCCGCCGGTTCGTGAACAAGATCTCCGCGGCCCTGCGTCGCCCCACGATTCGCGGCAGGCTCCACGTCAGCCCGCCATCTGTCGAATAACCGATACCCGGGTAGGCCGGCAGGAAAGTCGTCGAAGGCCCGCCGACCACAATGTCCGCCGCACACGACAAACTCATGCCGCCGCCTGCCGCGAACCCGCGCACGGCCGCGACCACCGGGACGTCCGTCTCGATGAGGGCTTGCACGCACCGGTGAAACGGCTCCGCGATGCTTCGCACATACTGCCCCGGGTTCGCTGCAGCGCCGAAGGCTTTGACGTCTCCCCCGTTGCAGAAGTTCGGGCCGTCACCCCCGGTGAGGAGAACCGCCCGGATGGAGGAATCAGAGCGGATAAGAGCTGCGGCCTCATCAAGGCCAGGGATGTCGAGGCTCTGCCCCTTCTCCGGGATAGCTACGAGAACATGTGCGACACCCGCATCGACCGTGATCGTCACCTGGAAATTACCTCCTGATTGCTTCGAGTAATTCTCGCACGGCCGCGCGCCCTGCCCTGTTCGCACCGATAGTGGATGCTGAGGGTCCATATCCGATCAAGTGGATGCGCGGATCCTGAGCGACCCGCGTGGCGAGCTGGCCAGTCATCGTTATTCCCCCACCAGGGCCCCGCAGCGAGAGCGGCGCAAGATGGTCAAGTGACGAACGAAATCCGGTGCACCAGAAGATGATATCGGCACGCTCGAACGTGCCGTCGGCGTAGCGCACGCCATCCGATTCGATGCGTTCGAACATTGGACGACGGTCCAGCACTCCACGCCGTTGCGCGTCGCGCACTTCGGGCGTGACCGGAATGCCCGTCACCGAAACCACTGATCCCGGTGGGAGACCCCTGCGCACGCGGTCCTCCACCAGCGCGACAGCTCTGCGGCCGATCTCCGCGGTGAACGGCTCGTCCCGGAATACCGGCTCGGACCGCGTGACCCACGTGGTGGTGGTGACGCGCGAGACCTCGTCGATCAGCTGAACCGCCGAGATGCCGCCGCCCACGACGATCGTGTGCTTGCCCGCGAACTCGGCTGCGGTCTGATAATCCCTGGTGTGCAGCTGCCATCCCGTGAATGTGTCCGCGCCGGGATAGAACGGGATGAAGGGACGCTCCCACGTTCCAGTCGCGTTGATCAGTCCCCGAACCGAGAGCGTACCCGCGGATGTTTCCACATTGAGCCGACCGTCATCAGTGCGGTCACACACGACCCGAACTCGTACCGGACGCTCCACGGCGAGTCCGAAGCGGCGCTCGTATTCAGCGTAATAGCGCGGAACCGCCTCGGAGGCGCGCACCTCCGCGGTCCCTTCGTCGAGCGTTTCGGAGAACCGCATGCCCGGAAGATCGCTGATCCCGTTCACCGTCATCAGTGTCAAAGATGGCCAGCGGAACTGCCACGCACCACCAGGGTTGGGGCCTCCGTCGAGAACGACGAAGTCCGTGCCTGGGGCGAGGCCCGCCTTGTGAAGATAATAGGCCCCGGAAAGGCCTGCCTGGCCCGCTCCGATGACCGCTACGTCTGGGTCAGTTTTCATTCAGTAACCCGCCGCAGCGACACCAATTAAGCCGATCCACACCAGCACACCGGCCACGAGTAGCAGTGTCGTGATCCAGCCGATGATGATCCCGGCCAGCGCGAGACCGTCACCCTGTTCACCGGTCGCCCGGATCTGGCCGCGCGCGACATGCCCCATGAGGGCGCCCACGAATCCGATGGCGCCGCAGCACGCGAAAGTCGACACCAGCGACACCACGAGAGACCCGACTGCCAGCCCATTCGTCCTCGGGGGCGGCGGTTGCTGGGGCAACCCTGGCTGCTGGTAGCCCGGCGGGCTGCCGTAACTGGGCGGCAGTGGGGGCGGCGGCATGCTCGGATC
The DNA here is from genome assembly GCF_000214175.1 of Hoyosella subflava DQS3-9A1. Lineage (NCBI taxonomy): Bacteria > Bacillati > Actinomycetota > Actinomycetes > Mycobacteriales > Hoyosellaceae > Hoyosella > Hoyosella subflava. Next base: position 3,153,887 of record NC_015564.1, read on the forward strand.
CCAGCCGTGTCCGGGTGGATACTGCTGCCCGTAGGGCGGCGGGTCGTCCCGGCGGGACGACTCGTCGTTGTTCCAAGGATTCCAGGGATCCTGTGGCGTGCTCACCGGACGAACATAACCGAAGTACCGGTGTGTGTGCTCACCTGCGTGGCTTACGGCGCGAGCCCGGCGTCATGAACGAGGATCGCGACCTGCACGCGGTTCTCACAGTGGAGCTTCGCCAGCACCCGCGACATATACGTTTTAACGGTGGGGATGCTCAAGTGGAGCGCGTTTCCGGCCTCGGAGTTCGACATGCCCGCAGCGACCGCGAGCGCAACTTCCCGCTCCCTTTCAGTGAGAGTGTCGAGGGCCTGCCGTGCGGTCTGGCTGCGCCGCTCGTACTCGGGGATTTCCTCCGAACGAGTGACGTGGTCGACCAGCCGTCGCGTCACCGCTGGTGACAGCACCGGCTCGCCCTGCGCCGCGCGCCGTATCGCATCGAGGATGTCGCGCGGCGGTGTGTCCTTGAGGAGAAAGCCGTCCGCTCCCAGCCGCAGCGCACGCAGCACATGAGCGTCCGTATCGAACGTCGTGAGCACAATGATCGCCGGGTCAGGACCATTCTTCCGGAGCTGTTCGATAGCGGTGAGCCCATCCATGACTGGCATACGAATATCCATCAGCACCACGTCGGGGCGGCACTCAGCGACAGCCTGCACCGCATGCGCACCGTCTGGGGATTGACCGGCGATCTCGATAGACGGATCGGCACCGAGCATCAGAGCGAGGCCTGATCGCACGAGAGCGTCATCGTCGACGAGTAAGACCCGGATCATTGCCGCCACGGGATCCACACTTCCAGATGGAACTCGGGATCTCCGCTGGCGCCGCGCCGGATCCCGCTGCGCACGGTGCCTCCCGCAAGTCCGACGCGTTCTTCCATCCCGATCAGCCCTTGCCGGGTTCCGGGCGCCGCACCGGCGGCTGGTCCGGCTGGGAGCGGATTGTGAATGTGGACATGGACGTCATCCCCGTCCCGTTCGAGCGTGACAGTGACCGTTTCGCGAGGCGCATGTTTGCGAGCATTCGTCAGCCCCTCTTGTACGACGCGGTACACCGTCCGGCCCAGCGATTCTGGAACCGCGTCAGAGTTGCCGATCCGCTCGGAATAGAGGACCTGGTGACCGGCGGATCGTGAATCGTCGACGAGCCGCGTCAGCTCAGCAATTTCTGGCTGTGGGCGCTGTGTGTCCTCCCCGTTGTCCCGGAGAACCCCCAGGATCTCACGCAGATCATCAAGCGCCTGCCGCGCGCTTGTTCTGATAATCGCTGCCGCTTTGGTCACCTCCTCGGGGGACGCGTCCGGACGAACCTCCAGTGCACCGGCATGCAGTCCGACCATTGAAATCCGGTGTGCGAGAGAATCATGCATTTCCCGCGCGATCCGTTCGCGTTCCAGACTGCGGACACGTTCCGCTTCACTCGCAGCAAGCTCGGTGGTGTGCCGGGCCTGTTCGCGAAGCTCAGCGAGATGCCGCCGCCGGTTGTGCACCCACCGGCCCCACCCGGCGACGAGGAGGATGACGATGACACTGAAAACGATGTAGGCGATCTGCTCTTCCTGCACGATGTCCGCACGCAGGTAGTAGGTCACCACGACGGCTACATGCACTGCGGTGACCCATGCTGTAGCGCGAATCGAACGCCGTGCTGCCACCGCGAAGACCGCGAAGACCGTAGCCATTCCCGCGAAGTCCGTGACCAGCGCGACCGGAATGAGACCCACCGCAATGTGCACCGGCCACGTCCTGCGCCATAACAGCGCAAGACAGCCGAGCACCGATATCACCACTGCGAAAATGAACCGTGCATCGATCGCCAGTCCGGACGCATGTGCGTCCAGCGCGGCGAGCAGCACAATGAACAGTGAAACACCGACAACGATGACGTCAGCGGTGATGTCCCGAGCGGATCGGCGGCTCTCCGTCATGAGCCGACCAGCGGGCGCCAGTACTGCTTGGTGCCCTCTTCCCGAACGGTATAGCCGAGTCTTTCGACTTCGCCACGCAACTCGGTGACATCCTCTGCGACCTTCTTGCGCAGCGCTTCCTCACGCGCTTTCAGCAGCGCGTTCACCCCGGCAGGTAACTCAGGTGCAGCGGGGATCCACCGGCGGTACAGGTCTGCGTGCGGGTCCTGGTCGCACCAAGGGTATCCGTGCTTGCGGAACGCATCCGCGAGTTCGGCCACCGTCGACTCGTGAGGATCGCGACACACCTGCCGTGACTCGCGGTCCAGCAGCACGAGGTTTCTGCCGTCCACAAAGGCGGCGCTGATGTCACTTCTGCTGATCGTGCGAGAATCGCCATCTTTCGCCAGAGTCACGTCGTGGTTGTTCACCGTGATGGTCAGACAGCCGACCACTGCGATCACGGCGAACACGACACCGAGCAGAAAGCCGGCAACCAGAAAGGCCAGGATCGACCAGCGTTGATCGAAGGAGGACACGAGTTCGAGCGGACCACGCATCGGAATCCAGGGCAGGTTCAGCGCCCACTCCGCGACGCGCGGCAAACTGTAGCCGACCGCCGCACCGGCCAGCGGGGATCCGATGAACAGCAGCAGCCGGATCGGGAAGGACAACCCGAGTTCTGTTTCCGGTCCGTGCGCGGACGCCTTCATGTTCATAGCCTCACGGTAGGGTTGCGCCGCCTGCCCGGGAATCGTCTTAGGCCGGCTGCCACCGTCAACTTTCGTATGACGCTGTTGTGCGCTCCGGCTACGTTCCCGCCGCGTTGCGCTGTTGCAGCCAGTCCGCGACCGCATACCCCGTGCCGAACGGCCACGGTGTGAGTTTGTCGGGAGGGACATGTTTGAACTCGTCGAGTTCCTCGTTCAGCACGACGGTGCCTGTCGCTGCGACGTGGTAGGCAATGATGATCTGGTTCATCTGCTCGAACGGGTAATGGCCGACGAATGTCACTTCGTGCGGAGTGAGGGCGAGTTCTTCTTCCACCTCGCGCTGGACGCCTGATTCTGGGGTTTCACCACGCTCGAGGAAACCCGTGATGAGGCCAAACCACGTGGGCGGCCACGTTTTGTTGTGCGCGAGGATGATGTGGCCCTCGTGCTCCACGATCGCGGCGACAACGGGCACAGGGTTGCCCCAGTGGATGAACCCGCATTCGGACTCGGGGCATGACTTCCGGGCTTCGCCGCCGATGTGCGCGTCTTGCAGCGGAGTTGCACACTGCGGACAGTACTGGAATTCGCTCACTCGGTTCTCCTACGCTGCCAGAGCGTCGCGGATCTCCGCGATCTCCTCAGGTGTCCATTGGGTGCCGTCGGGCGCCGCGCGCAATATGGCAGCCCACAGGTCAGTTGCCTCCGAGCCGTGCGTATGCCCGTGCCCGGACGGTACATCGACCGAGAACACCATATCCAGGGTCACCTGCCAAAACGTCACGAAAGGTATCCATCGCACGCCTGGCTCAAGTCGGGGTGACAGCGGCTCGCGCAGCCAGTCGGGCCGATTGAGCACCAGATCAAAGCTCCACCACACAATTGGGTCCGAGGCGTGCTGCCAGTACACGATGCGCGGTGCTTCCCATTCGGAACTGAGATGTGCGCCGTTCAGGTCGGCAGGGTCCGACGCGAAGCGGATGTGCTCGCCCTGCGCGATCACCGGTAGTACCTCGGGTGATCCGTCATCGCGGCTGGCAGTGATCTCGGCCCACTGTTCGGAGAAGTTAGGAGTGCCCACCCACAATGCGCCGTCGGTGCGCGCCATCATGTCGTACCCGCCGGAGAACGCCGCCTGGCCGCCGAACGAACCGAGACTTTCACCGAAGACGACCAGTTTCGGACGGTCGTCCTCGGGGAGGCCCAGCCACCGTTCGTACACGGCTTCGAACAGCGCGCGGCCTGCGAGCTGCGGCGTTTCCCTGTCCGCGACAAACGACAGCGCACTTGGGAGGAATGAGTATTGCATTGACGCTATGGCACTGTCGCCGTCGCTGAGATATTCCAGCGACGACGCGACGTTCGCGTTGACCCAGCCACGTCCCGTGGTGGTCGCGACGGCGAGCACTGAACGGTCGAAACCGCCTGTACGGTCCAGTTCTTCCACAACGAGCTTCGCGGTTTCGTCAACCCCGTCGGCGGAGAGACGGCCCGCATAGACGCGGATCGGTGTCACCGCGGGGCGTCCCGTCACGGCTGTGATGTCTTGCGCCCGAGGCCCGCCAGCAACGAAAGTTCTACCCTCGCGGCCAAGGGTGTCCCATTGCTGCAGAGAGCTGGGCGAACCAGAACGCTCAGGTTCCTCTGGTTGCACCACTTGCGGTGCGGTGGACTCGTCCGCGACGGCCGCAGACCGTTCCGCGACTCCGAGAACACCCCGCTGCACGGTCCCATCGATAACCAGCACACCAACCACAACGACGACGACAACCGCCGCGAGTCGCGCGACCGGTACCGGCACAAAGCGGCCGAGCAAGTGCGCGATGGCACGTGTGGCGCGGCCGATCAGCCGACCGAACACAACGAGCAGAAGCCCGAGCGCGAACGCGGCAATGAGCAGCACGGTATACACCGGGCGCCCCTCTCTCGGCACGCCAACGATGTCGCGTATCGATTCCTGCCACCAGGAACCCAGAATCGCAAAGGCCGGGATGAGGATCAGGGCACTGACACCCAGAAGCACCCACCCCATGTGCCGGACGCGATCAGACCACTGTGGCTGGAGCCCGCACTTGCGCACAATCCAGGCCGCCAGGCACCCGAGACCGTACCCGATAGCCAAACTGATCGCGGTCGCTACTGCCTGGAGGAACCAAGGCCTGGGCAGCAGTGACGGAGACATGGACCATACATAGAAGACGAGCGCGAAGGCGAGCCCAACCGGATGGAATGTGCGCGCCCAGAGCAGCAGCCGCTGACGGTGTGTCATAAAAGGACTCTATGTGGCCGCTGCGACAGTCGCAGAACGGGGAATACTTGGTCTCGAACCCCACCACTGGAAGCAGGCCATTGATGCGGAAGACGCTTATCGCGCTCCTCGCGCTGGGTTGCGGCGCGATGTCGGCCGCCTGCAGCGGAAATGAAGTTGAGGCAGCCATGAATGACCTGTCCGGCCGGACATTTCTCTATACGGAGGTGGAAGGACCGCAGATCCCCGGTGGTGGTCCTCTGCGCCTGGAGTTCGCTGAAGACTCCCGCCTCATCGCGAACGCGGGGTGCAACACTGCAGCGGGCACCGCGCGCCTCGAAAGCGGACGCATCATCACCGGTGAGCTCGCGATGACGCTCATCGGTTGTCCGCCCGACGTCGCTGGAGCCGATGATTGGGTGGGCGCACTATTCGCCGCGGAACCCGAATGGACGCTAGACGGCGCCACACTGACGCTGCGCACAGATACTGGGACAGTACGGTTGCTCGACCGAAAGGCGGCCGAACCTGACCTGCCGCTCAGCGGGACGGAGTGGGTGGTTGACTCGATCATCGAACAGGAGGCCATCAGCACGTCAGCAGCGCTAGAGGAAGCGCGGCCGACCCTGACGATCGACCAAGACGGTCGGGCAACGGGCACAACTGGCTGCAACAATTTCCATGGCACCGCCGAGATCGACGGCGATCAGATCACTTTCAGCCCGCTCGCGACGACACGAATGGCGTGCCTGCCTGACCGGGATGACATCGAACGGGCTGTACTCGCCACTCTGTCGTCGACCACCGTGACCGCCTCAATCGACGCCGATATCCTCACCGTCACCACCGACGCGGGCCACGGCCTGAGATTCCGCGCCCACAACTGAAACTGGCCCTGCCATCAGCGATGACAGGGCCAGTTTGCAGCTAACTCAGCGGATCAGTGACTCACAGCCCCCCGAGCAGAAGGTGAAGCAGATCGCCAACGATTGCGATAAGACCAGCTACCAGACCCATGTTTGGCAGTCCTTTCATTTCTGTTGCCGGAACTACATGTCACCCTTGCAAGGCAACGACCACGTTATGGACGCCTCGTTTCCGAGATGTTGGCACTGAGTTTCAAGAAGGTCACCAGATCAGCTATCAGACTGTGAGTTTCTAACATGCACGTCATGAAGATCGACTATTTTGCGCGCGATGATTTTCGCTAGCATCGCCGGTCACTACTTACATGCGCTATGACCTCACCGCTGCCGCTCAAGAGATTGAACGGCTCCTGCCGGCTATCTCCGATGCCGACCTTGCTCGCCCTACACCCTGCGAGGACTACTCCGTCGCGACATTGCTCGCGCACATTGACGGCCTTGCGTACGCGTTCCACCTGGCTGCGCCGGTGACGCCGAAAAGCCCTGAAGCCGTGGCGCTACTGAAAAGCCCGCCCGCGCCCTCGGCGGACGACCTTCCCGCTGAGTGGCGAGTCACCATCCCCGCGCGCCTCCGCGCTCTCGCCGAGACGTGGCGCAACCCATCTGCCTGGGACGGTGAAACCACCATCGGCGGCGTCACGATGCCCGCGGAAATCACGGGACTTGTCGCGCTCGATGAGCTCGTGCTCCACGGCTGGGACCTGGCCCGGGCGACCGGCCAGGAGTTCTACTGCGACGACGCGAGCACTGCGGCCTGCCTGTCGTTCACTGAAATGTCGGCGGCTCCCGGTGAGGAAGCGGAGCGTGAAGGCTTGTTTGGACCAGTTATTGATGTGCCCAGCGATGCTCCCGCACTGGATCGCGCGATCGGGCTGTCAGGGCGTAGTCCGCACTGGCAGCCCTGACGTCACAACCAGCCGCGTGATTGGGCGATCTGGGCAGCCTCACCGCGCGTGACCGCGCCAGTCTTACCAATCGCGGACGACAAATAGTTGCGAACAGTCCCCTGGGATAAATGCACATGCCGTGCGATAGCGGCGACGGTGGCGCCGGTGAGTGCGTGTAGCAGCACCTGCCGTTCCCGTTCGGTAAGCGGGTTGATTCCATCGACCAGGGTTTCCGAGGCGAGGGCTGGGTCAATGACGCGCAGGCCAGCGTGCACACGGCGCACTGCATCCGCGAGTTCGCGCGCCGGAGTGTCCTTGACAATGAAGCCACTCGCCCCCGCATCGATCGCGCGGCGCAAATAACCCGCCCGGCCAAACGTTGTGACGATTAGTACGCGCGTAGCCGGGAATCGCTCCCGCACCGCGGCGGTTGCGGCGATTCCGTCTAACCCGGGCATCTCGATGTCGAGCAGGCAGATGTCGGGCTGAAGGTCCAGCACTGCCGGTAGGACAGCATCTCCACGGCCTACTTCCGCTACAACAGACAGATCTGGTTCGAGCTCGAGCAACGCAGCTAACGCGCCCCTGACCAGCGCCTGGTCATCGGCGAGCAGGATCTTGATCACGGCACGGCCACCTCCACGCTCGTTCCTCCCCCGTGGACGGCCCCAATTTCCACCCGGGCACCCGCCGTGGCCGCCCGTTCGCGCAATCCGCGCAACCCCTGGCCTTCGTGCAGCGGGCCGTTTCGCCGCCCGTCATCGGCAATCGTGACGGAGTCAGCCTTCAGTGTGATCACGCATCGACTCGCTCCGCTGTGCCGAATGATGTTGGTGACAGCTTCACGAACCGCCCAGGCGAATACCTCCTCGGCACCGTCCCGTACTTCCGGTGCGGACGCGGGCAGGGCAGCTTCAATCCCTGCGGCCGTCAGCGCGGTCCGGGCGGTGCGCAGCTCCTCATCGAGGCTACGGGACCGCATTCTCGTCACCGCCGACCGCACCTCCGCGAGTGCCCCGCGAGCGAGTGTGTGCAGTTCAGCGAGTTCCCGCCTTGCGCGGGCTGGGTCAGAGTCGATGAGGCGCGCGGCCAGTTCAGCCTTCACCGAGATCACGGTGAGTCCGTGGCCGAGGATGTCATGGACGTCCCTGGCGATACGGTCTCGCTCAGCGACCTTGGACAGTTCGTCTTGGAGTTCGCGGCGAGATTCTTCCTTTTCGATCATGATGCGTGACAGTGCGGATACAAAACTCACTGGTACTAGGAAGAGGAGGAATACCCAATATTCGCCGAACTGGCCGGTACCAATGAGACCGGGCCCCACCAGAACTAGCACGATGGTGGCAATGGCTAGGCCAACTGCTCGACGTATGGGCCAGGCAAAGAAGACATAGCTGATGATGAACGCCGTCATTCCCATCGCGCCTAATCCGATGAGGATTGCCATTAGCGATGTGATCGCGACCATGCCGAGGACGACCAGGTTGGCCTGGAGGTCGTCGTCGCCGATGCAGCGCAGGGTAACCAGGCCGTATACAAAGACTGCGGCGAAGACGACTAGTAGCGCCACGCCGATCGTCAGACCGACAAATGATTGATCCGACGTGAAGAGTTCTCGCGCGGGAAAGACGAGGAAGACTAGCCACACCGCTCCGAATAGCCAGCTGTGGTCCTGCTCTTCGGTCATCGCCTTGCCAGAGCCCGGCGCGACATGATCGCCGCCGCTGCCCCGAAGATGATCGCCCATGCCATGACGTTTACCACAGGAATCCATAACGATTCGCCCGTCATTCCCGCGTAGGTGCCTTGCGTTTGCGGGTAGCGAGCGAGCGCCACCATCCCGTACATCGGTGTGAACTTCGCGATTGTCAGCATTGTCCCGGTCAGGGGGATAAATACGTTGCCTAAGAACGCGAGAATGACGAGGAGTCCTCCCGCTGCACTCAATGCTGCTTCGGTGCGGAAAGCGAATCCGACGGCGAGTCCGAAGAGCGCAAAGATTGCCGAGCCTAGCCAGCACAGTAGCGCGGAAAGGATCCACACGTTCGGTGGGGCTTGTGCGCCGAAGAAGAAGCCGAGTGAGTACACCACGAGGATGGGCATCGCGGCCACGCCGAGAGCCACAATGGCCTTGATGGTGACGAACCCCGACGACGTCAGCGGTGTGAGCGCGAGTTGACGTCCCCATCCCTGAAATTGTTCGACAGCGACGGAGCCGCCGATAGACAGCGTCGCCATCGCGGCGCCGTAGCAGGCCATTGACGTCATAATCACAGCGGCGACGTTGCCCGAGCCGGCGGGTTCGGCCCCGAACTCCATGAGTGCACCAAACACGAGATAGAACGCACCGGGCAGCAGCGCGATGAAGAACATGTTGGGGAAGTTGCGGACAGTGCGCTGGAACTCGGTGGTGACGTAGGTGGTGCTCATGCTGACACCCCTTTCCTGTCATCGAGGCTGTCGGCGGTCAGGGTGATGAACGCTTCCTCGAGGTTCGCGGAGGTGATCTCGAGGTCATAGCCGAGGGCGCGGTCAAACAGGTACTTGGCGACCGAGTCGGAGTCACGGCATGCGATCGACATTCGCCCTCCGCGCACGGTGACGTCCTGGACGCCGTCGATCGCGAGAACGGACTCCCGCACAGATTCCGCCGTCTCGGTCGACACTCGGGCGCTGACGGTGCGGCCCGTTGCCCGGGCACGAATTTCCGAGGTGGAGCCGTCGGCAACTATCTTGCCGCGCGACATCAAAACGACTCGGTTGGCGAATGCATCCGCTTCTTCGAGGTAGTGCGTCGCGAACACGATCGTTCGTCCCTGGCGTGCTTCAGCGTGCATGGTGTCCCAGAACTCGCGGCGGGCACGGACGTCCATCCCGGCTGTGGGCTCGTCAAGGATCAGCAATTCTGGGTCCGCGAGCAGCGCCAGACCGAACTTCAGGCGCTGCTGCTGGCCACCGGAACACTTCGCCACCATGTGCCGGGCAACAGTGGTGAGCCCAGCACGGTCGAGGACCTCACCTATTGAGAGTGGCCGGGGCATCAGGGACGCCACCACCTTGAGCGTTTCCTGAACGGTGAGGTCGGCGAGCAGCCCGCCAGTCTGCAGGACCGCTGACACTGCCCCGTCCTCGATTGCGGCGCGGGGTGTTCCCCCGAAGACGCGGACTTCGCCCTGGTCTGCAGCGGCAAACCCCAGCACGAGGTCGAGCGTGGTGGTCTTGCCCGCACCGTTGGGTCCGAGCAGCGCGACGACTTCACCACGCTGGATTGTCAGGTCGATACCCTGAACCGCCCTGACCGGCGTGCCGCTCCGTTGCCGGAAACTCTTGTGCAGGCCGCGTATTTCGATTGCGGGTGATTGGTTGGTCATGCTTCCACATTCGCCGCGGGGGAACTCGCGGCCCCGGATCAGATGTCACGAGTTTGACGTGACAGTTGTCATGCCGGCGTGGCCGGGCGGGAGGCGGCTGATGTTGAATGCGCTGCAGTTACGCTTGGGTCATGGTGGGCGAAGGAACGTTTCGGCTCGGACCAGATTCGGGGCACTTGCTGGTGAAAACCAGCCGCAGCGGCCTCGGCGCCCGGGCTGGGCATGACCTGGTTATCGAAGCGGCCGAGTGGACTGGGACTGCAGTGGTTGGACCGGACGGATCCGCCCGTGTGCACGTCGAGGTGAATGCGGGGTCGCTCACGATTAGGGACGCGCTGGGCGGCCTCAAACCGATGACATCGTCAGATCGCAAAATGACCGAGAAAAACATGGTCAAGGTGCTGCAGCCTGGCAAGTATCCGATGATCACGTTCGTGGCTGACTCTACCGGCCAGACGGGCGATGCTGTGACGGCCCCGGGTGCATTGACACTGGTTGGCAACACGCAGCCATTAACTGTCAGTGGCACCGTGAGTTCCAGTGGACGGCTGCGTGCCTCCGCAACTGTGACGCAGAGCCGTTGGGGAATCACCCCTTTTTCTGCCTTCTTTGGGGCCCTCCGGCTTGCTGACGATGTAGCTGTCGAAGTTGACGCGGAACTCGTTCCCGCACGCTAGTGATGTGACGCTGGACACTATCGGAATGAACCCAACTGGTTGAATGTTCTACTATATGTAGTTGCTTGAGCAATTACTTCTGAACATCGGCACTAAGGAGTTCACCATGACCGCTGCTGTCATCACCGCCCTTCCCGGCCTCACCGCAGGCACCTGGACGATCGACCCCGTCCACTCCGCAGTCACCTTCAGCGTCCGCCATCTCATGGTGAGCAAGGTCCGTGGCGAGTTCACCGAATTCTCAGGCCAGGTCACCATCGAGAACGACGGGTCCGCATCAGTAGCCGCTGACATCGCCGTCGGTTCAGTGACGACCAAAAACAAGCAGCGCGACGAGCACCTGCACAGCACCGACTTCTTCGACGCGGCGAACCACCCCACTGCCACCTTCCGGTCCACCGGCGTACGTTCAGAGGGCAGCGAAGTGTTCGTCGACGGTGAGTTCACGCTCCGTGGAGTCACCAAGCCGGTGACGCTGAGCCTCGAGTTCAACGGCGTCAACCCGGGCATGGGACAGGGCGAGGTTGCGGGCTTCGAAGCCACGACAGTCATCAACCGCAAGGACTTCGGCGTCAACTTCGATGCTCCGCTGGAGAACGGTGGCGCGGTTGTCGGCGACAAAGTGACCATCATTCTCGAGATCGAGGCCATCAAGCAGTAACCCATCGAGCAGTACCCCCTGCCCCGTCGACGCAGGGGGTACTCCGCCGGGACTGCCCCCTGCACCTGTACGGGTAGCATCGCGGGAAACGAATTCCATCGCGATTGAGAGCGGGGTGTTGTCGTGGCTCGATCCGCGGCCGCTTTGGTCAGCTGCGCTGTCCTGATAGCTGGTATTGCCGCGTGCGGCACCGACACCGACGATGAACCTCCCGCTCCCGGCACCGCAGATCCGACTACCGAAGCCGCAGCGGATGGGCAAGCGCCCCCGCCCATCCGGATCCGGGCAGGCGATGTCGATTCCGAACTTGAACCCTGGACATATTGCTGGATCGATCGGTGCGTGGACGGCGAGGAGCCGGAAGACCCACTGAACATCGGAAGCCCGGACAGCGTCACCGTCGATTTCGCCGGCGAGGCAGCGGAATTCGTCGCGAATTTCCGCGAGGCTGGAAGCGATGAGTGCGGCCGAAATTACGAAACTGACCTTCAAGAGAATCCGGACGGCACGTTCACGTTAGAACCGGTGGGACTCGCTGGTGAATACGACGTCCTCCTCGTCGCCCGAGCGCCGGAAGGTGACGCTGCAGTCATGTTCCGCTGGGATACCCCAGAGGACGGCGCAGTGCCTGAACCGCAGGCCGCGCTTGCGATTGCGTCGGAATTCGCCCCCTTGTCGATGTCCTTCCCCGACCTCACGATTACCGATCTGCGTGCGGACCCACAGCAGGCTTCGGTTGAAATCACCATTACCTCTGCTGACGGCGTGACGCAGACCATTGACTCCGATGCGACCCCGACCGGATGCCCAGAAGGGTCATTGCGCTTCTTCACCGAAGAGACCGCCGACCCCCTGGAGGACGGTCAGCCACCGCACCGCTACGAGGTGCGGCTGCAACTCGACGACGAAGTACATGAAGCGACAGCGGAGTGGCCGGCCGATGCCATCGGCGGCGCGCAGCCATACGTGAATCTGGAGTTCACACCCCCGCTGCCGACGGTGCGTTAAGCGTCAGCCACCGGACGGGGTGCGGGCCGCAGTGCTGCCTTAGGATGCAGACCCACTCCGAGCAGCGCCATAGCGCCCCAAGCGAACGCGCCTCCGCCGAGCGAATCGAGGATCGCTACATCCGCGTCACTGCCGGTAAAGAAGCGAAAAACGATTACAGCAAGCAGGGAGCCGCCAGCGTACGGTGCGGCACCTATCAAACGGTCGATCACTTCTTTCACGCGGATATCTTCACCACACACGCCCGCCGAACTCAAACTCTTGTGACAACTGCCACCAACGTGGCGCATTTCTGACAGACTGTTTTCGTGAGTCTCACACATCGCGCCCTGCCAGCCGCCCTTGCCGCCGCCGCCCTCGTGGCACTGCCTAGCACCGCGACCGCGGCACCGGGATCTATGCTCCCCGAGCCATTGCCGCCAGTACCGTCGCTCGACGTCGAACGCTACGGAGGAACGTGGCAGCAAATAGCCGCGATACCGCAGCCCTTCAGCCTGCAATGCGCTCGCGATACTCGGGCAGAGTACGGAATTATCGGGCCTGGTGAGATTTCCGTCCGCAATACCTGCACGACGTGGACCGGCGAGCAGTCCCAGATCGACGGGACGGCACGGGTAACCGATCCCGTGACCAACGCCGCGTTGCGGGTCCGCTTCCCTACGGTGCCATTCGAAATCGCTGAAGAGATTCCCAATTACGTCGTCACCTATGTCGACGACGACTATTCGTTGGCCATCGTGGGCGATCCGGCTCGGACGTCGGGATTCGTTCTCTCGAGGACATCCAGCATTTCGACCGAACAATGGCAGTTAGTGCGCTCAACAATCGAGTCCCGCGGCTGGGATTCCTGCTTCTTCCTTACCTCGCCTACAGCCGGAGGACTTGAGGAGATAAGGCCCCTCTGCACTTTGTAGCAGGGCAAACGAAAAGCGACGGACATCACAATTCATCCCTGGTATGAGCGTCTCTCACAGAACCCGAGACGCTCTATACCAGCGACGATACTGTGTGTATCGTTTTGTCTCAGAAATCGGATTCGTCTGGATGTCGCAACGATGCGACTGTCAACCAGTGCATCCGCATACTGTGAGAGGGCAATTCGACAATGTTTGTCGCACAGCCACCTGACGTCGCCCCCGTAGGCGGTGCAGACGTCCGGGATATTGTGATCGCGCTGATCATCACAGCAGTGGTGTCCGCGCCAGTCGCCTGGTTCATGTTGCGCGAGCGCGCAGGAAAATCGTCGACAATCGGGCGATTCGCCGACTGGCTGGCCGAGCGAGACGGAATGCCTCGCTGGTTCAGTCTGCCTGCGTACCTCACGATCGTCAGCATCCTCGCTGCAGGTTTCGGTGTGTGGTGGGATGTGGCGTTGCATATGCAGGACGGTCGCGACGACGGGGCGTTGTCGAATCCGTCTCATTGGCCGATCTTCTTCGGCATCCTCGGTTTCTTCAGCGCAGGTGTGCTGAGCATCATTCTCGGCCACCGCAGCAAGCTTCCGGCCCGCACTATCCGCATCGCACCTGGCTGGCGCAGCCCCCTCGGCGCGCTCATCATGACCGCGGCGGGGCTCATCGCCCTTACTGGCTTCCCCGCGGACGACCTGTGGCACCGGCTGTTCGGCCCGGACGTCACCGAGTGGGGACCGACTCACATCATGATGATCGGCGGTGCCGTCACCTGCATCCTGGGTGTCGTCCTGCTGCATGCTGAGGCAAAGCAGATTGGCGCTCCGGGCGCTGATTCCAGTTTCGGCAGGCTCCGCGAGGCTGTCATCCTCAGCCTTTGCATCGTCCCCTTCGCGTTCCTTATGGAATTCGACCTCGGCGTGCCGCAGTTCCCCGCGGCGACACAGTTCATAATCGCGGCCTTCCTGACTGGCTGGGTGTTCACCGCAGTCAGAATGCGGTTCGGCCCCGGCGGCGCTATCTTCGCGTGGGCCGTCTACATCGTCGCGCACCTTTTCCTGATGGTCACGGTTGCGGTACTCCCGGGCGTGCTCATCGCGGGATTCCTGCTCTTCCTCCCGGCTGCGCTGATCATCGAACTGGTGGCGGCCGTCATCGACCCGGCTAACAAGGTGCGCTTCGGCGTGGTTGCAGGCCTGCTCGTGGGCTCGCTCGGAATGTTCGCGGAATGGGGCTGGAGCCACCTCTTCATGCCGCTGCCACAGCCGCTGCCCGCGTCCGCGCTGCCGTTCATGCTGACCGTCGGAACCATTGCCGGTGTCGGCGGCGGTCTTCTTGCAGCGTGGCATACGCAGAAGCTCGATCTTGTTGAAGCTCGCAGCTCCTTCACACGGGAGGACGCGGAGAAGGTCATCGGCCTCTCGCCACGTACACCGGCGTTCTGGAAGGCTCACACAGCTGGACTTGTCGGCATTCTGACGTTCATCGGTCTGATGGCGGTTTACGCACCTCCGACGGATCGCCAGGGTGTCGAAGCGACCGCCAGCTTCACCGACGTCACCTACTTCAACGAGCAGGGCGAACCTTTGCCTGTGAACACAGGGGACACGGAGTGTGATGGTGAACGACGTTGTGAAGCCATCATGACGGTGCAGTTCAGCAATCCGGCCGATGTTCAGGACGCTATCTGGCTGTATGCCCTCGGCTGGCAGGGCCGTGAAGACCGTAGCGCTCCGAACATCCCGCGTGACCCTCAGGCCGGGGGCGCTGAAGGTGTCGTCCGTGTCCCGATGGTGGAGACAGGGAATCCTGGTGAGTTCCAGTCGGAACGTCCACTGCCTATGTACGGCTCATGGAAGACGCTAATTCGAGTCCACCTGCCACCGACCGTTCACATCGCGTACCCGGTGTACGCCCCGGACGACCCTGAGATCCTCAGCGACAAGGGCCGCCAGGTGACCACCGCAGCAGGCGAAACCAAGGAACTCATCACCGAACACGAGTTCTTGCAGCGCGAAGTCAGCGACGATGTTCCAGCCTGGCTATGGACGGTCGCGTACGCCATCGTCCAGATCTTCTGGTACGGACTGATCGCGTTCTACGGTTGGTGCTATGCAACAGCAGCGCATGGCAAGAACAAGCGTCCCGATGACGCGAAGTCAAAGCCACAACCAGCCACCGCATAACGGCACACTGAACGTGAAGTGAGCGGGTCCGAGGGAACTCCTCTGGCCCGCTCACTGGGCGTTAGGTGGCAGGAAAGCCGAGTGCGGTGACGGCGAGCAGGGGTTCGCTGATGGGGTCGACTCCGAGTATCTGTTCGATGACAGAGTCACAGAGAGCCGTGGCCGTTACAGAGCCCAGTCCCATGGCAGTCGCCGTCAACAGCACGGTCTGGCTGATGTGGCCTGCCTCGAGCAGAATGTCACGGTAAGCACGCCGGGACTCGAAACGCCACCGTGTCCGTTGCAGGACAGCCGTGTAGATCAGCAATACCGGCGCCTCAGCAAGCCACGGCTGGTCTCCCACTGCGCGGCGCAAGGTCGCGGGCCGTGCTGCGGGCCGGATGCGTTCAAGGCCGCCACGCGCTGAAGCGTAGTGGTAGACGGCGGGCTGTAGCCCGTGAACACGGTTGACGTGGACGTAAAGTTCAATGGGACTCCGCGCCCCCGCGGAAGGACTAGTTTTGCGCACGACTGAACCGGTTTCCTCATTATCGATGACGTCGATCGGCCCGGCCGCGATATCGACCAGTGTCCCGAGTGTGTCGAGAGGAATCGCGGCCCGGCTGTAGTGACGCACCGACCGCCGCGAAAACAACGCGTCGACCAGTGCGGGGCGCGGCCAGCGCGAAAGGTCGTGAACCTCCGGAGCGGTCACTGTGATCGGCCGCTCGGGAAAGGTTTTGACTGGCGACGGTGGTGGCTCGATTTTTGCTTTGTCGGCGAATGCCATGTGGTCCGATGCGGGGTCTAGGTACGTCACCGTCTCATCGGTCCGCGACGCGAAATGGTGGTACCGAGTCCCGGCTCCCCACGAGCCCCATTCGTCGAGGAGACGAGTTTCCTCGTAGTGCTCCGCGGACCCTTCCCGAATGAGCACCTTCTCGTCGATTAACCGGTCTGCGATCGCGCGCTGAATCTCGCCTGGCGCGCCGATAGTCGAAAGAATCCGCCATGACGAAAACCACCGCAAAATGCTTTCGCTTTCTGCGGTGAGGGCAAACTGTCGATGATGAAGGTAATCGTCCCAGATAAGGTCGCCGCCCTTCCAGAACATGGCGGCATATTCAGCAACCTTCACCCGCTCCATCCGATTGCCTCCCGAACTCCTATCACTGATCACTGCATGTGATAGTACGGGCGACCGGACGGCGCCGGCGGCGCGTTAGCTGAGGGGTCGCGGACGCGACTCGATGTAGTCGCTCTTATGCGCACGGAACGCCGCTGCTTCCACTGAGAATGCGGCCAGCACAACGTCATCTGCTGCGACTGAGTCAAACAGCCCGCGTGCCATTTCGTCGATGTTCATGTTCTGCGTTGTCCTTCCCCGCGTCACCGAGCGGATCCAGGCATCACCCTGGCTCACACGCTCAGACTCTCTGCCATATACATCGCTGGCGAGCCGAAGTTGTTACACCCCTGCTGAGAGTATTTTTCAAGCGGTGTGAAATAAGACGGTTCTGATCATACTCCGGACAGGCGAGTGCTTCACCCCACGTTTTTTCACGCATTTCGGACGGCAAATGAGATCATGTGCTCGATACAGTTGGACAAACGCAGAACACCCTAGGAGTCAACGATGTCTTCCTCGGCTCTAGTGTCGCGCCGTCCGCTCGCGGGCTTCGCCACCGCTGCCGCGCTCGCACTAGCACTCACCGGGTGCGGCGACGAGAGCGCAGCACCCGGACCGTACGGCGGGGCTCGTGAAGGCACAACCGCTGCCGAGTCCACTGACGATGCGGAGGACGTGGCTGACACGGACGTATTCAGCTTCGTGGCGGAAGACGGTCGCCGGGTCGACGGTGACGCCCGGATCACTACTGAAGTTGGCCGCACCGTGGTTATCGAGGTCACGTCAAACACCGCCGAAGAGCTCCACGTCCACGGTTACGACCTTTACGCCGACATCCAGTCCGGCGAGGCGGCACGGCTCGAGTTCACCGCGGACCTGCCCGGAATCTTCGAGGTTGAACTGCACAACGCGAACGCTGTGCTGACGCAGCTGCGGGTGGACGGGTGATCCTTGCGCACGGGCTGCACGGTCGCTCCGACCTGCCCGTCCCGCTCTGGCTTGCGCTCTACACGGGCGCGGCAGCAGTGCTGGTGTCGTTCGTGGTGCTGGCCTTCATGTGGACCAAGCCGCGACTCGCCGGAGCCGATGCTGGCCGCCCTCTACCGGCGCTCGTAGAGCGCTTCGTCGACAGCCGCGCACTTCGTTTCGGGCTCCAGGCGGCGGGGTTAGTGTTCTTCGTGCTGCTGCTCGCGGCAGCCTGGGCTGGTACGAACAGCTCGTTCACCAACCCGGCGAGCACGTGGTTCTATGTGTGGTTCTGGCTTGGTGTCATTGCGTTATCGCTTGTCTTCGGGCGAATCTACCGGGTCGCGAATCCGCTGCGGATCCTCGCTCGGGGGCTTGCGCCGTTGCTCTACCGGCCGGGGCGCGAGGCATCGCTCGATAAACTCGCCTTCTGGCCAGCGATCGCTGGGCTCGCTGGATTTCTCTGGCTCGAACTCGTGTACCCCGCGTCAGATTCTCCCCGTGCGATCGCCGTTTTCGTCACGCTCTACGCACTGACGATGGCTGTTGCTGGCGCCTACTACGGCCCGAAGTGGTTCGAACGTGGCGACGGGTTCGAGGTCTACTTCACGCTTATTGCGCGGCTGAGTCCCTTCGGTCGGCGGAACGACGGCCGGATAGTGGTCCGCAGCCCCCTCAATGGACTACTTGACGGGCCATCCCACGGCCTCACCCCGGTCCTGTTGCTGATTCTCGGCTCGACGACGTTCGATGGCGTCACTCGCATCCCGATGTGGCCGGACTTCGTGGATCCCTTGACTCCGTTCTGGACAGCGGTTGCCGGAACTATTGCGCTTGCCGCGACCGTCGGTTTCCTCTCCGCGATGTATGTGGGAGCGATGTGGCTGACACGGCCGTATCTGCGAAAGCCCCGCCGCGGTGAGCCGCCCGTCGACCTGTATGGCGCCTTCGCTCATTCCCTCATTCCGCTTGCGCTGGGCTATACGATCGCGCATTACTTTTCTTTCGCGATCTTTCAGGGCCAGGCCGGTTTCCTGCTCGCTACCGATCCCTTCGGGCAGGGATGGGACCTGTTTGGCACGGCCGGAACCGGCATCAACTACGCAGTGCTCTCCACGGGCCTGATTGCCCTCGTGCAGGTCGGCGCCATCATCGTGGGGCACATCGTCGCCGTCGTCTCGGCCCACGATCGCGCACTGCAGATCATCCGGCCCGATTACAAGAAAACTGGACAATACCCCGCGCTCGCGCTCATGGTGGGTTATACGGTGATTGGAATCGTGCTGGTGTCCAGTGTCTGAGGTTGAGATCGTCCTCATGCATCAGGGCGGCTGGGATGAAGCGCTCATGCTCCTCGGGCCGCTCGCGATCATCGCCGCCCTGATCTACACCGCCCGCAAGGGGCGTCCACCGGACGGTGAAGAGTGGGACGACGACTGGGAAGAAGAGGATTGGGAGAAGGAGCCCGAATAGGGGCAGTTGCCCGTCAGTGGCGGGAACCCGCAACGATGCGGGCGAATGACCTGCCGACCATTTGGGCCGTCGCGACGATCTCCGGTTCCCGATCCTGGTACGCCCGCAGGAAGCTGCTCGGACTCATGGACTCCTGAGTTGCCGCGTCGGTTGCCCACGCCCGGAACGTACCGAACGACGCTTCAGGGTGGCATTGCAGCCCCCACGCTCGGTGTCCGATCCGGAAGATCTGGTTGGGGTACATTGCGGATGATCCGAGCAGGGTGGCGCCCGCGGGAAGTGTCTCCACGACATCAAAGTGCATGCTGGGCGACCGCATCGGGTTGCAGCACACCGAGATCCGGCCGAAAAGCTCATCCCTGTTCGCTTCGGGAAGCCACCGTATCTCAGCTACCCCACCTTCCAGACCAGCTTCAGCATCGATGCTCACCGATCCGCCGCACGCGAGCGCGAGGAGTTGTGCGCCGAGGCAGATGCCCAGGGTGGGAATCGATGCATCCACACAGTCACGAAGCAGGGCGCGAACCTTGGGCAGCCATGGACAATCGTCGTCGGAGATTGCGCTCTGATAGCCACCGAGAACGATCAGACCGCCTCTGACGTCGTCACTGGTAGGCAAGGTGTCGCCATAGTAGGGGCGCACGACCTCGAGGCTGACCATCGCCATAGATTGTTCGAGCAGATCGAGCGGGCAGCTTGGGTGGTTCTCGATGACCGTGACAACTCGTTCACCCATCGGAGGTGCTGACTCCTCACTGCCCCGCTGCGCGGAGCACAACCACGTACCCAGAGCACTGTAGACATCCCGGGGTGCAATTGCATGCCGGCGAGGGCACTCTGTGCTCCCAGTCACACCTAGACCCGTGTCGGCGCCAAATTTTGTCGGTGTGCCCTGATAGAAGTAGGACATGCGGCTGACAACGGACTGTGCTGACTGCACTGCAGAGCTAGACCACTGCCACGGGACGCTCATCATTCACACTGGGGGTTCCCGCGAATGCACCAGCGATGAGTGCATCGCACCTGCCCGGCACCGGCATGTCTGGGTGCTTGATTGCGATGCGCTCCAGCCCGACTGTTCCTGCGCGACTGAAGACTGGCTGACGAAAACTGGTTAACGCGGTCTCTTTGGGGCTCGAATGGATGGGCAGCGCCTGGAACCATGGAGTCGTGATGCAACGCGGATCAGAAGAGGACCCGGAGACTCAATTGACAGGCATGGATGAGGCTCGGGATAGAGATGAGTCAGGCCGCGCACGCAATGCACGCCCGCGAGACGCGCTGGGCAGACCGCTGCCCTACGGTTCTCCGGGAGTTCCCCGCCTCGAAGAAGGGCGCGTACGTACGCCCGAAGAGACCCTCGCCGAGGCGGCTGCACTGCTCGATCAACGACTGCCGTTTCACGCTCACGAAGTCTTCGAAGACGCCTGGAAGTCCGCGCCCGAGCAGTGGCGCGGACTGTGGAAAGGTCTCGCGCAGCTTGCTGTAGGCGTTACGCATGCGGCTCGCGGCAATCTCAGCGGCGCATCCCGACTGTTGACTCGCGCAGCAGAGCATTTGGAGCCGTTTGAGGCCACGAAACCCTTCACGATCGACGTGGATGGGCTACGAACGTGGTCAGAACGCCAGTCCGCGGAGCTTGAGGCTCACAGTGAAGCCAGCCCCGTCTGGCTTACCGTGCCGCCACTGACGGGACGCTAGCCGGCCGCACGCTGAATTCACGCCAGCTTCAGTACGGCGCGCGCAGCGCGCTCCAGTTCGTGACCATAATAGGCCCCCTGCCCCGCCGCATGGACCGCCAGCGGATGCATCTGATGCAGCGGAATCCGCTCTTGCCAGCCCGCTTCCAGTTCGCAGACTGACTGATAGCCGCCCATAATCTCGTCGAGGAATGGGCAGCCGAACAACTCCAGCATCGCGAGGTCGGTTTCACGGTGCCCACCGTGTGCGGCGGGATCGATCGCGATGGCACCATCGACGGTCCACATGACGTTGCCCGACCACAGATCGCCGTGTATGCGGGCCGGTTCCGCTCCATTATCGAACACACCTGACGCGGCCAGGTCGCAGGCCTTCTCAACCACCCAAACCGCAGCCGCAGTGATCATTCCGAGCTGGCGTGCACGAGGCAGGAATGGCAGGACCCGCTCGGCCGCATAGAACTCACCCCATGAGGTGTGGACTGCGTCCGGACCCGACGGCATCGGCTGCGTGCCGATGAACATCTGGCCGTCGTAACCCTCGGGCGGTGCACCGAAACCACGCGCCCCGACTCCATGAGCCTTCGCGAGCCGTTCACCGAAGGTTCGCGCCGCGACAGGGCTGGGCGCCGTGGACTGGAGGCGCTCGAGTTCGATGAAGTCGTCATCGAACGCGATGACCCCGACTACAGGCAGACCAGCGGCGCGCAGCCATTCGAGACCAGCGTGTTCGGCATGATAGAAATCTGGGTGCTGCGCGTGTCGCTTGATGAAGTTACGCATAGCGGCTCACTCCAGGCGGGTGATCAGTTGCGCGGCGTCGATCCGGCGGTTGCGCGGCTTGACGTCGGATGGGTCGATCCCGCCAACGTACAGCCATCCAAGCAGCCGCTCGCCCTCTTTCAGCCCGTGCATTTCGGCTACCCGCGGCATATTTACGAACGGCCCGGTGCGCCATACGACGCCCCAGCCCTGGTCGAACAATGCGAGCGAAAGCAAGTGCCCTAGGCCTGCAGCGCTGGCGACCTGCTCCCACTCGGGGACACTGGGGTGGCCGACAAACCTGTGCACGATCGCGATCAGCAGTGGCGCCCGCAATGGCTTACCAGCGAGTTTGCGCGCATCGGCGATCTTATCGGGGTCTGTCAGCAACGAAGCATCGCCGTACTCGTGCTCAACTATGGCCGCCCCGAACCGTTCACGCGCGGCACCTCGCAGGGTGATGATCCGCCACGGCCGCAACGCTTTGTGGTCGGCGACCGAGGTGCACGCCTGGATGAGGTCCCTGATGTCAGAGTCGCTCGGAGCATCACTCGTCAGCGTCAAGTAGGACCGTCGCCGCGCGATCGACTCGACGACGCCGCGCGGCAGTGTCTCGGAAAGTTCAGCATCCATCGCGACAACCGTAGCGCGAATCGCACGACAGCGGCCCGGGAGACCCCTGGGCCGCTGTCGTGGACTAGCCGCGAACTTCGATTTTTCGGACGGACTTCTCCGCCTCAGACTTCGGAAGTGTGACCGTCAGGACGCCATCCGAGAGACTCGCGTCGATTTTCGAGGCGTCGACTTCTGTCGGCACTGTCACCTGGTAACTGAACCGCCCAGTGCGGCGGGTACGCCGGTGGACGATGCCGACGCGTTCCTTCTCCTTGGATTCGCCTGCGATCTGCAGGATGCCGTCGCGGTACTCCACGGTGATGTCGTCCTTCTGCACACCTGGGAGTTCCGCGTCGACCTTGAACGCCAGGTCCGTCTCCTCAATATCAACGGACGGCGCCCACGTGCTGGCTTCCCCCGTTCCTTCTTCGAACCATCGGCCGAGGCGGTCATACAGTTCCTCGAAGTCACGGAACGGATCCCATCGGCGAGGATCTCGGCGGGCTGGTACTGCCATTTCGCACTCCTTCAATCTGGTCTGGTTGTCTGCTCGGAGGCGGTTAGCCACCTTCGCTTGACATAACACCCGCATAATTGAGTGTATTCCACTCAACTTGATGCCGCGAGTCTCCGATGAGGCAAGGTGGTGCTTATGGACGAGCGGACCCAGAAAACGCTGTTCACAGGAGACGGTGCCGACTCCTGGACCGACGCGGCCGAGGCGCGCGACAAGGGCCGGGATCTCCGCGACTACATTCCCCACGAAGCGCATACCTACTTCACGGTCCAGACCGATCGCCCGACGGTCAGGGACTACATGGAAGCCACAAATGAGGGGCGTGACGAACACCTGCTGCCCATCCGGATTGAACGGATGCGCCAGTCCCCCTTCGCTTTCTTCCGCGGCACCGCGGGACTGATGGCGTATGACCTGTCCCATGAACCCGTCACGGGTCTGCACGCGCAACTATGCGGCGATGCCCACGCATCCAACTTCGGGCTCTTTGGCGGACGGCTCGGGTCCATCGTCATCGACGTCAACGATTTCGATGAGACCGTCCGGGGCCCCTGGGAGTGGGACGTCAAACGCCTCGCCGCGAGCCTGATCCTCGCTGGCCGACAGAACGACATCGACGACAGGACATGCGCTCGCGCGGCCCGCCACGCTGCGCGCGCGTACCGGCGTGCCGTTCGTCGCGTCTCCGCCACACCGTTTCTCGAAGCTTGGCGCAATTTCGCCGACGAATCAGTGATCTCGCGCACCAAGGCCGACGCACTAGCTGACGACTACGCACGCGCGCTGCGCAAAGCGGCGCGGAACACCTCCGAACGCGTCGCCGACCGATGGACCGCGCGCGACGACGGCCAATGGACATTCACTGAAGACCCACCGATTCGCACGCGGATCTCACCGGAAGACGAGACCGACGTCGTCGATGCGCTGCGCCGCTACACCGCGACGTTGCCGCCTGCGAAACGTCCGCTCAGCGCACGATATCGCGCTCACGACGTCGTTCACCGGATCGTGGGCACGGGGAGTGTGGGGCTGCGGAGTTACCTTGTTCTCCTTCAGGGGAATGGGAGTGAGGCGCTCGTCCTCCAACTGAAACAGGCGCAGCGCTCACTGCTGGCGCCGTATGTTCCTGAGACCGCGCCCACCCACAATGGGCAGCGCATCGTCGAGGGCATCCGCATCATGCAAGCGGACAGCGACTCATGGCTTGGGTGGACGAACATTGGTGACCGTGACTACATGGTGCGGCAATTCCGCAATCACAAGGCGGACATCGATCCGGCACGCCTGACCGCAAAGAATCTCGACGACTACGGCCGCCTGACCGGCGCGCTGCTTGCCCGCGCCCACTGCCGGACAATCGACTCGCGCACGCTCTGGGCGTACCTCGCGAGAGGGAAGCACTTCGACCGCGCCATCGCCGCCCACGCCACGTCCTACGCCGCCCAGGTGGAGACTGACTACGCCGAATTTCTCGCGCTTGTTCAAGACGGCGAGCTACCTGTGAATAATGCGTAAACCGTAATACGGATACACCGGACACCACCATCCTCGGAAAGGTCCGTTCAGCAGCGCATTTAAATCCTGGTAACAAAACGCTCCAACGCCGTGCTGCACCGAAAGTAACGTACCTTAATTCCGATGCCCGAAGGGCAGCTTATTCCTTTTTCACTAAAGGTGGTCCCGTGGATCAGCTAAACAGCTTCATTACCGACATCAATGACCGTTATTGGTATCTGATTATCGCCCTTCTTCTGGCTTCGGGCATCTACTACACGATCCGGTCCAGGTTCGCTCAGTTCCGGCTTGGGCGCGAGATGGTCCGGCTGATCTCTGAGCCATCGCTGACCATGGAGAACGGACGGAAAGGTCTTTCATCGTTCCAGTCGTTCACCATTTCGGCCGCCGCCAGGGTGGGCACCGGGAATGTCGCCGGTGTCGCCATCGCGATTACCGTTGGAGGCCCAGGTGCCGTCTTCTGGATGTGGGTGACGGCACTGATCGGCGCGGCGACTTCATTCGTCGAATCAACTCTCGGGCAGCTCTATAAGGTCAAAGACCATGACAGCTATCGCGGTGGACCGGCCTATTACATCAGCCGTGGCCTCGGGAAGCACCGCATTGCGGCCGTATTCGCGGTTGTCACCATCGTCACCTACCCCCTCGTTTTCAACAGTGTGCAAGCCAACACGATCGCTGATGTCGTCAGCAACTCTGCCGGCACGTCATCCACTTTCGTGACTTTCGGGCTTGGGTTAGCCCTCGCTGCGCTCACGGCACTGGTGATCTTCGGCGGTGTCCGCCGAATTTCGTGGGTGTGCCAGGTCATAGTGCCGGCCCTTGCGTTGTCCTACATCGGCCTCGGTCTTGTGGTCATTGCCATGAACATCGATGCAGTGCCCGGCATGTTCGTGCTGATCTTCGAGAACGCTTTTGGACTCCGGGAGATTGTCGGCGGCGGGATCGGCGCCGCGATCATGCACGGCATCCGTCGTGGCCTCTATTCAAACGAAGCCGGGATGGGGTCAGTCCCGAATATCAGTGCCACTGCTGCCGTTTCACACCCCGTGAAACAGGGCCTCGTGCAATCGCTGGGCGTTTACTTCGACACGTTGGTCATCTGCTCAATGACCGCATTCATCATCCTGCTTTCCGATCCCGATTTCGGGCAGCGGGAAGGTGCCGGACTGACACAGAATGCTCTCGCCCTTCAGTTCGGCGACTGGGCCATTCACTACCTCGCCGTTGTCATCTTCTTTCTCGCGTTCAGTTCGGTCCTTGGCAACTACTACATCGGCCAGGCCAACGTCCAGTTCCTGACCCATTCGCGCATCGCGCTCAATTCGTTCCGGGTCGCGGTGATTACATGCGTGTTCCTCGGGTCCGTCGGATCACTCGCGCTGGTGTGGAACGTGGCTGACCTCACCATGGGTGTGATGGTGCTGATCAACCTTCTGGTCATCGCGCCACTATCGGTGATCGCGTTCCGCCTGCTCGATCACTATCTCGACCAACGGCGCCGCGGCATCAACCCAACTTTCGCCAAGCGAGACATGCCAGATCTTGCGGGGGTCGAATGCTGGGAAGGCGCGCAAGAAGGCGCGCGCATTTCCTAACGCGCTCCCGAGGTACGATCCGGTTGGATTTCACGCGGTATGCGCGGCAAATCCAACCGGATTGTCGCCCCACGTCGCGGGCAAGGTTCTAGGCTTTACTCGTTATACTCAAGCCTAGAACCTTGACGTTCCCCAGGTAGCCTGAAGGCGAACGGACTGATCAAGGGGGATCAATGAGCATTGCCGGCACCATCTTCGTGAATACGCTGAAGGCGCACCAGGCACTTTACGAGCGGAGTGGCGGACGGATCGGCCACAAGCTTCTCGGTGTGCCGACGCTGCTCGTGACGACGAAGGGACGCAAAACTGGCAAGGAACGCGTCAGCGCACTGACCTACGCCCCCGTTACCGGCGGCTACGCCGTCGTCGCCTCCAACGGAGGCGCTAGCAAGAACCCTGGCTGGCTGCATAACCTCACTGCCCAGCCGCAGGTCAAGGTGCAGGTAGGCCGCGATGTCTTCCCCGCCGTCGCACGAGTCGTGCGTCCTGGCGACAACGAATACGACGACGCCTGGGCAGCTGTCAATCGAGTTAATAAGAATCGCTACACGGCATATCAGAGAATGACGAGCCGCCCGATCCCGGTTGTCATCCTCGCCAAAAACTGAAGTCAGGCCCGTTCGCGATTCTTCCGCTTGGGCGGAAGCGGAACGAAAAAGCTCACCCGCGCCTGATAGTCGCGGTAACCAGGACGCTCGGACATGTGTTTTTCCAGTAGCTTTCCGCCGGTGGCGAAGGCAAGGAAGTACGTCATCAGAACGGGTGACAGAATTGTCAGGACGCCGGGCCACACGTCGGCGGCGATGAGGAAGATGCCCCACCAGACGCACGCATCACCGAAATAGTTCGGATGCCGCGTCCAGGACCAGAGTCCGCGGTCCATCACTTTGCCGCGGTTCGCCGGATCGGCCTTGAACTTCCGCAGCTGATAGTCCCCAACTGCCTCGAACGTCAGCCCCATGATCCACAGCAAAATGCCCGCAAAGGCGATCCACCCTAGTGGACCATCAGAGACCGCGGCCACCTGGATCGGCAGGGAGACGAACCACGCCGCGAGCGCCTGCGTTAGATAGATCTTGCGAATGGCCAGCCACGTGGGGTTGCCGCTGCCGCGCTGCAGCATTTCTGTATAGCGCGGATCTTCACCGTGCCCGCGGGTACGGATGAACATGTGCCACGCCAGCCGCACCCCCCACACTGTGACCAGGACCAGGACGACGAGCCTGCGGGCTGGCTCGCCACTCCCCGCGGCGGCCGCGGCCGCCGCGACTGACACGAACGCCAGCCCCCACGACACGTCGACCACGTTGTGACGTCCCACCCGGAATCCTGCCACCGCCGTGACTGCGATCAGGACAGCGATCGCGGCGAGCGAGGCAGCGCTGACTACGAGGAAATCACCCATGAGCGGGTCCCCGCACCGCGGGCATGTGGCTGCCGCCAGTGCTATCGGGGCGGACCAGCAGTAACTGGTCGACTCCCATGCGCCCGTCCCGGAATGCACGACCACCGCCAACGAGGTAGAGCCGCCACACGCGGGCGACCTCCTCACCGACCATGGCGCAGAGCTCATCCCAGTTCGCCTCGAATTGTTCATGCCACGCGTCGACGGTGCGCACGTAATGTTCCCGGAGCGCGTGGACGTCACGCAGCTCAAGACCTGCCTCTTCGAGCATGCCGATCGTTTCCCCGACAGGTCGCATGTGCATGTCCGGAGCGATGAAGGATTCGATGAACGGACCGCCGCCCGGGTGACGTCCGCGGCGCGACATCTGCTGAATGAGCACTCGGCCAGTGGGTTTCACGTTTTCGAACAAAGCCTGGGCATAGCGCGGATAGTTCCGCTGCCCAACGTGCTCCCCCATCTCCAAAGACGCAACCGCGTCGAAGGGGCCATCCGGAATCTCACGATAGTCCTGGAGCCTGATATCGACGCGGTCCGTGAGTCCGATCTCGGCGATACGTTTGTCCGCGAACGCTTTCTGTTCCCGTGACAGCGTGACCCCGACTACGTCTACTCCATACTTGTCGGCAGCGTGGATGCTGAGACTGCCCCACCCGCAACCGATATCAAGAACGCGCATGCCTTCGCGTAACCCAAGCTTGCGGCACACGAGGTCCAGTTTGTCGCGCTGCGCATCCTCCACGGTGTAGGACGGGTCGCCGGACATCCAGTATCCGCACGAGTACGCCATGTGAGGGTCGAGAATTTTCGAATAGAAGTCGTTGGAGAGGTCGTAGTGGTGGCTGATCGCCCTCTTGTCACGCCGGAGGCTGTGGAGCCGTCCGCGGATTCGGGCCTGCGAGCGGGGAGGTTCGGGAGCTGTGCGCAGTACTCCGAGTTCCCGCGCTGCGCGGGCAATGCGAGCAAGGTTGCGCGGGTGCGGCCGGACAGCGCGGAGGTTGCGCTCACGCACCACTCGCCAGACATGGTCCAGCGCGGCACCAAGGTCGCCTTGCACGTCGAGCTCACCGGTGACGTACGCCTGGGCGGCGCCCAGTTCCCCTGGATGCCACAGCATCCGCAGGATCGCATCCGGGGACGCGAGTTCCACTACGGGGACACCGCTGGGACCCGCGGTGCTGCCATCCCAGGCTTCGATACGCACCGGCAATGGACTGCCGGTCAACGGTTCGAGGACCCCTGCGATGATCTCAGCGGCCGGCCGTGCTGGCAGCGGAGCTGCCGGAGCTGCGAGATCCGCCATTGTCAGTTCTCCTTCGTTGGCGCGGGGACTGCGGGGCCGCCGGGGCGGCTGAACACGAGTTGTTCCACATCGAGGTAGCCGGACGCGAAACCGGCCTCTGAGTAGCAGAGGTAGAACTTCCACATGCGGCGGAAAACCTCATCGAAACCGAGCGCACGGGCCTCGTCGAAGCGTGCGCTGAAACGCTCTTCCCACAGGCGGAGCGTGCGGGCATAATGCGGCCCCATCGAGAACTGATCGCGGATCCGGAGGTTCGTCTCGCGCTCGGTTGTGTGGCGGATCGCCTCTACGGACGGGATGAGCCCGCCCGGGAAAATGTACTTATGAATCCAGGTGTACGTGTTCCGCGTGGCCAGCATCCGGTGGTGCGGCATGGTGATTGCCTGAATTGCAGCAGTGCCGCCGGGCGCAAGCAGTTCATCGATTTTGCGGAAGTATGTCGGCCAGTATTGATAGCCAACTGCTTCGATCATCTCGACGGAGAGAATCGCGTCGAACTCACCCTCAACAGCTCGGTAGTCAAGGATCTGGACTTGAACTTGATTATTCAACCCTAGAGACTTGATGCGCTGGTCTGCGAGTTCTTTTTGCGCTACTGACAACGTGACAGAACGGACATTCGCCCCGCGCTGGGCGGCGCGAATGGCAAGTTCACCCCAGCCGGTACCGATTTCGAGAACTCTGGTGCCTTCACCCACACCGGCCTGGTCCAGCAGCCGGTCGATCTTGCGGTGCTGAGCGTCGGCTAGCTCCTCCCACGACGCGGTTTCCGGATTGGTGAACAACCCCGCCGAGTACGTCATCGTCTCATCGAGGAACAACCGGAAAAACGCGTTCGACAAATCGTAGTGGCGCGAAATGTTGGATCGAGTGTTCTCGGCGGTGTTGCGTTCACGCCGGGGCTGACGCCGAACCGTCACGGCGCGCAGCGATTGCAGAGATTTCGGGACCAGGTCCGCGACGCTCGCGGCGAATACCTCGAGGACACGCTCCAAGTCGGACGCGTCCCACTCGCCCGCCATGTACGACTCACCGAACCCGATGAGTCCGCCCGAGCCCAGCCGCGCGAACAACGCGTCCGCATCATGAATGATCATTCGCGGCAGTGAATCCGTACCGCTCCCCTGGCCCGCTATGCGGCCATCGGGGAATTCGACACGCAACGGGAGGCGCGACACCGCCCGGGTGAACAGACTGCGAGCCGCCCTTGACCGCACACCCTGTGCCCACCGTCGCGGAACCGACGCGACACCCGGCCACCGGTGCGGGTCGATGACGGTAGTGGTGCTGTCTGCGCGAGCGCAGCGCTCATCCTGAAATTCGACGCTCACTTAAACACCTTCCTGAGGGGACGGGGTGCCATTTCTGGGCTGAATTTGCAGGCCGCGGGCCCAGAGGCGGATGCCTTGCCAGCGGATCTGCAGAATGACGCGAAGGGGTGCCACTGGCAGCTCCCGCTGCACACGAAGCACCGACCGGCGTGTGATGTCTTCCCGTGTGCCACGCACTGACGCGACGAAGGGCGCTTCACCGGACCGGAGCAACACGATGTGGGCGGACAATTCACGATCTGGGAACGGCAGACGCAAGCGGTACTGGCCCGACACGTCGTTGAACGGGGAGACGTAGAACTCTTTCGGCGCGACGGTACCGCTCGGACCTGCAGCTTCAGGCCCGAGGACGTAACAGTGCCGCCCGCCGTAGGTGTTGTGCACTTCGGCGATCACGCACCGAAGTTCACCGTCACGCCCGTAACACCAGAAAACCGACAGCGGATTGAAGTTGACGCCCAGCACACGGGCGTTCGCGAGCATCCACACCTGGCCGCCGCGAACGTCGATTCCGCGGTCGAGTAGCAGACTGTTCACGTTCTCTCTGAGCGTGCGTGCTGGATCACCGAAATGATCCGCTGACGAGAACCGCGCGAACGGGCGCAGCCACCAGGGAAGAGCGGGAAGCCGATCGAGATCCACGAGCCACCAGCAGCTTCGGTAGATGAACTCATTGGCTAGCGGCGTCGAGCGTACGTGGCGAATTTCCGTGCGGTACAAGGCTCCGGGGTACCGGCGTGGCCCGCTGCGCTGCCGCGCAGGGCGTGCAGCGCGGGTCTCGATGGGGGCAGTCGTCACCACACACCGCCAAGATGCTCGGCGGCTCGCAGACCTGATGCGGCACCATCCTCGTGGAAACCCCAACCGTGATACGCACCCGCGAACGCCACACGACCCGAATTCAGCTTCGGCAGCCGCTGCTGTGCTGCGAGGGAACGCGGTGTGTACTGGGGGTGCTCGTACTCCATCTGGTCGATGACCGACTCATCGCGAATGAGGTCCTCACCCCCGAGGGTGACCATGTAGCGTCTGCCGTCGAGACTGCCCAGCCGCTGCAAACGCGTCATGTCGTAGCTGACGAGCACATTCTCGGGACGCGCGTCGCACGTGGGGATGCGGTAGTTCCAGGACGCACGCGCCCGTGGGAGCGTCGGCAGCACCGATTCATCAGTGTGCAGGCGTGCAAGGTTCGGCGTGTACGAGATCGCGCCGAGAACCTCACCGTGAGCCGCGGAAGGTTCCTTCAGCATCGCGAGGGCATCGGCTGGGTGGGTGGCGATCACGACCGCGTCATACGTCTCGGCGCCGTCCGCGTCATCGCGGATCTCTACCCCGGCCTCAGTCTCGTGGACCGTGCGGACGCCACAGCCGGTGCGGACCTCGCTCAGCGCCGCGGCGACTCTCGATACGTATTCGCGCGAGCCGCCCGTGACGGTTCGCCACGCGGGCGAGCCACTGACGCTGAGCATCCCGTGGTGGTCAAGGAAGGTGAAAAGGTAGCGTGCCGGGTACTGCAAAGCAGTGTCGGGGTTACATGACCACACCGCTGACACCAGCGGCGTCATGAAGTGATTCACGAAATACGGGGAGAACTGTCCGGTTTCGAGAAAAGCACCGAGGGTGACGTCAGGCGTGTCGTCGTCTGCGCTGTCGAGCACCTCCTGGGCAGCGCGGTGGAAGCGCTTCACCTCCAGCAGCATTCGCAAATAGCGTCCACGAGCTGCCATGCGCATCCCGGGGAACAGGCCGCCGGCTTTCTTGCCGCCCGCATACTCGAGTCCGCACCCGTCGCATCGCACGGACATGCTCATGTCGGTGGGTTGCGTTGTGATGCCCAGTTCACCGAACAAGCGGAGCAGAGTCGGGTAAGTGCGATCGTTATGGACGATGAACCCGGTGTCAATCGGAATTGTCCGTCCCGCGGCGGCAACCTCGTGTGTGTCGGCGTGGCCGCCGAGACGGTCGTCAACTTCGTACAGCGTCACGCGGGCGTTCTTCTGCAGCACCCACGCTGCTGTCAGACCCGCAACGCCACTCCCGACAACCGCGATGCGGCGGCGTGGATCAACTGGTTCCGACACTGCACTTCCTCCTGAGACAAACCTCGGCGCGTCTTCTACCGCGTTATTCGGAGCAGTCACGACAACGGATGGGCCAATCGCGATCTGTCCTGTTCTCGGTGATCACTGCGACGGTGCGAGCGAGGCGATCCGCAGTGCTTCCTCGCACACCCATGCGTGCCATCGGGCTGGGTGCCGCAGCATGAAATGTCCGGCGTTTTCGACCGGGGTCCACGAGGCGCGCACTCCACGGCGCGAGGCTGCGACAACTTCCCTGCGGGATGCGTCGGGACTGGTCCACCTGTCGGCTGTCCCATGCAGGACAGCGAGGTGCTGCGCCGACCGGAATAGGTAGCCTTCACCGCCGGGCCACCATGGTGCGAGTGCGACAACACCCAGGACGTCGGGCTCCGCCGCAAGGTGAGCAGCAACCCGCCCGCCCATCGAGTGCCCGACCAAGACGATTGGCGCACCGGGCCTTTCCCTGCGTACATCGGCCATCACGCGGCGAACGTCCGTGATCGCCGATGAACCCCCGCGATTCCATCCGCGTACCTGGTACTGGACCTGAACGACGTGGATGCCTGAGTCGGCTCCCGCTTCCCGTATCGCGGACGTGAAAGGCCGCATCCGCACGGACGACAGATGCCAGGGTCGTGCGCGCTGCAGACTATTCGGCTTCCCGCCGGGGAGGACGAGAACGGTTGCGGTCATACCCATCATTCGGGCCAGAAACCGCTGCGGCTTGGGCAGTGTGTCGGTCAGCACATTCGGAGCGCGCGCCGGAACACGACACATTCGAGGGAACTTTCCTCAGTAATGAGGGAAATTTGAGGGAGAGGGATGCTGCCAAATGTGGGTCCGGGTTCGCTGCACTGTTCGGACCTCACTACGCTTGGTAGGTCCGAAGTGCGAACGAAGGAGCCAGCAATGGGTAACCAGCCCGACACCACTCAGCGGCACCGCGTCGTCGTCATCGGGTCCGGCTTTGGTGGCTTGTTCGCGACCCAGAAGCTGAAGCGGGCCGATGTCGAAGTGACGCTTATTGCCCGCACCACGCATCACCTTTTCCAGCCGCTGCTTTATCAAGTGGCCACCGGAATTCTGTCCGTCGGTGAGATCGCCGCACCCACCCGCGTCGTTCTGCGCAAACAGCGTAATGCGCAGGTCCTGATGGGCGAAGTGATCGACATCGATGTGAAGAACCAGACGGTCACCTCAGAGCAGTTCGGCCGCACCACTGTGACCGGCTTCGACAGCTTGATCGTCGCGGCTGGTGCTGAGCAGTCGTATTTCGGGAATGACCACTTCGCGAAGTTCGCACCGGGCATGAAAACGGTCGATCACGCGCTTGAGTTGCGGGGCAAGATCCTCAGCGCGTTCGAGCTTGCGGAACTCTCGACTGATCCCGCCGAGCACGAGAAGCTACTGACATTCGTCGTCGTCGGCGCAGGCCCGACCGGTGTCGAGATGGCCGGACAGATTGCCGAACTGGCGCGCGACACGCTCGTCGGAACCTTCCGGCACATTGATCCAGGTGAGGCACGGATCATCTTGCTCGACGCAGCTCCGCAGGTACTGCCGCCGTTCGGGGAAAAGCTCGGTTCCAAGGCGCACCGGCGGCTCGAGAAGCTCGGCGTCGAGATCATGCTCAACACTTTTGTCACCGATGTCGACGAGAACGGCATCGTCATCAAGGACGCCGAGGGCAACCAACAGCGCATAACGGCGTACTGCAAACTGTGGGCCGCAGGTGTCGCGGCGAGCCCGCTGGGGAAGATCCTCTCCGATCAGACGGGTACTGAGATCGACCGCGCCGGTCGTGTGATGGTGAAACCTGACCTCAGCATCGAGGGGAACCCGAACATCTTCGTCGTGGGCGACATGATGTCGCTCGACAAGCTTCCCGGTGTCGCGCAGGTCGCGATTCAGGGTGGCCGTTATGCCGCTAAGACCATCAAGCAGGAGCTGAAGGCGGAGAAGAAGGGCGAACCAGCACCGGAGCGGAAGCCGTTCAAGTACTTCAACAAGGGCAATATGGCTGCGGTGTCGAAGTACAGCGCGGTCGCCCAGGTCGGAAGAATCAACATCAGCGGCTTCCTTGGGTGGCTGATGTGGCTCGCCGTGCACCTCGTCTACATCGTCGGCTTCAAGAGCCGTGCGGCGACGCTCTTTTCGTGGACCGTGACGTTCCTGACGAACTCACGCGCGCAGCTCACGGTGACCGAGCAGTGGATGACCGCCCGGCTTGCGATCGATCATCTTGAGGAGATCGAGGCAAAAAAGTCGGCGGACAAGGATAAGACCGCGGCCGACAAGCGCGCGGCGAGCTAACCGCTCCCCGAGGGTTCCGCCTCCCCTGGCCCCGGGACTGCCTGTGGCCAGGGCAGCGCTCTCAGCTCGCCCCGAGCCGCGCGGCGTCGGTGACGTTCTGCAGGCGGACGTGACCGCGTGCGATCAATTTGTGCTGGTCGTCAGTGATATTCACGAGCCACAACTGCTGCAGGCGGCCGCGATGCATCGGAATCGCATGTGCATGCAGAGTGCCCTCACGGACGGCTCGAAGGAAGTCGGTGTTGTTGTTGACGCCGACGACGTGACCGCGGTCGCCCAGCCATGCACTACCCGCGAGGCTCGCAACGGTTTCGACTACAGCGCAATACACGCCACCGTGGACCAGACCTGCGGGCTGATGCATATCAGGACGGATCCGCCAGTGCGCGCGCACTGAGTCGGGGGTGATCTCTGTGAAGCGGAGACCAAGGTACTCGCCCATCCCGCGGCTGAGTACCTCCTCGAGGCGCTCGTAGAACTCCGGGTCCGTTACGGCAGTTTCCGTTATTTCCTCGCCAGATGGGGTCATCAGGCCTCCCTTGTCGAGATGGCGTCGTGTGTCTGGGTGCCGGTCACGGGACCACCCTAGGACGCATCCTGTCACAGACCACACGAAAACCGGGTGAAGACAAAGAGGTGGGCCCTGCGCGTGATATCGCACAGGGCCCACCATGGCATGGACCGGATGTATCTGCAGCCCTCAGTACACCGCTCGGTCCTGTATCGGTCTGTCGTCGGCTCCAGCGGAACCTTCTGCCAAAACATTAGGTGAGGCTTTCCTAATTAGCAACCCGCGACCTCGTTTCCATGGTGTGATTGCTGTCACATTCATGCTGAAGCGGGAATAGTCGGCAGCACAGCACCCGGATCCGTTCCGCGCCAGCGCAACCGGACATGTGAAGCTTGGGTGCGCACAGGCAATCCTGACCGCGCGAGTGCATCGAGGAAGCCGCGTCCGCGCCGCAGCGATGCGGCATCGTCGCACCCGGCAAGCTGCGGGGCGTATGTTGCCGTCCCTATCACTGCCTCCCCGACCATCGACCACAGGCGCTCCGTATCGGCCCCGGTGAACTCGGAAATCCGCGCGAACAACGGACCCAATGTCGTCTCGCACCTGTGTGCCGCCCACACCACCAGCGCTTCTTCGCACGGCATCTCCACCGCGCGCCTCGTCCGCGCAACCGGATCGCCGTGCAGCACACGCAATGCTGGGTCAACCACACCGGCCCAGTCGACCCCGCCGTCCGAGTCGTAGTGGAGCCACAGATTGTCGATCCCGGGGTCCCATGCGCGCCCTTCGAGGGCGATGAGTGCCAGCACGCGACTCACGACCGCGTGGATCACGACATTTGCGACCTGGGCGGAAGCGAGGTCAGGTTTGCCGAGATCCCTCATCATCCGGGCGTACATCTGTTCCAGGCGATCTTCGGAGAGCGCGGCAGCGAGCGGCCACCAGCGCCGACGAGGCTCACGAGCCATCCAGGCAACCGCGTAGATGCGTGGATACTCAGGATCCAGCGCGCGCATCCGGTCAGCGCTGGCAAGCAACGGGACGCAGAGGTCCGCTTGTGGATCCTGATGATTGAGCACTAAGGGTGCGGTGTCCCGATCCCCAACTGCCCTGCTGGCACGCGCTATGCCACCCATTGTCACCACCCTATCCGTCGTCAAGTAGAGGTAAGCCTACACTTACTATGGATAGCCTATGGAACCACATCAAAAATAGAGGCACGACGCATAAGTGATCTCGGGTTTCGCGTCATACTTAGGTTCGCGTAACCTAATCAGCTGTGACCATGACACACCTGCGCGACGATAACGCGGGAGCGCACAAACTACCGGAGCACCGGGGGTACGAGCAGGTTCCCGCCGGATCCGCGCCACTGCCCCGGCGCGCTTGCGCCGGGGTTATCGACGCTGCCCTCTGCGCTGCACCGCTAGCTGTGGGTGCTCTTATCGTCAATGCCCTCAGCGACCAGTACGGCGGCGGACAAGCCGATCGCGTCGTTTTCGGGGCCTTCGCGGTCACAATCGCTTTGGCGGTGACTGGCTGGAACATCGGCCATCTCGGCGGACGCACTGGCCAGAGCCTAGGGAAGAAGTGGACCGGCCTCGTCCTGCGGAGTTCGCGGACGGGGCAGGCTGTCGGCTTCAGGGCGGCTCTCACTCCCGGGCTCACCCGCGCCTCGGAAACTGTCCTCCTGTCCACTGCGACCGCAGACGGATTCACCTCGTACGAGCGTGACATCAGCGTCCGGGCCCTGCGCCGCTCGCGACTGCTCGGCCTCCTAGTCCTTTCGATGATCCTCGTGGCCGTCACCCTCGCGAGTGTTGCCATTGGCGCGCGGCCACTCACTCTCGCCGAGATCTACCACGCCCTCATTACTCCCAGCGGCATCGATACCGACATCGTGGTGCGCACGCTCCGGGTGCCACGCACCCTTCTCGCGATCGTGGTGGGCATCGCAATCGGTGTCGCTGGCGCACTCATCCAGGGGCACACGCGCAACCCACTCGCCGATCCAGGGATTCTCGGCGTCAGCGCGGGCGCAGCCTTCGCTGTTGTTCTTTCTGTCTTCCTTCTGGGCCTGTCGTCGCCGCTTCAGTTCATCTGGTTCGCATTCCTCGGCGCATTTCTCGCCAGCGTCGCGGTTTTCGCTTTCGCCTCGGTCGGCGGAGGACGCGCGAGTCCATTGACGCTCCCTCTCGCCGGTGTCGCGGTCGGAGCGTTTCTCATGGCGATGACAAACGCGATAGTGCTGCTCGACCGTGCATCGCTCGATGCGTACCGGTTCTGGAATGTGGGGTCCGTCGCCGGGCGCGGCCTCGACGTACTCATCCAGGTACTGCCCTTCATCGCGCTCGGGCTCGTGCTTGCGCTCGCCAGCACTCCAGGGCTGAACCTGCTCAGCCTCGGTGAAGACGTCGCCCGCTCACTCGGGACAAACATCGCTTTAAACCGGACGCTCGGCATCCTCGCGATCACCCTGCTGACCGGCGCGGCGACCGCGGCGTGCGGGATGATCGCCTTCCTTGGCCTCGTCGTCCCCCACATCGCGCGGGCGATAACGGGCCCTGATTACCGCTGGCTCGTCCCGTTCGCGGGACTGTGCGGCGCCATCATGCTGCTAACCGCTGACGTACTCGGCCGCGTCGTCATCCGCCCCGGCGAGCTGCAGATTGGGATTGTCCTGGCTCTCGTCGGCGGGCCGTTCTTCATCGCACTCGTGCGGCGCCGGAAGCTGGTGACCCTGTGACTGCCACAAACTCCGGCTCCATCCGCGCATACGCGCCGGACGCGCCCGGGACAGTCCCCACACGCCCCGCTGTGCGCCTAGGTCCGGTATCCGTCGTGTGGCGCCCACGAATGACAGCCATCACAGCCGGACTTGCAGGGTTACTGTTCCTCCTCGTCTGTATCAACGTGGGCCGCGGCGACTACCCGATCGCACTGAGCCAGGTGATGGAGGTTCTGCTCGGTGGCGGAACTAGCGCCGAGCGCTTCATCATCGCCGACCTGCGGCTGCCGCGATCTCTGGTAGGCGTCCTCGTCGGTGTGGCTCTTGGCGTGGCTGGCGCGATCACGCAATCCATCACCCGCAACCCACTCGCCAGTCCCGACATCCTCGGCATCAGCATCGGGGCCAGTGTCGCGGCAGTTGCCCTGATCGTTCTCACCGGCGGTTCCATCGCGAGCTTCCTCGGGATCTTCGGACTTCCGCTGGCAGCGCTGCTCGGCGGCCTCACGGCTGCGGTCGCTCTCTTTCTTCTGTCGTGGAAGGGCGGCGTCGATGGATTTCGCATCATCCTCATCGGCATCGCCATCACCGCGATCGGACAGGCGCTCGTGTACTGGATGCTCATCATTTCCGATATCCATGACGTCGCGCGCGCGCAAGCGTGGCTGGTCGGGTCGCTGAACGGACGCGACTGGCGCAACGTGTATCCGATGCTCACAGTCGTGCTGATCTGCGGGACCATCGCGGTCATCGCCGCTTTCCAGCTCGGCACGCTCCGCCTCGGTGAGGACTCGGCGCGCGCGCTGGGCACGCGTCTCCAACTGGCCCAGACCACGTTGCTTCTCAGCGCTGTTGGACTCACCGCCGCAAGCGTTGCCGCGGCCGGTCCCATCGGCTTCGTCGGCCTCATGGCCCCGCAAGTCGCGCTACGGCTTGTCCGCTCTGCGGGGCCACCAATCATTGCTTCCGGGCTCACCGGCGGTTGTCTGGTTCTCCTCGCTGACATCGTGGCGCGCACCTTGCTTCCTGTTGAACTCCCCGCGGGCATTGTCACGGCCGCGCTCGGCGGCCCGTTTCTGCTGTATCTGCTGATCCGCACCAACCGAAAGGTATCGGCATGACACCGACGAATGGGATCACCGCGTCGCAGCCCCGTTCCCGGCTGCACGCTGAATCGATCACCCTGAGCTACGGCGACCGGATCGTCATCGAGGACTTGAACCTCGCGATCCCGACCGGCGGTATCACGACGATCATTGGCCCCAACGGCTGCGGCAAGTCGACACTCCTGCGCGCACTGGGCCGTTTGCTGAAACCCCGCGAAGGGTCCGTCATCCTCGACGGGAAGCTCATCACGTCGATGCGGACAAAAGAGGTAGCGCGTGTCCTCGGCATGCTCCCCCAAGCCCCTATCGCTCCTGAAGGCCTGACAGTTGCCGATCTGGTTTCTCGTGGAAGGCACCCACACCAGTCATGGCTGCGCCAATGGTCAGGAGACGATGAGCAGGAGGTGTCAGCTGCGCTCGAACTGACCGGTATCGCAGACCTCGCGGACCGGCCGATCAACGAGCTTTCCGGCGGGCAGCGCCAGCGTGTCTGGATATCCATGGCGCTGGCCCAGGGCACGGACATTCTGCTGCTCGATGAGCCCACGACCTACCTTGACCTTTCTCATGCCGTCGACGTACTCGACCTGATCGATCAGTTGCACGACGGCATGGGGCGAACGGTCGTCATGGTCCTGCACGACCTCAACCTCGCGATTCGTTACAGCGATCATCTGGTCGTGATGAAAAACGGAAAGATCATCACGCAGGGCACACCACGCAACGTGATCACCGCGGATCTCCTCGAAGAAGCGTTCGGGCTGCGCGCCACCGTAATCGACGACCCCGCATCAGACGCACCTCTCGTCGTCCCCATCGGCACACGCCATGTGCACTCCAACCTCCTTCCGGTGACAAATATCACGCCCTGAACGGGTAGCTACGACTACCCGTAGTACGCACATGTGTCGAAGACTCCGTAGAATAGGAGAAATGGCAGGTCTAGGAGAACTCGAGCGGGCAGTGATGGACCATCTCTGGTCCGCGCCCGAACCGCAGACCGTACGCCAGGTGCATGAGGCCCTTTCTGAGCACCGCACCCTCGCGTACACCACGGTGATGACGGTGCTGCAGCGGCTCGCGAAAAAGAAGCTCGTCGCCCAGGAACGTGGGGAACGCGCCTACCGCTACACGCCTGTAAACGCCCGTGAAGAACTCGTCGCAGAACTCATGGTCGACGCGCTCAAGCAGGCAGAAGAGTCCGGCGGGCGCGCGGCCGCGCTGGTGCACTTCGTCGAGCGGGTTGACCCCAGTGAAGCTGCCGCCCTGCGCGACGCGCTAGCCTCACTCGACCTTCGTGACGATGCTCCGCGTGGCCGTAGGCGCGACCGCTGAGGGTGATTGCTGTAACGGGACTCGCTAATTCGCGCCCTCAACAGGCACACTAGAAACGGACGAAAGACCGCTGACGGTGCCAGGCACGAGGGAGCATCATGACAGGAACGACCGCTGCTCTATTCGCGGCGCTCGCTGTGCTGCTCGCAGGTCCCGTTCCCGCGCTGCTCAGTCGTGCGCGATGGCCGCTTCGGGCACCGCGTGCCGCGCTCGTCCTGTGGCAGTCCATCGCTCTCGCGGCCGTGCTGTCCGCCTTCAGTTCCGGTCTCGCCATCGCCAGCATGCTGCTCGTACCCGGGCCCGATGGCAGGCCCACGACCTCGCCGACAGACGAAATCTCGGCGCTCGGACTGCCTCTGTGGATGCTGTCAGTTTCAGTATTCGCTCTCACCGTCCTGATCGGTGCCCGGTTGCTGTACAGCACAGCCCGCGTGGCCATCAAGACAAGGCGCAGACGGGCGCACCACCGCATGCTCGTCGACTTGCTCGATCAGCGCGATCCGCGGCTAACCGGGCTGAGCAAAGCCGACCTGCGGGTCTTGCAACATCAAGAACCTATGGCGTACTGCCTCCCCGGGCTGAAGCAGCGGGTCGTGGTGAGTGAAGGCACCCTCGATCAGCTCGAGCCCGACGAACTCGACGCGATCCTCGCGCACGAGCGCGCACACTTGCGGGCACGTCATGACCTCGTCCTCGAAGCGTTCACCGCGGTACATGAAGCGTTCCCACGGTTCGTCCGGAGCAAGACAGCCCTCGGGTCGGTGCGATTGCTCATCGAACTTCTCGCGGACGACGCCGCACTGCGTACAACAGGTCCCCGGCCCCTCGCCCACGCCCTGGTGACATGTGCGTCGAGCAAAACTCCCGAAGGCGCGATGGCTGCAGGCGGCCCCTCCACCGTCGTGCGCGTCCGGCGGCTCGCCGAGGGAACGTATGACGGCCGAATATCGGTAGCCGCGTATTCCGTCGCGGCGCTGATCATGGTGGGTCCGACGATCGCCGTCGCGGTCCCCTGGCTGGTCGAATTGTCCCGCCTTTTCGGCCTGGCGCCACGCTGACACCTTCTCGCGGACCATAGCCGATATCCTGAACTCGCCCCGGTGGCCGCCAGGGCGAATGCTTAGCCGGCTAGGAAATCGCATATGACTTCATCTGATTCGACATCCGCCCTTGCCGATATTGGTGTCACCGGACTGGCTGTGATGGGTGCAAATATCGCACGCAACCTCGCCCGTCACGGGCACACCGTTGCGCTGCACAATCGCAGCGCCAGCCGCGTAGACGAACTCATGACAAAGCACGGAAGCGAGGGAAATTTCATCCCCTCGGCCAGCATCACTGAGTTCGTCGCGTCGCTGAAACGCCCCCGCCGTGCCCTCATCATGGTTCAGGCAGGTGCGGCAACAGACGCGGTGATAGAGCAACTCGCGGACGCCATGGAGCCGGGCGACATCATCATCGACGGCGGCAATGCGTTGTACACGGACACTCAGCGGCGGGAGAAGGCGCTGCGCGAACGCGGCCTCCACTTCGTCGGTGCGGGGATCTCCGGTGGCGAAGAGGGCGCACTCAATGGGCCGTCGATTATGCCGGGCGGATCCGCCGAATCGTATGAGTATGTGGGACCGCTGCTCGAGTCCGTCGCGGCGGTGGTCGAAGGCGCTCCGTGCTGCACCTACATCGGCACCGATGGTTCTGGGCATTACGTGAAGATGGTCCACAACGGGATCGAATATGCCGATATGCAGCTGATCGGCGAGGCCTATCAGCTTATGACGAGCGCAGCGGGGCTCTCCGCCAATGAAGCGGCGGAGGTCTTCGCGGAGTGGAACAGCGGTGTCCTCGAGAGTTATCTGATCGAAATCACCTCAGAAGTTCTCGGGCACACCGACGCTGAGACGGGTAAACCACTTGTCGACGTCATTGTCGACGCGGCGGGGCAGAAAGGTACCGGCCGGTGGACCGTGAAATCAGCGCTTGATCTCGGCGTGCCGGTGACTGGCATCGCAGAAGCGGTGTTCGCGCGCGCAGTCTCTGGTTCCCGTGAACTTCGCGCCGCATCACAAGGTCTGGCCGGTGCGGAGCTCGCAACGTCACTCACGGAAATCTTCCCCGGCACCGACGTTGAATCGTTCGTCGCTGATATTCATTCCGCGCTTTACGCTTCCAAAGTGGTCGCCTACGCACAGGGCTTCGACCAGCTTGCCGCCGGGAGCCGGGAGTACGGGTGGGACCTGAAGCTGGGCGACCTCGCCAGGATCTGGCGCGGCGGCTGCATCATCCGCGCCCAGTTCCTCGGCCGGATCAGCGACGCCTACGCGGCCAACCCACAACTGCCAAGCCTGCTGCTCGACCCCTACTTCCGCGACGCCGTCGAATCCGCGGCAGCGAGCTGGCGGCGTGTCGTCACCGTCGCGGCCCAGCTCGGTGTCCCCGCGCCCGGCTTCAGCTCGGCGCTGGCGTACTACGACAGCGTGCGCGCGAAACGTCTGCCGGCCGCCCTCATTCAGGGTCTGCGGGACTACTTTGGCGCGCACACTTACGAGCGGGTCGACAAGCCTGGCCACTTCCACACACAGTGGAGCGGGGACCGAAGCGAGATCAGCAACTGACAAAGGGGCCTCCAGCGTGCGCTTCCTCGAGAACTCAGCTCTGCCGCAGAAGGGGTCACAGTTCGAACTGACCTATGACGACGTCTTCC
Organism: Hoyosella subflava DQS3-9A1; assembly: GCF_000214175.1. Taxonomy (NCBI): domain Bacteria; kingdom Bacillati; phylum Actinomycetota; class Actinomycetes; order Mycobacteriales; family Hoyosellaceae; genus Hoyosella; species Hoyosella subflava. The sequence goes on from NC_015564.1 coordinate 3,196,494, forward strand.
TTGTCCCGCGCCGGACGAGTGTGACGTCGCGGTTCGACGTCGACCTTGCAACGCGGGACGGATCAGGAGCAACCATACCGTTGGTGATCTCCAACATGACGGCAGTCGCGGGGCGCCGCATGGCAGAAACCGTCGCGCGGCGCGGGGGGATTGTCGTTCTGCCCCAGGACCTCCCTCCAGGGGCAGCGGCGGACACAATCGGTTTCGTCAAAAGCCGTCATCTCGTGGCGGACACGCCAGTCACCCTGACACCGGACCGGGCGGTCTATGAGGCCCTCACGCTGATGAACCGCCGTGCGCACGGTGCGGCAGTCGTGGTCGAGAACGATCAGCCACGCGGCCTGCTGACGCCGCGCGCATGTGCCGACGTTGACCGGTACACCCGGGTGCAGGACGTGATGATCACCGACTTCGTCACCGTCGACGCCGACACCGTCCCGCGGAAAGTGTTCGACCTTCTCGAGGCACACCACGAGCCTATCGCGGTCCTCACCCACGGTGATGGCTCACTGGCAGGCGTCCTCACTAAGACAGGTGCACTTCGCACCGGCCTGTACCGTCCCAACCTCGATACGCGGGGCGCCTTGCGCGTCGCGGCAGCGGTCGGCATCAACGGCGACGTCGCCGCGAAAGCCGCTGCGCTCGTCGATGCAGGCGCAGACCTGATCGTCGTTGACACCGCACACGGACACCAGGAGAAGATGCTCGAAGTCATATCGGCAGTGCGGGATCGCGAGTTGGGCGTGCCACTGGTTGCGGGCAACGTCGTCACCGCTGAGGGGACGTTCGACCTGATCGAGGCGGGCGCCGACATCATCAAAGTGGGTGTCGGTCCCGGAGCCATGTGCACGACTCGCATGATGACGGGGGTCGGTCGCCCCCAATTCTCCGCGGTTGCCGAGTGCGCTACGGCGGCCAGGTCGCGCGGCGCCCACGTGTGGGCCGATGGCGGTGTTCGCCATCCCCGCGACGTTGCGCTCGCACTCGCGGCGGGCGCATCGAACGTCATGATTGGCTCATGGTTCGCAGGCACCTACGAATCGCCCGGCGACTTGCGGGTGGACGAGAGTGGCTTCGCTTACAAGGAGAGTTTCGGGATGGCGTCCAAGCGCGCCGTCGCCGCACGCACCTCAGCGGACGAGCCGTTTGACCGTGCGCGAAAGGCACTGTTCGAAGAGGGCATTTCGTCGTCACGGATGCGGGTAGATCCGGAACGGCCAGGCGTGGAAGACCTCATCGACCAGATTTGTTCCGGTCTGCGCAGCGCGTGCACCTACGCGGGCGCGCGCACACTCGAGGAGTTCACCGATCGTGCGGTGCTGGGAGTGCAATCCCCTGCTGGCTTCGCGGAGGGCCGTCCCCGCCCAGGTGGATGGTGACGTATTTGATCACGAAAACTGTCCGGTCACCCTATTTGACTGTTTAAGGTGAGGGGCATGAAGGGTTTGCTGGCCGGTGTCGTCGCGGCGATTGTTGCTGTTGTTATTGGAGCTGTACTTTTCTTCATCTTCGTCGATCGTTCGGAAACTACGGATCGGCCCCAGGAGAACCCCACGTACGCCATCGATGGACGCCAGCAAAATTGCGCCGAGTTCTTCGGCGAGACCTGCGACTTCGAAACCCAGGACGGGTTCAATCGCTGGGCCGCGGACCTCGACGGCTTCATCACCGAGGAGCAGCGGATGGGCTCGTTCGCGGATGATATCGGCTTCACTGAGACCGGAAAGATCGCTCTCAAGGCGTGCGTGCTGACGCAAACGTCGGACAACACCGTCAATGAACTGGTCGACTTCACTCAGCGCGACCATCCCGAAGCCACCACTGCGCAAGTATTCCCGATCTGGAATGCGGCGCGCTGGCACCTTTGCCCTCTGCCTCGGTAGTGTGCGTTCGCTCTCAGCGGCACGCTCCAGAGTCCCCATTTCAGCCGTTTCGCCGGTAAAGTAATCGCACCTCCATTTTCAGGAAATGGCACGGTGGCTCTTCCCGAGCACGCGCGTGTCCGACAGAAAGGACGACGGTGCCCGAGGCACCCGCTCAACCGCTCGCGAGCGCCGAAACCGCCGCACATAGCGGCGAAGGCTCACAAGACGATCCCGGCCCGGGGTCCTCTAGGAAGCCGGGTCTCAAACCCGGCCTATCCCCACGCCATTCCGCCTGCACTTCTGTACCCCTCCCCTTTACAACGGCTCCGACTTCAGGCGCCGCGTAGTGGACGTTCTGCTTTCTGTTCTGATTCCCGTCGCCAGCCTGCTCGGGTTCATGGCACTGACCGCGGGTACCGCGATGTTCGTCGCAGCCGAATTCTCGCTCACCGCACTTGAACGCACCGTTGTCGATGCGCACGCTCGCGAGGGAGACTTGCGCGCCCGCCAGGTGCAGCATGCTCACCGGACACTCTCGTTCCAGCTTTCCGGCGCGCAACTCGGTATCACGCTGACCACCCTCATCACCGGCTATCTTGCAGAACCTGTACTCGCGCAGTTCGTGCTGCCCGTCCTCAACCTCATCGGCGTTCCCGAATCTGCCGTCGGCGGGCTCTCGCTCGCCATCGCGCTCATTCTGGCGACGTCGCTGTCGATGGTGTTCGGTGAGCTGGTTCCGAAGAACCTCGCCATCTCTCGGCCGCTGCCCACCGCCCGGGCGACGGCCGGATTCCAGGCGGGTTTCTCGTTTCTGTTTAAGGCCGCAATCACCGGCCTGAACGGTGCGGCGAACACGATGGTGCGCCGCCTGGGAATCGAGCCCGCAGATGAGCTTCGATCGGCACGGTCGCCCGAAGAGCTGATCGCACTAGTACGGAACTCAGCTGTTCATGGCTCACTCGACGAGGCCACCGCGACACTCGTCGACCGTTCCCTCAAGTTCGGTGAACTCACCGCCGAAGACCTGATGACACCGCGGGTCAAAATCGAGTCACTTGCCCGAACGGACACCGTCGCGGATCTGTTGAGTGCTGCACGGCGCACTGGCCATTCCCGTTTCCCGGTGACCGGTGGTGACCTTGATGACACGATCGGAGTCGTCCACGTCAAGGAGGCGTTCACGGTGGCTCCTGCGGACCGGACGGCAACTCCGGTGTGGCGGCTTCTGCAGAAGGTCCCGGTGGTGCCCTCGTCTCTCGACGGGGACGCGCTCATGGACAGAATCCGCTCGCATGGGCTGCAGATCGCTCTCGTCGTCGACGAGTACGGCGGCACCGCCGGTGTGGTCACCATGGAAGACCTGATCGAGGAAATCTTCGGTGACGTACGCGACGAGCACGATGACACTGAAGCCGAAATCGCGGAGACAAGCGCAGGATGGGATCTTTCCGGGCTGCTCCGGGTCGATGAGGTCGAAGCCGCTACCGGCTACAACGCACCCGATGGTGACTACGAAACACTCGGTGGTCTCGTGCTGACCGCTCTCGGCCGGATCCCGGACGAAGGCGACCACGTCATCCTTCCCGCGTCAGACCGGGGTCGCTCCAGCGACGGTTTCGACGATGCCCCGGAGCTGTGGGAAGCGATCGTTCTCCGGATGGAGGGCCGCCGGATCGACCGTGTCACCATCAGCCGCATCCCGCAATCACACCACTCCGCGAACAGTGGGGAGATGAGCCATGGGTGATCTGCTCGCCATCGGCCTGATGGTTCTCCTGCTGCTTGGCAACGGGTTTTTCGTCGGAGCTGAGTTCGCTCTGATTTCCGCACGCCGCGACCGGCTCGAAGCTCTCGACGAACAGGGCCACAAACGTGCTCAGACTGTCATCCGTGCCGGTGAGCAATTGTCCCGGATGCTCGCAGGCGCACAACTCGGCATCACGATCTGCTCCATCCTCTTGGGCCGGGTCGCTGAGCCGGCGATAGCGCATCTCATCGAGACACCGCTCGAGGCGGTCGGCGTGCCTGGCGCCCTGTTGCACCCCATCGCTTTCACGATTGCCCTGGCCATAGTGGTGGTCCTGCATATCCTCGTGGGTGAAATGGTGCCGAAGAACATCGCCATCGCCGGGCCGGAACGGACCGCAATGCTGCTGGTTCCGGCGCATGTGTTCGCCACACGACTGATGAGCCCTCTCATCACGCTGTATAACTACCTCGCCAACGCGACGCTGCGGCTCTTCGGCGTGGAGCCTCGCGATGAACTCGACTCCGCGGTTTCCGTCCGTGAACTCGCCGACATGATCCGCGAGTCGCGGTCAGAGGGTTTGCTGGATGAAGACGAGCACCGCAGACTCGCCCGGACGCTGCGGACCGCTGGCCGCACTGTCGCGGATGTCCTCATCCCGGTGAGCCGTGTCCGCGGCCTCCCTCTGCAGGACGGTGGAACGACACTCGGTGCGATCGAGAAGGCAGTCGCAGATACAGGGTTCTCGCGGTACCCGATCGCCGATGAGGCGGGCGAGTATGTCGGGTATCTGCATCTGAAAGACGCTCTCGACGCGGTGATCGACGAATCAGCCGGACCGGCGACGGTGATCCCGCGGGACCTGATCCGGCCGCTGCCAGCGATGCCGGGCAACACACCACTCGATGAGGCGCTCGCCGTGCTCCGCCTCGACAGCAGTCACCTCGGCAAGGTGGTGACGTCAACCGGCCGCACGGTCGGTATCGTCGCGCTTGAGGACCTTCTCGAGGAATTCGTTGGCCGTGTCCGCGACAGCACCCACCGGAGATAATGACGAGTCTGACACCGCAGCAGTGGCGACCGCGCCAGGCAGCGCATCACGCACGCGCGGACGCACTTCTCACACCGCACATCGAGCGGCAGGCGCGAGGCGAGCGGCATCCGGTCATGGACTTCCTGTTCACGTATTACAGCCTGCGGCCCGCGCAACTCCGGCGCTGGCATCCAGGACACGGCGTCGCGCTGCGCGACGCGGCGGAATACGCTGCGCTGCGCGGCTACCACCGCACGTCTGAGGGCGCGTTGGTTTCCCCGGAACACGTGGCGCGCCGGGTGAGCACCCTGACCTTTGTCGCACGCCTCATGGCGAACACTGAGAGCAAGGAGCCCGCGCTCGGGTGTTTCGGGCTGCACGAATGGGCGATGGTGTACCGGAGCACACCGGAGGACATCCGGCATGCGGGAGTGCCGCTGCGGCTCGGCCACGTCGGCACGAACGAGGTCGTCGAAGCGCAGCAACTCAAGTGCACCCACTACGACGCGTTCCGCTTCTTCACTCCCGCGGCAGCACCGAAGAACGTGCTGCCGCTTACGCGCGATGATCAGATCGAGCGAGAACAGCCTGGCTGCGTCCACGCCACTATGGACCTCTATAAGTGGTGCTACAAGCTGCTGCCTATCACTGATTCTGAACTGCTGATGGATTGTTTTGAACTCGCCTTGACAGCGCGTGCGCTAGACATGCGCGCAAGCCCTTATGATTTGACTGAGTTCGGGTACCCTCCCGTACAGATTGAGACCCCAGCCGGCCGCGCGGAATATGTGCGGGGGCAAATAGCGCTAAGTAAGGCAGCACAACCACTCCGGACGCGGCTGCTTCAGCGCTGCCGGAACGTACTATCTGACCTCGAGACCACCCCCAAGGCTGATCAGTGACGCAGGAACCCCTGCAGGTACCCTTGGTGGTGCTTCGGGCAGCCCTGCGCGCCACGGCACTCGCAGTGCCGTTGGTGTGCGTGGAACGAATTTCATAGAAGTGAGGCGATGAATGACTGAGCGCGTGACCGTCGGCAACCTGCAGGTTGCCAAGGTTCTGTACGACTTCGTGGTGAACGAGGCCATACCCGGCACCGGCGTTGATGCCGAAGCGTTCTGGGCCGGAGCAGAATCCGTATTCACCGATCTCATCCCCACGAACAAGGAACTCCTCGCCAAGCGTGACGAGCTTCAGGGAAAGATCGATGCATGGCACGGCGAGAACGGCGGCGACTTCGATCTAGCCGCCTACAAGTCGTTCCTGTCTGATATCGGATACCTGCAGCCCGAGCCTGCCGATTTCCACGCCACTACTTCTGGGGTTGACGAGGAGATCGCGGAGATGGCCGGCCCGCAGCTCGTCGTGCCGGTTCTGAACGCGCGCTTCGCGATCAACGCCGCGAACGCTCGCTGGGGCTCGCTCTACGACGCGCTGTATGGCACCGACGTCATCCCCGAGGATGGCGGCGCCGAGAAGGGCACCAGCTACAACAAGGTGCGCGGCGACAAGGTGATCGCGTACGCGCGCAACGTTCTCGACGACGCGGCACCTCTCGCCCAGGGTTCCCACACGGGCAGCACAAAGTATGCGATCGCCAACAACCACCTGCAGGTCACGCTCGCTGATGGCTCCACGACCGGGCTGGCTGCGGGTGCGACGCTGTCGGGCTACCAGGGGGACGTCGACGCGCCGTCGGCGATTCTGGTCAAGCATCATGGTCTGCACGCCGAGATTCAAATCGACCCCGAAAGCCCGGTCGGCAAGACCGATCCGGCCGGAGTGAAAGACGTTGTCCTCGAATCCGCAATCACCACGATCATGGACTTCGAAGACTCTGTCGCCGCCGTCGATGCTGACGACAAGGTCATCGGGTACACGAACTGGCTGGGCTTGATGAAGGGCGACCTCTCGGAGGAGGTCAGCAAGGGCGGTAAGACCTTCACCCGGACGATGAATCCGGACCGCGAGTACACCACCCCCGATGGCCGCACCCTGACGCTGCCCGGGCGCTCCCTGCTGTTCGTGCGTAACGTCGGTCACCTGATGACGTCCGACGCAATCCTCGATGCTGACGGCAACGAGGTGCCTGAGGGGATCCTTGACGCTCTCATCACGTCGCTGGTCGGCCTGCACAGCCTCCGCGGCGCCTACCCGCTCAAGAACAGCCGGACGGGCTCCCTGTACATCGTGAAGCCCAAGATGCACGGCCCCGAAGAGGTCGCGTTCACCGTCGAACTCTTCCGCCGCGTCGAGCAGATCCTCGACCTGCCGGAGAACACGCTGAAGGTCGGCATCATGGACGAGGAACGCCGGACCACGGTGAACCTCAAGGCATGCATCGAGGCTGCTCAGGAACGTGTGGTGTTCATTAACACCGGCTTCCTCGACCGCACCGGCGACGAGATCCACACCTCGATGGAGGCGGGTCCGTTCGTGCCTAAGGCTGATCAGAAGTCGCAAAAATGGTTCAACGCCTACGAGGATGCGAACGTCGACGTGGGTCTGGCCACTGGTTTACCCGGCCACGCCCAGATCGGTAAGGGCATGTGGGCGATGACTGAGCTGATGGCAGCCATGGTCGAGCAAAAGATCGGTCAGCCGAAGGCCGGTGCGAGCACCGCGTGGGTGCCCTCGCCCACCGCAGCGACACTGCATGCGATGCACTACCACCAGGTGGATGTCTTCGCGCGTCAGGCTGAGCTCAAGGAGCGCACCCCAGCCAGCATCGATGATCTGCTGACCATCCCTGTCGCTGCGGATGCGGCGTCCTGGGAACCGCAGACAGTGCAGCGTGAAGTGGACAACAACTGCCAGTCAATCCTCGGTTACGTGGTTCGCTGGATCGACCACGGTGTCGGCTGCTCCAAGGTGCCTGACATCAACGATGTTGCGCTCATGGAGGACCGGGCGACCCTGCGCATCGCAAGCCAGACGCTGGCGAACTGGCTGCGCCACGACATCATCACCAAGGACCAGGTAATGGAGTCGCTTAAGCGCATGGCTGAGGTCGTGGACCGCCAGAATGCAGGCGATCCGGCGTACACGCCAATGGCACCGAACTTCGAGGGCAACATCGCCTTCGAAGCAGCCACTGAGCTGATCATCGAAGGCGGAAAGCAGCCCAGCGGCTACACCGAGCCGATCCTGCACCGCCGCCGCCGCGAGTTCAAGGCTGCGAACAAATAGTTCGTGCCGATAGGCTCGCCTGACCGAGGCTGAGGCTGTGAAAGGGTGGGTGCGGTCCTCCGCGCCCACCCTTTCGCGTCGACCGTGTTCCTTAGGAGTGTGCTTTGCTGATCTTCGTCAGTGTGGTTGGCGTGTTCCTCGGTCTTGTGCACTTCTGGCTTTACCGGCGGCTGGTCAGGGCAAGTGAGACTGGGCCCCGCGGCGCCACGCTGGCGGGGGTCGTCCTGACGGCGGGCTGGCTTCTCGCAGTTATTGGTTTCGGCAGTGGCACATACTTCGCGACGTCCTGGGCGCGCCCGCTCGGCTACGTCGGCATGACGTGGCTTGCTGTCGTTTTCTATCTCGTGCTCGGAACTGTTCTCGTCGCCGTCGTGCTGCTCACCGGCCGCATCTTTCGGATTCAAGCTGCCAGCCCCGGCGACGTGCGGCGGCGCAACTTCGTGCGGGTCACCGGGATCGTGATGGTCGTAGGAGCGGTCGCGGCCACCACCTATGGTGCTGTCGCTGCTCTGAATCCTCGTGTCACCACAACTGTCGTCGATCTCGAAGGGTTGCCCGCCGAGTTCGATGGCATCCGCGTCGCTGTCGTCGCTGACCTTCACGTTGGACCTTCGCTCGGTGCAGGGTTCACGCAGAAAGTCGTCGACCTGATCAACGAACAGGACCCCGACCTTATTGTCATGACCGGTGACCTCATTGATGGGACGGTCGACAAAGTAGGTGCCGATATTGCTTCGCTAGCGGAACTCGAGGCTCCGCTTGGCATCTTCGCGGTGAGCGGAAATCACGAGTACTACTCGGACGACGTTAACGCGTGGCTGGACTACTGGGAGTCCCTGGGACTTACCGTCCTGCGCAACGAACATGCGACGATTTCGCTTGGTGACGAGGAAATCGACGTCGCGGGGGTGCACGACTACGACGCTCCCGAGCCACACTCCGCGGACATGGCGGCGGCCCTGGAGGGTCGCGATCCTACTGGTTTCGTGATGCTGGTGGCACACCAGCCGCTGCACTCTGGCGAGGCCGCCGACCGCGGAGTCAACTTCCAGATTTCCGGACATACGCATGGCGGCCAGATCTGGCCATTTCACTACGCCGTGCAGGCTGTGCACGACACTGCGCTCGTGGGCCTCGACCGGGTCGGGGTGACCACCGTTTACACGACGAGCGGGGCGGGAGCGTGGGGACCGCCAGTTCGCGTGGGCGCCCCACCAGAGATTCCGATACTGGAGTTGCGGCGGACCCCCTGACACTGGCGACCGATTTGGTAACCAAAACCGCGTCTGGCGCGTCTTTGCTTACCAAATCGAGGCCAGCTCAGCTGTAGGCCTCAAGGGGCGGGCACGAGCAGACGAGGTTCCGGTCACCGTACGCACCGTCGATGCGCCGCACCGCAGGCCACACTTTGTGCCGAGCGCCGATACCGGCCGGGTAGACGGCGATCTCGCGCGAATACGGATGAGGCCACTCGCCGACCAGACATTCGGCGGTGTGCGGGGCGCCGCGCAGCGGATTGTCCTCCACTGGCCACTCACCAGCACCTACACGATCAATCTCCCTGCGGATCGCGATCATCGCGGCACAGAACGCATCCAGTTCTTCGATGCTTTCACTTTCGGTGGGTTCCACCATCAGAGTGCCCGGCACGGGGAAGCTCATCGTGGGCGCGTGGAAGCCGTAGTCAGCGAGACGCTTCGCCACGTCGTCAATTGTCACGCCGGTGGTCTTGGTGAGCTGACGGACATCGATGATGCATTCGTGTGCGACCATGCCGTTCTCGCCGGTGTAGAGGACCGGGAAGTACTCGTCGAGGCGTCGAGCGAGGTAGTTCGCCGAGGCGATCGCCGTCAGCGTCGCCCGGCGCAGTCCCCGCGTCCCCATCATCCTGATGTACGCCCACGTAATCGGCAGGATCGAGGCGGAGCCATACGGGGCCGCGGAAATCACCGGGCCATCCCCGAGTTCAGGTGCGAGCGGATGCCCGGGGAGAAATTCCGCGAGGTGTGCGCGCACCGCCACCGGGCCCACACCTGGTCCCCCGCCGCCATGCGGAATGCAGAAGGTCTTGTGCAAGTTGAGGTGACTGACGTCGCCACCGAAGCTGCCTGGCCGAGCGACACCGACAAGCGCGTTGAGGTTTGCGCCGTCGACGTAAACCTGGCCTCCTGCCTCGTGCACCGCATCGCAGAGCTCGACAATGTCGTGTTCGTACACCCCGTGCGTCGAGGGGTACGTGATCATGATGGCCGCGAGCCGCTCAGCATGCTCACTGACCTTGGCGCGCAAATCGTCAAGGTCGACGTCCCCGTTGTCGCGGCATGTCACGACGACAACGCGCATCCCGGCCATCACCGCAGAGGCCGCGTTCGTGCCGTGCGCGCTCGACGGGATGAGGCAGACGTCGCGCTGACTATCACCGCGGCTGCGGTGATAGCCGCGAATGGCGAGGAGACCGGCGAGTTCTCCCTGGCTCCCCGCGTTGGGCTGCAAGCTGACGCGGTCGTAACCTGTCATGTCGGCGAGCCACTGTTCGAGGTCGCTGATCAGCTTTCGGCTTCCCACGGAATCGTCGTTCGGCGCGAAGGGGTGCAGGCCAGAGAACTCAGGCCAGGTGATCGGCTCCATCTCGGCGGTAGCGTTGAGCTTCATCGTGCACGAGCCCAGCGGAATCATGCTGCGGTCAAGCGCGATATCTTTGTCTGCAAGTGCACGCAGGTAACGGAGCATCGCGGTTTCGGTGCGATATCGGTGAAACGCGGGATGGCTGAGATAGCTGCTGGTGCGCTGTAATTCGCCCGGGATCGCGGAACGGGGCCTCCCACGTCCCGCAGGCACCGACACGCCAAAGGCAGCGAGTACACGGGCTATGTGATCGGTGGTGGTCGCTTCGTCACACGCGATGCTGACATGGTCGGCGTCGGCCACCCACAGTGTGAGGCCCCGGGACCGGGCGTTCTCCCAGATCTCGTGCGCGCGGCCCGGCACGCGAACAAGAACGGTGTCGAAGAACGCGCCGTGGACCACGTCTATCCCGACATTGCCGAGCTCCGTGGCCAGCGCCTGCGCGTGCCCGGCAACCCGAGATGCGATCCGCTTCAAACCTTCCGGGCCGTGGTACGACGCGTACATCGCGGCCATCACAGCGAGCAGAACCTGAGCGGTGCAAATGTTAGATGTGGCTCTTTCACGACGGATGTGCTGTTCACGGGTTTGCAGCGCGAGCCGGTAGGCGATGTTGCCGTCCGCGTCCTTGGACACCCCGACTAGCCGTCCGGGAAGCTGGCGCGCGAAAGCTGCACGGGCGGCGAGGAAACCGGCATGGGGCCCCCCGAAGCCCATGGGCACACCGAAACGCTGGGAGGTACCGAAAACCACGTCGGCCCCCATCTCGCCTGGAGGGGTAACCAGTGTCGCGGCGAGCAGATCAGTGCCAGCCGCGACCAGCGCGCCGCGGTCGTGTGCGTCGGCAAACAAACCGGTCCAGTCTGCGATTCGTCCACTCGCGCCCGGCTGCTGTACCAGGACGCCGTAGAAGTCTCCTTCGGGAAGTCCGCCGGACAGGTCATGGGTGAGCAGTTGGATACCCAGCGGCTCGGCACGTGTATGCAGGATTGCCATTGTCTGCGGGAACACATCACTGTCCACAACGAACCGCGGAGATTTCGACTTCGAGGCCCGGCGCAACATGGTCATCGCTTCGGCTGCCGCGGTCGCTTCGTCGAGGAGGGACGCGTTGGCAATGTCCATCCCGGTGAGGTCAGCGACCATGGTCTGGAAGTTCAGCAGAGCCTCGAGACGCCCCTGGCTGATTTCGGGCTGGTAGGGCGTGTACGCGGTGTACCAGGCAGGATTCTCTAAGATATTGCGCACTAGAACCGGCGGCGTGAGTGTGCTGTAGTAACCGAGCCCGATCATCGACGTCGTGAGCGTGTTCTGCGCGGCCAGCGTGCGGAGTTCGCTATGCACCTCGTATTCGCTTGCTCCGCGAAAAATTTCGCCGTTGGCGTCTACGGCCGAGTCGAGGATCGCCTCGGGCACTGCGCGCGCCGCGAGTTCGTCGAGGGAAGAAACACCGATGACATGCAAGATGTGGTTCAGCGCCTCATCGTCGATGCCGATGTGGCGGTCAGCGAAACCTCGATCAGTGGAGTCGATCATGGAGCACCCCTCAGGCCGGGCGGTGGACGCTCAAATCTCAAGCGCGCATCCGCTGTCGGTCCTCCCCCTCTGTCGCTGCCACAATGGGCGCCTGAGAGATTCGGCGGCGACGACTGGATGTCTCGCTGGGCTTTTCCCCGTGGGCGGGTGGCTCACCACCACTTTCCAGAGGCGCCGCAGCACGTACGGTCCTTGTGCCTGAGAGATTGTCGGAGAGGTGTTGCTCCTTCGGCGCCCATCAGTTGATGATGGGACTCTCCCGCACGGCATCGGCGCATCACGAGTCTAGCCCGGTCCCTGCTGCCGTGCGAACTGGAGCTAGCAGTACTAGCCGATCTTCCGGGTCCGGTTGCGGCGCCGGGTAGCAAGTTCGTCGTGCAACGGCACCGCCTCGGCCTCATCGGCGCGTTCCGCAGGGAACTCGGCGATCTTGCCAGTGAGTTCACGCATTGCACCGCTCACCGCGATACCGAAAACACCTTGCCCGCCCTGCAGTAAATCAACGACTTCCTCAGCTGACGTGCACTCGTAAACCGTTGCGCCGTCTGAGAACAGGGTGATGTTCGCAAGGTCCTCCACGCCACGCTTGCGGAGGTGATCAACCGCTACCCGAATGTTCTGCAGCGAAATCCCCGTATCGAGAAGTCGTTTCACGATCTTCAGAACAAGAATGTCCTTGAATGAGTACAGTCGCTGACTGCCCGAACCGGCCGCATTCCTTATCGTCGGCTGCACCAGCCCGGTGCGCGCCCAGTAGTCGAGTTGACGGTAGGTGATACCGGCCACCTGACATGCGATAGGCACTCGATAGCCTTCGAGGTCGTCAGGCACGGAATCGTCCGGGAAAAGACCCGGCTGGATGACGCCCGGCGACACTTCAACCGCCACGGGACCGCCTGCTGAGGAAGCGTCGCTGCTCCCCTGCCCCTGCTGTTCTTCGGCCACGGAAATCTCCCTTTCGCCCGTTCCACACCACAGATCGCTACTGTTCGCAGCGACCACGGAGCGGAAACCGTGAAACCCGTTTGGGCTCCATCAGGGTGGTCCTGTTCAGGATACCGCCCTGAGGCGCGGCCCACGTTCGCGCCTCGCCAATCCGAACGCTATGAGTCCGCCCACAATTTCGTCACATAACACTCCGAAATTTATAACTCTCGACCCAAGGTTGAGATTGTTTCGTGACGAATTGGTGCACAAGGACGGGAGGTCAGCCCTCCGTGGACTTGAAATCGTCTGGCGAAACTGAGTCCAGGAACTCCTTGAACTTCTCGACCTCGTCTTCTTTCTCATCGGGAATGACCAGCCCGGCCTCCTCCAGAACTGATTCTTCAGCGTAAATCGGCACACCAATACGTAAAGCGATCGCAACCGAATCAGAAGGACGGGCAGAAACACGGATCTCACCGTCGAAGAGCATCTCAGCGTAGAACGTACCTTCTTGGAGATCCACAATCCGGACTTCCTTCAGCGCATGCCCTAGCGCGGCAAGTACATCGCGAAACAGGTCGTGTGTGAGCGGACGGGCGGGTACCACACCTTGCTGCTCCAGTGCGATTGAGGTGGCCTCTGCCTGGCCGATCCAGATCGGCAGGTACCGGTCGCCATCCACCTCCCGGAGAAGGAGTACTGGCTGGTTCTGCGGTTGTTCCACACGTATCCCGACCACACGAACCTCACCCATGGTGACCGCCTCTCGACTGCGACCGCTGAAAGGAACGGAGTGTGCACTTCCAGTCTATGGGAATCACTGAGAACACCGCTTGTCCGACATATCGATCTCTGCACGTCCCACACACCGGCCTGCCATAGCCAGCCTATGTTTTGAGCTCTTCACGTACCGAGGCTTTCAGCAACGCACCATGCGCTGTAACGATGAGGGAACCGAGCTCACGCACTAGTTCCTCGGCGCGGTCCCGGGCGCCGGCTTCTCGCCCTTTAGCGACGGGCCCCGCAATCTGGGCCAGCAGCGCCGCCTGGCGGTCCGCTGCCATGCGGAGTGACCGAAGGTGCCGGACATCTAAACCGAACTCCGACAGCGCCCACGCAGTCTTCACAAGCAGCACCGCGTCAACATCGAAATAACCGGCATTACCGGGAACCACGAAGCCCGCGGAGACAAGATCACCGACGAACTGATCGTCGACACCGCTCCGCTCACAGAGCGCTTCCCGGCTTATCCGCCCCGTCGAGTTGTCGTTCGCGAAGGCATCGCTCGTCGAGGCGAAGGTCCTCGGCAGCTTGACGACCGGGCCCTCGTGCGTTGAGCCATGGTCTATGGCATCCAACTGTTCACGAATAACCTTCAGCGGCAAGTAGTGATCACGCTGTGCCGTCAGCACGAACCGCAACCGATCGCAGTCAGCTGACGAGAACCGGCGATACCCCGACGGTGTCCGCTGCGGACTGATCAGGCCCTCAGCTTCGAGAAAACGGATCTTGGAGATCGTCACATCAGGGAAATCGGGGCGAAGCTGATCGAGTACAGACCCGATCGACATGCTCCCCCCCGACAGCGGGTGCCCTGCTGCTGTCACTGGCTACCTGCACCTGCCGCGTGCTCGTCCTGCCCAACAGACTTCGGCCCCGCGAGGAAAACGAGCCGGAACTTGCCGATCTGCACCTCGTCACCATTGGCCAGCACCGCTGAGTCAACTGGCTCACGGTTGACGTACGTGCCGTTGAGACTCCCGACATCGACGACCTGGAAGACGCCGTTCTCGCGCCGGAACTCGGCGTGCCGACGACTCACGGTCACATCATCAAGAAAAATGTCACTATCAGGATGACGGCCGGCCGACGTCGTAGCCTCGTCTAGGAGGAAACGCGAGCCAGCATTGGGCCCACGCTTGACGACGAGCAGCGCGGAACCTGCAGGCAGGCTTTCGATCCCCGAAACCTGAGGCTCAGGTGCCTGGCTCGCCGCATCGAGCTCGCGCAGAAAATCCGCGCGGAACACCGATGTGGTTTCCGCCGACGCTCCTTCGAACGCCGGATTGTCCTGGTTCTCGCTCACCGTATCTCCTCTTTCTATCTGCTCTGTGGCAGCGGATATCAATTCCGCCGACACAGTCGCAATCTTTCCCCGACCGTTAGCTGACCCGTCCAAGCCGGTATTGATGTCCCGATTCAGTGACCCGCCAACGCTACAACCGACCGTACCCTCTCAGGCACAGCGTGTCGGGTCTCTTGGCTGATCTTTCACCGTCCGGGCAGCAACCCAACTCCAACAATACTGGGGCTGACGGCTAGTCCGTGATGATCTCGCGGTATCCGGCCGCGTCGAGCGTTTCGCCAAGAGCGGATTCGAGGTGAGCGCTATCGGCCACCTCCAGCTCGACCAGCCATCCCTCACGGTAAGGCGACGCATTTACCAGCTCTGGACGGTTGCTGAGCTGCTCGTTCACCGCAATGACTCGACCACTGATCGGCGAGAAGATATCCGAAACGCTTTTCGTCGACTCGACCTCGCCGAGTGGCTCGCCAGCCGTGACCGCCGCGCCCGACTCAGGCAGCTGGACAAAGACAACGTCGTCAAGCTGCTTCTGCGCGTAGTCAGTGATCCCGATCCGCACTCGGGTGTCCCCTGTCCGCTGCACCCATTCGTGTTCCCGGGTATAGCGCAGATCGTCAGGGATAGCCGCCTCACTCACTGAGTTTTCCTTCCGTCCACAACCACAACGTTCGTATCGTCTTCATTGTGTCTCTGCGTTTCGTCGCGGAGAGCTAACCACCCGGCTGAGCGTATTGAGGGTCACGCAACTCCCGCAAGGCAGTCACTTCTACTTCGTCGAACTTCTGGATGGTCAAACGTCCACCACTTCGGGCAACGGTATCAATTGCTCCGCCGGGAATGTTCAGCGCAGCCTCCAAAGTTGGCGGATCACCAATAGCTGTAATCACATACGGCCCTGCCAGAGTTTCGCCGTCGGCGACAATTGCACCACCGGTTCCACCGAACCAGGAATCTACACCGATCCGGATGGGCCCGCCCGAAGACTCCCCGCTTCCTCCGACCTGTATAGCTTCAGCGCCGGCGGAGCGAAGCTCCTGCACCTGGTCGAGCAGCACTTCGGGACCTATTGCGCGGTTCGGATCCCGCACCGTGAGTACCACACCTGGCCCACGTGCGGCCACGGATCCGATCTGGATCGCGAGGACGTCGAGCTGGGCCTGTGCCTCAGCGATCGCTGCCTGATTGTCAGTTCCTGACGCGAGAATCCCCGCTAGCGTGTCCTCAAGCGTCTCGACCTCATTCCGCATCGCCGCTTCCCTGGCGTTCAGCTGTTCGAGTAGTGCGAGCAGTTCAGGTGACCGCAGCCCACCGAGGACATCGTCAGAGGTCGTCGTCCGGACTTGGGTCGCGATTGCCAGCCCGAGAAGACCGCACAGCGCCGCGACAAGCACGGTAAAGATCAAGGCTCGGGCACCGTGCCGCGGCGCGTCCGCCCGCTGCGGTTTGTCAGGCACCGAACACCCCCCGCCTGATCGCGGCAGCGTTGCCAAAGATGCGAATGCCGAGAACCACAAGCACAGCAGTGGACAACTGCGTTCCCACCCCGAGCAGATCGCCGAGGAAAACGAGCAATGACGCGACAGTGACATTGAAGATGAACGACACGACGAACACCTTCGAGTCGAAAATACCCTCGAAATATGCGCGCAAACCACCGAAAAGCGCATCGAGCGCCGCGACCACAGCGATTGGCAGATACGGCTGCAAATACACCGGAATGTCGGGGCTCAAATACACGCCGAGCACCACTCCAGCGAGCAAGGCAACAATACCGATCACGGTTCCCCCTCTTCGTCAGTACCACTGCCCTCGGTACCCAGTCGCACGGCGGACCGGACTTCTCGTGCCGGCGCTGCAGGCAACGTAATTTCGGGTTCCTCCCGGACAGTGAAAGCCGCGCCGTAAAGCTGGCTGATCCCCGACATCCGGATGTACGCGCCACTCGCGATGAACCTCGATTGCATCGCGCGCCGATCGCCGACCGCAGAGATGACGTAGGTGCCGGACGAATCGGCCGCGACTCGGTTGTCAACCAGGATGGCGCTGCCCGCCTGACGGATCGCCACCCCGGGCCCGACGCGCACATCACCTACTGCGACCGCTTCCGCCCCTGCCTGCCATAGAGCATTCACGACGATCTGCAGATCGCGGTCGAGAATGGTGTTCCGCTGCCCCGTTGGCCTGGACGCGCCGGACAGGTCGCGCTGACCCGGCGGCTCCGTGATCATCACCACCAGCCCGGGTCCGCTGACGGGCACCGCGCCCGCGGCGTGCTCCGCGCGGTGCAGCGTCGACAAAAGTTCTTGTCCCGGTGCATCGAGATCGAGTGCCTGAGATCGAGCAGCGGCAGACTCTGCTGCGAGCGCGTCGCGCTGAAGTGCAAGCTCGCGTGACCTCGCCTGCGCTGACCGGATTTCTGCCTGCAAGCTTGCGCGTACTTGGTCCGCGTCCGGCGCGCGTTCTTCAGCGAAACCACGAGCAAGACCCAATGACATGCCGACCAGCAGTGTGCCGACGACCAGCCACACCACGGCGATCCTGCGTGCGCGTGGGGAGGGTGTGCCGGCATCGACGCGCTTGCGAGCAGCAGCCGCGTAGCCGGGGTCAAGATGGTCGTAAAGCAGCGACCGTAGAAGCGACGGAACCCGGTCGCGGCTCCCTGGCTGTGTCACCCTGGCTCCCGTTTGTGTGCGCGATCTGTGTGCGCTGCCCTCAGACCTTCGGCAGGTTCCGGACGACGAGACCCACCTGGATCAGGTAGAGCACCATTGTCCACATGTACAGGAACATTCCCCAGATGAGCATAGCGATGCCGGTCGGTTCCATGATCTGCGCGAGCGTCCAGTCACCCTGCGCCGCAAGGATTACTGGAAAGGCGTACATGAGGGCAAAAGTCGCCGCTTTGCCGAGATAGGTGACGGGCAACGCCTCCACACCTCGGGACCGGACGACTGGCACCATCACGGTGAGGACGAGGTCGCGGCCGACAAGGAGCAGCACAACCCACCATGGGATGAAGTCACGCATCGCGAAAGCTATCGGGATAACGACCATGAACAACCGGTCCGCGATCGGGTCGAGCAGGGCTCCGTACCGGGACACCTGGTTGAGCAGCCGAGCGAGCTTCCCATCAAGCCAGTCACTAATACCGCTGACGACGAGCACGATGAGCGCCCAGCCATCCGCCTCATACACGAGCAGAAGAACCAGGAACAACGGGACCGCCGCGAGTCGCAGCAGGCTGAGCATATTCGGAACTGTCAAGAACCGGTCGGTGTTGACCGGCGGTTCAGCTGCGAATTTGTCCATCTCCCGTGCCCGAGCGAGGCTGCGGGTGCGCCATTCGGCGAACCGATCGCTGCCCTCAGGCGGTCGTTCGCTCTCGTCACCGTCAGGAGACGGCGGACGAGAACCTGATTCCGGCGTCCTCATGCACGCAACTCTGGCATACCTTGCCACAGATATCATCCGTAGGGCAGGGCCGCCGCCGAATTGTGTCGTGACCGCGCATGGTCTACCCAGCAGCTGCGGCCGGAACGGCGTCGAGGTTCTGGCTGCCCCCGAGATTCTGTCCACGCAATCGTTGCGAGATCACCGCAGTGATACCGTCGCCGCGCATGCTCACTCCGTAGAGAGCGTCGGCGACTTCCATCGTTGGTTTCTGGTGTGTGATGACGATCAGCTGTGACGTCGCGCGCAACTCTTCGAAGAGCTTGATCAGACGCCGCAGGTTGGTGTCGTCCAGGGCAGCTTCGACTTCGTCCATCACATAGAACGGCGACGGGCGGGCCCGGAAAATCGCGACGAGCATCGCGACCGCGGTTAGTGACTTTTCACCCCCTGAGAGGAGTGACAGCCGCTTCACCTTCTTGCCGGGCGGGCGCGCTTCAACTTCGATACCGGTGGTCAGCATGTCCTCGGGAGCTGTCAGGACCAGACGCCCGTCACCGCCAGGGAAGAGTGTTGCGAACACGGTGCGGAACTCGCGCTCCACGTCCTCATACGCCTCGGTGAAGAGCTGCAAAATGCGATTGTCGACGTCTGCGACAACTCCAAGTAAGTCCCTGCGCGCCGACCGCACATCCTCGAGCTGGGTGGAAAGAAAGTTGTACCGCTCTTCGAGCGCGGCGAATTCCTCAAGCGCGAGCGGATTGACCTTACCGAGAGTTGCGAGATCCCGTTCCGCTGCCTTGAGACGCCGCTGCTGAGCGGCACGATCAAAGGGCATCGGCTGTGGCGCGCTGACCTGCTCTCCGCGGTCTCTCGCTTGTTCGTACTCCTGCATTTCGAGCGGGGACGGCGGGAGCGCGACGTGCGGGCCATACTCATCGATCAGGTTTTCCGCAGCGACGCCGAACTGCTCGAGCGCCGCCTCTTCAAGTTGTTCCATCCGCAGTGCTGCTTCCGCGCGTGCCACTTCGTCGCGGTGTACGGCATCTGTCAGCCGCGCCAGTTCGGACGACAAGTTCTGTACGCGGCCACGAACTGAGTGCAGGGCGGCGACGTGTTCGTCCCGGGCGCGCGCGAGCATGTCACGCTTCGCTGCCGCCTGCGCCACCGCGCTGGTCAGGCGGGCCGCAACGAGCTCACCCGACTCCGCGACCGCTGCAGCGACTTGGGCCGCCGCGCGGCGCGCGCGCTGGGCGGACTCCGCGCGGGCCCGCGCGTCACGTTCAGCCTTAGCGGCGCGGCGCAAACTGTCCGCTTTACCGCGAACTGCGCCAGCTCTCTCCTCCGCCGTACGTACCGCAAGCCGTGCCTCAACCTCAGCTGAACGGGCCGCAGCGAGCGAACGTGCTGCGCCCTCGCGCCGCTCACTCGTTCCATCCTCGGTCGGCTGCTCGTCCCCCTCGCTTTGCGCGCGCCGCAACCGCGACTCATGGTCAGTCAGCGCGGCCAGCAGCTCCGCGTGTTCTGATTCCGTCCGCACACGCTGCTGTGTCAGATTCTCATGCTTGGCGGCCATCACTCGCACCTCGTGGCCGTAGCGCGCCAGCTCTTCCTGGACCTGCGCTATCTCGGCGTCGGAGGTGGTGAGCGACGAAAACGTCTCCGTCGCCGCGGTCCGACGGGCATCATGCTCGTCGACGGCACCAGCGAGAGCGGCACCGAGTTCCTCGGCGGTATGCCGAGACGCGATCAGACGGGACGTCAGTGTTTCGATCTCGGCCTGCACTTCAAGAGCTGAGGGGCCACGCCCAGTACCGCCCTCGATCCACCCTGCTCCGACCAGCTCACCGTCGATGGTCACGAACCGAACCGAGGGCATGGCCGTCGCCGCGGCGGTAGCGACGCTGAGGTCAGTGGCGATCGCCACGCCCCGAAGCCGACTGCGGACCGCGGTACGGATCCGTGCATCTGCCTCGAGACGGTCTTCGGCCCAGACCACGCCTGCGGGCAGAACTGGACGCTCAATGTCCGCCGCGCCGGTGTTGTCAGCTTCATCCGGTCCTGCGACCGCGACGACCGTGCGTGCGCCGCCCTCCTGACGGAGCGCCTCGATGGCGGATTCCGCCGCCTCACCGGAGTCGCTGATCACACCGTCAGCGGCAAGCCCCAGCGCTGCGGCGATCGCAGCTTCGCAGCCCTCGGCGGGCCGGATGAGATCGCTGATGCGCCCGCTGATTCCGGGTTGCTGCAGTAGGAACTCCGCCCCGTCACTGCGGTTCAGCCCAGCCGAGAGCGTATCGATACGCGCCTGGAGTGATACGACATCGTGGCCGGCGGCGCGTTCAGCCTCCCGCAGTTCGGTCACGCGCCGATTCGCTTTGTCGAGCGCCGCAGCAGCGCGCTCATACTGCTGGTCGAGTTTCGCCTCTGTCTGCTCGAGGTCAGCCAGTTTGCTCTGAGCCGCCTCGTGCGCAGCTTCTACTTCCTGCTGACGCTCGACCGCAGACGCGATCCGGTCGTCGAGTCGCGCAATCTCGCTGTCGAAGGATTCCGCACGCGTCCGGAGATTCTCGACCTTGCCTGCGAGACGAGCCAGACCTTCCCGCCGGTCTGCGACGGCACGAACGGCGGCGAGATGCTCGCGTTCCGCGTCCGTCGCCTCACTTTCGCAGTGAGCGAGTTCGTCGCGCACGGTTTCGAGGGCGGCTGCAGCCATCTCCACAGCCTCGGCCAGTTCCGCCTCCTGCGCCGCGATCCTCTCGGCTTGCGACTCAAGCGCATCGGGATCCTGACCGCGATGCTCGACTGCCGCTGTTTCGAGGTGACGCGCACGTTCGCGCGCGACCTGTGTCGTCGCGCTGACGCGTTCCGCGGTCGCCGACAGCCGGAACCACACCTGAGATGCCTCGTCGGCTTGCGGTCCGAGAGTTTCCGCGCCTGCGGTTAGTGAGCGTTCTTCCCGCCGGACCGCATCGAGTTCTGCACGCACCCTCTCGGCCTGCTCACGCGCACGTTGTTCATTGAGTTGCTGATCATGCAGCTCAGATCGCCGCTGGACGAGATCGTTGGCAGCGAGGCGCAGCTTCGCGTCGCGTAACTCCGCCTGGATCACCTGGGCGCGGCGGGCGACATCGGCCTGGCGGGCAAGTGGCTTGAGCTGTCGGCGCAGTTCAGTCGTGAGGTCGCTGAGGCGCGCGAGGTTTGCCTGCATCGCGTCGAGCTTACGGAGCGCCTTCTCCTTGCGGCGCCGGTGCTTCAGCACCCCCGCTGCCTCTTCCACGTAGGCGCGGAGATCGTCGGGACGCGATTCGAGGATTTGCGCGAGCTGACCCTGGCCCACAATGACGTGCATTTCGCGCCCGATGCCGGAGTCGCTCAGCAACTCCTGAATATCCATCAGGCGGCAGCTCGACCCGTTGATCTCGTACTCGCTTGCGCCATCCCGGAAGACACGGCGGGTGACGGAGACTTCCGTGTAGTCGATTGGCAGTGCGCCATCCGTGTTGTCGATCGTGAGCGTGACTTCCGCGCGGCCGAGCGCCTGCCGTCCGACTGTGCCCGCGAAGATGACGTCGTCCATCTTGCCGCCGCGCAGTGCTTTCGCGCCCTGCTCACCCATCACCCATGCGAGGGCATCGACCACATTAGACTTCCCAGAGCCGTTGGGTCCGACGACGCATGTAATGCCCGGCTCGAACTTCAGCGTTGTGGCGGAAGCGAATGACTTGAACCCCTTGAGTGTGAGCGATTTGAGGTGCACCCGCGCTACCGCTCCTCGAACCCTGAAAGTTCACCGCGCGCGTCTTCCCAGCTTTCCACCACGAGCGTCACCTTGCCGGGCGTCTCACCAGAGTTCAGCAGTGCAAGCAGTTTCTCGCATTGGTCTCGCGGCCCCTCTGCGACAACATGCACCCGTCCATCACGATGATTCGTGGCGTGCCCCGAAAGGCCTAGTTCCAGTGCGCGGGACCGGGTCCACCATCGGAAACCCACGCCCTGCACCGTGCCGTGCACCCACGCTGTCAGTCGAACCACGCCTTCAGTATCACGCGGTTCACCGGGAATTCAGCGAGATATTGGGGCGTGTTGCTCGCGGCCGTGTACGTCTCGCTTCCGTTGGCCCCCCTTTGCGGGACCTGCGGTGGGCATCCACAGCGCGAGAATGACCACGACCACAGCGAGACCGACGGGCAGCAGCATCGCGTTCTGAATGCCAACTACCGCGATGAGCGACCCGATGATCGCAGGTCCGATGAGGAAAGCCGTGTAGCCAAACCCTACGACCACAGCGAGGGTGCGACCGCCACCGAGGTGCCCAGCCACCGCATAGATCTGCGGGTTGATGATGCCGACACCCAGGCCGACAACCAGCCAGGCGGCCAGCACCACAGGCAGGTCGTCACTGATGACCGTCACGGTGAAACCTGCAGCTGCGACTATCGCGCCGCCCCGCACAATGGCCGTGCGGCCGAATCGCGCGCACAGGGGGTCACCGGACAGCCGGACTATGATCATCGCTCCACTTACGCACACAACTCCGAGTGCGCCGATACCTGGTGACACGTTGGTGACGTCGGTGACGTGTATCGAGGACCAGTCCATCGCGGTCCCCTCGGTCATCCCAAAACACAGGGCAATGATGCCGAGCAGCCAGGCAGCCGCCGGGATCCGCCGTGGGCCGCTCATCGATGCGGTGGTCACCTGAGACTGTGGAAGACGTTTCGCGACAGCCATCGTTCCTGCAACCGCGATGACGACGCTGGCGAGGCTCGAAACAACGATGACCGCTCGCAGGCCGCCGGTGAGCACCGCAGAGGCAAGGACGATGCCCGCTCCAGCCAGCGCCCCGATCGAGAAGAACGCGTGAAAAAGGCTCATCGTAGGGCGCTTGTGCCGTGCCTCCACATGCACGCCGACTGCGTTCATGGCGACGTCCATCATCCCGTTGCCGACGCCGAAAACGGCTGCGGCCGCAACCAGAACACCGTATGACGGCGCGGCCGCCACCGCACACATCCCGATCGCCATCACGGGGACGGCCGCAAGAGTGATCTTCTTAGCACCCCGACGGTCCGCCCAGCGGCCAGCGATCTGCATCGCGATCACCGCGCAGATGCCCGCAACCATCAGCAGCACGGCAATCCCGCGCGCATCGGTGCGGAAATGATCGCGAAGTGACGGCAACAGGCCTGCCCACACACCGATGAACAGACCATTCACCGCGAAGATGGCACAGACCCGCAGCCGTGACACCCGGACCTCATCGAGCTCGCGAGCTACGCCTGGATCTGCAGAACTACTCATCCTTGTCGACGATAATTCGCGGGAGGCGCAGCGGCGTCAAACCGCCAGCTTTGATCGTCACGCTGGGAACGCGCACCTCAGGCAGACGCACCTTCCCGATTCGCGACTCCGGGATGGTAAAGGACGGAAAGTTCAACTCCTCGAACCGCACCGTCGAGATGCGAATCGGCGAGATGCGAACGGAGGGAATGCGGAACCCTGACACGCGCACTGGCTCGGTCTTGATGGGCGGCACGCTCACGCCCGGGATTCGCACACCGGTGAAGTCCACGGCAGGGGTTCGAACCTCAGGGGTCGTGAAATGTCGTGCCGTCACCCGTTTCGTCGTCACACGCTTGGTGAAAGCTGGCTGGCTCGCAGCCCGCTGCCCCGCCCCGCGAATCCGCGCCGCGCTCCGGTTGCCCAGCTCACCGATTGACGTGCGTAACTCCCGGGGACGGAAGGCATCCGTCCGCCGGGAACTGGGCTTCCGGGACCTCCGCTGAGAATCCCGACCGAGCTTGCCTGCTCCCATCACGACTCTCCCTCGATAACAAGCCGCACCTGTGTTCCAGCTTTAAGCGTGCGGCCCACCGTGCAGGTGCGATCGATCGCACGCTCCACCACAAGCATGAGCCGCTCCTGTGCATTAGCGTCGAGTTCACTCAAGTCGAGCTCGAGGACCTCGTCGAGAACTGGATACACCTCGTTTTCCCGGTCAGGCGCCCCTGAAACGTAGAACTTCGCATCGTAGGTTTCGCCAAGACGGCGTGACAGCGGCTGGTCTGACGCGAGGCCCGAACACGCGGCTAGCGCGATCTTCAGCAGCTCCCCGGGGGTAAAAGCGCCCTCGTCAGAAACGGAGCCGACCTGCACTTGCGCTCCACGCGAACTACGGCCGGTGTAGCGGCGGACGCCGGTGCGTTCCACCCACAGGCGCGTGTCACCAGGGTTCGGGTTCGTCTTCTCTGTCTCGTGAAGGGCTGCCTCGTCAAAGGGGTGAGCCGTCTGCTCGAACGTCATAGCCGTAATAATCCCACCGACGGCCGCTGTATTCCTAGTTCGCGTAGGGGATGGTGTCGTAGTTCTCCATGTCGAACCGGCTGAGACGCTTACGCATGAGGGTTGTTGACCATGGCCACGCGGCGAAGTTCTTGCCATTTTCGTCGAGGTAATAACTCGCGCATCCACCGTGATTGAAAACCGTATGCTGCAGCGCCTCCTGGATTTCGTCGTTGAACTGCCGCAACGTCGACTCCTTGAGGCTCAGCACCTCGACTCCATTGCTGTCCGCTTTCTTGATCGCGTCGACGACGTAGTTCATTTGGTCTTCGGCGATACCCAGGAAAGAGTTGTAAACGAGCAAGTTCGGGCCTAGCAGTACGAATCCATTTGGTACGTTCCGCGTCGTTGTGCCGAGATACGCTTCGGGGCTCGCGTTCCAGAACTCGGACAGCATGTGGCCATCGGAGCCACGTACGCGCCGCGCGATCGGAGGGTGGCTGACGTCAAAACCGGTCCCGAAAATGATGACGTCAACTTCACGCTTCGTCCCATCCGCGCCGGTGACCGTACTCGGCCCCACCTCGCTGAGGGCGTGCGGGATAACTTCAACATTCGGCTTTTCCAGCGCGGGATAGAACTCGTTCGAAAGCAGAAGTCGCTTGCAGCCCAGCGTGAAGTCAGGTGTGAGTACCCGCCGCAGCTCTGGGTCCTTCACTTGTGCGCGGAGCATCGCTCTCCCGATTACGTTCAGCCGCCGTGCAGCGGACTCGTGCCGCATCGCGAGCGTGAGCAACCGGAGAACGCCGTCCAGTCCTGTGCGCAGTCCCTGCTGGGTTTTCGGCACTTTGCCGAAGAGGGCCTTCAAAGCGGCGGGAACGGGCATGTCAAGTCGTGGAACCACCCATGATGCCGTGCGCTGAAAGAGGTGCAGCTGGGCTACGTCTGGCTGGATCTCCGGCACGAATTGGACCGCCGAGGCCCCTGTCCCGATAACGGCAACGCGCTTGCCCGCAAGATCAAGGTCGTGATTCCAGCGTGCCGAATGAAACACCTCGCCAGCGAAGTCAGATAAACCGGGCACAGTCGGGAGTTTCGGCTCGGTGATCGGTCCTGCCGCGAAGACCGCGAACTGGGAAACGAACTGTCCGTTCGACGTGTTGAACACCCAGCGCCGCCGGTCCGCATGCCATACCGCTTCCTTCATTTCCGTACTGAACCGGATCTTGCGGTAGACACCGAACTTCTCCGCTGTCTCTTCGATGTAATCCAGAATGTCGGGTTGCAGCGCAAATGTTGAAGTCCAGCGCGGGTTCGGATTGAACGTAAAGGAGTACACGTTCGATGGGATGTCACACCCACAGCCGGGATACGTGTTGTCACGCCACGTTCCACCGACCCGGTCGGCTTTCTCGAGAACGACAACGTCGTCGATTCCCGCTCTTTCCAGTTTGATCGCCGCCGCGATACCGGCGAGCCCCGCACCGACCACTACCACCCGAAACTCTTCGGGGTCCGACATACCGATCCTCCTGTGTCCCGTTCGCGCAGCGGCTGCGCACCCGAGACACAGTGTCTCACTTGATTAGAGGTGTGGGCGGCGGAACGCCCGTGGACGCGGCTGGCACCGAGGACATGAGTACGACGACCTGTTCATGAACGACTCACGGCGAATCGGTGCGCCGCATCTCAAACACGGTTCACCTTCCCTGCCGGATTCGCCGTCAAACCGTCTGGGTACTGCAGCGGTGACGTTCCGCCGCGGCGCCGTCGATCCACTCATCTTCGGGCATCATGCGTGCTCCAGTTCTCTCCAGCTGCCCAGAGTAGGACTCGATCACCATCGCACCGCAGGCCACGCCGCGCTCTCGCTGACCCATCGCGCCGGGGTGCGCCTCCATACGTCCTGTCTTGACGCGATTTCTGAGTTTCCTCATTTGTGAGTATACTCATCAAAAAGATGTGAAGCAGCCGGTTTCGCAATCGCCTCCATAGACAGATCCATAGGAGACAGAGCAATCATGCAAGCGTTCGTGTTCGACAAGTACAAGCATCCACTCCGCGAGACGGAGGTGCCCGAACCTACCGTGGGCGACCGCGACGTGCTCGTGCGCGTCGCGGCTGCGGGAGTGAACCCACTGGACGAGAAGATCCGAGACGGAGAGTTCAAGGCAATCCTGCCCTACAAGACCCCCCTCGTCCTCGGGCATGACGTCGCCGGCACCGTCATCCGCACCGGTGCGAGCGTCACCGAGTTCAAGCCAGGCGACCAGGTGTTCGCCCGGCCCCGGGACGGCCGGATCGGGACGATCGCCGAACGCATCGCGATCGATGAAGCCGACCTCGCCCTCGCCCCCGCCACGATCAGCCCCGTCGAGGCGGCATCCCTGCCGCTGGTGGCGTTGACCGCCTGGCAGGCGCTCGTCGTCAAGGGCGACGTGCAGCCCGGCCAGAAGGTCCTCATCCACGCCGGGGCCGGCGGCGTCGGGTCGATCACGATCCAGCTCGCCAAGCACCTCGGCGCTCAGGTGGCGACCACGGCCTCGGGGAAGAACGCCGACTTCGTCCGCGACCTCGGGGCGGACGTCGTGATCGACTACCGCACCCACGACTTCGAGACCGAGCTCTCCGGATACGACCTGGTCCTGGACAGCCTCGGAGGCGAGAACCTCGCCAAATCCCTGCGCGTCCTGCGCCCGGGCGGCAAGGCGATCGGGATCTCCGGCCCGCCCGACCCGGCCTTCGCGAAGGCGGCGGGCCTGAACCCGGTACTGCGCCTGGCGGTCACCGCGATGAGCGCGAAGATCCGCCGACGAGCGAAGAAGCTCGGCGTGGGCTACGAGTTCCTCTTCATGACCGCCAGCGGCGACCAGCTGCGGCAGATCGCCGCCCTCGTCGACAACGGCATCCTTCGCCCGGTGGTCGGAAAGACGTTCTCGTTCGACCAGACCCCGCAGGCGCTCGACGCCCTGGCCAAGGGAGGTCTCCGCGGCAAGGCCGTCATCACCGGCCCCTGACTCCACCTCAGCCATTTCGACGAACGACCGAAGGAACCACCAACTAAAGCACTATCGACGAACCCGTCACCACCTCGTACGCGAAAGCCCCCACGAAGACCCTCACCGCGGGAGGCGTCTCGTACGCCTACCGCGAGCTCGGCCCCCAGGGCGGGATCCCCGTGGTCTTCTTCGTGCACCTGGCCGCGACGGTGGACAACTGGGACCCGCGCATCGTCGACGCCATCGCGCAGACCCGTCAAGTGAACACGTTCGACCAGCACTGACAAGCCCCGGTAGGCGGGCATGCACTGGTGGAAGGGACCGTACTCGGGCATCATCTCCGCGACCCCGGGGCCTGTTCGAGTGCCGCCAGATCCACCTCGCCGAGAACAACGCCGGCCGGCCGCGCATAGACCGCGCTGGCATTCGAGGACGAGGTGAGCTCACCGCGGCCGGCGAGGAGCTGAAGGTCGTCATGATCGCCATGCAGCAGTGGAGCGAAGCACACGTCCCCCAGACTCAGTGTCCTCGCGTACGGCCCCTCACCGTCGACACCGGCGAGCGTGTTCGCGCCAGTCCTGTCGACCCCCACGGCGAAACTGTCTCAGAGAGACGTAGCCTTCGTCCGAATGAACGCCGCGACCGTATCCCCCTGAGAGCGCCGGGGCGGGGTCAGCGGGGAAGGATCGCCGCAACCTGGGCGCGAATGCTCGCGAGAAGCTCGGGGATGCTCAATTCCGCATTCACACTGGCAGCCAGGACCAGGAACATGATCGCCACGACCACCCCCGCCAGCGTGGAGGCCTCGACGGCGGAGAGATGCGCCTTGTCGGCCAGGATGCCAGCGACGACCTCCTCGGTCCGCCCGACGATCGACAGCGCCTCGGCGTGGTGCGGCTCGCTCGGGTCTCCGAAGACTATCTCGCGGAGATAGGTGCGACCGTTGTCGACCTGCACGCGGTTGCACTGCGTGATCTGCTCGACCAGCACCATCACCCCGTCCAGCGCGGTCGTCGCATCAACTGCCGCCGCCTGGCCGCGCTCGAGCGCGGCGGTGTAGTGAGTGTTCTGCACCAGGAGCAGCAGCTCACCCTTGGTCTTCGCATACAGGAACAGGGTGCCGGTGCCAATGTCTGCCGCGTCGGCGATCTGCTGCGTCGTGACCTCGTCCACCCCGTGCTGTGCGAACAGCTCGCTCGCGGCCGCGGTGATGCGCTCGAGCTTGGCCTGCTTGTTCCTCTCGCGCCGCCCGAGCGGCTGTGACGCCACTGACATCGGTCTCCTTCTGGAATAAACTATGACTAGTCTCAGTTCTGAGTATAGTCACTGTCGCGTGGGTTCGGATTCGCCTCGGCTCATACTCCCACGACGGAGCGCGGCCACAGATCCAGAAGAAGGAACATACACATGACCTCATTCAGCGGAGCCGTCGTCCTCGTCACTGGTGCGAACGGAGGCATCGGCACCCACTTCGTCCGCGAAGCCGTCGCCCGCGGTGCCGCGAAGGTGTACGCCACCGCACGCAATCCTCGCGACTGGGACGACGAGCGCATCGTGCCACTCACTCTCGACGTCACCGACGCCGCCTCCATCCAGGCGGCGGTCGACGCCGCCCCGGACGTGACGGTGCTGATCAACAACGCCGGCGCGTCCGTGTCCAGCTCGGGCATCCTCGCCCACACCGACGAGGAGATCCGCCGCAACGTCGAGACTAACTTCCTCGGCCCGTTGTTCCTCGGCCGCGCCTATGCGCCGATCCTGTCGGCCAAGGGCGGGAACACGGCGATCATCGACATCCACTCGGCCCTCTCCTGGTACGCGGTCGCGGGGATCTACTCGGCCACCAAGGCGGCGCTGTGGTCCGCGACGAACTCCCTGCGACTCGAACTCCAGCCGGCAGGCGTGCAGGTCGTCGGCGTGCATGTCGGCTGGGTCGACACACCGATGGCCGCCGGCACCACCGACCCGAAGCTCGACCCCGCCGTCCTCGTCAGCAAGGTGTTCGATGCGATCGAGGCCGGCGAGCACGAGGTCCTCGCCGACGACACGTCCGTCCAGGCCAAGGCCGGGCTCTCGGCACCGCTCGAGGCCGTCTATCCTCAGCTGGCCGGCGGCAGGTAGCCGAACCCGTGCGGGAGGCCGCTGCGGTCAGCCGACGGCAGCGGCATCCGGGACACCCCGCCACCGGGTACGCATAGACGTACAGCGGGTCGAAGCAGCACCTCCGGGAGCTCAGCCTGATTGCCTTTCTCAGTCTCCACGGGCACCGCCTACCACTAGCGTTTTCGCTGGCAGATCGGGCAAAAATGGCTTGAGCGGTTCGTGAACTTTTCCCGTACGATCGGGGTGCCGCAGCGCTCACACGGATGGCCCTCAAGCCCATAGACTCTCAGACTCCGGTCAAAAAATCCCGACTGACCATTGACGTTGACGTACAACGCGTCAAACGACGTCCCCCCTTGTGCGAGCGCCTCGATCATGACCTCTCGCGCGGCGAACAGAATCGTTCTGATTTTCGCGCGTGAGAGCGAACGAGCTGACCGGTTGCCGTGGATACCCGCACGCCAGAGGGCCTCATCGGCGTAAATATTGCCCACCCCGGAAATCACCGACTGGTCGAGCAGAATCCGCTTGATTTCACTCGGCTTGCGCCGGATTACCTCTATTACCGCCCGCTCATCGAACAGCGGGTCCAGCGGATCCCGCGCGATGTGGACGATCGGTTGAGGCAGCAATTCCCCGGCGGAATCAGGTACTGCTGGCACCAGAGGAGCGACCAGCCACCCCCCGAATGTTCGCTGGTCGACGAAGCGCAGATGGGTTCCGCCATCAAGAGTGACGACAATTCGCGCGTGCGGCTCCATCGGCGCGTCCGCAGCCTGTACCAGCATCTGACCACTCATACCGAGGTGCACCAGTACTGAATCAGCAGCTTCGTCCGGATTTTTTTCAGCAAGCGTGAGCCACAGATACTTGCCGCGCCGGAACGCTCCACTGAAGGCGCGTCCCGCCAAGCGGCCCGCTAAATCCGCAGGCCCCGCAGCGTGACGGCGGACCGCCCGTGGATGGCGGACCTCAACGGATTCGATCTGCTGCCTGAGCGCGTGCGATTCCAGTCCGCGGCGAACGACCTCGACTTCGGGGAGTTCAGGCATCGGAGTCAGCGTCCGCGATCAAGAGTCAGAGGAAAGGTGACGCCAGGCCGCGCCCGCAGCCTTCTGTTCCGCTTCCTTTTTGGTGCGCCCAGTACCGGAGCCCAGGTCCTCACCCGCGACTATCACAGTCGCCGTGAACTCTTTGTCATGATCGGGGCCCTTGGCGGCAACCTCGTACGCGGGGACACCCAGGCCACGCTCGGCCGTGAGTTCCTGCAGGCTCGTCTTCCAGTCCAGCCCGGCCCCCAGACGGGGACCACGTTCGAGGAGACCTTTGAACAAAGTGAGCACAACGCCGCGCGCGACATCGAGTCCGTGCTCGAGATACACAGCCCCGAGCAGCGACTCCATACCGTCAGCGAGGATGCTCGCTTTGTCCCGGCCGCCCGTCATTTCCTCGCCCTTACCAAGCAAGAAATACTCGCCGAGCCCACCGTGCCCTAAGCCACGTGCGACCTCAGCGAGGGCATGCATATTCACCACGCTTGACCGAATCTTCGCGAGCTCACCCTCCGGCTTATCGGGGTGAGTCCGGTACAGGTGTTCGGTGATCGTGAGACCCAGGACAGAATCCCCGAGGAACTCGAGCCGCTCGTTGGTGGGCAGGCCACCGTTCTCGTAGGCGTAGGAACGGTGAGTGAGAGCGAGCGTAAGCAAATCCTCGCCCAGTCTGACACCGAGCGCAGCGAGCAGAGACTCGCGGCTCTGCTCGCTAGTCAGTGCAGCACCGTCAGCCACGATCAAACCGAAGCAGCCGTAACCTGACGTCCCCGGTACGTGCCGCACGACGGGCATGCGGTGTGAGGCAGTGTCTTCTGCCCGCACGCGCGGTTCGGGCAGGTGATGAGCGCAGGCGCAGTGGCTTTCCACTGGCTGCGGCGCGACCTCGTGTTGGATCGCGACATCCGGCGCTTGGGAACGGCCACGACTAACTCTCCTTGGCAATCGATCGGTAGCTGCATACATGCTGGTAGAAGCAGTGGTGCTCCCCAGCTGCCTGGCGGAACTATGCTTCTGGACGCTCGGCGGCAGGAAACTTGTCCGCCAAAGCAGCCCAGCGAGGATCTAGTATCGCATGACTGTGCCCAGAATCCGCAATCGCGAGGGGAACGCCGCATTCCGAGCACAGCCCGGGGCAGTCTTCGTCGCACACTGGCTGCAACGGAAGAGACAATCCGATCGTATCCGTGACGACGGGTTCAAGGTCGATGAGTTCATCTTCGATCCGGTAGATCTCATCCTCATCCGTGGTCTCCGAGGTGGCGCTGCCCGGGTAAGCGAACAGTTCCGTGATCGAAACCTCTACCGGTTCTTCGAAATCTTCGAGGCACCGCACACACTCGCCCGTAGCAGTCCCGTCGATGGTCCCGGAAACGAGCACACCTTCCGAGACGGCCTCGAGACGAAGATCCATCTCAAGGAGCTCACCTGCCGGGATGCCGATCATCTCGAGCCCCACGCGGGTCTTCAATGCGACGCTGCGGTGTTCCTCACGCATCGTGCCAGGACTCCGGCCGAGCGTCCGGACATCCAGCACAAACGGCGAATCCCGCATTGGGCGCGCCGAACCATGCCGGGAAGTCTTCACGTGATCACACTCCGATTGATGCTGCGGGTTAAACGACCTATCAGTCTACCGCCAATGTGGAGTGCCAATCACCAGGGCTGTTGGAGGCCACCCTTGCTGCGACCAGAGCTCAGCGACGCCTCGCGGGGCGCTCCTCAGGGGCGAACTGCGGCGGCGGACCAGCATCGCGCAGACGCTGGCGACCGCGGTGAACGGAGCGGATAGTCCCGTTGAGGAACTCCTCGAACTCAGCTAGTTTCGCGTCGACATACTGGTCGCATTCGCCGCGAAGCCGTTCCGACTCTGCGTGTGCGGCATCAACCACCCGATTCGCTTCAGCCTGCGACGCATGCACAACCTCAGACTCCGACACGAGCCGCTGCTGCTCGGCCACGCCCTCACTGACTGCTCGCTCGTACGCGGCATTCCCGGATTCGATCAACCGGTTGGCTTCGGTGCGAGCACGCGCCGTCATGGCCTCGAACTCCCGCTGGCCGCCGGTGATCGTGCGATCTGCCTCAGCCTGCGCTTCAGTGACCACCTGTTCCGCGTGCGCTTTGGCTTCCGCGACCATCCTGTCCGCCTGCGCCTTCGCGTCGCGAAGCATCCGGTCAGCATCTTCGCGAGCATTGGTGATGGTGGTTTCCGCCTCGGAGGACGCTGCACCGACAGTGTGCTCCGCGCTGTCCCGCGCGTCGTTGATCAGCTTGTCGCGGTGGTCCAGCACATCCTGGGCGTCATCGAGTTCACTCGGTATCGCCTCGCGGATGTCGTCCAGGAGGTCAAGAACGTCGCCGCGCGGCACAATACAGCCAGCGGTCATCGGCACGCCGCGCGCCTCTTCGACGATCGCTACTAGCTCATCAAGAGCGCCGAATACCCGATACACCGCTACCCCATATCCTCAAAATGTGTTCCGCAGCCAGTTTGCCTGGCTATCCCGTCTACCGCATCTACTCGCACGGTGTGTCGCCGCGCGCCTCGCCCATGACATACCTGGAGGCACATCCTTGCCGGACATCGAGGTCAGGGATTTCCGCTCTCCCTTTTCCGTTCGGCAATCCGCTCCGTCAGTCGTCGATAGACGACTGGAGGGAGCAAATGGGACACGTCGCCACCGTAGGTGGCGACTTCCTTCGCCAGCGAACTCGACAAGAAGCTGTACAGCGGATTGGTGGCTGTGAAGAACGTGTCCACCCCGGAGAGCTCTTTGTTCATTTGTGCCATCTGCAGCTCGTACTCGAAGTCGCTGACAGCCCGCAGGCCCTTGACGATTGCGTTCAGGTCATTGTTCTTCGCATAGTCGACCAACAGGCCCTGCCACGAGTCCACCGTGACGTTGGGCAGGTGAGATGTCACCTCTCGGAGCAGATCCAGCCGCTCCTCCACCGTGAACATCCCCCGCTTGTTTGGATTGACGAGGACTGCCACGACAACCCGGTCAAAGTGGGCTGAGGCGCGCTCAATCACGTCAAGGTGACCATTGGTGACCGGGTCGAACGAGCCCGGGCAGATCGCTCCGCTCATGGTGCTGACGTTAACAGGCGCCCGGGTCCTGTGCTCGCCCGGAATGGCCGACTTACTGGTACTGCGCGATGTCGATGCGGGTTTCGCCGTATTTTCGCGACGTGATCGCCTCGAAGTCCTCCGGCCACGTCGTCAGCGGTGAGCGTGATGACCGTTCTATGACGACCAGAGCGTCCGGCGCAAGCCACTGTTTCCGTACCAGAAGCGTCAACATGTGCGCTACTGCGCCGTCGTCGACCGTGTAGGGCGGATCGGCAAATACTAGCGAGAAGCGGTGCGCTGGCTCTCTGCCTAGGGTCGCAGTGACGTCCCCCTTGATCACTTCAGCGCCGGGCAGCCGTACCGTCTGGATATTGTCCTTGATCACGCCTACGGCACGTGCGCCGGATTCCACGAATACCGCGACAGCAGCGCCGCGGGACAGTGATTCGAGACCGAGCGCGCCTGAGCCCGCATACAGGTCCAGGACGCGGAGGCCGCCAAAATCGATGCGTGAGGAAAGTGCGCTGAACAGCGCCTCGCGCACCCGATCGGTCGTTGGCCGCGTTCCTTTCGGCGGCACGCGGAGCCGGATACCACCGGCTCCGCCCGCGATAATTCGTGTCACTCTGACTTTGCGGACTCAATGACCGCGATCAGATCTCCACCTTCCACTTGCTGAACAGGACTAATCGCCACACGCTTGACGGTGCCCGACTTCTGCGCGGTGATCGAAGCTTCCATCTTCATCGCCTCGATGGTCGCGATGGTGTGGCCCGCCTTTACCGACTCCCCTTCGGATACCGACACAGTGACGACGCCGGCGAACGGGGCGGGAAGGTGATCAGGGTTGTTCTTGTCAGCTTTCTCCGATGACGGCACTTCACTCGCTACCGACAGGTCGCGCACCTTGACTGGACGCAACTGTCCGTTGATGGTGCACATCACCGTGCGCATGCCGCGCTCATCAGGTTCGGAGATCGCTTCGAGCCCGAAAAGCAGTGTGACACCGGGCTCGAGGCTGACCTGGTTTTCCTCGCCATGACGCAGGCCATAGAAGAACTGCCCACTCGACAGCAAGGAGGTGTCGCCGTATTCGTCGCGATGCTCACGGAACTCGCGTGCTGGCACTGGGAAGAGCAGCCGGTTCAGCGTGGCGCGACGAGCCTTGGCGTCATCGCCATGCAGCAGCGCTTCATCCTCGGACGACAGCTCAGGCGCGGGCTTCGCGGGAGATCGCCCTTCCAGCGCCTTCGTACGGAACGGCTCGGGCCACCCGCCGGGCGGATCGCCCAGCTCACCCCTCAGGAACCCGATAACCGAGTCGGGGACGTCGAAGGAGCCGGGATCATTCTTGAACTGGTCGATCGATACATCCGCGCCCACGAGGTGCAGCGCCAGGTCTCCAACGACTTTCGACGATGGAGTCACCTTGACGAGGCGGCCTAGGAGCCGGTCAGCCGCCGCGTACGCCTCCTCGATCTGTTCGAACCGGTCACCGAGGCCCAGTGCGATTGCCTGCTGCCGCAAGTTCGACAGCTGACCACCGGGAATCTCGTGCTTATACACGCGGCCCGTCGGTGACGGGAGGCCAGACTCGAAGGGCTTGTAGACCTTGCGGACGGCCTCCCAGTACGGTTCGAGATCGCAGACAGCATCCAGATCGATACCCGTGTCACGCTCGGTGTTGCGCGCCGCCGCGACGATCGCGGAGAGAGCCGGCTGACTGGTGGTGCCCGCGAGGGACGCAGCGGCCCCGTCGACAGCGTCCGCACCGGCCTGCCACGCAGCCAGATAGGTAGCGAGCTGGCCGCCGGGAGTGTCATGGGTGTGAACGTGAACGGGCAGATCGAAGTTTGACCGCAATGCCGAAACGAGCTTCTCCGCAGCAGGAGCTCGAAGCAGACCGGCCATGTCTTTGATCGCGATGATGTGGGCCCCTGCTTCTACCGCCTCTTCCGCAAGACGCAGGTAGTAGTCGAGCGTGTAGAGATTCTCGCCCGGGTCAGCAAGGTCCCCGGTGTAGCTGAGCGCGACTTCCGCGATCGCCGTGCCTGTTTCACGCACCGCGTCGATCGCGGGACGCATCTGGTCAACGTTGTTGAGCGCGTCGAAGATTCGGAAGATGTCGATCCCTGTTCGCGTCGCCTCGTCGACGAATGAGCGTGTCACTGACTCGGGATACGGCGTGTAACCGACCGTGTTGCGCCCACGCAGCAGCATCTGGATGCAGATGTTCGGAATCGCCTCCCGTAGCTTCGCCAGCCGTTCCCACGGATCTTCGTGCAGGAAGCGCAGCGCGACGTCGTATGTGGCTCCGCCCCACGCCTCGATGCTGAACAGCTCAGGTGTCAGCCGCGCGACGTGGTCAGCGACCCCAAGCAGGTCACGCGTCCGGATACGGGTGGCGAGCAACGACTGATGTGCGTCGCGGAATGTTGTCTCCGTAACCGCGAGCGCTTTCTGCTCGCGCAGCGCGGTCGCGAAACCCTCTGGACCGAGGTGCAGAAGCCGCTGCCGGGATCCATCCGGGATCGCGGTTTCTCTGTCGAGCTCCGGCAGTTTGGTGCGCGGGTCGATCCGGACCGGGCGTTCACCGTGTGGCTTGTTCACCGTTACGTCGGCGAGATAGCGCAGCATTCGCGTACCGCGGTCGGCGGGGGTGTGAAGAGTCAACAGGTGCGGACGTTCCTCGATGAACGAGGTGGTCACATTGCCCGCCCGGAAGTCTGGGTCGTCGAGCAGTCCCTGAAGGAACGGGATGTTCGTGGCGACACCACGGATGCGGAACTCCGCTAGCGCACGTCGCGCGCGGCGTACAGCAGTCCCAAAATCACGTCCCCGGCAGGTGAGCTTGACGAGCATCGAGTCGAAGTAGGCGCCAACCTCGGCGCCGAGCATCGTTCCCCCATCAAGGCGGACACCGGCACCGCCTGGGGTCCGGTATCCCGTGACGCGGCCAGTATCGGGCCGGAAACCATTCGCTGGGTCCTCGGTCGTGATCCGGCATTGCATGGCCGCGCCGCGCAGCACCACCGAATCCTGGGAGAGGCCCAGGTCCGCGAGGGTCTCGCCGCTCGCGATGCGCAGCTGCGACTGCACCAGATCGACGTCGGTCACTTCTTCAGTCACAGTGTGCTCGACCTGGATGCGCGGGTTCATCTCGATGAAAACGTGCTTGCCGCGCTCGTCCAGCAGGAACTCAACAGTGCCCGCGCAGGAGTAGCCAATCTCCTTCGCGAACGCCACCGCGTCCGCGCAGATCTGGTCCCGAAGTTCAGCAGGCAGGTTCGGTGCCGGGGCCAGTTCGACGACCTTCTGATGGCGGCGCTGTACCGAACAGTCACGCTCGAACAGGTGGATGACGTTCCCCGCCTCGTCCGCGAGGATCTGAACCTCGATGTGGCGGGGATTGACTACAGCCTGCTCGAGGAAGACCGTAGCGTCACCGAAAGCCGACTCAGCTTCACGCTGCGCCTGTTCGATGGCTTCCCTGAGCTGCGGCCGGGAGTCAACCCGCCGCATGCCACGTCCGCCACCACCCGCCACAGCTTTCACGAAGATTGGAAACTCCATGTCGTCTGCCGCGGCAAGCAGGGTGTCGATATCACTTCCGGGTTCCGAGGATGCCAGCACCGGTAGACCAGCAGCTCGGGCAGCTGCGATCGCGCGCGCTTTGTTCCCGGCAAGTTCAAGCACCTCAACCGGCGGGCCGACAAACTTGATGCCTTCTTCAGCACACGCAGTCGCAAGGTCAGGATTCTCTGAGAGGAAGCCATAACCGGGGTAGATCGCGTCGGCACCAGCGTGCTTCGCGGCCTGGATGATTTCGTCGACTGAAAGGTAGGCCCGCACCGGATGGCCTGGCTCACCGATCTGGTAACTTTCGTCCGCCTTGAGCCGGTGCACAGAGTTGCGGTCCTCATACGGAAAGACGGCGACGGTGCCTGCGCCGAGTTCGTAGGAAGCCCTGAAGGCCCTGATTGCGATCTCGCCCCGGTTAGCGACGAGCACTTTCGAAAACATTCTTTCGCCTCTTTCCGTTGCGGGAGGTGACTCTGGCGCCCGCTGACTCACTGCACTTTTTCAATTGTGGACTCCGGCACGATACTAGGCCGCAACCGCACCACCGTAAGGCGCTATTCCGTCTGATATTCAAGGATGGGCACGGCGCCGGGCCTCAGGTCATGTCGAGATAGTCGATTCCAGCACCGTCGCCTATCGCGTTGACCATCGCGGCGAGCTGCGGTGCTCGAGCAAGCTCGGGGTCGTCCGTGACCATTGCATCTGCGATGTCGCGAGCCTTCTCGATCACAGCCCCGTGGTCGAGAAGAGAAAGCAGTTTGAGGCTGCTCCGCGTACCGGACTGAGCAGACCCCAGAACATCACCTTCGCGTCGCTGCTGAAGGTCCAGTTCCGCGAGCCGGAAGCCGTCGGTAGTAGCCGCCACGGCACTCAATCGATGCAAAGCAGAGGATCCCTCCGCCGCCTCACTCATCAGAATGCACAATCCCGCGTGCGCACCACGGCCAACCCTGCCACGCAGCTGGTGCAGCTGACTGACGCCGAACCGGTCTGCGTCCACAATAGCCATGACTGTGGCGTTCGGCACATCCACCCCCACCTCGATCACCGTTGTACACACTAGGACATCGATCTCACCTGCTGAGAAATCACGCATCACGCGGTCCTTTTCATCTGCGGGCAGACGCCCATGCAGAAGCCCGACACGCAACTCCGCGAGCGGACCCGAACGCAGATAGCCGAACATGTCGACAACAGCTGTGGTCGACGGGGCCTCGCTGCCGTTTCCCGCAGACCCGCTCTCGTCGTCACCAATGCGGGAACACACCACATAGGCTTGTCTGCCTTGCGCGGCTTCTTCCACAATCCGCTCCCACACTCGCGGGAGCCATTTGCGTGACGCTGACAACGCCAGCACCTTGGTACTGATTGGGCTGCGGCCGCGGGGAAGCTCACGCAAGGTGATGACCTCCAGTGCTCCGAACACTGTCATCGCGATCGTCCGCGGAATAGGCGTTGCCGTCATCACCAGCATGTGCGGTGTCTTCCCGGCCTGGGCTTTCCCGCGCAGATGGTCCCGCTGCTCCACGCCGAACCGGTGCTGTTCATCAATCACCACCAGCCCCAGGTTGAAGAACTCGACAGTGTCCTGAATGAGAGCGTGGGTGCCGATGACGAGGCCCGCGTCGCCCGTGACGATCTTCAGCAGCGCGGTCTTACGCTGCGAAACGGTCATGGACCCGGTCAGCAGGACGACACCCGTCGCGTAGTCATCCGCGCCTAGTTCCCCGCCCTGCCCAAGCGCGCCAAGCATCGACCGTAACGAGCGATAATGCTGGGTGGCAAGCACTTCGGTGGGCGCCAAGAGCGCACACTGATAGCCAGCATCAATCGCCTGGAGCATCGCACGCAACGCGACGATCGTCTTACCTGAACCCACCTCACCCTGCAGCAGCACGTTCATCGGTGCGGGCTGCGCGATTCTCTCCGCGATGGTTTCACCCGCCGCCCGCTGCCCTCCGGTAAGCGTGAAGGGGAGGTTCGTGTCGAAACGCGCGGCGATTCCCTCCGCTTTTGCGGTCATCGGAGGCGCGGATCGCCGGGATTCCGTGACCCGCTGCTGGGCCAGAATCAGCTGCATCAGCAATGCTTCGTCGAAACGCAGGCGGTCCTGCGCATTTCGGAAGTCCGCTTCCGAGTCAGGGAGGTGGATCAGCCGGATCGCCTGGTCGTACGAAAGCAGCTGATTCTGAGTGACAACCCCTTCGGGGAGCATTTCGGGAAGGGGCGCAAGCTGGTCCAGCACGATTCGGACGCAGCTCCAGATCTCCCAGCTCTGAATGTTCTTCGTCGAGGGGTAGATGGGGATTATGTCCCGCAACAGATCGGATTCGATGTCGCTGTCCGCTTTCTGTGCTGCCCTGGCCAGCTCAGCAAGCTGGCCGCTACCGCGCACGCTCTCAGCGTCTGCGGTCTCTCGCAGCTCGAGGTAACTCGGATGGGTGAGCTGCATGTTTTTGCGAAAGAAGCCGACGGTGCCGGAGAACATCATCTTCTTCCCGGGCTTCATGACGTGCCTGAGAACCTTGGGGTTGAAGAACGTCGCTTCGAGTTGCTGTGTGTCAGCGTGCAGCGTCACCTTCAAGAAGCTGCCCTTCTTGGGAGGTTTCATGCGGATCTCGTCCACGCGAGCGATCGTCGCGACCACCGTGATGTGGTCGCCCGCTTGTGCTTCGTCTTCGCCGAGGGGCATGCCGCCGCGCGCGTAGCGGCGCGGATAGTGCTGGAGAAGGTGGGCAACGCTAGTGATCCCGAACTCGTTCTCGAGTTTGGCCGATACCCCGCGTCCGAGCAGCCCGTCCAGCCGGTCCGTGAGAGATACTGCTGCCTCCACGATCAGCTACTCCACACCGATCTGCAGGATGTCATCATCTTGGCCGCCGGGATAAACCATGAGGTCGATACCGGGGTGCACTTTTTTGATGTGCTTCTCCAGCGAATCTGCAAGGTATGTTCTAGCCCCATCCTGGCCCGCAAGCACGGTGACAAGCTCGCCGCCCGCCGCAAGCATGAGATCTGCGAGTTGTGCGGTCGCGACGGCCAGATCTTCGTTGATGACCAGCACTTCGTGACCTACGAGACCGAGACAATCTCCTGGTTCGCAGACGCCGGCCATCGTCAGTGCGCGAGTGTCCGCTCTGCGCACCGAGCCCCACCGCGTTGCTGCTGCAGCGGCAGCCATGGCATAAGAATCATCGGAAGCCACCCGCGAGGGGTCGTGTACCGCGAGCGCGGCGAGGCCCTGCACCATGCTGGAGGTCGGAAGCAGCACTGCTGGGTGGCCTAACTGACGTGCCTGCGTACTTACCGCCACGAGTTCCTCGGCCTTGATCAGACCGTTCGGCAGCACAAAGACCTCATCGGCACGCAGAGCGAGGATCGCATCGAGCAGTTCCTGTGGCGATGCCATCCCTCCGGTGCGCAAGACGGTGGCGCCCTCGCTTTCGAAAAGTTCCGCGGCGTCACCTCCCGTCACCAGCGCCAGGACCATGCGGACCAGCGGCCTAGTAGGTGTCGCAGCAAACGACACTTGCTGATCGGGCGCGAACGCGGTGATCCGGATGTCGCGCGGCTTTCCCGCAGCGAGCCCCACCTCTATCGCTGCGCCCGGATCAGCGCTATGCACATGTACCGACCAGACACCGGACCCGTCACCCACGACGACTACTGAATCACCTAGGTCTGACAATTTCTCACGCAACGCATCGGCGGCGGGGTCCGAACTTCCGTCGAGCAGGTACATGACCTCGTACTCCGCGTCTCCAGTGGCGTACTCGTGGATGTGCTCGACCGGTCGTGCGTCAGTCGCAGGAGCGATCGCGGATGCGGAGGGTGTGGTGTCCCCGACCGTCGCCCGAACAGTGAAACGAGGCCGCTGCGGTTCGTCGCCTGTCACGACTCCGACGAGCGCATCGAGGATGACCACCAGTCCGAGTCCGCCTGCGTCAACTACACCGGCCTGACTGAGGACCGACAGCTGGCCTGGAGTCTGTTCCAGCGCGGATGCCGCACCATCCGCTGCCGCCCGCGTGACGTCAGCGAGTGCGCACTCGTCACTCGCACGTGCCGCCTGCGCGGCACCCCGCAGCACCGTAACGACAGTCCCCTCCACCACGTTGAACAGCGACTTGCTCACGAGATCGAGAGCTGCCTCCAATGCATCCTTCAAGACGTTGCCGTCGATGGAGCGTTCCGAGGAGGCCTCAGCTACACCCCTCAGGACTTGGGAAAGAATCACTCCCGAGTTCCCGCGCGCGCCGGCCACAGCGCCCCGCGCCAGGGCGGTAGCGAGATCCTGGACTGTCGGTTCAGCGCCCCCGTTGGCCTGCTCCGCAGCGCGCAGCGCCGCGGCCATGGTGAAATGCAGATTTGTGCCGGTATCTGAATCGGCGATCGGGAAGACATTGAGCACGTTGATCTCATCCCGGCGACGTTCCAGTCCACTCACACACGCCGCCGCCCAGCGCAGCAACGCGTGCGCATCGAGTGTTGTGAGCTCATCTGCCACCGCGTCCCGCCCTCCCCTTCACAGATTCGTTGGCACGCCTGCTGAGAGACTATCCTGACGAGTGGACGACAGCAGGTAACGCCGTT
The DNA here is from genome assembly GCF_000214175.1 of Hoyosella subflava DQS3-9A1. Lineage (NCBI taxonomy): Bacteria > Bacillati > Actinomycetota > Actinomycetes > Mycobacteriales > Hoyosellaceae > Hoyosella > Hoyosella subflava. The sequence continues at coordinate 3,238,582 of NC_015564.1, forward strand.
TCGCGCCGGTTTGGTCAATACGCGATAAACCCGGTACGCTTGCACGGTTGCCTAAGCAGGGCGGTGCTGATTTGTGTGCTCAGCCGGCTTGGCAAAAAGACACGTGTCACCACTAACGAGGAGTTCGACGACCATGGCTGCCGTTTGCGATGTCTGTGGCAAGGGACCTGGCTTCGGTAAGTCAGTCTCACACTCGCACGTGCGTACCAGCCGTCGCTGGGACCCGAACATCCAGACCGTTCGCGCCGAAGTTGCCCCCGGCAACCGGAAGCGGATCAACGCCTGCACCTCGTGCATCAAGGCAGGTAAGGTCGTTCGCGCCTAATACGCACTTTCTAGACCACAAATCCCCGGAATGTCACATGACCTTTCGGGGATTTTTGCGTTTTGAATGAGTACTTCAGCCCACACCAGCAACGGGACATCCGCACCAGTCGTGTCCCGTGCGGATGTCCGGTTGCTGGTGTGGCTACGGCAAACGCCAGTCGATTGGCTCCGCGCCTAGATCGAGAAGTTCCTCGTTCGCGCGGCTGAAGGGCTTCGAGCCGAAGAACCCCCGTGAGGCGGACAGCGGGGACGGATGCGCCGATTCGATAGTGGGCACATCCTCGAGCATCGGCTTCAGGCTCATCGCATCGCGGCCCCACAAGATAGCCACCATGGGCTCATGGCGGTCAACGAGTGCACGGATCGCTTGCTCAGTCACCGCTTCCCAGCCTTTTCCCCGATGTGAAGCAGGATCGCCCGGACGGACCGTCAGCACTCTGTTCAACAGCAGCACGCCACTTTTCGACCAGGGGGTGAGATCGCCTGAGGTGGGTGGAGGGTAACCCAGGTCGGCGCAATACTCCTTGTAAATGTTTGTGAGGCTTTTTGGAAGCGGGCGCACTTCCGGCGCCACAGAGAAGCTCAACCCGATTGCATGGCCGGGGGTCGGATATGGATCCTGCCCCACGATCAGCACCCTCACCTCTGCGAACGGCTGCTGGAACGCGCGCAGCACATTCTGTCCGCTCGGAAGATATCCGCGGCCAGCAGCGTTCTCGGCGCGTAAGAACTCCCCGATGTCGGCAATATTCTGCGTGACCGGGGCGAGTGCGTCAGCCCACCCTGCTTCCACTACTTCGTGCAACGGTCGTGGCGCCATTGGGCTGTGAAACTCCTCGTTCCGGCAGTTGAGTGCGTTCCGATACTACGCTCCGTCACGCGTAGCAACGCTCAAGCAGACCCGCGCTTCTCAATCGCGCGGGCGATCGCAGCGGCCAACTTCGCGGGATTGGCGGAACCGATGAACAAAGTTTCACCACGAGTAAGTTCCACTCGCACGCCCTGCGCCCGCACTAAGCCTGGCCGCATCACGTACAGGTAGCGCCCACCCTTGGCTGCGCTCAGTCCCCATATATGCCATCCCCAGAACTCTCGACTCATGAGAGAGTTGTAGACGCTCACCTCGCAGCGGGAGATCTCACCGAGCGAAACATCCTTGTACGTCATCCGGCGCGGGAGCAAACTGAACCGGGCGGGGTGGATCCGCAAGTGAAGCCCGGTTGAGTCAACCGAGGTAACCAGTCTCATCCGGAGGTGCAGCACCGCCAATGGGAGAAATACCGCCGCGAGCAGAACGCCGCAGAAGAGCGCACCCGCGAACTCCCCTACGGCAACGAACGCCACGATCAAAGCGCCCAGACCAGCCACGGTGAGCAGCGGAATCGAGGTGATCCACAGGGGAAACCGCTGCACCTCATGGAAGTGTCTAAGGCTGGTGGCGCTCATGGCCCCTACCTTTCAGGAATACAGAACCACTGCTTCAGCGACGCACACGGGGGTGTCGTGTCCCCGCCGTTTCATTATGATCGCAAGCACCGCCTCGATCATTCCTCCCCGAGTTTTCACTCCGACGACCGAGACGTCGGACCTGATCTCGCTGCCCACCGGAACAGGGGCCGGGAAGCGTACCCGGTTGAGCCCGTAGTTCAGGGCAGCACCAAGCTCCTCGAATTCCAGTACTTCGTACAGAACCCCGGGGATCAGCGACAGCGTCAGGTATCCATGCGCGATCGTCGTGCCGAACGGACCTGACTTGGCTCGCTCAGGATCGGTGTGGATCCATTGGGTGTCACCGGTAGCCTCGGCGAATTGATCAATCTGGTCCTGGGTGACTGTGGTCCAGCTGCTTGTGCCGAGGCTGGCTCCGATGTGGTCCTTCAGGGCTGCGGGCGTCGTGAGGTACATGGCTTCTCCGGGATCGGCGGATTGGACACCACTACGGTGCGCCCAGAACGCGCGATTGTGTTAGAGGAGCGGTGACACTCTTGCTGTGATTGGTTCACTAGGCCGGGGCGAGAAGTTTGATCGCGACGAGAAGGTCGAGTACCTCGCTAAAGGCGCGCAAGTCCTTGCCGGTTCGTTCCGCGATGCGTTCGAGGCGGTAGTAGGCGGTGTTGCTGTGAACGTAGAGCGCGTCCGCAGCTGCTTTCGCGTTCAGGTTCGCCTCGACGTACGCCAGCAGCGTATCGATGTACATGCGGTCGCCGGCTAGATCCTTCTCGACGAATCCCCGGACCTGCGGTGAAATAAGCCGACGTGCGATCGGGTCATCGCGGGAGACAAGATAGTCGAAGGTGGTGAGTTCGCCGAGCGCCTGAATCCCCGGCCTCCCGTGCAGTGCCCCCAGCGCGAACTTTGCCTCACAGTAGCCGGGAGGTGCTGCGTCCAGGCCAGTCAGCGGCGTGCTTACGCCCAGGGCAAGTTCGACGCCGCCTGCGCGCGCCTTATCCGCGACGCGGCGAAGGTCACGCAGAACCCCACCTATACCCCGCTGTATTGGGGCCGGCAAGACACCGACGATCTCGTTGCGTCGCATAGCAAGCAGTCCGTGCGGATAGGTTGTGGCAGCTTTCCCGAGCACACGCACCAGCGTGTTCCGCTCACCGCTGTACCCGACGACGCGTCCCGCGACAACCACGATCACGCTTCCTGCGCTGAGTCCCGCGGTGCGCAACGCTGCCTGGCGAGGCCCGGTCACGGGCTGCTGGCCAGCGAGCAAATCATCGATGAGATCACGTGCAGCACTCGTGGCATCCGCGACCAGAAACCGCTCAGCTTCGAGGTATGCCTCAGCAGCTGCGGTTGTCCCGACCTCAATCACCTCCATAATCGCGCTCACGGCTTCCGACGCAGCGAAACGCAGGTCTGGCTGTTCCGCCGTGAGTTGTCTGATCGACTCCCACAAGGTGATCTGCGCAACACGGAAGGCCCGCAGAAAGTCAGGCATTGAGATGCCCTGCGTCACGCGCCGCATCGCTTGATCCGCCGTGACGCGAAACCGGTCGGCCCGCGGTTCGAGCCCTTCCTTAAGAGCTCGAACAAAGATGTCAAAAACGTCCAGGACGTGGGTCAAGACTTCCCTGCGCAGGTTGGGAACGGCGCTCTCCCGGTAACCCGCCACGTCACTGAGAATCTGATCTGTTGCCGCATTCGCGATCCTCGGGAGTTCGCGTCCGATCAATTCCGCGAGGCGGCGTCGCTCCGCTTCCCCGGAAAACTCACCTTCAGAGGGCATTCACGTGATCCCTTCACTGGACGGAGTCCTGCTGGTACCGGATCAAAGACTACTGCGCCGATTTATCACTGGACCACAAAAACGCTGTCACCTCGCCCCTACAGGGTGACGCAGATCGCGCTGCACTCTAGTGCGGGATCACACACCTCGTGGAAGTCCACCTTCCCCTGCCTCTAGAAAGGCTTCGCATGCGATCGCGCTACCTCCTGAAACGAGAATATGGCCAGGAGCAGCCGTACTGGCGCCTGGGTATGTTCAAGATCCGTTTGCCCTTCATCCACTATCCGCTTGAACTCGCGGAGGCCGTGCAGGCCGCGATCATGTTCGTGGTGGGCATGGCAACGATCCCTCTGCTTCAGACCTATCTCGGCATGTCGTTCGAGGTCGCGCTCACAGTCACGATCCTCTTCATGGCGACTCTGTTGCTGCCTGCACTGCTTGGTGCTCCGCTGGCTCCTGGCTTCATCACACCCGCCGTTCCACTTGTGGTGGTGTATCTCAGCGCTTACGAACCCGGCACTGAGGCGATCAAAGCTATGGTGGCCCTCCACATCGTCGTCGCAATAATCTTCCTCGTTCTCGGCGTCACGAAAGTCGCGAGCAAGCTCATCTCCAGCATCCCGGTCTCCGTCAAAGGCGGCATCCTGCTGGGCGCCGGAATCGCGGCACTGATGGGTGAAATCGGTGAAGGCGGACGCTTCCTGGCCACACCGCTCTCGATCGGCGTCGGCGCGCTCGTCATCGCATTCACCCTGTTCTCCGCCTCGTTCAGGCTGCTCTGCAACCGCAGCAAGCTCGGCGTGATGATCGCCAATTATGGCCTCGTCCCCGGGCTTCTCCTCGCGATCGGGGTGGGCTGGGCCGTCGGCGAATACCCACTGCCACAAATCGAATGGGGAATCACGTCCCTCGCGATCAACGAACTGTGGCAGCTACTGCCCTTCACCATCGGCTGGCCCACACTCGAGATGTTCCTGACCGCGATCCCCGTTGCGATCATCTCCTACGTCATCGCGTACGGAGACATCGTGGTCGGCGACTCAGTCATTGCACGAGCCGACAAAGCCCGGCCGGACGAGGTTATCGAGGTAGACAACGATCGCCTGCACGTCATCACCGGAATCCGGAATGCGCTGCACGCACTCTTCATTCCGCAACCGGGCCAGGGCGGGCCTATCTTCACCGCACTGACAGCGAGCATCGCGACCCGGTACGAGTTCGGTCGACGCGCAATGGAATCCGTGTACAGCGGGGTGGGCACCTTTTACCTCATCGCATTCTTCGCCCTGTTCGCGATGCCACTGGTCACGCTTTTCCAGCCCGTTCTACCGATCGCGCTGTCGCTCACCCTCCTTGTGACCGGCTACCTGTGCATGGTCGTCGGCATGCAGCAAGTGAGCAACACCGAGCAGTACGCCGTCGCGGGCGTCACCGGCGTCGTGCTGGCCACCCAGGGTGCAGCCTGGGGCATCGTCGCAGGCATCGTCCTGCACATTCTGGTGGAGCGGACCTCGTTGCTACGCAGAAACAATCCGCCACCCGATGATGCTGAACCGCCCGAGCATCAGAACGCCAGGGAGGCGCACACATGATTCGCCGCACATTCATGTCCCCATCACAGCCCACCACCTCGAGGGGCCTGCTCCATGACTAACGTCGCAACCGGGTTCGTCAGCACGGCGAACGCCACACCCACCGCCACTGCGGTGCAGTCTGACGATCAGAAACAGACCTACTCCGAACTTCACACCGCGGCACGTCGCGTCGCGAGCCTCCTGATTCAGCGCGGCATCAAGCCTGGCGACACCGTTGCAATCATGCTTCCCAATGTTGCGGCGTTTCCGGCTCTTTACTACGGAATCCTCCTCGCGGGCGGTGTCGCCGTTCCAATGAACCCACTGCTCAAGAACCGGGAAGTCGCATACTACCTCGGCGATTCCGGCGCGAAACTCGTGTTCGTCTGGCATTCGGTTGCTCAGGAAGCAGTGGCTGGGGCCCTGGAAGCCCACTCCAGCGTCGTGGAGGTCGACGAGTCGTTCTTGGGGAGCATCTCGGCATTGCCACTTGCAGGCGTCATCGACCGCGCCGACGATGACACCGCCGTCATCCTGTATACCTCCGGCACCACCGGGCACCCCAAGGGCGCGGAACTCACGCACTTCAACCTGCGCAACAATGCTGATCGCTTCGCGCAGGACTGGCTGAAGCTGACCGCAGATGACGTCGTCCTGGGGTGCCTGCCGCTGTTCCACACGTTCGGGCAGACCGTGTCGATGAACTGCACGTTGTTCAGCGGCGCGACGCTAGTTCTGCTCACCCGCTTCACCGGCGATCTCGCACTCGAGGCGATCGAGAAGGAGAAAGTCACGATATTCGCGGGCGTTCCCACCATGTACTCGGCGATGATCGAGGCGCCAGGCAGCGACACCGCCGACGCGTCAACCCTGCGGTTGTGCTGTTCAGGCGGCGCGGCCCTGCCTCTCGACACGCTCACGTCATTTGAGGACAAGTTCCACGCGGTGATCATCGAAGGGTACGGACTCTCCGAAACGTCCCCCGTGTGCTGCTTCAACCCGCCGGAGGGAAGGCGGAAAATCGGGTCCGTCGGACTTCCCCTCGAAGGTGTGGAGATGCGCGTCATCACTGACGACGGCGAGACGCTGCCACCCGGCGAACTAGGCGAGATATGCGTCCGCGGTGAGAATGTCATGAAGGGCTACCTCGGCCGCCCCTCAGCCACCGCCGAGGCATTCATCGACGGCTGGTTCCGCACCGGTGACATCGGCAAAACCGACGATGACGGCTACTTCTACATCGTCGACCGCAAGAAGTCGCTCATCATCCGCGGTGGCTACAACGTCTATCCGCGCGAAGTCGAGGAGGTGCTGTACGAGCACCCAGACATCGTCGAGGCGGCAGTGATCGGGATCCCGCATCCAACCCTCGGCGAAGAAGTCGGAGCAGCTATCACGGTACGTCAAGGTACAACCCTCGACCCCGCTGATATCAGCGCATACGTGAAAGCCAGGCTCGCCGCGTACAAGTACCCGCGCCAGGTGTGGGCAGTCGACGAACTTCCCAAAGGACCTACCGGCAAGATCCTGCGCCGCGAGGTCCAGCCACCCGTTAACGCACGCTGAAACCACTCGAAACAACTAAGGAATCTCGCGTCATGGTCACCATCAGCACTCAAAGACTCGACGACACCCTCGCGGAAGCGTCAGCACCCATTGACATGCTGCTGACGAACGCGGCACGCGGACAATGGCGGCGCTTCCTCCCCGGCGCCTCCACGCTGAAGCTCGGCGCAGCGATCGCGGATCGGCCGAGCGTCGTTGCAGACGAAGTAGTCGGCCTGGTCCGCGAACTCGCCCGTGTCGGCACCGGCAATTCAGAGATCACCCCGAACAAACGCGACCGCAGGTTCAATGACGCCGCATGGCTCTCGAACCCGTGGCTCCGTGCCATCTTGCAGGGCTACTTAGCGATCGACCAATCCGCGCGCAGCGTCATCGGGGAACTCGAACTCGACTGGCGTGACCGGGAGCGCGTCGAGTTCGCTCTCGAGAACATACTGGACGCTGTTTCGCCCAGCAACATCCCTGGCATCAACCCACTCTCGCTTAAGGCACTCATCGACACAGGCGGGTTCAGCGCAGTCCGTGGAGTACGAAACTTGTTGCGCGACTTCGCGAAAGCCCCCCGGGTTCCGGCGATGGTTGACACGTCAGGCTTCACAGTCGGTGTCAACATCGCTGCTACAGATGGCGCGGTCGTGCTGAGCACACCCAGCTTTGAGCTGATCCACTACCATCCGGTCACCGAAGCGGTCGGCAAGTTGCCCTTGCTGATCGTTCCACCGCTCATCAACAAGTACTACGTGGTCGACCTTGCGCCGGGCCGCAGCCTCGTCGAATATCTCATCTCGCAAGGACAGCAGGTCTTCACCCTCTCGTGGCGCAACCCAACAGCAGAGCAACGAGACTGGGGGGTCGACGAATACGCGAAAGCAGTGATACGAGCCTTCGACGCCGTCCAAGAGATCGCGGGTACTGAGCGGGCGCACACCCTGAGCCTCTGCTCCGGCGGTGCCCTGATGTCGATGGTGGCCGCGCACCTGTCGGCGATTGGGCAAGGTGACCGTATCGCAAGCGTGAGCCTTGGCGTCAACGTTCTCGACCAGTCGCAGGCCGGTTTGCAGGCAGCGCTTGCGGGCAAGAAGTCCGCGAAGGCCGCCATCAAGTACTCCGCGTCGAAGGGCTACCTCGACGGTGGAGCTCTAGCGGAGATGTTCGCGTGGATGCGGCCCAACGATCTCGTGTGGAGCTATTGGGTCAACAACTACCTTCAGGGCAAAGATCCAGCGCCGTTCGACGTACTGTTCTGGAACGCAGACACCACCCGGATGACCGCTGCTCTGCACCGCGACTTCATCGAACTGTTCCTGGACAACAAGCTCGCCAAGGCTGGCACAGCCACTCTGCTTGGTACGGCAATCGACCTGTCGGGCGTGAAAGCCGACTCGTATGTGGTCGCTGGCGTGGCAGACCACATCAGTCCATGGCAGGCGTCGTACCGCAGCGCGCTCCTACTCGGTGGTGACACCCGCTTCGTACTGTCAACGAGTGGGCACATCGCGTGTATGGTCAATCCGCCCAGCAACCCCAAGGCGTCCTTCCGTGTGAATCCGGAAATGCGCGCGAACGCCGAGGATTGGCTCGGCGGCAGCAAGAAGGTCCACGGCTCCTGGTGGCCGGACTACGCGCAGTGGCTCGCGGACCGCAACGAGGGAAATGTGCCCGCACCGCGCGAACTCGGTTCCGAGCAGTACCCAGCAGGTGTTCGTGCACCCGGCCAGTACGTGTTCGAGTCATGAGCGCAGGACTTAGCCTCGTGCGTGGCACGTGGATTCGCGTGTGCGGCTATCGGATCCGGGTAGACGTCCGGCAGGGACGCGGTGACGAACAAGACGTGCCCTTAGTGCTGTGCAACGGAATCGGCGCGAGCCTCGAAACGTTCGACTCCCTCGTTGAAGGACTCGACCCCGAACGTACCGTCATCAGTTTCGATGTTCCAGGCGCCGGGCTTTCACCGGCACCACGCATGCCGTACAGCTTCGCCCTACTCGCCGCCGCTGTCACCAGAATGCTCACTCAGCTGGGCCATCTCCGCTTTGACGTGCTCGGGTTTTCGTGGGGTGGTGCGTTAGCGCAGCAGCTAGCGTTTCAGTTCCCGCGCCGGTGCCGTCGAGTGGTCCTGATGTGTACAGGGACAGGCGTGATGATGGTGCCAGCAAAGCCCCAGGTGTTGTGGCACATGGCAACGCCACGGCGCTACCGCGATCCCGCATACGCGGCTCAGGTCGCTCCCACCATCTACGGCGGCGCGGCGCGGACCGATCCCGAGGGAGTCAGGGCGGTGTTTGGCAAAGTCGAAACCACCGCAAGCCGGCGCGGCTACGTCTATCAACTCCTCGCGGGGTCATTGTGGGCGAGTCTGCCGTTCCTGCCCGGTATCCGGCAGCCCGTCCTCATCCTCGCGGGCGACAACGATCCGATTATCCCTCTGGTCAACGCGAAGGCAATGCAACGGCTGATTCCCCACGCTCAGCTGTCCGTCTTTCCTGGTGGCCACATCGATCCCCTCCTGCGAAGCGACGACATCGGTGGTCGCATCGAACAATTCCTCACTCAGAAAGACACCCACGATGACGAGTAACCCTGACTTCGACCTGTTCCAGCTCGCCGACGAACACAATGAACTCCGCGCCGCGATCCGGTCCCTGTGCGAGAAAGAAATCGCTCCGTACGCAGCGGATGTCGATGAGCACGAGCGCTATCCGGCAGAGGCACTGAAGGCCTTGACTGGATCTGGCTTCAACGCAGTTCATGTTCCGGACGAATACGACGGCCAGGGAGCCGATTCGGTGGCGGCGTGCATTGTCGTCGAGGAAGTGGCTCGCGTTTGCGCCTCTTCATCGTTGATCCCCGGCGTGAACAAACTTGGCACGATGGGGCTGATCCTGAACGGAAGCGAGGAACTGAAGAAGCAGGTTCTGCCGGCCATCGCTTCAGGTGAGGCGATGGCGTCATACGCACTGTCCGAGCGTGAGGCTGGATCTGATCCAGCATCGATGCGCACGCGGGCCAAGGCAGATGGCGAGGACTGGATTCTGAACGGTTCGAAATGCTGGATCACCAACGGTGGCCAGTCGACCTGGTACACGGTCATGGCCGTCACCGACGCGGATAAGGGCGCGAACGGCACTTCTGCGTTTATGGTGCACAAGGATGACGAGGGCTTCACCGTCGGCCCGACGGAGAAGAAGCTCGGCATCAAGGGCTCACCAACTGCGGAACTGTACTTCGAGAGCTGCAGGATTCCTGGCGACCGCATCATCGGGGAACCAGGCACGGGTTTCAAGACCGCTCTGGAAACGCTCGACCACACCCGCCCCACGATCGGCGCACAGGCGGTGGGCATCGCACAGGGTGCCCTGGACGCGGCAATCGACTACACCAAGGACCGCAAACAGTTTGGTAAATCGGTCAGCCAGTTCCAGGGTGTGCAATTTATGCTCGCCGAGATGGCCATGAAAATAGAGGCCGCGCGTTTGATGGTGTATCACTCGGCTGCACGCGCCGAACGCGGCGAGAAGGGTCTCGCATTCATTGCCAGCGCGGCGAAATGCTTTGCCTCCGACGTCGCCATGGAGGTCACTACCGATGCAGTGCAGCTCTTCGGTGGTGCGGGCTACACCCGTGACTTCCCGGTGGAACGCATGATGCGCGACGCCAAGATCACCCAGATCTACGAGGGCACCAATCAGATCCAGCGCGTCGTCATGGCCCGGTCGCTTCTGCGCTGATGTCCCCTCCTGAATCCAGCTGCGGAGGTCAACAGAACCGCGCGTTTTTGCACGTTTCCGTTGACCTCCGCAGCTGGATTTGAGGGAAGGAGAGCGATCGGTCAGGCGGTGACGGGAGTTCCCGCTTTCCGCTGACGCCTTTCTCGCTTGATGCGCGCACGCTGCGCTTTGAGTTCCGCCATCATGCGTTTACGCTGCTCTTTCAACTCCGCGATCGCGGTGCGCAGCCCCCGGCGGCGGCCTGTCGCTGGGTCTGTCGCAACCCATTCGAGAGCCTGAATTGCCTTGAACCTCAGTTCCGACGCGGTCTCTGGCGCATCGTCGGACGTGGCGCGCAGCAGGCTGTCGGGGAGCGCGAGTTTGAAGACGGTCCGCTGAACCAGCAGCGCCTGCTTCATCAGCGAGCCTGTCGTGTAAGGCAGGTCGTATTTTTCACACAGCTGCCGCACTCGTACGGCGATCTCTGCCGCCCTGTTACTAGGAAGATCAGGAAAAAGGTGGTGCTCGATCTGATAACAGAGGTTCCCGCTCATGAACGCCATCGCGGGACCAGCGTCGAAGTTCGCGCTTCCTAGCATCTGCCGGAGATACCACTCCGCCTGCGTCTCGTTCTCTAGATCCGAGAGGACGAATTTTTCCGCTCCGTCAGGGAAATGGCCGCAGGAGATCACTAGGTGCGCCCAGACATTCCGGGCGAGGTTCGCGGTCGCGTTGGCGGCGAGAGTGTGCTTCCAGCGACGGCCACTCAGCGCTGGGAAGAACACATAATCCTTTCCCACTTGGCGCACTATTTTCCGGCGGAAGGTAGCGATGTCTTCGGGCGACGGTTTCCGACCGTCAAACTGCAGATCGTGCAAGGCAATGCCCCACTCGAACCCCGCAGCCAGAAGGAAATTCTGGAACGGCTGGAGAAGGTGGATCGGTTTCCACTCCTGATCACGGGTGACCCGGATGATGCCGAATCCCACGTCCTCGTCCATGCCGACGATGTTCGTGTACTTGTGGTGAACGACGTTATGCGCGTATTTCCACTGGACTGACGGCCCTGGCATGTCCCATTCCCAGGTGGTGGAGTGGATTTCTGGATCGTTCATCCAGTCCCACTGTCCGTGCAGCACGTTGTGGCTGATCTCCATATTTTCGATGACCTTCGCCACCGCGAGGGCTGCTGTCCCCGCGAGCCAGCCAGCTTTGCCGCGACTCGCGAAAATCATGTACCGGCCCGCAGCATCGAGTATCCGCTGCGCAGCGATAGTCCGGAGAATATAGCGCGCGTCACGGGAACCGAGCGATTCCTCGATGTCGCGGCGGATGATGTCGAGTTCGCGGCCGAGCGACTCGATATCCGCGTCGCTGAGATGTGAATACTCAGCGAGTTCTTTGATAGCCATAACATCCCTTCGCAACGCAGCCCTGGCAGCTGCATCAAAATTTCCGCAAAGCGCCAGTGCGATGCGAGGGCGAAGAGCCGTCAGCTACCGCTCTCGTGCCCCTCTCCGTAACTTTACTCGCATCTCGGCGCCACTGCGTCGGACACGTCGGCGGAAGGGAACGGTAACCCCCTACCAACTCGTCCAACCGCCGGCTGAACGCGAGGTGTGGTCCACTGTGACACCTTTCCCCTCGGATACCGACCCAATGAGGCGCCAATTCTTGGGTACCGCACTTTCCGGTGCGAAGGCTGCGACGAGAGCATGATCTTCGCCACCGTCCAGTACCCAGGACATCGCGTCAGTTCCGCATATTGCGGCGACGGCACGCACCGGTTCCGGACATCCCAGCGCCGCAGTGTCAATATTGATCCGCACACCCGAAGCCCGCGCGATATGGCCCAGATCTGACAGTAGGCCGTCTGAGGTATCGATCATTGCGTGAGCACCTGCCTCGGCGGCAGAGACGCCCTCGCGGTAGGGCGGCCGCGGTACTCGGTGGATCGCGACGCACTCGCGTGTCGCCGCATCGGCGGGGGCGATCCCGCGAGTCAGGAGTTCAAGGCCAGCAGCCGAATAGCCAGTCTCCCCAGCCATGGCAATGAGATCGCCGGGACGCGCGCCACTGCGCAGAACCGCCCTGCGGCCGTCCAGATCACCGAGGGCAGTCACGGATACTGTGATGTGCGGCGATTGAACGAGATCTCCCCCGCCGATTCCCGCGCCCGCCGCGGACGCCTCCTCCCACAGCCCTTCGTTCAGCGCGTCGGTCACTGCCAGCGGGGTGTCCGCGGGACAACCAAGACCAACGAGGAACGTGAGAGGGCGCGCACCCATCGCGGCCATGTCGGCGGCGTTTTGCGCTATTGATTTGCGTCCAATGTCATGGGGCGAGGACCAGTCGGTCCGGAAATGCCGCCCTTCAACGAGCATGTCCACTGATGCGACCACAGTGCCGTGTGTGAGAGACACCACGGCGGCATCATCGCCGGGGCCGATAAGTGTGGCCGCTGGCTGTTCCCTGCCTGCGGTGATGCGCCGGATGACGCCGAACTCCCCGGTGTCACGGACAGTTGCGTCTTCGGCTCGAGCGCCGTCTGGCGGAGCAGGGAGATCCTCACGCGACTCAGCAATCACCCGACTAGAGTACGGTGACAGCCGAACTGACGTGCTGACCCCGTGATGAGGTGTTGTGAGCGAGACCAAGCCGGAACGCCGTTCCCCTGCTCTTATCGCGACCGCGATTGCCCTGCCGCTAGCTTTGATCACCGGACTCATCGTCGCTGCAGTTGTGATGCAGCGCGACCTTGAAGCGGAGCCGGCAATCCTCGCCGAGTTCCCCGCGCCTGGTGCCGATTCGGACGAGTGCGTCACGCTGCTCGATCAGCTGCCAGATGAACTCGGAAGTCTGGAGCGCGCGGAGATCGTCGATCCAGCACCGGCCGCTACGGCGGCCTGGCGGGAGCCAGGCTTGCTCGACGACCCTGTTGTCCTGCGCTGTGGCCTTGAGCGTCCCTTGGAGTTTGACCAGGCCGCGGCGCTGCAGCTCGTGAATGAAGTGCAGTGGTTCGAGGTGTCCGGTGCGGAAATGGGGCTCGATTCAAGCACCTGGTACGCCGTCGACCGGGGCGAGTACGTCGCTCTGACGCTGCCGACCGGTACTGGCCCGACGCCTGTTCAGATCATTTCAGAGGTCATCAGCGAGCATCTCCCCCAGCAGGAACTCGACCCCGCACCGATCGGCTGACTGCTATCGCAGACCAATACCCCGGGCAATCGCGGTGTCGATCAGGGTTGAAATCAGCTCCTGGTACTCGATACCTGATACTGCCCAGACACGCGGGTAAAGCGAGATCGACGTAAACCCGGGCATCGTGTTGACTTCGTTGATGAGCGGACCGTCATCGGTGATGAAGAAATCGACACGCGCAATGCCCTGACAGTCAAGAGCGGTGAATGCAGCAACGCTGAGGCGCTGGATCTCCCTGGTCATCGCGTCGTCGAGATTCGCTGGAACGTCGAATTCGGTGACGTCGTTGATGTACTTCGTTTCGAAGTCATAGAACGCCCCGCCAGCAGCGTCACCACCGTGGGTGTCGGGCAGTCTGATCTCCGCGACGACGCTTGCTTCGACCCTGCCATCCGGGAACTCGAGCACTCCACATTCGACTTCTCGCCCGACGACGCCCGCCTCGATGATCACCTTGGGGTCGTAGCGGCGCGCCTCATCTACGGCAGCGTCGAGATCGTCCCACGTCGTGATTCGCGAGATGCCGATGGACGAACCACCGCGCGCGGGCTTGACGAAAGCTGGCAGGCCCAAGTAGCCACGCTGTTCATCGGTGAGCGTCTTGACCCCTGGTCGCAATACGACCTGGCGCCCTACCGGAAGGCCTTCGGCAGCAAGGAGCTTCTTGGTGAATTCCTTGTCCATCCCGCCCGCGCTCGCGAGAACGCCCGCCCCCACGTAGGGGACGCCCGCTAGCTCCAGCAAACCCTGAATAGTGCCGTCCTCGCCGTAAGGACCGTGCAGGACCGGGAAAACCACGTCAACCGCAGCGAACTCACCACCAGCCTGGTCTCCGTCGAGCGAGATGACCGCTCCGCGCCGGGCCGGCGACGCCGACAACGCAAGCTCGCCGCCATCCGCGGAAACCTCGGGCAGCGAGCCCGCTGTGATGACGAGTTCGTCAGGGTCGGTGCCGCCGTTCACCCAGGCGCCGTCCGGAGTGATTCCGATTGGAACAACATCGAAACGATCCCGATCGATATGGCGCAAAACACTTCCCGCTGATACACAAGAAACGGAATGCTCACTGCTGCGGCCACCGAACACTACGGCTACGCGGATTCGTTCACTCGTCACTCTTGAGACGCTACCTGGGACTGCCTTTACTGCGTGCGCGCACCGGCAAGGTGTTACTCAGGCTTCATTCTGCGCCCAAGGAGTTGCTGGACCGCATCGAGCACCGCTTGTTCCTCGTGGCACACCTGGTGCACCGCATTCGTCAATGGCATTTCGACGCCGTAACTGTTCGCCAGCGCCTGCACCGAGGTGCACGATTTCACGCCCTCAGCTACCTGTCCATGCGTCGCAGCCTGCGCCTCCGCCATCGATCCGCCGCGGCCGAGCGCCTCCCCGAAACTCCGGTTGCGGGAAAGCGATGATGTACAGGTGGCGACCAGATCGCCGACACCCGCGAGGCCCGCCAGCGTCGCCGGATTGGCGCCGAGCGCGACACCGAGCCGCGTTATCTCCGCGAGGCCCCTGGTGATGATCGATGCGATCGTGTTCACGCCGAGGCCCACACCCGCTGCCATGCCGCATGCGAGGGCAATCACGTTCTTGCATGCCCCACCAATTTCGCATCCGATGACATCCGCGTTCGTGTACGGCCGGAAATACATTGTGTGGCAGGCCTTCTGCAGCGAGATTGCCCGTGACGAATCGGGGCAGGCGATCACGGTCGCGGCCGGCTGGCTTTCGGCAATCTCACGGGCAAGGTTGGGGCCGGAAAGCACCGCGACCCGTGACTGATCAGCTTTGGTGACCTGCGTGATGACCTGGCTCATCCGCAGCAGAGTGTCCATCTCGATACCTTTCGCGAGGCTCATCAGCGTCGCGTCCGGCGGGAGCATTTCCTTCCAGGCCCCGAGATTGGTGCGCAGCGTCTGGGATGGCACGGCGAGCACGACGATGTCGGCGTCTTCTAGAGCAGCAGCAGGGTCAGCGGTGGCGTGCAGACGTTCCGGCAGGATGATCCCGCGGAGGTAGTCACGATTCTCGTTGCGTTCCTCGATGCATTGGGCGAGTTCCGCGCGACGGGCCCACATCATGACATCGGTACCTGCATCAGCGAGGACCTTCGCATACGCGGTCCCCCATGAGCCCGAACCCATCACTGCTGCTTTAGTCACGTGATCTACCTCCGATGTTCGTGGCTGCCCGCGGCATGTCACTCTGGGGTTGTTTCACTTCTGCTCACGCATTCTGCCAGTCGACCGCCCGCATCGCGGGGTAAGTCAGACACCGGTGCTGCGGGCTAGCGCTTAAGGTGGTGCTGTGAGCGCCACATGGATCCTCATCCCGGTGAAGCCCTTCGCCCATGCCAAGTCGCGCCTCAGTTCTGCCGTCGGCCCGGAAGACCGCAGCCGCATCGCTGAGGCGATGTTGCGTGACACCCTGTCGGCGGTGCGGTCATGCCCCGACGTCAACGGAGTGACGCTCATCGGCCACCGGTCCGGAATAGCCGAAATCGCTCGCGAATACGGCGTCTCAGTGCTCGATGACGCGGAGCTCCTGGGCAGCGCACCAATGCGGATCCGCACTGGCACCTTCGCCGATCCCCGGCTCAACGCGGTCATCGCCGGCGCCGCCGACACCATTCGCAAGAAAGCAGCGAATCACGCGATCGGCGTGCTGCACGCGGATCTGCCCGCGCTCGCTGCCGCCGATATCACGGCAGTCATCGGCGACATGCGTCGGTCTCCGTCTCCGATCTTCGTTGCGGACCGACACGGCTACGGCACCACGGGACTCTTTATGCCACAGGGTGTGATTTTCGCCCCACAGTTCGGAGAGAGTTCCGCATTGCGCCACTTGCAGGCGGGGGCTGTCGCTGCAGCCGGCGAACTAACCGGGCTGCGCTGCGACGTTGACACCCCAGAGGACCTCGAAGCAGCGCTCGAGGCTGGCGCTGGAAAGTGGACACGCGCGGCAGTAACACGCGCGCTGTGCACCGGAACCTTTACCTGCGAGACACGAAAAGTTTAGGACGGAGTTTCCGCTCCGGCTTGCTGTCCTGCCACAATTTGGAATGATCGAAGAGTGAACCATAGCGAACGAACCGCCGAGCCGAAAAGCGGCTCCGTGGCAGTGACAAATACGTCCCAGGAACCCGATTCCGCGTCCGCGGGTTCGTTCGCCTC
The DNA here is from genome assembly GCF_000214175.1 of Hoyosella subflava DQS3-9A1. NCBI lineage: Bacteria > Bacillati > Actinomycetota > Actinomycetes > Mycobacteriales > Hoyosellaceae > Hoyosella > Hoyosella subflava. Next base: position 3,255,371 of record NC_015564.1, read on the forward strand.
AGAGGCTGTTGAGGTTACGGGCAATGGCACCGGAGGCGCCGGAGAGCCCGTCCACGTCATCCCTTCAGCTCCCCCTGCTGCGACGTCCGATGAGGCCGCCGCGGAAGCTCTGCCAGCCGACAGGTACCTCAACCGTGAGTTGAGCTGGCTAGACTTCAACTCGCGCGTCCTCAGCCTCGCTGAGGACAGTTCCATTCCGCTACTCGAGCGGGCGAAGTTCCTCGCGATCTTTGCATCTAACCTCGACGAGTTCTACATGGTCCGAGTCGCGGGACTGAAGCGTCGCGATGAGACAGGGCTGTCGGTACGGTCCGCTGACGGGCTCTCTCCCCGTGAGCAACTTTCGCTCGTAGCCAAGCGCACGCAAGAACTCGCAGAGAAGCACGCCCGCGTCTTTCTCGATCAGGTCCGTCCCGTGCTCGCCGACAACGGGATCTCCATCATCGCGTGGTCAGACCTCGGAGAACGCGACCGCGACCATCTCTCAAAGTACTTTCACGAGCATGTCTTTCCGGTCCTGACCCCACTCGCTGTCGACCCGGCACATCCCTTCCCTTACATCAGCGGCCTCAGCCTGAACCTGGCCGTCACGGTGCGGGACAGCGCAGCTGGCACACACTTCGCGCGCGTGAAGGTGCCCGATAACGTCGCCCGTTTCGTGAAAGTGAGCCTCGAGGATCGTGAGGGGGTCGCGTTCCTCCCTCTCGAGGAACTGATCGCCGCGCACCTTGACGTGTTGTTCCACGGCATGGAGGTCGTCGAACATCACGCGTTCCGCATCACACGTAACGCTGATTTCGAAGTCGAAGAGGATCGCGACGAAGACCTGCTGCAGGCACTCGAACGGGAACTTGCCCGGCGCCGTTTCGGGTCGCCAGTGCGCCTCGAGGTCTCCGACGACATGACCGAGCACATGCTGGACCTCCTCCTCCGCGAACTCGACGTGGATCCCGCGGACGTCGTCCATGTCCCAGGCCTACTCGACCTGTCAAGTCTGTGGCAGGTGTATGGCGTGGACCGGGCGAGCCTGAAAGACAAGCCGTTCGTGCCCGCCACTCACCCCGCGTTCGGCGAACGCGAAACTCCGAAAAGTGTGTTCTCCACGCTGCGGGAGGGCGACGTTCTCGTTCATCACCCGTATGACTCGTTTTCTACCAGCGTTCAGCGTTTTGTCGAGCAGGCTGCTGCGGATCCCAACGTTCTCGCGATCAAGCAGACGCTATACCGCACATCGGGCGACTCCCCGATCATCAACGCGCTTATCGATGCCGCGGAAGCGGGCAAACAGGTCGTCGCGCTCGTCGAGATCAAAGCACGATTCGACGAGCAGGCGAACATCAAGTGGGCACGCAAACTAGAGCAGGCAGGCGTGCACGTCGTCTACGGACTGGTGGGCCTGAAGACGCACTGCAAGACGTGCCTCGTGGTCCGTCGTGAAGGCTCGACAATCCGCCGCTACTGCCACATTGGCACAGGCAACTACAACCCCAAGACTGCTCGTCTCTACGAGGACGTGGGCCTGTTGACGGCAGCGCCTGACATCGGCGCCGACCTGACCGATCTGTTCAACTCACTCACCGGGTATTCCCGGGTTGAGCAGTACCGCAACTTGCTGGTCGCGCCGACAGGCGTCCGATCTGGCATTCTTCAGCGGATCGATGATGAGATCGCGCACCACCGCGCCGGGCGTCCAGCACGGATCCGGCTCAAAGCGAACGCTCTCGTTGATGAACAAATCATCGACGGCCTCTATAAGGCGTCTCAGGCTGGTGTGCCGGTAGAGATCGTGGTCCGCGGCATCTGTGCGCTTAAACCTGGTGTACCTGGCTTAAGCGAAACCATCCACGTGCGTTCGATAATTGGGCGTTTCCTCGAGCACTCGCGCATCATGCATTTCCAGGGTTGCGACGAATTCTGGATTGGCAGCGCTGACATGATGCACCGCAACCTTGACCGGCGGGTAGAAGTGCTCGTGCGGGTTCGCGACCCTAAGAGCACTACGCAACTTGACGAGCTGTTCGAATCCGCCCTCGATCCCACAACACGCTGCTGGATTCTGCAGGCGGACAGCAACTGGATCGCGGCGCCTGCTGACGGTGAACAAGTCCGGGACCATCAAGACGAACTCATTCGTCGCCATAAGGCGCAGTGAGGTCGCGTCCCCCGATGAGCGTAGTGTCCACGAAGCGCAGCAAGTCGAGTGTCCTCGCCGCTGGGGCCGTCCTGTGGCGGCGCAATCCCAAGGCGCGCGGGGGCGTTGAAGTCGCGGTAATCCACCGGCCGAGATACGACGATTGGTCGCTGCCAAAAGGAAAACTCGATGCCGGCGAAACGCCGGTTGTCGCCGCGGCGCGCGAAATCGCGGAGGAAACAGGCTTCATCCCGAGGCTTGGCAGACACCTCATCCGAGTGTCGTATCCGCTGACGGATGCGCGCCGCAAAGAGGTTGATTACTGGTCGGCCGAGGCGCTCTCGGGTGAATTCACTCCCAACGGGGAGGTTGACGAACTCATCTGGGTGCCCTTGGCGAAGGCTCCCGCAACCGTGACGTACAACCTGGACCGGCGGGTTCTCAAGAAGTTCGCTGAGTTGTCCGCTGACGTCACTACCCTGCTCGTGATCCGTCACGGCAAGGCAGGTCGTCGCGGTGACTTTCCCGAGGATGACAACCTCCGTCCTCTCGACGCCACCGGCCGGGCACAAGCTGAAGCTCTCGTGCCTCATCTTCTGGCCTACGGTGTCACTGACGTTCATTCTGCAGACCGAACGCGCTGCATCCAGACTGTGGCTCCTACCGCAGATGAGCTTGGCAACGCGGTTGTCGTCGAGCCAACCATGTCGGAAGAGGAATACGTTCGTAAACCGAAGGCCAGCAATGAGCGGCTGCTCGAGATCTCACGTCTCCCAGGCGTACACGCGGTGTGCAGTCAGGGTGGAGTCATTCCCGGGCTACTCGATTGGCTTGCCAAGCGGAGTTCCATAACCCTGCCGCCCGCGAAGAACCGCAAAGGGAGCCTCTGGGCGCTCACCATGCTCGATGGACGGTTGCTGAGCGCCGACTACCTGGACTCTCCACTCGGGGCATAGCTTCCGGTTGAGTGGTGCCAGCTACCAGTACACGCGAAAAAGCACGGGCCGCGGGATGACGCGCTGACGTAGCGCGCCACCCGTAACCCGTGCTCGCTCTGGCCTGGCCCTGCAAACCCGGTCGACGACTACGTCTCCGAACCGGCGCCTTCACTCGGCGCTGAACTCTTGCGGGCGCGCGTCGACTTAGCTGCGGTCGATTTCTTGGCCGCTGTCGTTTTCTTGGCGGTGGTCTTCTTGGCCGGCGTCGTTTTCTTCGCCGCAGCCGACTTGGCTGCAGTGGACTTCGCGGGCGTGGTCGACTTCGCAGCAGTAGTCTTCTTCGCCGCCGTCGACTTCGCTGCCGTGGACTTCGCGGGCGTGGTCGACTTCGCAGCAGTAGTCTTCTTCGCCGCCGTCGACTTCGCAGCAGTAGTCTTCTTCGCCGCCGTCGACTTCGCAGCAGTAGTCTTCTTCGCCGCCGTCGACTTCGCTGCCGTGGACTTCGCGGGCGTGGTCGACTTCGCTGCCGTAGTCTTCTTCGCCGCCGTGGTCGACTTCGCCGCCGTTGACTTCGCTGCAGTCGACTTCGCCGCCGTCGACTTCGCGGCGGTGGTCTTCTTGGCTGCAGCCTTCTTCGCGGGAGCCTTTGCCGCTGCGCCTGACGATTCAGCCTTGGCGCTCACCGCCTTTGCCGACGCCGCACGACGCGGCGCCTTCGCGACGGTGCTCCGGGCGGCCCGCGGCAGCGGCGCCTTTCCCTCGTCCGCCGACGCTCCCGCTCCCCGCTTTACCGCCGGCCCCTCGGCTGGCAATTCCGCGGTACCGGACACCAGCGCCTTGAACTGAGCACCCGGCCGGAAGGACGGCACACTCGTCGGTTCAACACGGACAGTGTCTCCGGTTCGCGGATTTCGTGCCACACGGGCGGCACGCTTCCGCTGTTCGAACACACCAAATCCGGTGATTGTCACGCTTTTTCCCGCATGTACTGCTCGCACGATCAAGTCGACGAACGTCTCAACCGCCTGCGATGCGCTGCGCCGATCTGTCCCCAGTTTTTGGGTGAGGGCATCGACGAGATCCGCTTTGTTCATGGATAGCCTCCGCACAATGTGGCCCCATTCGGACCGGCCAAAGTCTCACGGTTTACCCGTGTTCCTCAAGAGTCTATGTGCCACGGCAAATCTCGTGTGCGGAGTTGGCAGAAATTAGTCCCTAATGCGCGAATTAATTTTCCGCGCGCGCCGGAAGGGTTTTTGGTTTCCACGCTGGACGCTGACTCTCGAAATCGGCGATCGCATCAGCATGACGCAGCGTAAGGCCAATATCGTCGAGCCCTTCGAGCAACCGCCACCGCGTGTAGTCGTCAATATCAAAGGGCACCACGAGAGTTCCCGCACTGACCGTCTTTGACTCGAGGTCCACGGTCACCTCTAGACCAGGCTGTTCCTCGAGGGCCTTCCACAGGAGCTCTACGTCAGATTGCTCGACTTGAGCCGCAAGCAACCCCTGCTTGCCGGAGTTGCCGCGGAAAATGTCGGCGAATCTCGAGGAGATCACGACCCGGAACCCAAAATCTGACAGCGCCCAGACCGCGTGTTCCCGGGACGAGCCGGTTCCGAAATCCGGTCCGGCCACGAGCACTGAGCCCTGCTGATATGGGGGCACGTTCAGAATGAACGACGGGTCATTTCGCCATGCGGCGAACAAACCATCCTCGAACCCTGTTCGTGTTACCCGCTTGAGATAGACCGCAGGAATGATTTGGTCGGTGTCGACATTTGAGCGGCGCAACGGCACGCCGATCCCTGTGTGGGTCGAAAAAGCTTCCATCAGTTGTCCTCAGGTTCGAGAAGAAGTCAGTCCAGGTCTGTAGGCGCAGCGAACGTGCCCTTGACGGCGGTTGCAGCGGCGACGAGCGGGGAAACGAGATGCGTGCGACCGCCTTTGCCCTGTCGTCCCTCGAAATTTCGGTTCGAGGTCGACGCACATCGCTCACCAGGTGCGAGCTGATCTGGGTTCATACCGAGACACATCGAGCAGCCTGCGCTGCGCCACTCGGCGCCCGCTGCTTCGAAAATCGCGCCAAGCCCCTCAGCTTCGGCCTGCGCGCGCACGCGCATTGAGCCGGGCACGACGAGCATCCGAACACCCGGAGCTATCGTGCGACCTTTCAGGACGTCCGCTGCCGCGCGAAGATCCTCGATCCGGCCATTCGTGCACGAACCGATGAACACGGCGTCCACAGCGATGTCACGGATAGGGGTACCCGGGGTCAGGTCCATGTATTCGAGGGCCTTGTACGCGGATTGCTTGGCACCCTCGTCGCCATACAACTCCGGATCGGGCACTGACTCCCCGAGCGGCACTCCCTGGCCGGGATTGGTGCCCCACGTCACGAATGGAGTCAGTGCCGTCGCGTCGATGTATACCTCTTGGTCGAACTGCGCGCCCTCATCGGTCGTCAACTGCTCCCACGCGGCGACCGCGGTATCCCAGTCGGCGCCCTGCGGGGCGTGCGGACGTCCCTTGATGAAGTCGTATGTGATCTGATCGGGAGCGATAAGGCCCGCGCGAGCGCCAGCTTCGATGGACATGTTGCAGATCGTCATCCGGGCTTCCATCGAGAGCGAGCGGATTGCGTCGCCTCGGTACTCGAGGACGTACCCCTGTCCCCCGCCCGTTCCGATCTTGGCGATCACCGCAAGAATGATGTCCTTGCTCGTGACACCAGGAGGCAACTGCCCATCGACGTTGATCGCCATCGTCTTGAACGGGCGCAGCGGCAGCGTTTGTGTCGCGAGCACATGCTCGACCTCAGACGTGCCGATACCCATGGCGATGGAGCCGAAAGCGCCATGTGTCGAGGTGTGGCTGTCACCGCAGACGATAGTCATGCCCGGTTGTGTCAGCCCTAGCTGCGGCCCGACTACATGGACGATGCCCTGCTCGATATCACCCATCGGGTGCAGGCGGACGCCGAACTCTTCGCAGTTCTTGCGCAGGGTTTCCACCTGCGTACGCGAGACGAGGTCCGCAATGGGCTTGTCGATGCCCACAGTCGGTACGTTGTGATCCTCCGTCGCAATCGTGAGGTCAGGGCGGCGAACTGGACGGTCAGCGAGACGGAGGCCGTCAAATGCCTGTGGGCTAGTCACCTCGTGCACGAGGTGAAGGTCGATGTAGATCAGGTCTGGTTCGCGGGACTCGCCTTCACCAGAGCCTCGGACGACGACGTGCTCTTCCCAAACCTTTTCAGCCATGGTGCGGGGGCGGCGCTCCGCTGCTACACCGCCCACGGGAGATTCGCTTACCATTTCTCACCCTCATCCCAGAGGACCCCGATGGACCGGAATTCATGGGCTGGCCGGTCCGCGGATCCACCGATCTCATTGTCCCGGGTGGGGAACTTCTCCGCCACCACTAGAATCTCAGCATTCGGAACGTTAATATCGTCTTGTGAGACAGCATAGCGGTATTGGCGTTTTGGACAAAGCGGTGGCCGTACTCCACGCAGTCGCGGAGGAGCCCTGTTCCCTCAGCACTCTGTGCGAGCGGACTGGACTGCCCCGAGCCACGGCACATCGACTCGCAGTCGGCCTCGAGGTGCACCGGCTACTTGCCCGCGACACGAAGGGCCAATGGGTTCCGGGCGCGGCGCTTGCCGAACTTGCGGCCACGGCAGGTGACACGTTGATCGACGCCGCATCCTTCGTACTGCCCAGGTTACGGGAAATCACTGGTGAAAGCGTTCAGATCTATCGCCGTGAAGGTATAGAACGGGTGTGCGTCGCCGCGATGGAGCCGCCGACCGGACTGCGGGACACGGTACTTGTCGGGGCCCGGCTGCCTATGACTGCCGGATCGGGCGCGAAAGTCCTCCTCGCCTGGGCGGATATCACCACACAGCGAGCAGTCCTGCCTGAGGCGCAGTTCACCGAGCGTGTTCTGATTGAGGTACGCCGCCGCGGGTGGGCACAGAGCATCGCCGAACGGGAGTCGGGCGTTGCGAGCGTGGCCGCCCCAATTAGAGACGCGACGGGCACCGTCATAGCGGCGATTTCTGTATCCGGACCCATCGACCGGATGGGCCGGAAGCCCGGTGCTCGGTGGGCTGCAGATTTGCTCGCGGCCGCCGATGCGATACAAAAACGCCTATAACCATAAAGCCCTCAGAAAAAGCAAAGACCCTCACCTCGAGAACCGAGGTGAGGGTCTTCTTGTAGCCCCGACGGGATTTGAACCCGCGCTACCGCCTTGAGAGGGCGGCGTCCTAGGCCGCTAGACGACGGGGCCAGGACAGAGGAAGTCATCACAACTTCACCCAAGAGCCAGAAGGCTCAGCCAGCATAACTGGCCAGGGCGCGCCTGCAAAATCGCTTGTCACCCTGCTGCTGGGGTACCAGGACTCGAACCTAGAATGGCTGAACCAGAATCAGCTGTGTTGCCAATTACACCATACCCCAATGCCCTGGAGCGGTTTCTCATCGCAAGCGAAGCATTACCGCCCCAGGCCGGAGAACAGGTTAGCAAACCCAGTCCCCGAATTTCCAAACGTGCAGCTTAAGTCAGAGTTTTTCGGGCCAGCTGGAGCCTGGAGAGCGACTTGTCCCGCCCCAGCAGTTCGAGAGACTCGAATAGCGGCGGACTGATGTGGGAGCCGGTCACGGCGACCCGGACCGGCCCGAAAGCCAGCCGCGGCTTGAGTTCGAGACTGTCGATGAGCGCCGATTTCAGTGTCGCCTCAATCTGTGAGGCTGACCACTCCTCAAGCTCACTCAACGCAGAAATCGCCGCATCGAGCACCACCGCGGACTCCGGCTTGAGGTTCTTCGCCGCTGCTGCTGGGTCAACGGAAAAGTCGGTCTCGGACACATACAGGAACTTCATCAGCGCCCAGGCGTCACCGAGAACCACGATTCGCGTCTGCACCAAGTCAGCGGCGGCAGCGAAATCAGCTTCGTCGATGCCTGCAGGCAGGTCGTGGTGCTGCGCCAGGTATGCCCGGAGCCGCGCCGCGAAATCAGCAGGCGCAAGCAGGCGGATGTGCTCAGCGTTGATCGCATCGGCCTTCTTCTGGTCGAAGCGGGCCGGGTTGGCCGAGACGTCACCGATCTCGAAAGACTCGACCATTTCCGGCAGCGCGAAAATGTCCCGGTCCCCGGAGATCCCCCACCCGAGAAGCGCAAGGTAATTCAGAAGACCTTCCGGGATAAAGCCGCGCTGGCGATGCAAGAACAGATTCGCCTGAGGATCGCGTTTGGACAGCTTCTTGTTGCCGTCCCCCATCACGTACGGCAGGTGACCGAAGCGGGGCACCTGGTCCGCGACACCGACCCTTTCTAGCGCCTCATACAGCGCGATCTGACGCGGCGTTGATGACAGCAGATCTTCACCACGCAGCACGTGAGTGATTTTCATCGTGGCATCATCGACCGGATTCACGAGTGTGTACAGCGGATCTCCGCTACCGCGTGTCAGCGCGAAATCCGGCACCGTACCCGACTTGAAAGTGATCTCGCCGCGCACGAGATCGTGCCACGTGAGGTCGTGATCCGGCATACGCAGCCGCACCACCGGTCGGCGTCCCTCTGCCTTAAATGCTGCTCGCTGGCTCTCGGTGAGGTCACGATCGAAGTTGTCGTACCCGAGCTTAGGATCTCGCCCGGCCGCACGATGCCTGGCCTCAACCTCCTCGGGCGTGGAAAACGACTCGTACGCCTCCCCTGCCGCAAGAAGCTTCTCCACTACCTCAAGGTGCAGATCGCGACGCTGGGACTGGCGGTAGGGCGCGAAAGGTCCACCCACCTCCGGCCCCTCGTCCCACGTGAGACCAAGCCATCGGAGCGCGTCTAGGAGCGCGTTATACGACTCTTCGCTGTCGCGCTCAGCATCAGTGTCCTCGATGCGGAAAACAAAGGTTCCGCCGTGGTGCCGTGCGAACGCCCAGTTGAAGAGAGCGGTGCGGATCAAACCGACGTGCGGTGCACCCGTAGGTGAGGGGCAGAAACGGACGCGGACAGGGGTTTCAGCTGTAGTCATAGCTCACTTCGTGTTCGGGAGTGCCAATCAGGATTCGCGAAGAACCGCCGGGTTGGAAAGCGTACCGATTCCCTCGACTGTCACGGAAACGGTCTGACCGGCACGCACCTGTCCGACGCCTTCCGGCGTGCCGGTGAGGATGACGTCACCCGGCAGCAGCGTCATGACACGCGAGATCCATTCGACCAGTTCCGGGATCTTGTGGATCTGCAAGGATGTCCGGCTGTCTTGCACGGTCGTACCGTCAAGTTCGGTGGTGATGCGGAGATCGCCCGGATCGATCTGAGTCTCAATCCAGGGGCCGAGCGGACAGAAGGTGTCGAAACCCTTCGCCCGTGTCCATTGGCCGTCCTTACGCTGCAAATCGCGCGCCGTGACGTCATTGGCAATGGTGTAGCCGAGAATGACGTCCCGCGCGCGGGCCGCCGGCACGTCTTTGCACGGGCGACCGATGACAACGGCCAGTTCCCCCTCGTAGTGCACTTCCTCAGACGAGGATGGCAATTGAATGGGCGCACCGGGTCCGGTGATCGACGTCGACGGTTTCATGAAGATCACCGGTTGTTCCGGGGCCTCGCCACCCATTTCGGCAGCGTGGGCGGCGTAGTTCTTTCCTATGCAGACAACCTTGCTCGACAGGATCGGGGCAAGCAACCGCACGTCTGCTAGCTTCCAGACTCTCCCTGTGAAGGTTGGGGTGCCGAATGGGTGCTCGGCAATCTCACGGACGGTGGCATCAGCTTCGTCGCCGTCAACCGCGACAAAGGCAACGCCATCAGGGCTCGCAATTCGACCAAGACGCATGGTGACGAGCCTAGCGGGTGCCGTGCAGCCGTCCGTCCCTGCACTTCAGGTACAGTTGGCACCATCCATATTTCGGGAAATGTGTCCCATTATTCGGGATTTGAGGTGTGCGATGAGCGAAACAGGTATGCGAAACGGGCGAGCCTGGATCATCCTCGCGATCAGCACGGCCGCCCAATCAGCGTCATCAGTGATCATCGCCAGTGGCGCATTTCTCATCCCGGCCCTTAACGACCCCAACGGCGGATATCAACTGACGCTCGCAGCAGCGGGAACTGTCGCCGCAATGACGACAGCGGGACTCATGCTCACCCTCGTGTTGTGGGGCCTTCTGGTCGACCGGGCCGGTGAACGCGTAACTCTGATGATCGGGCTGAGCGCGGGCGCAGCCGCAATGTCCGCACCCTTACTGCACCAAGTGGTTCGGGGCGAAGGTATCGAGGCATCCGGCCCAGTGGCACTCGCTGGCATCCTGCTGGCCGGCGGCATGGCGGCGGGCAGCGCGAACGCGGCAAGCGGGCGCCTCGTCATCGGATGGTTCCCAGTACACCGGCGTGGCACAGCGATGGGTATCCGCCAGATGGCGCAGCCCCTCGGTGTCGCCACCGCGGCAGTGTCCATACCGACCGTCGCAGCGCTCCACGGTGTCGCCGTGGCGCTAGCGATTCCCGCTCTGCTATCGCTTCTCGCCGCTGCAGCCACAGCGCTCTGGGTGACAGATCCACAGCGGCCGTCCCGCACGTCACCCAATTTCAGTGAGCTGCGCAAACATCCGTATGCACGGCATACCGGCCTGCTCCGCATTCATGCCAGTGCTGTGCTGCTGGTGATTCCGCAGTTCACGATCTGGAGCTTCGCGCTCGTCTGGCTGATGACGGAACGCGAATGGTCCGCGTTCACCGCAGGGTTGCTTGTGGGCGCCATCCAGCTCGCTGGCGCTGGTGGCCGCGTCGCGGCCGGCGCCTGGTCTGATCGCATCGGCAGCCGCACCACACCAATCCGGATCATCGCTGTCACCGCCGCCGTCACCATGGGTGCGCTCGCATTCACCGATCTGCGTGGCATGTCGATCGCCATCGTGCTCCTCGTGGCCGCTGGCGTCATCACCGTCGCCGACAACGGTGTCGCGTTCACTGCGGCAGCAGAGATCGCAGGTCCATTCTGGGGCGGTCGAGTACTCAGCATTCACAACACGGCACAAAACGCCGTCGCTGCCGCTGTGCCGCCCGCGTTCGGTGCGACCATCACCGCTGTAGGTTTTCCCGCCACATTCGCGCTCGCGGCCGTCTTCGCGCTGCTCGCCGCGCCCGTGGTGCCGTCCGCAATTGGAGCCCGAACGTAAACATCCACAGTCTCAGGAAAAACGGGACATACTCGCAGGTTGTTTCGTGTGAGTATGTCCCGTTTTTCGTGATTCTGTCTAACTAGATGGCCGCCGCGATCCGGTCGCCGATCTCGCTCGTCGACGCACCACCTGTTCCGGATTCACGTGCCGCCAGATCCGCCGCGACCGCAGCATCGATGCGCTCCGCTGCGGTGGAGTCACCCAGATGCGACATCAGCAGGCCTACCGACAGAATCGCGGCCGTGGGATCCGCTTTCTGCTGGCCTGCAATGTCAGGCGCGCTGCCATGGACCGGCTCGAACATGCTTGGGTTCGCCCGGCTCGCATCGATGTTGCCGCTCGCTGCCAGACCGATGCCTCCCGTCACCGCTGCGGCAAGATCGGTGATGATATCGCCGAACAAGTTGTCGGTGACGATCACGTCGAATCGGCCAGGGTCGGTCACGAGGTGGATCGTCGCTGCATCGATGTGCTGGTACCCCACTTCTACCTCGGGGTATTCCTTCGCGACCGCGTCAACCGTCCGCGACCACAATGCCCCGGCAAAGGACAGCACGTTCGTCTTATGTACGAGGGTGAGGTGCTTGCGCCGCGTCATCGCGAGATCAAACGCGTACCGGACGACCCGCTCGATCCCGAAACGAGTGTTGACACTGACTTCGGTCGCGACCTCGTTGGGCGTACCGGGCCGCAGGGCGCCACCGTTTCCGATGTAAGGGCCTTCAGTGCCCTCGCGCACGACAACCACGTCGACAGGCTTGTTACCGGCGAGCGGCCCGACCACCCCGCTGTAAAGCTTCGACGGACGGAGATTCACATGGTGGTCGAGCGCGAAGCGGAGCTTCAGCAGTAAGCCGCGCTCGAGCACTCCTGGCGGGACCGAAGGGTCACCGATCGCGCCGAGCAGGATGGCGTCGTGTTCGCGGACTTCCTCAAGGACCGACTCCGGCAGAATCTCACCGGTCCGGTTGTAGAGGCGCGCCCCGAGGTCGAACTCCGCTGTTTCCGCATCAGGAGCAACGACTTTGAGCACCTTGAGAGCTTCGGCGATGACTTCCTGCCCGATTCCGTCGCCGGGGATGACTGCGAGTTTCATTTCGTGGTCCCCGATCAGTCCAGCACGATGACGTCGATGCTCGACGCAGCGACTCCAGCAGCGATCGAATCCCGGACCTCCTGCGGAACGTCACGGTCGATACGAAGCAGGATCGTGGCGCGAGGACCGTCCGTGTCCTGGCTGAGCTGAGCGGCGAGAACATTGATACCGGCCTCGCCCAGGCGGGTGCCGATCTTGCCGAGAGCACCAGGCTGGTCGTCATAGTGGATGAGGAGGTTGATGCCCTCCGCGCGCATGTCAAAGTTGCGGCCGTTGATGTTGACGATTTTCTCGACACGGGCAGGTCCGGTCAGGGTGCCTGCGACGTTGATGATGTCACCGTCACTGAGCACGAGCTTCACATCCACCACGCTGCGGTGATTGGGGCTCTCCGCTGTCGTAGTGACCTCAGCTTTGACACCGCGCTCCTCGGCGATCGCGGGAGCGTTCACGAACGTCACCGAATCATCGATGACCGCGGAGAACAGGCCACGCAGAACCGACAGCTTCAGAATGTCGACATCTTCGCTCGCCAACTCGCCCCGCACATCCACCAGAACGCTCGCCGGCCGCTCAGGTGACAGCACCCCGGCGAGCACCCCGAGCTTCCGCACAATCTCGAGCCACGGCGCAACTTCCTCGGCTACCGGCCCGCCCGCGACGTTCACCGCGTCCGGCACGAACTCACCCGCTAGTGCGAGCTGAACGCTTTTTGCCACATCTGTTCCCGCACGATCCTGGGCCTCGGACGTCGAGGCTCCAAGGTGGGGCGTCACGACAACCTGGGGCAGGTCATACAGCGGGCTATCCGTGCACGGTTCGGTGGCGAACACGTCGATGCCGGCGGCTTTCACCTGGCCGCTCTTGACGGCGTCGGCCAGCGCGGTCTCATCAATCAGCCCACCGCGCGCGGCGTTGACGATGATGACGCCCTTCTTAGTGCGCGCAAGTTCCGCCGCGCCGATCAGGCCCTTGGTTTCCGGCGTCTTAGGAAGGTGGATCGAGATCATGTCGGCGCGCTCGAGAAGCTCGGCGAGAGTGACGAGTTCAATGCCTAGCTGACCGGCGCGAGCAGGGGAAACGTACGGGTCATAGGCGATGACGTTCGTTTCGAACGCAGCGACCCGCTGTGCAAAGAGCTGACCGATACGCCCAAGACCGACCACACCCACGGTCTTTCCGAAGATTTCGGTTCCGTTGAAGCTGCTGCGCTTCCACTCACGGCCACGCAGCGTGAGGTCGGCGGCGGGGATTTGGCGCGCAGTGGCCATCAGCAACGCGAATGCATGCTCGGCAGCGCTGTGGATGTTCGACGTTGGAGCATTCACCACCATGACACCGCGTGCGGTGGCTGCGGGAACGTCGACGTTGTCGAGACCGACACCGGCGCGTGCCACGATCTTCAGCTTGGGCGCTGCGGCGAGAACTGCCTCATCCACCGTCGTCGCGGACCGCACGAGCAGCGCGTCAGCGTCGGCAACGGCTTCGAGCAGGGCCGGCTTGTTCGGACCATCAACCCAACGGACCTCTACATCACCACCAAGCGCGTCGACGGTGGACGGTGCGAGCTTGTCCGCGATCAGAACTACCGGACGGCCAGATGGTGTCACGTGCGAACTCTCCTCATTCAGTGCTCAAAAGACTCGTTAATTGCGTGCGCCGGGCTGCCCCGCACTAGGTAAGGTGCACTCGGCGTTCACGCTGACCGCAGATAGCCTAGTCTGCGGCCCTACCACATTCCACACCGCAGCCCCCGATCTCACATAGCGGAAGCGTGCGGGGCCGGACGGATCCGTACCAAGTACTTAGGCCAACCAATTACAACTGCATATCGATCCGGTCACGTACTCTCAGCCTGTGATAGTTGACACGTCGCTTGAAAGCGGACAAATATTCGCTGCGGCCAGGCATGAGACAAGGGGTGGCTGGATGAAACGGTTCCTCATCGTGAGTATCGCCGTCTTCGCGGCGCTTTTCGTAAGCCTCCCCGCTGCCCAGGCGCAGCAGGCACGAGCCACCCTCGGCGGCGGCTCCGGGATTGTCGTCGGAGGCGACTTCCTGTGCACCCTGACCACCATCGGTTACGACAACGGCGGCCGGCTTGTTGGCTTCACCGCGGGCCACTGCGGCGGACCGGGCGCCCCTGTCACCGCGGAAGCGACACCAGGGGCCGGTGTTGTGGGCAACATTGCCCGCACCAACGGCGTCCTCGACTACGCGGTGATCGTGTTCGACCCAGCCCGTGTGAACCCCGTCCGCACGGTTGGGCCCACCACAATCACGGGTACCGGCGGGCCTGCACACTTCCCGGAATTGGTCTGCAAGCAAGGCCGCTCGACTGGCCACACCTGCGGGATCTCAGTGTTCGTTGATCCTGTCTACAACGAGACCTGGGGGCTGGTGTGCGTGTCTGAGGGAGACTCCGGCGGCCCAGTCACTCGAGGCACGCAGCTGATCGGTCTAGTCAGCGCCTACTTCCTGGTCCCGTGCGTCGGACCGAAGATCAGCATCAACATGGAAGCCGTTCTTGCGGATGCATTTGTCGCAGGTGGACCGGGAGCGGGCTTCCGCCCGATCTAGTCCGTCCATGCTGACACGACAAACGGGGCGTCACTCTCAGCGAGTGACGCCCCGTTGCTTGTGTCGTGCTTGATCAGGCGGTTTCGGTGATCGGCCGGTCAACCCAGCTCATCAGACCACGAAGCTTTGCGCCCACGACCTCGATCGGATGCTCCGCATTCTCTTTGCGCAGCTGCTCGAGTTCCTTGTTGCCGTTTTCGACGTTCGCCACGAGACGCTCAACGAACTTGCCTGACGTGATGTCAGCCAAGATGTCCTGCATGCGTGACTTGGTGTCCGCATCGATGACCCGGGGCCCGGAGAGGTACCCGCCAAACTCAGCTGTGTCAGAAACGGAGTAGTTCATCCGTCCGATTCCGCCCTCGTACATGAGGTCAACGATGAGCTTGAGCTCATGAAGGCACTCGAAGTAGGCGATTTCAGGCGCATAGCCAGCTTCGATCAGCACCTCGAAGCCGGTCTGAACCAGCCTTTCCGTGCCACCGCAGAGCACAGCCTGCTCACCGAACAGGTCGGTTTCGGTCTCCTCAGCGAACGTGGTCTTGATGACACCCGCACGGGTTCCGCCGATACCCTTCGCATACGACAGGCCTAGTGCGAGACCCTCGCCCTTGGGATCCTGCTCAATTGCAACGAGCGCGGGAACACCCTTGCCGTCTTCGAACTGACGGCGAACGAGGTGGCCCGGGCCCTTCGGCGCGACCATCGCAACAGTGACCTCAGCGGGCGGTTTGATCAGCCCGAAGCGGATGTTCAGACCGTGACCGAAGAAGAGCGCGTCACCGTCCTTGAGGTTCGGCTCGATGTCGTTCGTGTAGATCGAAGCCTGGGCGGTGTCCGGCGCCAGGATCATGATCACGTCAGCCCACTCGGCAGCTTCTGCCGGGGTGAGGACCTGCAGACCCTGCTCCTCCGCCTTTGCCCGGGACTTCGAACCTTCCTTGAGGCCGACGCGCACATCGACACCTGAGTCCCGAAGGCTCAGCGAGTGCGCGTGTCCCTGGCTACCGTATCCAATAACGGCCACCTTGCGACCCTGGATGATCGACAGGTCGGCATCGTCGTCATAGAAAATCTCGACGGCCACGTGTGGATTCCCTTCTACATTAGTGAGGTACGGGCGATCGCGCCGCACACGGTTAAACGATGTATCCGGAGCGCCGCCTTGAGTACCGATTATCGTGAGGCGACACCCCGGATGAGGCTAGCGGGTCGCGCTGATGGACTTGGGACCGCGCCCCAAAGCGACGACGCCTGACTGGACGAGCTCCCGGATTCCGAAAGGTTCGAGCACCTTGAGGAGTGCTTCGAGCTTCACCGGGGTGCCAGTAGCTTCGATGGTGAGCGATTCTGGCGAGACGTCGACGATTTTCGCCCGGAAGAGCTGTGCAGCCTCGATCACCTGCGCGCGTGAAGCGGTGTCCGCCCGGACCTTGATCAGAACCAGCTCACGAGCCACCGAGTTCTCGGAGTCCTGTTCGACAATCTTCAGGACGTTGATGAGCTTGTTCAACTGCTTGGTGACCTGCTCAAGGGGTTGTTCATCGACGATGACGACAATGGTCATCCGTGACATTCCCTTGATTTCGGTCGGCCCCACCGCGAGGGACTCGATGTTGAACCCCCGGCGGGAGAACAGGGACGCCACTCGTGCTAGCACGCCTGGTTTGTCCTCGACGAGAACGCTGAGCGTGTGCGTAGTTCTCACTTGGTGTCGTCCCCTTCTGCACTTTGTTTGCGCTGCTGCTCCCGGTATGCGACAGCCTGGTCTTCAGTCTGAATGACGCTGTGGAGCTTTGCCGGCGACTCTCCGGCGGACTCATCTTCGTCGAACAGCGGCCGGATGCCGCGGGCAGCCATGATTTCCGTATTGCTGGTGCCCGCTGCGACCATCGGCCACACCTGAGCGTCAGCACCGACAATGAAGTCGATAACGACGGGTCGGTCGTTGATCTCTTGCGCCTTCTTGATGGCGGGGATGACGTCTTCTTCCTTGTCGACACGAATGCCCACGCAGCCGAGGGCCTCGGCCAGCTTGACGAAATCCGGGATGCGCAGGGAGTGGGTTGAGAGATCGGTGCTGGAGTAGCGCTCCTCGTAGAAGAGGTTCTGCCACTGGCGCACCATGCCGAGGTTGCCGTTGTTGATGAGCGCAACCTTGATCGGCACACCTTCAATCGCGCAGGTGGCGAGCTCCTGGTTGGTCATCTGGAAGCAGCCATCACCGTCGATCGCCCACACTTCAGTGTCCGGCACGCCCATTTTGGCGCCCATCGCAGCAGGAACGGCGTACCCCATCGTCCCGAGACCACCCGAGTTCAGCCACGTGCGCGGCTTCTCGTACCGGATGAACTGCGCTGCCCACATCTGATGCTGGCCCACTCCGGCCACGTATACGGCCTCCGGACCGGCGAGCTTCCCGAGCTGCTCAATGACGTACTCCGGTGACAGCGAACCATCACTCTGCGGGCCGTAGCTCAGCGGGTACGTTTCCCGCACACCGCTCAGGTACGCCCACCACTCGGAAATGTCTGGGACACGGCCGGTTTGGCGGTCCGACGCGATCGCGTCGGTGAGCTCGACGATAACTTCCTTGCAGTCACCCACGATGGGCACATCCGCGTGGCGGTTCTTCCCGATTTCGGCCGGGTCGATGTCAGCGTGGATGATCTTCGCATCTGGCGCAAAGGTCGACAGCTTACCTGTGACACGGTCGTCGAACCGCGCACCGAGCGTGATCAGGAGGTCACTCCGCTGCAGCGCCGCAACCGCCGCGACGGTGCCGTGCATGCCGGGCATGCCGAGGTTCAGGTCGTGGCTGTCAGGGAAGGCGCCGCGTGCCATCAGCGTGGTGACGACGGGGATGCCGCTCAGTTCCGCGAGCTTCAGCAGCTGTTCCGAGGCTTCTGCCTTCATAACACCGCCGCCGACGTACAGCACCGGCTTCTTCGCCGCAGCGATCAGGCGGGACGCCTCACGCACCTGCTTGCCATGCGGTTTGGTCACCGGGCGGTACCCGGGCAGGCGCATCTCTGGCGGCCAGACGAAGTTCATGTCGCCCTGCAACACGTCCTTGGGAATGTCGACGAGAACCGGTCCGGGACGTCCGCTTGACGCAAGGTAGAAGGCTTCTGCGATCACCCGCGGGATGTCGTCGCCTTCCGTGACGAGGAAGTTGTGTTTCGTCACCGGCATTGTGATACCGGCGATGTCGGCTTCCTGGAAGCCGTCCGTACCGATAAGCGGGCGGCCGACCTGGCCTGTGATTGCCACCATCGGCACCGAGTCCATGTAGGCGTCCGCGAGTGGTGTGACGAGGTTGGTGGCGCCGGGCCCTGACGTCGCCATACACACACCGACCTTGCCGGTGGCCTGGGCGTAGCCAGTCGCGGCGTGACCGGCACCCTGCTCATGCCTCACAAGCACATGGCGCACCTTCTTGGAATCGAGCATCGGGTCGTATACCGGGAGGATCGCGCCGCCGGGAATACCGAACACGATGTCCGCGTGGAGCTCTTCAAGCGATCGTACGACCGCGTGGGCTCCCGTCATTCGTTCAGGCGCTCCGGGACGGGTCGTCGGCAAACTAGCCGGCGTCGCCCCCACTCCTGTGTCGGTGCGCTGCCCACTCTGGGCACCGCTGGCGTCACTCTGCCGCGCGGAAGCGTGTCCCGCGGCGGAATGTCCTGGCTGCGGGCCTGGCGTTGGCCGTGCTGTCGGTGCACTCACTGCAAGTTCCTCTTGTTGGTTCCGGCAATCCTCGGTTCGTGCCGTGATCTGGATCACTCCACATGCTACTGCGGGCACGAAAAAACCCCCGCTCGCAGGTCTCTGCGGAACGAGGGTGCGCGTCGTGCTGGCGGATACGTTCGAAAACGACTCAGGCGACGACGCGCAAGCCGATTACGAGTACCGCAGTTATGTTCACGCGACCGACGCTAATGAAGACCTGCTCCTGGCGTCAATCTGGTTCATCCCTGCATCCCACATTTTGGGATGCCTGGACGGGGGTGTTTGGACCGGGATGCAAGTATGGAGGGGTGCCCGACGCAGACTCAGTAAAGCCAGCAGAACCACAAGTCCCGCTGCCGCAGCGAGAACGGCAAGTGGAAACCATCCGCATCTCGCGACTGACGTTGCTGGGAGTCCTCCTCCTCGCTGTGTGTGTAGCTGTCCCGGCGAGTGCCCAGCCCGTCCTGTTCGGATGGCTCGGCGCAATCCCGATTGTTCTCGCAATCTGGATTTTGCGAGTCCGTACAAGGGTATCTGAGAGCGCCATTGATATACGAACCTTGCGCGGCACACGTCACATTTCCTGGAGCGACATCAAAGGGCTCACCTTCCCCAAGTACAAGTCAGCCCGCGCAGTCCTCCACGACGGAAGTTCAGTCCCGCTGCCTGCTGTGACGTTCAATGATCTGCCGAAGATCACGCCGCTGAGCGGTGGCCGGATCCCCGACCTGCACGCGTCCGCCCAAAAATAAATCGAGTCCGGAACTGACACTGCCTAGAGTGATCGGTTCCCCCACTTTTCCGACAACGAGGTACTCAGCACCATGCCGCCCTTGAGATCCCGCACAACAACCGTCGGCCGAAACGCAGCCGGCGCCCGCGCTCTATGGCGCGCGACCGGTATGACCGACACCGATTTCGGGAAGCCGATCGTAGCCATCGCCAACTCGTACACCCAGTTCGTACCAGGCCATGTGCACCTCAAGAATCTCGGCGAGATCGTTGCTGAGGCGATCCGCGAAGCGGGCGGAGTCGCGCGCGAGTTCCACACCATCGCCGTCGACGACGGCATTGCCATGGGCCACGGCGGCATGCTCTATTCACTGCCGAGCCGGGAAATCATCGCCGACTCAGTCGAGTACATGGTCAACGCACACACCGCCGATGCGCTGGTGTGCATCTCGAACTGCGACAAGATCACACCGGGAATGCTCAACGCAGCGATGCGCCTCAACATACCCACCGTTTTCGTCTCCGGCGGGCCGATGGAAGCAGGCAAAGCAGTCGTCGTCGACGGCGTGGCACACGCGCCCACGGACCTCGTGACGGCGATCTCCGCGAGTGCCAACCCCGCGGTAGACGATGCTGGGCTCGATGAAGTCGAGCGGTCCGCCTGCCCGACCTGCGGCTCCTGTTCCGGGATGTTCACCGCCAACTCCATGAATTGCCTCACTGAGGCGCTTGGCCTCGCGTTGCCCGGCAACGGCTCGACGCTCGCGACGCATGCATACCGTCGCGAGCTATTCACCCGCGCCGGAAAAGTCATCGTCGACGCAGCAACCCGGTACTACCGTGACGACGACGAGTCAGTCCTTCCGCGCAACATCGCAACCAAGGCCGCTTTCGGTAACGCGATGGCGCTCGACGTGGCAATGGGCGGGTCCACGAATACTGTTCTGCACATCCTCGCCGCCGCTGAAGAAGGCGAGATCGATTTCACCCTCGAAGACATCGATGCGATCAGCCGCAAGGTGCCCTGCCTCGCGAAGGTCTCACCGAACTCCGACTACCACATGGAGGATGTGCATCGCGCTGGCGGGATCCCCGCCATTCTGGGTGAGCTGCGGCGCGGCGGTCTGCTCGACGACTCTCTCAGCACCGTGCACACCCCGTCGATGGGTGAATGGCTCGACGCTTGGGACATCCGCTCACCGCACGCGAGCGAGGAAGCACGGGCACTATTTCTTGCCGCACCTGGCGGAGTCCGAACCACCGAACCCTTCTCCACGTCGAACGTCTGGGCCTCCCCCGATATCGACGCAGAAGGCGGATGTATTCGGGACGTGGAACACGCGTACACGAAGGACGGCGGGCTTGCTGTGCTCCGCGGGAACCTCGCACCGAATGGCGCCGTGATCAAAACAGCCGGGATCGACGAGGCGCTGTGGCGTTTCCAGGGGCCCGCGCGCGTGGTCGAGAGCCAGGAAGAAGCAGTCAGCGTCATCCTCCGGCGCGAGATCCAGCCCGGGGACATCCTCGTCGTCCGGTACGAGGGCCCCGCAGGCGGGCCGGGAATGCAGGAAATGCTGCACCCCACGGCATTCCTCAAGGGTGCCGGGCTGGGCGCGAAATGTGCGCTCATCACCGACGGACGCTTCTCTGGCGGGACCTCAGGCATTTCGGTCGGACACATGTCGCCAGAAGCGGCCGCAGGTGGCGCAATCGGCCTCGTCGAGGATGGAGACCAGATCCTGATCGATATCCGCAGCCGCACACTCGCGCTGCTCATCAACGAGGATGTGCTCGCGGAGCGGCGCGCCAAAATGGAGGCCGCAGAACGTCCTTGGCATCCGCGCGAGCGGCAGCGTCCGGTTACCACGGCGCTGCGCGCCTATGCCGCGCTGGCCACCTCGGCCGACCGGGGTGCGGTGCGCGAGGTCCGCTGACCTGGAAACACAATCGGGAAGGATTTACCCTCGTGGCGAGGGAAAATCCTTCCCGATTCTCAGCGGATGGCTCAGACTTGTCCGCTGAGGAAGATCCACGCGCACGCGCCGCCGACAATGCCGAGGAACAGGAGAACACTCGACCCCCAGCGTGGCCGTGTCGACCATCCTGCGCTGCGTTCCATGCTGATGCGTCCGGGACCGGTGAGGGCGAGCGCGCCTGCGGCGACGGCGAGCACGAGCGCCACTTCTAGTTCGGGTGTGCCGATGCCCTGCAGGCCCGGCTCTGCAGTTTGGTGAGCCAGCCACACGTTCATCAGGGCTGCGACCGACACCGCTGCACCCACTGGTGTCGCCAGTCCGAGGAGCAGGAGCAAGCCGCCGCCTATCTGGGCGCTCATCACCGCGATCGCGACGATGCTCGCGGACTGATAACCCGCGTCGGTGAACAACGTTTCAAGGCCACCCATGCCGAGTCCACCAGACTGCCCGAGCAGGTGCCTTACACCATCAGCAATCAGCGCACCGCCTACCAGCAGGCGCAAAATGAACAAACCGAATTCGAGGGTGCCGCGCCCCTCTGGGACTACCTGAGCTGGCGGGACCGCGACTGGTTCTCGCTGCATGTCGTCCTGCGTGGGGCTATAGGCAGCCTGCGCCCCAGCCGCCCCGGCCCCCCACAGATCCTGCTCTCCATAGGGCTGCTGGGGCGCGAACGGGCCGGTCGCAGCACCCGGACCGCCCGGAACATACGACATCTCTTCAGGCCTCTCTAGGATCTCGGTGTGAGCGCTGCTGTATGCCTGCGGCGGGGCCGGGTCCTGAACTGGGATTTGCTCAGTCGCTTCAGACTCGCGAAGACCAAGGTCATCGTCATCAACCAGCGGAGTGTAGCCAGCCGTGGCTGAAGGGCGTGGCGGGCGCCCGCGCGTCACCTGAGCGCTGTATTGGCCCGGCGTGGCCACGGGTGCGGTTGCCGCCCCCGTATCTGTCCCTGGACGCGACCAGGCAAAGCCAGGTGCCGTGTCACTGTCGCCTGCGGCACGGCCAAAACCCCCACTCTGGTCATCAGGCTGGACGCTGGGTATCGCTTCCGTCGCCGGCCCAGAATCCGCGTCAGCAGCACCCTTCGCCGGAATCTCCTCGGTGTTCTGATCGAAGGGACTAGGGGCGGTCGCTGGGGCGTCATACGGCTGCGGATCGCTGGCGTCATCACGCTTGTCGGTCATGGTCACCAGCGTAGGTCCGAAAGGGGGGCTGAGTCCGGTAGGCATGTGGCGTGCCACGGAAGGACGGCGTGTTTTCGGTTACGTTGGTGGCATGTCACATGCGCATCGGGCACGTCCGGCGGCGACCATGGCGGTCACAGCAGGCCTGCTCGGTTTCGTTGCACTCAGCGGGTGCGCGAGGTTTGACGACTCGCTCGCATCGCCATTTGAACCCGAACCCACCGCCGGCGGTTTCGCGGAACTCGTTCCGCCCGACCCCAACCAGACGCCGACCACTGAAGACGAGGCTCCGGAAGAAGAAGGTCCCTGCGTTGATCCCGACCCGGCCGTGGTAGCCACCTGCCTTGAACCGACGGCAGGCCTCACGGTGCTGCCGGGGGGCGGTGCCGCCCTCGTATCCGAGCGGACGACGGGAAGGGTCCTCACTGTCGCGCCGGAAACCGAACCGGACGAGTTCACTCAGATCGACGTCGACGGCAGCGGGGATGGCGGGCTCCTCGATGTCGCCCTGTCCCCTACGTTCTTTGAGGATCGGCTGCTTTTCGCCTATATCTCGACGCCTTCCGATAACCGGGTCGTGCGTGTCGCTCCGGGCGACACTCCCCGTCCCGTCCTTACCGGCATCCCCAAGGGCAGTACCGGCAATGGTGGGTCTATCTCGTTCGACGCTGCCGGCGGCCTGGTCATCCGCACCGGCGATGCGGGAGATCCCGCCGCGGCGGCAAATCCTGGATCACTCGCGGGGAAGATACTGCGGCTCGCGTCGCCGTCCCCTGCAAACCCGGGCGACCCTCAGATCGTCGCGATCGGCCTCACCGGTACGGGCGGCGCGTGCACAGACCCCGTCACCGGCACGCTATACGCGACCGACCGCACGCCCGGCGGTGATCGCCTCGTCCGCGTGGGCGACGCCGGCTCGCTCGAACCCCTGTGGGTGTGGAGCGACTCACCCGGAACCTCGCAGTGCGCGGCACTGGATAACGAGATCGCCGTGGCGCTCGTTGGCGGCGAAGCCGTGAGTTTCGTCGAAATCAGCGATGAGACAGGCATTGTCACCGGCGACCCAGTCTTCGCGGTGGAAGGCCGATACGGTCAGGTTTACGGTGCCGCCCGGGGGCCTGAGGGCGAAGTGTGGGCTGGGACGGTGAACAAGGCCTCTGGGGACCCCGTCGACAGCGATGACCGGGTATTCATTATTCCGCCGGACGGGGGCGGCGGAATCAGCCCCGACTAAAAGCTACTCAGGACTGCCCACACGCTTCGATGACGAGTTCCTTGACTCGTGCGGGGTCGGCCTGACCCTTGGTTGCCTTCATGACAGCACCGACAATCGCGCCTGCCGCCTGCACCTTGCCGCTGCGAATCTTCTCGACGATTCCCGGGTTGGCGGCGATCGCATCGTCGACAGCTTTCTGCAGCACCGAGTCGTCACGCACGATCTCGAGGCCGCGCGACTTCATCACAGTCTCCGGGTCACCCTCACCAGCGAGAACACCGTCTACAACCTCACGCGCGAGTTTGTTGGTCAGCTTGCCGCTGCTGACAAGCTCGGCGACGGCAGCGACGTGCGCGGGGGTGATCGGCAGTTCTTCTAATCCAACCCCTTCGACGTTGGCTTTCTGTGTCAAATACGAGACCCACCAGGAGCGCGCGGCCTCGGCAGGTGCGCCCGCATCCACGGTTGCAATGATCAGGTCAAGGGCGCCGGCATTAATGATGTCGCGCATCACCTCGGCGGACACGCCCCAGTCTGCCTGAATCCGCGCACGGCGGATCCAGGGGAGCTCCGGGAGGGTACCGCGTAGTTCCTCGATCCATTCAGCAGCAGGCTCGACAGGCTGCAGATCGGGGTCTGGGAAGTACCTGTAGTCGTCGGCGGTTTCTTTCGGTCGTCCCGCGCTGGTGGTCCCGCCGGCTTCCTGGAAGTGCCGCGTCTCCAGAATGATCTCGCCGCCCGCCTGCAGAACCGCTGCTTGACGGCGCATTTCGTAACGCACCGCTACTTCAACACTCTTCAGCGAGTTAACGTTTTTCGTCTCGGTGCGGGTACCGAACTCTTTCGCCCCGATTGGCTTGAGCGACACGTTCGCGTCACAGCGCAGCGAGCCCTGGTCCATTCGAACGTCGGACACGTCGAGCGCTTTCAGCAGGTCTCGCAGCGCACCCACATAGGCACGCGCCACCTCCGGCGCCCGCGCCCCGGCTCCCTCTATTGGCTTGCTGACGATTTCGATCAGCGGCACACCGGCACGGTTGTAGTCGAGCAGTGAATGGGTCGCGCCTTCGATCCGGCCGGTCGCACCCCCCACGTGAAGCAGCTTGCCGGTGTCTTCTTCCATGTGGGCGCGTTCAACGCCGACGCGGAACGTCTCGCCGTCATCAAGCACCACATCG
Organism: Hoyosella subflava DQS3-9A1; assembly: GCF_000214175.1. Taxonomy (NCBI): domain Bacteria; kingdom Bacillati; phylum Actinomycetota; class Actinomycetes; order Mycobacteriales; family Hoyosellaceae; genus Hoyosella; species Hoyosella subflava. The sequence goes on from NC_015564.1 coordinate 3,280,328, forward strand.
AGGTAGCCGTCGGAGGCAATCGGTTCTTCGTACTGCGAGATCTGATAGTTCTTGGGCTGATCTGGGTAGAAATAGTTCTTGCGCGCGAACTGGCTCCATGGCGCGATCGAGCAGTTCAGCGCGAGACCGATCCGGATCGCCGATTCGACTGCGGCTTTGTTGACAACTGGGAGTGCACCAGGGAGCCCCAGGCACACAGGGCACACCTGGGTGTTCGGTTCGGCACCGAAAGTGGTCGGGCACGGACAGAACATCTTGGTAGCGGTGTGCAGCTCAACATGGACCTCCATACCGAGCACAGGCTCGTAGATTTCGAGGACCTCGTCGTATTCAAGCGGTTCCACAGTCTGTCCGTTTCGGGGAGCGTCGATCCGGGGGCTCGCAGTCATGACTGAGCAGTCTATTCGAGTTTCAGCCGAAGAATGCCGCGGCCTCGTCGTAGCTATTCTGCGGGACCACCTTCAGGTGATCGACGGCTTCACCGAGTGAAACGAGCTCGATCTCGCTTCCCCGGAGCGCGACCATCTTGCCGTGTTCTCCCGCGTGCGCCGCGTCAGTCGCGTTGATACCGAACCGCGTCGCGAGAACCCGGTCGTACGCTGTGGGTGTACCGCCACGCTGGACGTGACCGAGCACCGTGGTGCGAACTTCCTTGCCGATGCGCCGCTCAATCTCCGCGCCGAGTTGCTGCGCCACCCCCGTGAACCGCTTATGGCCGAATTCGTCGACACCGCCCTCACGCAGCGTCATTGAGTCAGGTTTCGGTTCAGCGCCCTCGGCGACCACACAGATGAAATGGCTGTCGCCGCGCTGGAACCGGCGTTTGACCATCGCGCACACCTCTTCGACATCGAAAGGCTGCTCTGGAATGAGGGTGAGGTGCGCACCGGCGGCGAGCCCGGAGTGCAGTGCGATCCAGCCAGCGTGGCGTCCCATCACTTCGACCAGCATGACGCGCTGATGCGACTCCGCCGTGGTGTGCAGCCGGTCGATCGCTTCCGTCGCGATCGCGAGCGCGGTGTTGAAACCGAACGTGTAGTCGGTGCACGCGATGTCGTTATCGATCGTTTTCGGCACTCCGACGACCGGGACACCCGATTCGGATAGCCAGTGCGCCGCCGTCAGTGTGCCTTCTCCGCCGATCGGGATGAGCACATCAATCCCGTTGTCGTCGAGTGTTTGCTGGATGCGGTCCAGCCCCGAACGAAGGATTTCTGGGTTCACCCGGGCGGTACCGAGAATGGTGCCACCGCGCGCGAGTATCGAGTCAACTCGGTCGTCGAATCGAAGCCGCTCTTTCCGGTCCTCGAGCAGGCCGCGCCACCCATCCCGAAACCCGACGACAGAACTGCCATAACGGTTCTCGCTCGTGCGGACAATCGCCCGGATGACTGCGTTCAGCCCAGGGCAATCGCCGCCACCTGTGAGAATCCCTATCCGCATGCCACCCTCCGGTTATCACGCAAGCAAGCAATCAGTCGGACAATCAGGTACTGACCTTACGGGAATCCGGACGGGACAGTGACGCTGTCGAACCCGGGCCGTGACGTGAATCGGACGAATCGCTGTTCGCGACCATTAAGACCACAACAGCGACAGCCGTGGTGAGAGCTGACACATTCAGTTCACAACGTAAGCGAAGTCACGTTTCGGAGGTGTCACCTATGACCACCACAACACTAGAGGATGCGGAGGAACGGGCCAGAGGCTCTGCCGGTCCTCGCCCGGGGGCAGACGAGGCCCTGCTTCCGCAAGGAAGACTCTGGTTCGGCCGACTGCTCGGGCCTGCGCTTGGCCTCGCTGCCTACTTGCTCATCCCTGCCGACGACGCGCTTTCGAGCGCCGCACGTATCACTGCGGCCGTGGCGATCGTCATCGCAGTGTGGTGGATGACCGAAGCGCTGCCGCTGTCCGTGACATCGCTTGTGCCAATCGTGGCGTTCCCCACCCTCGGGGTGCTCGAACTCTCCGAGGCCACCGCTCCTTACGCCTCACCAACGGTCTTCTTGTTCATGGGTGGCTTCATCATCGCGCTCGCGATGCAAAAGTGGAATCTGCACAAACGGATCGCACTTCTTGTGATGCGCGCTGTGGGAACGAAACCGCGACAACTCATCCTCGGTGTCATGATTGCCACCGCGTTCCTGTCGATGTGGGTGAGCAACACAGCGACAACCCTCATGATGCTCCCTATCGGCATCAGTGTCCTGGCTCTTGTCGCCGCGAAGAAGGGCATCGATTCGGCGGCCGAAGGCAACGGGCCAGTATCCGATATCTTCGCTGACAAAGACACAAAGAACTTCGCCACGAGTCTCATGCTGGCGATCGCGTTCGCCGCGACCATCGGTGGCCTTGCCACTCTGATCGGCAGCCCCCCGAACCTGATCCTCGCGGGCTTCATCGAGGAAACCTACTCAGACATCACTATCACCTTCGCCGACTGGATGAAGGTCGGTGTACCTCTGGCCGTGGTCTTCCTCTTGATCGCCTGGCTGCTGCTCACCCGCGTCATCTACCCGACGAAGCTGACCAACGTCGTTGGCGGGAAAGAAATCATCCAGCGCGAACTCGACAAACTCGGTCCGATGTCACGCGGTGAATGGGTGGTTCTGCTGGTCTTCGCGACCACAGCGTCACTCTGGGTTTTCCGCACTCCGCTGACGGAGTGGGACGCACTGACCTCGCGGCTGCCGTTCATCACCAACCTCGATGACGCCACCATCGGTATCGCCGCGGCGATCGCCCTGTTCATGATCCCCGCCGCTGTCAAGAATGGCCGGGCCGCAATGGCGATGGACTGGAAAACCGCGCAGGCCGGCATCCCCTGGGGTGTGCTGCTGCTCTTCGGAGGTGGTCTGAGCCTCGCGAAGGCTGTCCAGGAAACGGGTCTCAGCACCTACATCGGAACCAAAGTCGATGGCTTCGGCGTGCTGCCTACGGTCCTGATGATCGCGGCCGTGTGCTTACTGATCCTCGGCCTCACTGAACTGACGAGTAACACAGCCACCGCGGCGACCTTCCTGCCCGTCCTCGGCGGAGTCGCGCTCGGTCTCGGGATCGACCCGATGCTGCTCCTCGTTCCTGCGGCATTCGCCGCGACATGCAGCTTCATGCTCCCCGTCGGCACCCCGCCGAACGCGATCGTATTCGGCTCCGGATACGTCACCATGGGCCAGATGATCCGCGCCGGTGTGTGGCTGAACATAATCGGCGTCTTCCTGATCACCGGCGCAGTCCTCCTCCTGGGCAGTTGGGGAATGGGTATCAGCCTCTGAGCCCACCCCGGGTTCAGCCGAGATCTGGAACACTTGGACGATGCGACGACCGCTCAGCCTGGCACAGCAACTCTTTGCTCTGCAGCTGGCGGTCATCGCTCTTCTCGTGATCGCCGGGTCACTTCTCGCGTACTTCGACTCCAAACGGATCAGCGAAGCTGCTGCCGAGCGGCGCGTTCTCGTGCTCGCGTCGGCCCTCGCCGAACTTGCGGAAGTACGCGACGCGCTAGCAAGCGACGACCCGGCAGCCCAGCTTCAGCCACTCGCATCAACCCTCGTAGCAGCAACCGGGAGCGACTTCATCGTGTTCATGGCGCCGGACCGCACTCGCTTTTCGCACCCCGACGAGGCACTCATCGGGCAGCCATACATCGGTTCTATCGACGCTGCACTGGCGGGCGGGGTCGTCACCGAAAAGTACGAGGGCACACTCGGCCCGTCAGTCCGCGCAGTCGTTCCCATCCGCCCCGCCACTGAAGGCAGCGCCGAGATCACTGCGCTTGTGTCGATCGGCATACTTCAGCAGCAGCTCGGACGAGAGGTCCGAGAGCGAGTTCCCGTACTACTCGGCACTGCGGGCGGAGCACTCCTCATCGCCGCTGGCGGCACATTACTCATCAGTCGGCGGCTCAGCCGCCAGACACTCGGACTAGGCCCAGCCGAGATCACGCGGATGTACGAACAGCATGACGCTGTGTTGCACGCCGTCCGCGAAGGGCTTCTCATCGTCGATATCCGGGGCCGGCTCATTCTCGCCAATGACGAGGCGCAGCGTCTTCTCGGACTGCCCGGCTCGGCGGAAAACCGCCCGGTTAGCGAGCTCGGGCTCGATGAACCGATGACACTGCTGCTGACCAGTGGAGAGCCTGTCTCTGACCGGCTCATCGTCTTCCACGATCGCGTACTAGTAGTCAACACAGAAATTGCGCGGAAAGACTCACGGACGCTCGGCACCGTCACGACCCTGCGTGACCATACTGAACTCGAGACTCTCACCGGTGAGCTCGACTCGGCCCGCGGCTTCGCCGAGGCGCTGCGCGCACAGGCTCACGAATCTGCGAACCGCCTGCACACCGTTGTGACCATGATCGAGCTGGGTCAGCCGGAGAAGGCCGTCGAGTTCGCGACCGTTGAACTTCAGGCTGCTCAGCAACTGACAGATCGCGTCCTCGGGGCGGTGGACGAACCAGCATTGGCCGCACTGCTTCTCAGCAAGGCAGCGCAGGCGCACGAAAAGGGTGTCGAACTCGTCATCTCGGAAGACACAGCCGTCACCGTCCAGGACGTCTCCCCTAGAGACCTGGTCACGATCGTGGGCAACCTCGTCGATAACGCTATCGATGCCGCTGTCGCCGCCCCACCGCCACGCCGGGTGTCTGTATCAGCGATTACCGGTGAAGACGCCTTCGTGCTGACTGTCACGGACACCGGCCGAGGCGTCGATTCTCAGCATATCGACGACATCTTCACACGCGGCTGGTCCACGAAAACCGCGGAAGCGCCGCATGGGCGCGGGCTCGGGTTAGCCCTCGTCAAGCAGATACTCGCCAAGTACAGCGGCACCATTGATGTGGAAGTTAATGGGGGAACCGTGTTCACTGTTCGTCTCCCTGCCAGTAGGGGTGACCGTTGATCAAGACGCTCATAGTCGAAGATGACGCGCGTATCGCCGACGCGCATGCTCAATACGTCGGGCGTGTGAGCGGGTTCACCGTCGCAGGCGTTGTGAGCAGCGGGGCCCGGGCATGGGAGTTCCTCGGGGCGCACGACGTCGACCTCATCCTGCTCGATTTCTATCTGCCCGACATGACGGGCCTCGATGTATGCCGCGGGATCCGGGCCCGCGGTCACCTCGTGGACATCATCGCAATCACGTCGGCTCGCGATGTGCAGATCGTCCGCTCGGTCGTCGCCTACGGCGTCGTTCACTACCTGCTGAAACCGTTTACCTTCGCGGCCTTCAAGGCGAAGCTCGAGAGCTACCGCGAGTTCCGGGATCAGCTCACCCAGTCCGGCACCGATACCGCCCAGCAAGATGTTGACCGAGCACTTGGCGCGCTGCGCGGTGGACACAGTGCACCACCCCCCAAGGGGATGAGCGAGACGACCTTGACGGCTGTAGTCGACGCTCTGCGAATGCATCCCGAGACAGGCATCTCGGCGAGTGACCTCGCCGACGAACTTGGCATGGCGCGCGTGACCACCCGCCGCTATCTTGAACACCTCGTCGAGCAGGGTGTCGCTGATCGCGCTCCCCGCTACGGCAGCCAGGGGCGCCCGGAAATGATCTTCCGGTGGCGCCGCCGCTGACCGAACTCACACAGCCGCAGGAAGCGGCCCCCGCGCAGCTTCATATGCCGCACCTATCCGGTATAGGCGCTCGTCCGCGAGTGCAGGCGCCATGATCTGCAGCCCTACAGGCAGTCCGTCGTCGGGGGACAAACCAGCTGGAACTGACATTGCGCAATGACCAGCAAGGTTTGTGGGCAGGGTGCAGAGGTCGGAGAGGTACATCGCGATCGGATCGTCAACCTTCTCGCCGAGCTGCCACGCGGTGAAGGGGCTGGTAGGCGCGACAAGGACGTCGACCTGCTCGTACGCTGCATCGAAGTCCCGTGCGATCAAGGTCCGCACCTTGAGCGCCTGGCCGTAATACGCGTCGTAATACCCCGCGGAGAGCGCGTAGGTACCGATCATGATCCGTCGCTTGACCTCTTTGCCAAATCCCGCGGAACGAGTCTCCGCCATCACTTGCTCAGCGCTTCTGGTCCCGTCATTGCCCACCCGTAGTCCGTACCGCATCGCATCAAACCGTGCGAGGTTCGAGGACACTTCGCTCGGCAGGATCAGATAGTAGGCAGCAAGTGCATAGGTGAAATGTGGGCACGACACTTCGACGACTTCGGCGCCGAGACCTCGCAGCGCCTCCACAGCCTTGTCGAAGGTGCTGATGACACCGGGCTGGTACGAGTCCGAGTGCAGTTCCTTGACCACACCGACGCGGACGCCGCTGAGGCTGCCCTCCGCACCTTCCTTCGCGGCCTGGACGACAGGGCGGACGGGCGTGTCGATCGACGTGGAGTCACGCGGGTCGTGCCCGGCAATCACCTCGTGCAGCAGCGCAGTGTCGAGGACAGTGCGTGCACACGGCCCACCCTGATCCAGAGACGACGCGCAGGCGACCAGCCCGAAGCGCGAGACAGTTCCGTAAGTGGGTTTCACGCCCACGGTGGACGTCATCGCGGCGGGCTGGCGGATCGAGCCGCCGGTGTCAGTTCCGATCGCCAATGGCGCTTCGAACGCGGCGAGCGCTGCGGCTGAGCCGCCTCCTGAACCGCCCGGAATGCGGTTCTCACCCCAGGGGTTGAGGGTGGGCCCATACGCCGAGTTTTCGGTGGATGACCCCATCGCGAATTCGTCCATGTTCGTTTTACCGAGGATGGGGATTCCGGCCTGCCGCAGTCGCGTCGTCAGAGTGGCGTCATAGGGAGGCACCCACCCCTCGAGAATCTTCGATGCGCACGTCGTGGGCATGTCGGAGGTCGTGAAAACGTCTTTGAGCGCGAGCGGCACACCAGCGAGCGGGGAGAGCATTTCATCGCCACGTGCTAGCGCCTCATCCACAGCCTGGGCCGCCGAGAGCGCTTCGTCATCCGCAATGTGCAGGAAGGCGTTGTACTGCCCGTCGACCGCACGAATACGGTCCAGGTGGGCTTGCGTGGCCTCCACGGCAGACACCTCGCGGGAATGGATCTTGTCCGCGAGTTCCGCCGCCGAGAGCCGTGTCAGATCGTCCGTCACTGTTCTTCCCCCAGGATCTGAGGCACAGCAAAGCGACTTTCGTCGACCTCGGGAGCGCCGGATAGCGCCTGCTCCTGCGTCAAACCTGGCTGGATGACGTCGTCACGCCAGACGTTGGCGGTCGCTGCGGGATGCGCTGTCGCGGGAACATCGTCAGCAGCTACCTCGGAGACAGCCTTGACGTGGTTGAGAATCGAGTCGAGCTGGCCAGCGAACTCGTCGAGTTCCGCGTCGGTCAGCGCAAGCCGGGACAACCGGGCGAGGTGTGCAACCTCGTCGCGGGAGATGGCAGGCACTGCTGTGGCCCCTTTCCGGAGAAATCGCGAAGGTGGACCCGCCTAGCCTAGCCGTAACAACACTCGTCTGAAGCTGGAGGCTCAGCCTCCTGTTTATCCACCGTGCCCATCATTGCTCGCCACAGAACGACGGCCGTATCCACCAGGGCATCAGGTTCGATGTCCAGCTCGCCGCCGAGCCAATCGGTGACTAGCTGGCTCAATCCGCCAACGAATGCGGTAGCCGCAATGCGGGTCTCGGCCTCGGGCGGGTCGGGCCGCACGAGGATCGCCTGCGACTCGTGCTCAACGAGGGTGACGAACTGCTGGATCAGCTGGCTCCGGCGGTGGCGGGTAGAGGCGACAGCGTACGACTCGATCATCGCCACACGGCCCTTACGGGGGTCATCGATGAGAACTTGAGCAAACGCCATCAGCGCGGCCCGGATTCTCTCGTCAGCTGTTCCGCCTGTCGTCTCGAGGGCCGTCGTCGCCGCTACCGCAATTTCTATTGCGACAGAATCGATCACCGCCATCAGCGCGTCATCGAGGTTGGCGAAGTGCTCGTAGAAGTATCGCTCCGATAGTCCGGCGTGTACGCAGATCTTCGTCATGGTTACCGACGGGTCGTTCGACCACACTTCTAGCCCCGCATCGAGGAGTCTGGCCCGGCGCTCCGCTCGGCGTTCCTCGGCGCTGCGTCCGCGATAGGTGCCGTTCTTCACCGCCATGGCTACATTCTGACAGATCTATCTGTCAGAACATATTGACAGGACGGCCTTCTCAAATAAGCATTGGGATGTGACCAGGAATACATCGACGTTTTCTTCGGACAGAGGCACATCCGCTTCGTATCAATCCGGTCTTCCCTGGATCGGCCAGACACTCGCCTATACGCGTGACCCATTGGACTTCATGCAGCGCACGCTGAAGCGGCATGGACCGGTCAGCGAGATGACGTTCCTGGGCAAGCGCTGGACAGCGCTGATCGGCCCGCAGGCCTGCGAGGTTGCGTTCCGCAACGCTGACAAGGCATTCGCGAACGGTCCCGGATGGGGTGAACTCGTCGGCCCCTTCTTCGACCGTGGTCTCATGCTTCTCGACTTCGCCGAGCACCACCAGCATCGCCGAATCATGCAGGGGGCCTTCACACGCGACCGCTTGCGCGGCTACACCGGGGCCTTACAAGGGCCGATCCGCCGTACCGTGGAAGCGTGGCCTCAAGCGGAACGGTTCGAAATTTATCCGGCCATCAAATCCGCGACGCTGGACATCGCAACCCAGGTGTTCATGGGCGGTGCGGATCTGGCGGGCCCAGCCGAGCTGGCTCGCGTCAACAACGCCTTCACCGACTGTGTTCAGGCCGCGACAGCGCTCGTTCGCCGCGACATCCCCGGCACCAAATGGCGTCGAGCGCTCAAGGGCCGTCGCCTGTTAGAAGATTTTCTGCGCCGCCACGTCGCACGACGCCGCGCGGTCGAAGGCGACGATCTGTTCTCGGTGCTCTGCCATCTACGTGACGATGATGGCGAAGCTTTCAGCGACACAGATGTCGTGAATCACATGATTTTCCTGCTGATGGCAGCACACGACACCTCGACGAGCACCGCAACGACCATGATCCAGCTCCTCGGCCAGCACCCGGACTGGCAAGAACGTTGCCGGGCAGAGGCACTCCGGCTGCCCGATAACCCGACCCTCGACGACCTCGACACAGCCATCGATCTCGACCTCGCTATGAGAGAAGCGCTGCGACTCGTGCCACCGGTTCCGGTTGTCGCGCGATACACGGTGAAGGACACCCAGGTTCTGGGTGTCCGTGTGCCCGCGGGCCGGTTCGTGGTGGTCGCGCTCCACCTCAACCACCACCAGACTGAGCTGTGGACGGAGCCATCAAAATTCGACCCCGACCGATTCGCTGAACCTCGCCGGGAAGACACCCACCACCGACACGCATGGGACCCGTTCGGCGGTGGCGTGCACAAGTGTCTGGGCATGTTTTTCGCCAAGGCCGAAGTGCTCTCGCTCATGACACACCTGCTGCGCACGCGACGCTGGCACATCGATCCGAACTACCGCGCCCCTCTCTCGTACACTTCACTCCCTTACCCGAAAGACGGACTACCTGTTCGTCTAATGCCGTTCACCCGGGAAGTATCCGTTTGAGCCACCCCGGCTCGCGGTGCCGCACCCACCTTAGGGGGCGCCAGGAGTGTGCTTGAGGTGTCCGCTGGTTAGCCCTGCGTGAACACGGCATCACAAGTTTCGTCAATAAGGTCGGGGAGGTTTCCAACCCGAGTGTGGAGTCGGACATTGGGACGCAAAGGTGCGACGATGACTAGAGCTACACAGCAAGCTTGAGAGGGGCGTCACCAATGTCGTATCTGCTGCGGGTCCAGCTGCCGGATCGTCCGGGCAGCCTGGGAGCGCTGGCGCTCGCGCTCGGTTCCGTCGGAGCCGACATTATTTCCCTCGACGTGGTCGAACGGTATTCGGACTACGCAGTGGACGATCTTGTCGTCGAGATGGCTCCCGGCTCGCTGCCGGACACGCTCATCACCGCTGCTGAGCGGCTCGAGGGCGTAAGCGTCGATTCGATCCGCCCCTATGCGGACATGCTGGACACGCACCGCGAGCTCGAGCTGATCGATCAGGTCGCGATGGCAAGCAGCGACCGGATCCAGGTCCTGGTCGACGGCGCACCAAGTGTGCTCAGGGTCGGCTGGGCGGCAGTGGTCGCTGAGGGACCACACGGCACCTATCTGGTTGCAACCAGTTCCGGCGCGCCGGAAACCCGGCCGAAAGAACTGCCCTGGATGCCCCTGAAGAAACCGCTCATGCTCGATCAGGAGGCCGAGTGGGTTCCCGGGCCGTGGAAAGACATGGCGACGTCACTGGTGGCCGCGCCACTTGGGCAAAAGGAGATGGCGCTGGTCCTCGGCCGCCCCGGCGGACCGGACTTCAGACCGTCAGAGGTCGCCCGACTCGGTTACCTCGCGGGGATCATCGGCACTATTCTGCTGTGACCGCTATCCGGTTTCCCCTCGGTGGAGTGGGAACGTCAGCACGCTGATCGCAGGGTGCCAACGCCGGTCGGGTGCTTCGGCGAAGCCGAGGCGATCGTAGATCCTCCGTGCTTCGACCATCACGTCCATGGTGGAAAGCACCACCCGGCTTCGTCCGCGTGCCCGCGCGACGCGCATACCGTGTTCGACGAGGGCCGTTCCCACCCCGTGACCGCGCGCCCGAGGATTCACTGCGATCATGCGGAATTCGAGCTCATCCTGTTGCGCGACATCGGCATACGGACTCCCACATTCGACCATGGTCAGCGAGCCCACAACCTGCCCTAATACTTCAGCTACGACGATTTCCGAGGCACTCGCGCGCCGTTCAGTATCCGCGAGTAACGCGAAATAGTCGTCATCCGGGCGGATGAAGGGTCGGTAAGACTCGACGGTAATGAGCGACACCGCGGCGAAGTCGCGCGCCTCTATCGATCTGATGACCAAGTGCGGCGGCGAGGCCATCACGGGGGGCCCAATGGGCTCACGGCATCGGGGCCGTCCGCAAGCAGCTTCCGGAATCCGTCTTCGTCGAGGACAGGGACGCCGAGGTCAACCGCCTTGTCGTACTTCGAGCCGGGCGCGTCACCCACCACGACGAACGCGGTCTTCTTTGACACTGAGCCTGCTGCTTTTCCGCCTCGTGTCAGGATTGCTTCTTTCGCCTCGTCTCGCGAGAACCCGTCAAGTGACCCAGTCACGACGATGGAGAGCCCCTCGAGCGTCCGGGCGATCGAGGCGTCGCGTTCGTCGGCCATCCGCACCCCCGCGTCAGCCCACTTCCGCACGATATCGCGGTGCCAATCCACGTCGAACCACTCAGTGACGGCCTGCGCAATTGTGGGCCCGACGCCATCGACCGCGGCGAGTTCTTCCAGGGATGCCGCCGCGACCGCGTCGAGGCTGCCGAACTCGGTAGCCAAGGCGCGCGCGGCTGTGGGGCCGACGTGCCGTATGGACAGACTCACGATGACCCGCCAGAGCGGTTGTGACTTCGTTTTCTCGAGGTGCTCGAGTAAGCGTTTGCCGTTTGCGGACAACGCGCCCGCCTTGGTGCGGAACAGTTCTGTTTTCAGAAGATCGTCACTGGTGAGCGTGAACAAGTCGCCTTCATCGGTGATCACCTGGTGCGCCAGCAGTGCGGTGGCCGCTTCATAACCCAGACCCTCAATGTCCAGCGCGCCACGGCTGCCAATGTAGAAGACGCGTTCCCGCAGTTGCGCCGGGCATGTTCGCTGATTTGGGCAGCGAATATCGACGTCACCCTCCTTGGACGGCGCAAGCACGGCACCGCATTCCGGACATACCGACGGCATCGCAAATTCGCGCTCTGTACCGTCGCGGAGGTCAACCACAGGCCCAAGAACCTCCGGGATCACTTCTCCTGCCTTACGAATGACGACAGTGTCGCCAATGAGCACACCTTTGCGTTTCACCTCATCGCCGTTGTGCAGCGTGGCGAGCGACACGGTTGAACCCGCGACCGTCACCGGCTCCATGTACGCGAACGGCGTGACCCGGCCGGTGCGCCCGACGTTGACCCGGATATCGAGCAGCTTGGTCGTTGCCTCCTCGGGTGGGTACTTGTACGCAGTCGCCCATCGCGGCGCGCGGGACGTCGAACCGAGGCGCCGCTGCAACGTCACCTCGTCGACCTTCACGACGAGCCCATCCACCTCGTGCTCGATCTCGTGGCGCCGTTCCTCCCACAGCTGAACCTGAGCGACGATCTCATCCGCACCGCGAACCCGCACGGTGTGCTCTGAAACAGGCAGCCCCCAGGCTTTCAGCGCCTGATAGGCCTCGTACTGCGATTGGGGTGTGAATCCTTCGCGCTTACCGATTCCATGGCAGATCATCCTCAGCTTCCGTCGCGCCGTGACGGCCGGGTTCTTCTGCCGCAGTGAACCTGCTGCTGAATTGCGCGGGTTCGCGAACGGTGGTTTTCCCTCCCCTGTCAGGGCCGCGTTCAGCGCAGCGAAGTCCTCGAGTCTGAAGAACACCTCCCCACGCACTTCGAGCAGATCAGGGATCGGGAAATCGGTGGTTGTACTCAGCCTCTCGGGCACATCGTCGATCGTGCGGGCGTTGAGCGTAACTTCCTCACCCGTCCGGCCATCCCCCCTGGTCGCTGCCCGAACTAGCCTGCCTTTTTCATACACCAGACTCAGCGCGACACCGTCGATCTTGAGCTCGCACAAGTAATGCAGGCCTGTGCCGGCCTCAGCCTCCACACGGTGCGTCCACTCACGAAGCTCGTCTTCACTGAAGACGTTGTCGAGGCTGAGCATCCGCTCGAGGTGGTCGATCGGCGCGAACTCTGTCGCAAAGCCGCCGCCAATGAGTTGCGTGGGCGAATCCGGAGTCCGCAGATCCGAGTACTTGTCCTCAAGCACCTGGAGCCGCTTCAGCAACTCATCGAACTCGCCGTCGCTGATGATCGGCGCGTCTTTCACGTAGTAGCGGAACTGGTGCCCGCGTACGTCCTCCGCAAGCCGCTGCCATTCTTCGCGCGCCTCATCGGGCGCTGGACCTTGATTCGCTGTCACATCAGCCACCACGGCAGATTAACGCAGGGCACTGACATCGACGCCGACATCCTCGGCGGGACCGGTCGTCCGCTGCGCGATCCGGTAACAGTTGCCACGATATAGCGGGTCTCGAAACCGGGACGGCGGAGGCGAGCCATCAGCTGGCAGCGAGTTGCTTCATGACGTCGCGCGCGAGACCGGTCGCGCGTTTCGCGGCCGCTGCGGACACGCCAGCGAGGCCACATTGCGGAGACACTCCAGCCTGCCGCACCAGAACTTTCTGCGCGAAGCCCGCAGCGGACCCCAGACTCATGACACGCTGCGCAAGTTCCTCCGCTGACCGGGCTGCCCCCGAACCGGTGGGCACTACGCCGAACACGAGAGTCCGGCCGCTGTCGAGGAAAGCACCAACACTGTCGATCTCAGCCCCCGACAGGTGTGAGCTTTCCGCGTCCACAGGAAGTCCCGCCGCGGCGATTTTCAGTCGCGACAGCACGCCCCACGGCACCGACGACGAACACGTGTGCACCATAGTCGCCTCCGGAACACGAATGACTTTCTGCAGCAATGCTTCCGCCTCAGAACTACTGAGGGAGCGCACCGGCTGGAGCACGCTCACTCCACGGATTCGTCCTTCCAGCGCATCCGCGAGCTGCGGCTCGTCGATCTGGTACACGATTGGTACTCCGAGCCTGCGACCCACATCCGCCGCGTGCTGTGCCACTCCTTCGGCCAGCGATTCCGCAATGTCCCGGGTGGCACCCGCATCGTCGAGCGCCGGATGGCCGTTGCGTAGTTCCAGGTTCGCTGCGAGCGTGACTGGCCCCGACACCTGGATCTTGACCGCACCCACATCGCTTCCGTGCGCTCCCCGTTCCCATTGCTCTTCGAACGCATCAACATCGCGCAGCAGAAACTCGCGCGCACGCCGCCACAGTGCCCCAGGCTTTGCGCTCAGCCGGTACCCCGATGGCGAGGCGTCAACGGGGACATCAATCAACAATCCCGCCGCACGTCCGATCATGTCCGCACCGACGCCGCGCGCTGGAAGTTCAGGCAGATACGGCAGCGATCCCGCGCCGGACAGTTCGCCGAGAATGACTCGTGCAGCCTCATGGGGCTCGGTGCCCGGCCATGACCCCGCGCCGGTGGCGGTTGCGAATACGTTCACTGAGATTCAGTGCTGCCTGCGTGGGCCGCGACACGTCCAGAGCGTTGCGCGCTCGTGCCTGCGATAGTGCCGCTGCCCAGCACGATGTCCCCAGCAGGATCCTCGCGGTACAGCACCGCGGCCTGGCCCCGTGCCACGCCGGTAAGCGGGCTGGCAAGCGTAATCCGCATGCCACTTCCTTCAGGTTCCGCTGTTGCGGCAGCAGTTCCGCCGTGCGCACGAACTTGGACGACACAGTCAACAGCACCCTCAGGTGCCGCGCCGGACGTCCAGATCACGTCCCGGGCGGTGATCGTCCACACCTCCAGATCAGCGGCGGACCCCACCGTCACCGTCGAGGTCTCTGGATCAATTCCCGTCACATACCGGGGCTTACCGTCCGCGGCTGGCCCCGGCAAACCCAGTCCCTTACGCTGCCCGACGGTGAAACCGTGGACGCCCTCATGCTCAGCCAGGACTGCACCGGACTCGCTGTCCACGACCTTGCCAGGCCGCACACCGATCCGTGCACCAAGGAAAGCCTGTGTGTTACCTGTCGGAATGAAGCAAATGTCATGGCTGTCTGGTTTGTTCGCGACGGAAAGTCCCAGCCGTGCCGCTTCGTTTCTGATCTCGGGCTTCGGAGTATCACCCACCGGGAACATCGCGCGCGCCAGCTGCTCGGCTGTGAGAACCGCCAGCACATACGACTGGTCCTTCTCGGCATCGACCGCGCGGCGCAGCACACCGTCCCGCAACTGGGCGTAGTGCCCCGTCACCACCGCGTCGAAGCCCAGCGCGTACGCACGTTCGGCTAAAGCCGAGAATTTGATCTTCTCGTTGCAGCGCAAGCAGGGGTTAGGGGTTTCGCCGGCCGCGTAGGACGCAACGAAGTCATCAATCACATCCTCCTTGAACTTGTCAGCAAAGTCCCAGACATAAAACGGGATACCGAGGATGTCGGCCGCTCGCCGCGCATCTCCGGCATCTTCGCGCGAACAGCACCCACGTGACCCCGTTCGCAGTGCGCCGGGCGCGGTGGAGAGCGCGAGATGGACCCCTACAACATCGTGACCTGCAGCCACGGCGCGTGCGGCGGCCACCGCGGAATCAACACCGCCACTCATTGCAGCTAAAACACGCATTACAACCCCCTCTCCGAGGTGCTACTGGCACCAGCGCTGGCAAACCCCGCAGCACGGGCCCGGTCAAGCACATGCGGCAATGCCGCCAGTACACGATCAACGTCGCTGTCGACGGAGGTATGCCCGAACGAGAAACGTAGTGACCCCCGCGCCACAACCGGATCGAGACCCATCGCGATCAGAACATGGCTCGCTCGTGCGACGCCAGCCGTGCAGGCCGAGCCGGTGGAACACTCAATCCCCTGCGCGTCGAGAAGCATCAGAAGGGAGTCACCCTCACACCCGGGGAAGGTCACGTTGACGAGACCGGGCAGCCGGGCGCGTGACGTCGTACCGTTGATGTGCGCGTCGGGCGCGATCGCCATAATTCCGTCGATGAGCCGGTCACGGAGCCGCTCCGAGTGAGCAGTCGCACGTTCGCGGCGTTCAGCAGCGACACGGAGGGCAGCTGCCATACCTGCCGCCGCTGGCGCATCCGGCGTTCCCGAACGGACATCACGCTCATGGCCGCCCCCGTGCAACAGCGGCGCGCAAGCCACGTCGCGGCCAAGCAGCAGGGCGCCGATACCGTGCGGCCCACCGAACTTGTGGGCGGCGATGCTCATCGCTGACAGTCCACTCTCCGAGAAGCGCGCTGGCAGCGGCCCTGCGGCCTGTACCGCATCGCTGTGCATCGGCACACCTGCGGCACGGGCAATTCGGGCGAGGTCAGTAACCGGATTGACTGTTCCGACCTCGTTGTTGGCCCACATGACCGTCACCAGTGCAGCGTTTTCGGGTTCCTGCGCGAGCGCAGCACTCAGGGCTGCAGGCTCCACCGCGCCCTCATGGGTAACGGGCAGCCACGTAACCTCGGCGCCCTGGTCGGTCGCCAGCCATTCGACGGCGTCAAGGACCGCATGATGCTCGACACAGCTCGCGATGATGCGCTTGCGGCGAGGATCCGCAGCACGCTGCGCCCAGAAGATGCCCTTGATCCCGAGGTTGTCGCTTTCCGTTCCACCGGAGGTGAAGACCACTTCGGAGGGGCGCGCGCCGAGCGATTCCGCGATCGACTCACGAGATTCCTCCACGAGCCGGCGCGCGGCGCGCCCGGAGCCATGCAGGGAGGCTGCATTTCCGGCGTGGCGATAGGCAGCGGTCATCGCCTCGAGCGCCTCAGGCAGCAGT
Organism: Hoyosella subflava DQS3-9A1; assembly: GCF_000214175.1. NCBI lineage: Bacteria > Bacillati > Actinomycetota > Actinomycetes > Mycobacteriales > Hoyosellaceae > Hoyosella > Hoyosella subflava. The sequence continues at coordinate 3,296,740 of NC_015564.1, forward strand.
GGTGTCGCAGCGGCGTGATCGAGGTATACCGAATGTCCTGGCGAAGTCATGGCGATAGCCAGGATAGTCCCGGACCCCCTCGAGAAACGAATACCGCGGGAGAGCACACTCTCGCTCGGTCTCTCAGGCCCCGAATCAGGCCACGATGGGATCCGGCGAGAAAGTTCCGTCAAAGGTCAACTGTGCGAAGTCGGCCTGCCGGAGGTGCGCCTCGCACCGTGCCGCAAGCGTCTTCCTGTCCCCGATAGGCGGTTCGTGCTGCAGAAGTGTGATCTCCACCGTGGTGTCGCGGAGTCGGAGGATACGCAGAAATGCCTGGACAAATCCATCGTCGCCGACGAAGCACGGCTCCGTCCTCAACTTACCGGCCGCGTCGGTGTAGCGAATATGGACGGGAGCGACACTCACTGCCGAATCGAAAGCCGCCTGGAAGAACGCCGGACGAAACGTGCCCCACGACCTGCCGCACCAGGTAGTGCCCTCAGGGAAGACGGCAACACGATGCCCGGCCCGCAGCCTCCGCGTCACCTCGTGCAGCGTTCCGGGCAGTGCCCGCAGGTTCTCACGCGCAATCGGGATCGTCCTGGCGCATCGCGCTAGGTGGCCGATCACCGGCCAGGTGAGCATGTCCGAACGTGCCACGAAGGAACTCGGCGCGATCGCTGATATCACCACGGGATCAAGCCACGAAATGTGGTTGGCGACGATCAGCACGCCCCGTTGCTGTGGGTGCACACCACCGGTCTTGTCCACCACGACAATGCGCAGCCCAAGACTTGCGAGCAGCAGCCGTGAGAACGCGCACTGCAGACGCACTCGTGGAGCTACAGGAATCAGCGGCTGGACCGTGAAGAGCGCAGGCGCCGCCGCGAGCACCCCAGCGGTGCGGACGAGTCGCGTTGCCGCAATCCAGCGACCAGCACCCGGTCGATCGGGCGGGATGCATCCCGCCCCGCACGGGCTCACTGGCATCCACGCGTGCGTGGTGGTGACGTGAAAACCTTGCGGAAGGCTCATCGGTTTTCCTCTGGTGCTGACGAACTCGTGGCTGCGGAGCGAAGGCGTTCGAGATAGCGCTGGTTTGCCTGCCGCACCCCGAGCACAGTGACGAAATCAGCCACACCAAAGTCGGGATCGTAAGCCGGCTCCCCGCAGATACGGGCTCCAAGTCGCAGGTACCCACGCAGCAGTGGGGGCATTCGCACCCGCTCCGGAGCAGCGATGTCGTCCAGTCCCCGCCCGTCGAGCACCACCGGCCGGAAAGGGTGCGCGTCCATTGGTGGTGGACAACGGTGCCGCGTATGAAGGGCGTCACGTACCGCACGTACGTTCGCGCCGGGTACATCACCGGGGCTGAACTGTACTGGCACCGAGACACAGCCGAGGACCCATTCGTTTCGAGTCAGGGTCAGGTACTGCAGGATCCCCGCCCACATCAGGCTGAGGACAGCTCCGTTCCGGTGGTCGGGGTGGACGCATGCGCGGCCCATTTCGACTGTCGACGACATGATGCCGTCGAAACCAGTAAGTCTGAATTCGGTCGAGGTGTAGTAGCCGCCAGCAGCATTCGCGGCCTCTGGCGGCAGCATCCGGTAGCAGCCGATGATTTCGCCGTTCGCCTCGTCCCGCACGAGGAGGTGGTCGCAGAACTCGTCGAAGCGATCGGCATCGCGACCGTCCTCACCTATCGAATCGCTGAATCCCGGTTCTGACCGGAATATCTCGTAGCGCAACGCCTGCACTGCGCGAACATCGGCGCGATCCGTGGAGAGCACCAGTGAGTAGCGCGGCCCCTTGTGCCCGTGCGGCGCGCAGTCGCGTCGCACGGCCGGGGCCGGTATCAGCACCGAGGAAGTGGTCATGCCTCGGTGTCTACCGAGGCAGTTGGGCGCAGGGGCGACGCGAAGGTGACAGTGTCGCGCCGTGCCGGTGAACGTTTCGTCCGAGATGACGCACTGTGGAGCAGTGTGCGACCGGAGCGAAAAGAGCACGTGAACTCAACAGAAATTGGTCCCGAGACAGCGAGAGCCCCGGCCTAGGCCGGGGCTCTGACTGACTGTCTGACGATCTCAGCCTTTGTGCTTCTTCACTGCTTCGGTGAGCTGCGGAGCCACATTGAAGAGGTCGCCGATGATGCCGTAGTCCGCGATCTCGAAGATCGGGGCTTCCTCGTCCTTGTTGACCGCGATAATGGTCTTGGACGTCTGCATACCCGCACGGTGCTGGATGGCACCCGAGATTCCCAGCGCGACGTACAGGTTCGGCGAAACCGTCTTACCGGTCTGGCCGACCTGGAACTGGCCTGGGTAGTAACCCGAGTCGACAGCGGCGCGGGAAGCACCGACTGCTGCGCCGAGAGCGTCGGCGAGTTCCTCGACAACTGAGAACTTCTCGGCGCTGCCCACACCGCGTCCACCGGAAACAACGATGGTGGCTTCAGTGAGCTCTGGACGATCACCAGCAACGACAGGGTCGCGCTTGGTGATACGGGTGATGCCTTCTTCCTGGGCGGGCACCTCGACGGTGACCTGTTCACCCGCGCCTGCCTGCGGCTCGGCTTCCACTGCGCCGGGGCGCACGCTGATGACCGGGATACGGTCACCTGATGCCTTGGCGTCGACGTTCCACGCGCCACCGAAGATGGAGTGGTTCGCCGAACCATCGGAGCGGACCTCGGTGACGTCGACGAGAAGCGCGCCGTCGATCGCCGCGGCGAGACGCCCGGAAACTTCCTTGCCTTCGATGGTGGCTGCGGTGATCACTGCAGCTGGGGTCACCTGCTCGACGAGCGCGGCGAGCACGTCAACCTTCGGCGTGATGAGGACGGTTTCGACCTCGTCAGATTCGGCGACGTAGATCTTCTCCGCACCGGCGGCTTTGAGGTCATCCGCGAGTGCGGCTGCGGTCCCTGGCGCGCCAGCGACGACCGCCGACGGCTCACCGATGTTGCGGGCAGCGGTGATCAGTTCGCTGGTGACCTTTTTCAGAGCACCCTCAAAGTGCTCAACGAGCACAAGTACTTCTGCCATTGATACGACTCCTTGTTTGCGCTGTCTGGTGTTTGAGGGGCGAGGATCAGATGATCTTCTGGCCGATGAGGTACTTCGCGACTGCGTTGCCGCCGTCACCCTCGTCGGCGACCTTCTCACCTGCAGCACGCGGTGGCTTCGGTGTCGCACCCGTCACCGTCGTCGCTGCATTCGCGACGCCCGCGACATCAGCCTCAACACCCAGGTCTGCCAGCGACAGGGTCTCGATCGGCTTCTTCTTCGCAGCCATGATGCCTTTGAAGGACGGGAAGCGCGGCTCGTTGATCTTCTCGTTGACGCTCACGATCGCAGGGAGTGACGCTTCGAGGGTGAACACACCTTCGTCAGTCTCGCGCTCGCCGGTGGCCTTGTCACCCTCGATATCCAGCTTGCGCAGGTGCGTAAGCTGCGGAATGCCGAGGTAGTAGGAAATCATCGCGGGAATCGAACCGACCCGGCCATCTGTGGCCTCGTTACCCGTGATGACAATCTCGGTGCCTTCAACGGTGCCGAGAGCCGCGGCGAGAACGTACGCCGTCTGGATTGCGTCGCTTCCGTGGAGTGACTCATCGTTGACGTGGATCGCCTTGTCCGCGCCCATTGACAGGGCCTTGCGGATGGCGTCGGTTGCACGATCAGGTCCGGCGCAAAGCACAGTCACCTCGCCGCCATGCTTTTCCTTGATGAGGAGCGCTTCTTCAACTGCACGCTCATTGATCTCGTCGAGCACAGGGTCAGCAGCGTCACGGTCGAGGGTGTAATCATCTTCCCTCAGTTTGCGCTCAGACCATGTGTCGGGGACCTGCTTGATCAAGACGACTACATTTGTCATGGGTCTTACTTGACCTCCTGCGAGTGGTGGAAAATTCAGGCTCCGGTAACTCTTCAGTCGTCGCGTCTTGCGATGACCACTACCCACACCTATGTTACCGGCGAGTAACTTATGTGCAAGTACCAACGTGAACATACTCTATTGATCGTGAGAATGGCAGTAGCGGGTGCCGGAGAGATTCGAGAGATACACCGCAGTGGTCGTAGTCTGCGTGGGTGACTGATTTCACCGGCGCAACTACTGATCTCCCCGCACGCGATCCCGCACCCCCCGGGCACCTCCCCCTCACCGGTGAGCGGACCGTGCCCGGTATCGCTGAAGAAAACTACTGGTTCAGGCGTCACGAGATCGTCTACCTCGACCTTCTAGCTCGGTGTGCCGGCAGGGTCGTGGTCGACGCGGGTTTCGGCGAAGGATATGGCGCGGCTCTGCTCGCTGACGCCGCGGACCGCGTAATCGGCCTCGACTACGACCAGCAGGCCGCGGAGCACGCGGGCCGACGATACCCAGCGATCACCCCCGTGCGCTCGAACCTCGCGGCGCTCCCGCTCGCGGATGATTCCGTCGACGTCGTCGTGAATTTTCAAGTGATCGAACATCTTTGGGATCAGCTGCAGTTCATCAAGGAATGCCACCGGGTCCTTCGCCCAGGCGGTGAGCTTCTTATTTCAACACCAAACCGCATCACCTTCTCCCCCGGTCGCGAAACCCCGCTCAACCCGTTCCACACACGCGAATTGTCCGCGTCCGAGCTAACGGAACTGCTGTCCGACGGGGGTTTCGGGATCAAGACAATGACCGGCGTTCACCATGGCGGCCGCCTCAAAGAACTCGACGCCCGTTACGGCGGTTCCCTCATCGACGAGCAACTCAGGTACGCCCTCGCTGGAACGCCGTGGCCGGAAGCACTGAGCGCGGACGTAGCGGGGGTGACCGCCGACGATTTCGTGCTCTCGGAAGCCGACATTGACGCCAGCCTCGATCTCGTCGCTATCGCGGTGAAAGGGTGACATCCGCAACCGTGCACCCGAGTACCGCGAAGAATCACAGCGGGGGCAGCGTGCCAGGCATGTTCTGCCTGGTTCTGCATAGCCATTTGCCATGGCTCGCGCACCACGGCCGCTGGCCCGTGGGCGAAGAATGGCTCTATCAATCGTGGGCGGCGACATATCAGCCGGTCTTCCGCGTTCTCCGTCGCCTCGCAGACGAAGGCCGCTCCCGGCTGGTCAGCCTCGGCGTCACCCCTGTGCTCGCCGCCCAGCTCGACGACCCGTACACCCTCGCAGGCATGTACGACTGGCTCGGCAACTGGCAGCTGCGCAGCCACGAAGCAGCACTCGCCACTGCCCGCGAATGCGGTAGCGGCGCCGTATCACCGGCGTCTCTGCGGCGGCTAGGCGGGCGCGAGCATCGCGCCTCGGCCGCAGCCGTCGAAGACTTCGAACAGAACTGGCGCCACGGCGGAGCAGGCCTCATCCGCTCTCTTACCGACGCAGGTGCTATTGAGCTGCTCGGCGGGCCCCTCACGCACCCGTTCCAGCCGCTATTGGACCCAGAACTCAGGTCGTTCGCCCTTCAGCAGGGGCTTCGAGACGCTCGACAGCGCTTCGGCACCCAACCCACGGGTATTTGGGCTCCGGAGTGCGCATACACGCAGGGTCTGGAATCGCTGTACCAGCGCAGCGGAGTGTCACACTTCCTCGTTGACGGACCGAGCCTGCGCGGTGACACCAGTCTCGGACGTCCCGTGGGAACATCTGGAGTAGTCGCTTTCGGCCGCGATCTGCATGTCAGCTACCGCGTATGGTCGCCGAAGTCCGGGTACCCGGGGCACCGTGACTACCGGGACTTCCACAGTTATCACCACCCCACTGGACTCAAACCGGCGCGCGTGACGAGCAAGAACACGCCTGCCGAGCGCAAGGCTCCCTACGATCCGCACCGCGCTGCCACCGCGCTCGACGAGCACGCCGATGACTTCGTCGAAACAGTCCGGCGGCGGCTCGCTGACGAGTCGGCGCGCATCGGGCGACCGGCGCTCGTCGTTGCCGCCTTCGACACCGAACTCTTCGGCCACTGGTGGCATGAAGGACCCGAATGGCTTGAGCTTGTGCTGCGGCGGCTGCCCGAGGCGGGTATCCAGGTTGGGACCTTGCAGGACGCGATGGACGGCGGTTACGTTGGCGCCCCAGTGCAGCTTCCGGACTCATCTTGGGGGTCCGGCAAGGACTGGCGGGTGTGGGCCGGTGACGACGTCCAGGACCTCGTTCAGCTCAACGCTGAGGTCGCGGAACTCGCGCTTACGGCGGTAAAGAAGCGGGCCGAACATCTGCCCCGAAGCACCCGGGACACCGTTTCGGATCAAATCATCCGGGAGGCACTGCTCTGCCTCGCTAGTGACTGGGCCTTTATGGTCACCAAGGACTCAGCGGTGGACTATGCACGCGACCGCGCGCACAAACACGCACACGCCGCGCGGGAGATCGCGGCCGCCGCGCTGAGTGGCGACGAGGCCCGCGCCCGCGCACTCGCCGCTGGGTGGCAGCATGCTGACGGCCTCTTCCCGGCACTCGATAGCCGGGTGCTCACGGCAGGAAGTGGGGTAGCTCGATGAAAATCCTCATCATCTCCTGGGAGTATCCGCCCGTCGTCGTGGGCGGCCTCGGACGGCATGTCCATAACCTGGCGGTTCACCTTGCCGAAGCCGGTCATGACGTCGTCGTGCTGTCGCGCCAGCCTTCCGGAACTGACGCGTCAACGCACCCCACTTCCGACACGAGCACCGAAGGTGTCCGGGTCGTCGCGGTCGCCGAAGACCCGCCCCATCTGGTCTTTGGCGAAGACATGATCGCCTGGACCCTCGCCATGGGGCACGCGATGGTCCGTGCGGGCCTGCAGCTGAGCGAAGATTGGCAACCCGACGTGATCCACGCGCACGACTGGCTCGTCGCACACGCGTCGGTCGCGCTGAGTGAACACCTCGACGTTCCACTCGTCGCGACGATCCACGCAACAGAGGCAGGACGGCACAGCGGCTGGGTGTCGGGCCGAATCAACAGGCAAGTCCATTCGGTCGAGTGGTGGCTGGCGAACGCTGCAGATGCGCTTATCACGTGCTCGACGTCGATGCGAGACGAAGTGTGTGCGCTGTTCGGGCCCGCTCTCTCGCCCGTGACCGTCATCCACAACGGCATAGACACGGCTACATGGGCTTATCAGCCGCGGGTACCGCACGGCGGCCCCGCTCGCTTGTTTTATGCAGGCAGGCTGGAATACGAGAAAGGCGTTCAGGACGCGATCAAGGCCTTGCGGGAGGTCCGGAAAACTCACCCCGGCACGACCCTGACGATCGCGGGCTCCGGGACGCAACTCGAGTGGCTCATGCAATGCGCCCGCGAGGCGCGCGTGGCCCGAGCCGTCAAATTCGCCGGACCTCTTGATCATGACGGGCTTCTGGACTGGCTCTACACAGCCGATGCGATCCTGCTGCCCAGCCGTTACGAGCCGTTCGGCATTGTCGCTCTGGAGGCGGCAGCCACCGGGGCACCGCTCATCACCTCGACCGCTGGCGGCCTCGGAGAGGCGGTGATCGACGGGGTGACCGGCCGGACGTTCGCTCCGGGCGATACAGCAGCGCTGACAAGCTGCATCCGGAATGCACTCGATGAGCCCGAACTAACTCAGCATATGGCCGAGGCCGCGCGCAGACGTCTCACCCGGGAATTCGACTGGTCCTCGGTTTCATTTGCTACATCTGAGGTATACAAGACGACGAGCAAACGTCCACACCGGACCCTGGCGCGCCCCACTATCGTCGAGCGCCCATTGCCAGGACGCTGAGCGGCTCCCCCACCCTGCGGAGCGGTTCACCATACTTCGATCACAAGGGATAGGCTGACCGTTATGGGTTTTTCAGTGAAGGGTAAGACCGTGCTAGTCACGGGTGCGGCCATGGGAATGGGGCGTCTGTTTGCCGAGAAGGCAATCAAAGACGGCGCCGATTACGTCATTATCTGGGACATCAACGCACCGGAGCTTGAGAAGACAGCCGCAGCTCTCGAAGAAGCCGGCGGCAAAGTCCACGCTCAGGTGGTCGATGTCGCCGATCTCGACCAGATCGAGAAGGCCGCTCAGGAAGTCAACGAGCAGTACGGTGCGCCGCACGTACTGATCAACAACGCAGGAGTCGTTCGCGGCAAGCACTTCTGGGACCACGACAACCTCCGTGACACCAAGTTCACGATCGACATCAACGTGCTCGCACCGATGTACATCACGCGCGCATTCATCAACGGGATGCTCGAGCGTAAGGACGAGTCACGCATCATCAACCTCGCCAGCGCGGCTGGCACCGTTGCGAACCCGAAGATGTCGGTATACGCCGGCTCGAAGTGGGCTGCGCTGGGCTGGAGCGACTCCGTTCGTCTCGAACTCGAGCAGGAGGGCCACAAGCACGTCAAGGTGACCACCGTGTGCCCGAGCTACATCGACACCGGCATGTTCGAAGGTGCGAAGGGCCCACTGCTGGCTCCCATCCTGAAGCCACAGGAAGTCGTTGATAAGAGCTGGGAAGGCATGAAGAACGGCACTCCGCTGATCTTCCTGCCGAAGACGGTCCTGCTGTCGAAGGGCCTCAAGGGCGTGCTGCCTACGAAGGCATGGGATTTCCTGGCTGGACGTGTCCTCGGTGTTTATCACAGCATGGAGGAATTCAAGGGCCGCGAATCGAAAGAAAGTGCCGAGTAAATAGGCTCCCTGCCGAGCATTCGGCTTAGTGCGCGCGCTCTGGAAATCACCAGGGCGCGCGCACTAAACCTTCCGTCTTAGGCGGGCTGGGTGGGCTTAACCGGCATCGCGCACGTCACCCAGTTTCTTTCGCTCGATGTCTGCCAGTGCTTCTGCGTGCTTGCGCCGCTCCTCCGCTGACTTCTCCCACGTGTCTTTTCGGTTCTTGACAACCTTCGCGGGCGCGCCTACCGCGATGCTGAAGTCCGGAATCACCCCTTTCACCACGGCATGGGCTCCGAGGACGCAGCCACGGCCCACCGCGGTGTTACGCAGCACCGTCACTTTAGTGGCAATCCAGGTATCGGCTCCGATCCGCGTCGGCCCCTTGACGATGCCTTGATCCTTGATCGGCATGGTGATGTCTTCGATGACATGGTCGAAATCACAGATGTAGCACCAGTCAGCGATCAGCGCCGCATCGCCGAACTCGATATCGAGGTAGGTGTTGACCACGTTCTGCCGACCGAACACAACCTTGTCGCCTATCCGCAGCGATCCCTCGTGGCAGCGGATGGCGTTCCCGTCACCGATGTGTACCCAGCGCCCGATTTCAAGTCGGCCGAGACCGGGCGTGGCGTGAATCTCGACGTTCTTGCCGAGGAACACCATTCCACGGAGGATGACGTGCGGATTCGAGATGCGGAACTTCAGAAGCCGGTAGTAGCGGATCAGATACCACGGCGTATACGCCTTATTCCGGATCACCCAGCGAAGCGATGACACCGAAAGAAACCGCGCCTGGCCGTCGTTCTGCTTCCGCGCACGCCACCGCGAGCGGTACGGCGAACCCCACATACTCGTCATGGGGAGTTAGCCTACGAGATTGTCTCGTCGAGTGGCGTATACGGAAGCCCGTGAGCTACTGCGACAGGCTCCTCCGTGATCGATCCCGCCGCGACATTCACTCCCAGAGCCAGCGCCTTATCAGCACGAATAGCTGCTTTCCACCCATCCCGGGCAAGGTGCTGAATGTAAGGCAGTGTCGCGTGAACAAGCGCCGACGTCGAGGTGTGCGGAACCGCGGCAGGCATGTTCGTCACGGCGTAGAACGAGGAGCCGTGAACCTGATAGGTGGGTTCCGCATGCGTCGTCGGTCTGGAATCCTCGAAGCAACCACCCTGATCGATCGCGATGTCCACCAGTACGCTTCCCCGCTTCATCCGGCTGACCTGCTCGTTCGTGACCAGCTTTGGTGCGCGTGCCCCCGGAACGAGCACGGCACCAACAATCAGGTCCGCCTGGAGAACTGCGTCCTCCACCATCGACGACGTCGCCATGAGCGTCCGGACCCGGTTGCCGTACCGCTCCATCAAGTTGCGCAGCCGCGCAGGGTTCTTATCGAAGGCGGTAACATCGGCGCCCATCCCAGCCGCGACGTCGATCGCCTGCGTACCAGCACTACCCGCACCTATGACGACGATGCTCGCCGGCGCGACACCGGCGATCCCGCCGAGCAAGACGCCCCGCCCTCCACTCGCTGATTGCAGCGCCCACGCGCCTACCTGGGTCGCGAGCCGGCCGGCGATTTCACTCATAGGCGTCAGCAACGGCAATGAACCATCGGCGAGTTCTACCGTCTCGTATCCCAGCGCCGTGACACCGCTCGAAACGAGCGCTTCCGTGCACTCTTTCGATGCCGCCAGATGCAGGTATGTGAAGAGCGTGAGATCTGGTCGCAGGTGCCTGTATTCATCCGGCTGCGGTTCCTTGACTTTGACCACAAGTTCACAGCCCGCCCAGGCATCCTCTGTACCGACGATCTGCGCGCCAGCGGAACCGAAGTCCGAATCCGCGAAAGAGGATCCCGCTCCTGCCCCCGCCTCGACAAATACGTCATGACCTGCCGCGCAAAGGTCAAGCACCGCCGCGGGCGTCAGCGCCACGCGATTCTCTCCACTTTTGGTTTCCCGAGGGACTCCAATTCGCATCCAGGCCTCCCTTCGTCTCCAGTTCCGAGCGTTGCACGCCGACGCGCGCCTTGCACGCTACTTGAGTCAAAGATTCAGGTGGATGGCCTAGCTCGTGGATTGATGTGCCGCCACAGGTTCGCAGATGAAGACCTCCGCCCGGCTGCCGACGCGCGTGATCACGAGGCTCAGTGCGCGCGAGCCACGTGGTTTCAGCCGCTTGCGCAGCGCATCGGGATCAACATCAACGCCTCTGACGAGGATCTCGAGGCTGCCACAATCGCGGGCGGATAGCTCGCGGCGCACCTGTTTTTCCCTCAGTGGCACGCTGGTCAGGACACGATGGCCGCGCGCACCCGGGGGCACAATGTCTCCGGTGAGGTACGCGATGCGCGGATCCAGCTGCCAGAGCCCAAACCGTGCCGCGTACTGGCGCACCAGCCCCGCACGCACAACCGCACCGTCCGGATCCACGATCCACTCTCCCGGCGCGCGAGCGGGAACATCATCCGGCTCACCGCCGGTCAGCGTGAAGGATGCACCGGTGCTGGACAGCAGCGTCGCGCGAGTCTGATTTGGGCGTTCAGTCAGCCCAGGAGACCAGAGCGCGCATTCGCGGACCGCGCCGTCGAGGGAAACGATCTCCACCTCGCCGCTCCACTCCAGCTTCAGGTAGTCGAGACCGGGGGCACATTTGACGACGACGTCACGGTCCGCGCAGGCGTCCATCAAAGCTGGCAGCGGCGGTTGCAGTGCTGACGGGTCAAACGTGCGGCCCGCACCGGTTCTGCGTGCCGGGTCCGCGACGATCACAGCGTCCCGCGAGCAGGGTTTCAGGGCATCAGCCCGGACCAGCAGCGCATCTGGCACGTTTACCGTCGCCATCGCCAACCTGACGGAATCGACGTCACTGCCGATCACCACACGCGATTCGCGACACAACTCTCGCAGATCCGCACCGATCGAACAGGTCACATCGTGCACCGCCCTGCCAGCGAGCCGGACAGCGCGGTGCCGGGCCACAGCGGTGGGTGTTGCCTGCTGGAGCGCGTCCTGGGTAAAGAGCCAATCCTCCGCATCGCGCAGCTTGGTTCGGGCTTTGCGGCGCAATCGCACTGTCTCAGCGAGCGCAGCCGCATACTCCGGCCACCGCCGCCGTAGCTGGCCTGCATCCGCGATGAGGCTGCGTTCGCTCAGTTCCAGTTCAGCCGCCGACGCGAGAGCTTCCACACCCTGATCTGAGCGAAGAAACCTGATGTCGGCGAGGCTGAAACGGTATCCCACCGTAGTCGCGCGACTCTGCTAGCGAGAAGGCTTCACGCCAGTGATCATCGCATTGTAGAAGTAACCCCTCGGCACGATGTGGCGGAGCACCGTCTCGTCGAGCCAGCTGAGCTTTTTCCACGCGTGGTAAGCGAACAGTCGCCAAGTGACGGTCAGCTTCTCTTCCGGAACAGCCGCCTCGAACGTCCGGATCGGCCAGCCAAGTAGCGCAGCCGCAAACTCTTCTGTGCGTACACGGACGTCGTCAGCGCCTGCCGACGCTGCGATCCTCTCGAGTTCCGCAGGGTCGAAGGTGTGCAGGTCGACGACCGCTTCCAGAGCCGCCGCCCGCGATGATTCATCGAGTTCCTGCTGCGGACGCCGCCAGGTGCGGAGCATTGGCAGCTTCGTAATGTTGGTCGTCGCGTACCACGTTGCCTGGCCAAGCTTGCGGGCGTACAGGTTCCCGACGGTCGTCGGTTCGCCCGCAAAAAGGAAGCGGCCGCCCGGCTTCAAGACGCGGAGCACCTCAGTAAGTGCCTTCTCGACGTCGGGAATGTGATGCAGAACAGCGTGGCCCACCACAAGATCGAACGTGGCATCGTCGTAGGGGATTCCCTCCGCGTCCGCCACTCGTCCGTCCACGGTGAGGCCGAGATGCTCCGCATTGCGCAGCGCAACTTTGACCATGCCAGGCGAGAGGTCCGTCACCGAACCTGTTTCGGCAACACCGGCTTGCATGAGGTTCAACAGGAAGAAGCCCGTTCCGCAACCGAGTTCGAGCGCCCGCCCATACGGCAGCGGCTCGTCACCCGCGATCGCTTCAAACCGGCCCTTGGCATAGTCGATGCAGCGTTCGTCGTACGAAATCGACCACTTCTCGTCGTATGTTTCCGCTTCCCAGTCGTGGTAAAGCACCTGAGCCAGCTTGGTGTCCTCAAATGCTGCGGCCACTTCCTCGGCGGTCGCGCGGGGTCGCGGAGCGGGGTCCACCGGTGGGTGGCCATTGTTTGTGGGCCCCTGTGCTGCTGTGGTCGGGTCTGCGTCGCTAGACATCGTCGTCATAGTAGTCTGCTGGTCCTGTCAGTACGTCGTGGATCAGAGTGAGCACGGGCCTACTGGCCGGTGAACTCGGCCTTGCCGGGGCCATTTTCGATAAATGATTTCATGCCGATGGAACGATCGTCAGTCGCGAACAAACCTGCGAACAAATGGCGCTCGATCGCGAGGCCCGTGTCGAGGTCCGTATCGAGACCTTGATCAATCGCTGCTTTCGCAGCGGCGAGCGCCCGGGACGCACCCCCTGAGAACTGAGAAGCCCAAGCGCGAGCTGCGTTGTAAACCTCGTCCGGGGCCACGACCTCGTCCACGAGGCCGATCGACAGCGCTTCGTCGGCCTTGACGAAACGACCGGTATAAACCATGTCTTTCGCGCGTGAGGGACCGACCAGGCGCGCGAGACGCTGCGTTCCACCGCCTCCTGGGATCACGCCGAGCAGGATCTCCGGAACCCCCAGCTTCGCGTTGTCACCAGCGATACGACGGTCCGCGCCGAGCGCGACCTCAAGCCCGCCACCGAGCGCGTAACCGGTGATCGCCGCGACGGTGGGCTTCGGAATCGACGCAATCGCGCTCAGCCCAGCTTGAAGCCCCGCGATGGCCTCCGACATCTCCTGAAACGACATGTCGGCCATTTCTTTTACATCCGCGCCAGCGGCGAACACCTTCTCACCGCCGAAAACAATGACGGCTTTGACATCCGCCCTGCGCGTGGCCTCACGCGACACATCGAGCAGTTCGCTTTGAACCTGCCGGTTCAGCGCATTCATCGGCGGCCGGTTCAAGCGGATCGTCCCGATGCCATCGGACACGTCAAGGGTGACAAATTCAGCCATGCAAGGCAGGCTACCCGGTTCCGCTGACAGAAACGAAGACGCCGACTCTACCGCCGGTCCCGACGTGCGAAGTAACGCCCGTCCTCGGCAGAGAGGACGATGGGCTGCGCGAAGGTTTCCGAGAGATTCTCGGCTGTCATGACCTCACTGAGAGGGCCCTGAGCGACATCCGTCCCGTCGCGCAGCATCAGTACGTGTGTGAAGCCCTGTGGAACTTCCTCCACGTGATGGGTGATGAGCACGATTCCCGGAGCCATGTCGTCTCCCGCGAGGTCCGCGAGGCGAGCCACCAGATCTTCCCGGCCACCGAGATCAAGACCTGCAGCTGGCTCGTCGAGCAGGAGCAGTTCTGGGTCAGTCATCAGCGACCGCGCGATCAGGACGCGTTTGCGCTCGCCTTCCGACAAAGTTCCGTACTGCCGGTCGACAAGGTGATCGGCACCAATCGCGGCGAGCATCTCACGTGCACGGTCGTGGTCAATGTCGTCGTACTGCTCGCGCCAGCGTCCCAGAACGGCGTACCCCGCAGACACCACGAGATCCGCCACACGTTCCCCGCTGGGAACACGCTGCGCGATAGCCGCCGACGAGAGACCGATGCGCGGGCGCAGCTCACTCACATCGGTACGGCCCAGTGTCTCGCCGAGAATATGAGCACTCCCTGAGGTGGGGTGCAACTCCGCCGCCGCGATCCGCAGCAAGGAGGTCTTCCCCGCCCCGTTCGGGCCGAGGATGACCCAGCGCTCTCCAGGCCCTACGTGCCAGCTCAGCGGGCCAACTAGGGTGTTTCGGCCACGTCGCAGCGCAACATTGTCAAATTCGATTAGCAGATCCGGATCAGGTTCTTGCACGCCCTCCATCTTGGCTTACGAACCGTCGCGCGTCGCGCCGAGGGGCACGTGTGTCGGTAATGTCCCTGCACCACAATCACGAACACGGCGCGTCGCAACGAGCCCCTGCCCCGTCGAGCCCGCAACGAGGTGGCAGGATTCAGCTATGTGCGACAGCGAGGTGAGCGGTTCAGAGCATCCCGCCGCGCCGCCGCCTGAGGAACTCGAACGGCTCATGGCTGGCCGACATAGTGATCCGCACTCACTGCTCGGTGTACACCGCACCGCACGCGGGCTCCTCATCCGCGCACTGAGGCCATACGCATCGGGTGTGACTCTCGAAGCTCCCGGAGACCCCTGGGATCAAACCCGGCTCGACGCTTTAGGAGACGGGCTCTTCGGCGCGCTGCTCCCCGTAGACGAGATCGGCGAATATTGGCTTACCGCCACGTATGCGCGCGAACGCCACCGCGGCCGCGACGGCTACCGCCGTGCGCCCACCCTCAATCACGCGGACCTCGCAGCGTTCGCTGAAGGGATCCACTATCAGCTGTGGCGCCTATTGGGCGCGCAGCCTGTGGACGGTACGGATTCCGGATCTCCCGCCGGAGTGCGATTTTCAGTGTGGGCACCGCACGCGGAAGGCGTCACGGTCACCGGTGATTTCGACCGCTGGTCCGGCCGCACATTCCCGATGCGGCTGCTTGACGCCGGGGTCTGGGAAGTCCTCGTTCCAGGAGCAGAGATCGGGCAACTGTACAAGTTCCGCGTCCACACTCCCGACGGCCGCGTCATCGAAAAAGCCGACCCGATGGCGTTCGCCACGGAGATCCCGCCGGCCAACGCGTCACGCATCACCGCCTCCCGCTATCTCTGGGCCGACTCGATCTGGATGCGGGCACGCAAAGAACAGGCGGGACAGTCAACCGCACCGCAACGGCCACTCAGCGTGTACGAACTGCACGCTGGGTCCTGGCGCAAACACAGTGACGGCAGTTGCCTCACCTACCGCGAGATTGCCGCGGAGCTGATTCCTTATGTCAGCGATGCGGGTTTCACCCACGTTGAGTTTCTGCCGTTGACCGAACACCCCTTCGGCGGGTCCTGGGGATACCAGGTGAGTTCCTACTACGCTCCCACCGCGCGTCATGGCACTCCCGACGACCTGAGATTCCTGATCGACCAGCTCCACCGTGCCGGAATCGGCGTCATCTTTGACTGGGTTCCCGCGCACTTCCCGCGCGATGACTGGGCGCTGGCTCGTTTCGACTCAACCGCCCTCTACGAGCACGCCAATCCGCTGCGCGGTGAGCACCCGGAATGGGGCACCTACATCTTCGACTGGGGCAAACCCGAGGTTCGCAGTTTCCTGATCGCCAACGCGCTGTACTGGCTGACCGAGTTCCACGTGGATGGCCTTCGTGTCGACGCTGTTGCCTCAATGCTGTATCTCGACTACTCGCGGCCTCCCGGCGCTTGGGAACCCAACGAAATTGGTGGCCGCGAAAACCTCGAGGCGGTCAGTTTCCTGCAGCAACTTAACTGTGCGGTCGAGCAGCATGCGCCGGGTGCGATCATGATCGCCGAGGACTCGACTACCTGGCCCAAGGTGACGCGGCAGGTGGCGCTGGGCGGGCTAGGTTTCACGTTCAAATGGAATATGCGCTGGATGAATGACATTCTGCACTTCGTCGCAAGGCCATACGCCGACCGGCCGCCGCACCACAGCGACGTCACTTCCGCGCTGATGTACGCCTGGTCGGAGAACTACGTTCTGCCGCTCAGCCACGACGAGGTCGTTCACGGCAAGGGAACGTTGTGGTCACGTATGCCCGGAAAGGACACGGCTAAAGCGGCGGGCGTGCGCGCGCTCCTCGGTCACATGTGGGCGCATCCGGGTAAGAAGCTTCTTTTCATGGGACAGGAGTTCGGTCAGTCGGCGGAATGGAGCGAAGCGCGCGGGCTTGACTGGTTCGAAAGCCGTGATGACCGCACCGCCGTTGGCCCGCACACTGGCATCGCCGAACTCGTCCGCGAACTCAACCGGCTGTACCGGACTCACCCCGCACTGTGGGAACGTGACGGAACGGCTGACGGATTCTCCTGGATCGACTCGAGCGACAACAGCAACAGTGTGGTGTCCTATCTCCGGCACGCCTCGGGCGGCCGTGTCATCGCCTGCATCGTCAATTTCTCCCCGCAGATGAGAAGCGGCTACCGTGTTGGGCTCCCTGCTGCCGGAAGGTGGCGAGAAATCCTGAACACCGACGCTGAACAGTTCGGGGGCTCAGGACACGTGAACCCCGGTTACGTCACGGCAGAACCTGAGCCCTGGAATGGGCGGCAAGCCTCCGTTGTGCTGTCGCTGCCGCCACTGACTGCCATGTGGTTCAGGCCGCTGTGAGAACCCACCGAAAACATGCGTCGGGGACACTCGCGTTCCTCGTCGTTGTGCTCGCACTAGTCGCAGCATGCTCCCAGCGAGCTGATGTCGGCGCGGGCGGCAGCACCGACGGACCGAACGGGCTTCGGGATGGAGCTCCGCCACCCTCCGTCAGAGCTTTCGGTGGCGCACAGACTGACACTGACCTGATCGCGATGAGCGCACTGAGTGACCTGAACGAATTCTGGACCGGAGAATTCAGATCGGTCTCCCCGCGTCCCTTCACACCGTTGACGCTCTTCCTGTCGTGGGACGCTGCCGCTGCGATGCCAGACAGTGGGATCTTCTGCGAAATCACCACCTCTGGCCTCGAGAATGCCGCGTACTGTCCAATCGACAATTCAATCGGCTGGGACCGCGGGGTCCTGCTGCCTTATGTTGAGCAGCATTTCGGTCAGCTCGGGGTCGCCACCATCATGGCTCATGAGTTCGGCCACGCGATTTCGGCACAGACGGGCTTTCTCGACGACAACCGGGAACTACGCGGCTACCCGCTGCTCGTATGGGAACAGCAAGCTGATTGCTATGCAGGGGTTTACCTTCGCCATGTGACGGACGGGACCTCCCGCTGGTTCACGCTCAACACTGGAGAGGGGCTGAGCACGGTGCTCGCAGCGATGGTCGCGATCCGGGACCACGACCTCACCGCACCGGATACTGGGCACGGGTCCGGTTTCGATCGGGTTACCGCACTTCAGCTCGGTTTCACCGAGGGGGCTGAGCGGTGCAATCTCATCGGTGCGGATGAACTCGAGCAGCGGCGGACAATGCTGCCGCACGAATTCGCTGGCCCACACGACACGGGAGATCTGCCGGTAACAGAGGGCACTGTCCGGCTCGTCGCTGATTCGTTTCTCGAACTTTTCCCCGCTGACGCGCCGCCCGCGCTCACGTTTGATCAGGAGACTCGCGGATGCTCCGAAGGGACCTATCCCGTCAACTACTGCCCTGCACACCGTAGTGTCGAAATCGATCTGGACGCCCTCAGCGCACGGGGCCAGCCGGCGTTGGCGCCTGGCCCGTTCCCCACCGCTATCCGCGGCGATTTCACTGCGTTCAGCATCGTTGCCTCCCGGCTGGCGGTCGCCAGCCTGCACGAGCGTGGCCTGCCAATCCAGGGCCCGAGCGCCGCGCTCGCAGCCGCATGTATGACTGGGGCCTGGGCTGGGCAGGCCGCCCACGCTTCCGTGGGGCGGATCTATCTCTCCCCCGGCGATCTCGACGAAGCGCTCAGTGAACTGCTGACACACGACCTCATCGCCAGCGATGTGGAGGGCTCAGCGACGGCCAGTGGGTTCGCCCGTGTGGAAGCCTTCCGCAGCGGCATCATGGATGGACCGGACTCGTGCTCGAGTCAGTAGAGGGCGGCAGCGAGGTCTCGCCGCGCAGCGAGAACCAGCGGATCAGCGGGATCGAACAGATCAAGCAGCGAGATCAGACGTTCCCGCACGCGTGACCGGTCATCACCAGCTGTGGACCTGATGAGGCCGATCAGCCGTCCAAATGCCGCTTCTGGCTCGCGGTTGACTACCTCAAAATCGGCAGCGTCGAGCTGAGCGTCGATGTCGTCCGGATTCGTATCCGCGATCTTGGCGGCCTCGGGCGAAAGATTCTGCACCCTTGCGAGGAAACGTGCATGGTTCGCGCCGGCCTTGGCCTCGGTGTTTCGCGGCTCATCATTCAGGATCTGCGCGTAGGCAGCTTCAGCTGCCGCGAAGTCACCATTCTGAAGCGCATCTTCCGCGGCTTCGATCCGCGGGTCACGCGGAGGCTCAGCGACAGCATCGGCGTCTTGCCGCGCCTCCCCTGGCAGCTTGCCTTCGACTGCCTTCAGCAACTCACCGAGCCACTGCCTGATCTGCGGCTCCGACTGCATTCCTGCGAACGCGTGCACCGGCTGCCCGCCAGCGATCGCAACCACGGTCGGTACCGACTGCACACCGAATGCCTGAGCTATGCGCGGGTTCGCATCAACGTCAATCCGCGCGAGCACCCACTTGCCGTTGGCCTCGCTCGCGAGCTGCTCCAGGATTGGTGAAAGCTCTTTGCACGGTTCAGCCCACGTGGCCCACAAGTCGACGACGACGAGTACCCGGTTTGAGCGCTCGATCACTTCGGATTCGAACGTCTGCTCGGTGACGTCGGTAATCAGCGAGGGGCCGTCACCGGGCGCCGGGCGGGCGGAATTCTGCTGTGTCGGCGAAGCCTTCTGAGCAGCGCGCTCCTTCAGGGCGGCAAGATCTACGGCCCCGGCGAGTGAACTTGGGAAGGATCCAGCGCGGCTCGCGGCCGACGCCGACTGAGGTCCAGGTCGAGTCACGCAACCAGTGTGGCATGAAATCGCGCTCAGCCACGAAGCGGCTCCGTGACTGTTACGTCACGAAGGCGGTCCGCTACTGGTCAGGCGAATCTGAGAGGAGGGACTCCACGCGCTCAACTTTTGCCTGCAGTTGACCAGTAAAGCCCGGGCGGATATCGGCTTTGAGCACCAGGCTAGTGCGGGACGAATACTGGCCGACGGCATCGCAAGCACGCTTCACCACCGCCATTACCTCGTCCCATTCTCCTTCGATCGTGGTGAACATGGCGGTGGTCTCATGCGGCAGGCCGCTTTCACGTACGACGCGGATAGCCGCAGCCACTGCCGCACTCACACTGCCGGAGTCGTCCCCCGCCGCGGGGCTGACACTAAATGCGAGCAGCATGAACCGTCCTCCTTAGCTCTCGGGGCCGCGCTACGGAACGGGCACACTCTCCGTCTGGGTTTTCGACCCCAGGTAGCGCTCAGACAGTTCCGCGAGATGCCCCTTACGGACCGCCCACCATTCGAAAACGACAGTCCCTACGGGCGGAATGCTCGAGAGCAGAGCCAGCCCAGTCACTTGCCATGACCAACGCAGCTCGCGTGCGGTCGCCAGCGCGATCACTACGAAGAGCGCGAACGCAAGCCCGTGAATCGGGCCGAAGATCTTGACGCCGATCTCGGTCGTCTGGCTGACGTGCTTGAAGAACATGCCGACAAGCAAGCCTACCCAGGTCAGCGCCTCAGTAACGGCGATGAATCGGAAACGCTTGGCGGAGGTGCTGAGGTTGAAGAATTCACGCATGACTGACATTCTGCCTCATCACCGCGGACAAGTACTACATGCCGTCGTATTAACGCTTGGGGACGCGGACGATGAGCGCGTCGCCCTGGCCGCCGCCGCCGCAGAGACCGGCGGCACCCACACCCCCACCTCGGCGCTGCAGTTCGAGCGCTAGGTGCAGGACAATCCTCGTACCCGACATGCCCAGCGGATGGCCCAGCGAAATCGCACCGCCGTTGACGTTGATCCGTTCGGATGTGACACCCAGTTCGCGCCCAGAGACGATTCCGACCGCCGCGAAGGCTTCGTTGATCTCGATCAGATCCAGCTCTGATGCGGTAAGACCCGCCTTCTCACAGGCGTTCCGGATCGACATCGAAGGCTGCGACTGCAGCGTGGAGTCAGGCCCAGCAGACATCCCGTGCGGGCCGATCTCCGCGAGCCACTCAAGTCCCAGCGACTCGGCCTTCGCCCGGCTCATGGCCACCACCGCAGCAGCGCCGTCAGAGATTTGCGAGGCGTTCCCCGCGGTCACTGTGCCGTCCTTGCGGAACGCGGGGCGCAGCCTTCCGAGTGATTCCGCAGTCGTGTCGCCACGCACGCCCTCATCAGCCCGGAACTCGACAGGGTCGCCCTTGCGCTGCGGGACCGGAACGGGCACGACCTCATTGTCGTACAGGCCGTCTTTCCACGCCCGCGCCGCACGCTGATGCGAAGTCGCGGCAAACTCGTCCTGCTCCTCGCGACTGACCGCGTCGCTGTCGTTGCGCTTCTCGGTCAGCGCACCCATTGCTTCCTTGGTAAATACGTCGCGCAGTCCGTCGAAGGCCATGTGGTCGATGAGTGCGGAATCCCCGTATTTGGTGCCCTCCCTGCTGTTCAGAAGCAGGTGGGGCGCATTGCTCATCGACTCCATGCCACCCGCGACGATGATGTCAGCCTCGCCAGCGCGGATCATCTGGTCGGCGACCGCGATGGCGTTGAGACCTGACAGGCACACCTTGTTCACGTTGACGGAGGGGATTGTCATCGGGATTCCTGCCGCCGCAGCTGCCTGCCGTGCCGGAAGCTGTCCCGCACCTGCCTGCAGTACGTGACCGAGAATCACGTACTGCACGGACTCCGGTGTCACACCCGACTTTTCCAGCGCGCCTTTGATCGCGACACCGCCGAGTTCCGCTGCAGAGAGCCCCTTGAGCGAACCAAGCAGACGGCCAATTGGTGTACGCGCACCCGATACGATGACCGACGACGTCATGTGAACCTCCATAAGGACGGGACTTCCGGCACCCAGATCCTGCACACTGAGCGCATCACGACCAGGCTACTAGCCGCTCTGACCGCCCGAGCGTCCTCCTGCCGTGCGCCCGTGCACCGCCGGGCGATACCTTTGCTTCTATGTCCACCGCTGAAATCTCTGAGCTCATCACGCAGATCGACCACGTCGGCATCGCTGTTGCCGACCTCGATGCAGCCATCGACTGGTACGGGGCTTCGTTCGGCCTGGTTGTTTCACACCGGGAAACCAATGAATCCCAGGGCGTTGAGGAAGCGATGCTCGTGCCAGCGAACTCGGCGCAAGGCGCAGCCACCTCGACAGCCCTTCAGCTTCTCTCCCCGCTAACCGACGAATCCACCATCAGACGCTTCCTCGATCGCAACGGCCCAGGTATGCAGCAGCTCGCCTACCGCGTCACCGACCTGGATGCCGCTGCCGAACATTTCCGGGCGAAGGGCATCCGGCTGCTTTACGACGAGCCGCGCCGCGGTACAGCTGACTCACGTATCAATTTCCTGCATCCCAAGGACGCTGGCGGAGTTCTGGTCGAACTAGTCGAACCCGCGCACGGCGCGCCGAACCATTAATCATGGTGACTAAGTGCACACTGGTCCCATCAGAGCCGAGTGGTCATCGGACCGCCCCAGCTCAACACCCAGCTCACCCGCACGATAAGGCTGATTCAGATGGCGCGATTGACCGACGTGACACCACAAAGCACGATGTTCAGCATCGCAATGCGCGGTTACGACCGCGCCGAAGTTCACGAGCAGCTCAGCAGGCTTGACGCGGAAATCCGCGTCACTGCAGCTGACCGCGACGCGATCGCCGCGCAGGCAAACGACCTAGCCGACCAACTCGATGAGGCACGCGCTGACATACAGGCGCTACGCGAGGAGGTGGACCAGCTTGTCACCACGCCAACGTCCGCCGCCGACGTCAGCGACCGTATCGCCAGAATGCTGCGGCTCGCAGCTGATGAAGCCGCCGAGACACGCGCTGATGCACAGGCGGAAGCGGCCGAAATTGTCTCGGTGGCCGAGCAGAACGCCAACGAACTCGAGACTCGCCAGAACCGCGAGTACGAGGAGTGGACCCAGCGCCGTGCGCGCCTAGAGGCTGAGCAGAAGGAAACACTCGCGCGGGCGCGGACGGAGGCAGAACGCATCGTTGAGGGTGCGGAAGCCAAACGTCGCCAGATCGAGGCGGAGACAGCCGCTCAGCAGCGTCAGGAACAGGACGACTTCAACACGACGATGGCGGAAAAGCGGACGAACGCGCTGCGCGAGATCGAGGAACTTCGCGACCGGGCACGCAAGGACGCTGAACGAATTGTCAAGGAAGCACAGGCCGATGCAGATAATCGGGTCCGTACCGCCAGCCAGCAGGCGAACGACCGGATTTCCTACGCATCGAAGCTCGCAGAGGATCTCGGCGCCGCGCGTGACCACCTGCTGTCGCAAATCATCAAGGTGCGCGAGCAGTTCGATAGCTTCCCCAGTCTTCTGAACCAGACTGATGAGGAGCGCGACCTGCTGGATGATTCGGCGCGTACGACCTCCGCGAACAAGCGTGAGATCGCTTCTCTGCAGAACAACGGGCGAAAGAACCCCGAGCAGGCCCCGCGGTCTAGCTCGGAGTCGCAGCACTCCTGACAGGACTGCGCCCCGCACGGCAGACGGACCCTAGGACCATCGACGAGTGACGGTCCGGGTCCGTCTGGCGTTCCAGCACCCCTTATGCCAGTGCCGACGGTCCTCCTCGCCGCCAGGCATAGTGCGCCAGGCGACGACGTGCGGCAGGCCCGCAGGAATTGTCTGGTCACACCCCGGGCAGCGGTAGATTTTTGTCGCTGCCGCTCCAGGCACGTCACGAACTGAGTATTCAGCTCCGGGATCAAAGCCATCGCCGCGTTCGATCCTGGTGCTGAAGACACCGGTATACGACAATGGCGGGCGCGCAGACGATCCGCCGCGCTCCCGCCGACGTGATTGGTTCCGGCGTGGCACGACAACGATGGTAGCGGGAGGGACGGTCACACCGTCGGCTCGAGGTATCCGCGAATCCTTTCTGTGAGGTTATCGGGGGTGAAGCCGAACCTCGTCTGCAGCTCCTTCAAGGGAGCAGAGGCCCCGAAGGTATGCATGCCGACTATCGTTCCCTCAAATCCTGTGTAGCGGTCCCAGCCGAACGTCGATGCCTTCTCAATCGCGACACGCGCGGTGATATGAGGCGGAAGGACCATTCGCCGGTATTCAGCGGGCTGCCGATCGAAAAGTTCCTGGCAAGGCATGCTCACCACTCGGACTCGCGCTCCTTCGGTTGTGAGCTGCTCGTACGCAGCGACAGCGATATGCACTTCGCTGCCCGTCGCGATGACAATGACGTCAGGGGCTTCGCCACCTGGAGGGTCCGCGAGTATGTAGGCGCCGCGCGCGACGCCAGCGGCAGCCCCGTATCGCTGACGGTCCAGGGTGGGGAGGTTCTGCCTGGTGAGCACAATGGCAGCCGGCTCATGCTGCAGCGGCATCACCGTGCGCCATGTTTCAGCCACCTCATTGGCGTCGCACGGCCGGAACACATCGAGCCCGGGGATCGCACGCAGCGAGGCAAGGTGCTCCACAGGCTGATGGGTCGGGCCGTCTTCACCTACCCCGATCGAGTCATGCGTAAAGATGTGGATGACGGGCAGTTCCATCAGCGCGGATAGCCGTATCGCACCCCGTGCAAAATCAGAAAAAATGAGGAACGTCGACCAATACGCGCGGATTTTCGCGAGCGCAAGCCCGTTCGCCACCGCCGCCGACGCGAACTCCCGCACCCCAAAATGGAGATTCCGGCCCCCGAGGTCGCCGGAACTGAAATCGCCGGCGCCGTCGAACGTAAGGCGGGTCTTCGTCGACGGTGCCAGGTCGGCGGAGCCACCCAGCAGCCATGGCAACTTTGTCGCTACCGCATTGAGCACCTCGCCCGAGGAACTGCGTGTGGCAATGCCCTTCACGTCGGCTGCGTACTCGGGTATCTCCGCGTCCCAGCCGTCGGGCAGTTGCCTGCGCAGCATCGCGTCCAGATGGCCAGCAAGTTCCGGGTACTCAGTGCGGTACCGGTCAAAGAGAATCTCCCACTCGTTCCGCAATTGCTGTCCACGGGCACCGATGCCGTCGGCGAAATGCTCATACACACCGTCGGGGACAAGGAATTGCTCATCTTCCGGCCAGCCATAGAAGCGCTTTGCCGCCGCAGCCTCGGACTCCCCCAACGGTTCACCGTGCGCCGATGCCGTTCCCTGTTTCGTTGGCGCTCCGTATCCGATCTGGCTGTCAACAATGATCAGAGTGGGCCGTTCGGTCTCACCCTGGAAATCACTCACCGCCGCAGCCAGGGTTTTCGCGTCATTGGCATCGCGCACACGCAACACACGCCAGCGGTGACCGATGAAGCGGGTGGCCACATCTTCGGTGAACGCAAGTTCCGTGCTGCCTTCGATACTGATCTCGTTGCTGTCGTAGATCCAGCACAGGTTCGATAATTCAAGGTGTCCCGCAAGCGATGCTGCCTCCGCGGCGACCCCTTCCATCAGGTCACCATCACCGCACAGGGCGTAGGTGTTGTAGGTGAATAGCTCAAATCCGGGCCGATTGAAATACGCTGCGAGCCATCTGGCCGCGATAGCCATGCCGACACTGGTGGCAAGTCCCGTTCCGAGTGGGCCGGTGGTCGCTTCGACACCTGCCGTCCAGCGGTATTCGGGGTGTCCCGGGCATTTGGAATCCAGCTGCCTGAAGTTGCGAAGATCATCGATGCTGACCGCCGGCTCGCCGAGAGTCTCATAGTCGGGGTTGACGGAGCGAACACCAGACAAATGAAGCATCGAGTAGAGCAGAGCCGATGCGTGACCGACGGACAGCACGAATCGGTCCCGGTCCGGCCAAATCGGCGCGGCAGGGTCGTACCTCAGGAATTGCTGCCACAGGGTGTACGCCACTGGCGCCATCGCCATCGGTGTACCTGGGTGTCCAGAATTGGCGGCCTGAACTGCGTCAATGGACAATGTCCGGATGGTGTTCACGCATAACTCGTCGAGCGCTTCTGCAGATTCTGTTGCGACCACGATCACTCCCCAGTCTTCGCTTGAGCACACCCGCACCCCTAGCGTAGGGACAACGTCACCGGTACCGGCATAAATCTGGGCGAGAAATCCGAATATCTACGGCGCTAGCGCGCACCGCTTCCTCTAGAAGAGCCGTAAGTCAGCTGACTCGGCGCCGCGCAGAGCGTCGTAGTCGAGCACAACGCACCGGATACCGCGATCCTCAGCGAGGGTGCGTGCTTGCGGCTTGATCTGCTGAGCCGCGTACACCCCACGAACAGGAGCAAGGAGCGGGTCTCGGTTGAGTAGTTCGATGTACCGGGTGAGCTGCTCGACACCGTCGATTTCGCCGCGGCGTTTGATTTCAACGGCCACAGACGCGCCGGAAGCATCCCGGCACATTAGGTCCACGGGACCGATCGCTGTCGGGAACTCGCGGCGCACCAAAGTCCAGCCGTCACCCAGAGTCGTCACATGTTCGGCCAACAGCTTCTGCAGGTGCGCTTCGACACCGTCCTTCACCAAACCGGGGTCTACGCCCAGTTCGTGGCTAGAATCGTGCAGGACTTCGGTAATCGAGATGATTAACTCTTCCCCAGCTTTATTGCGCACCACCCACTTGTCCGGCTCTTCTGCCAGCCAGCAAGGAGGTGACATCCAGTTCAGTGGCTTATACGAACCGCCATCCGAATGCACGAGGACTGAGCCGTCCGACTTCACCATGAGCAGGCGCTTCGCCATCGGCAGATGCGCCGTCAATCGGCCTACGTAGTCAACTTGGCAATGAGCGATCACTAAACGCACCCGTTCACCATACGGGCGCACGACATGCTCGGCATAACGGCCTCGCCGAACGCCAACGCGTATCCACCACTCGGCAATGCCGCAAATCATCGCGGCCACTCGCCTAGTCTCAGACTATGCGCCTACTACCCTCGTTGGACTCCCCTATGGGCTCGTGGATACTCGGCGGCGAGCGCGAGGGCAGGTTCAAGCGGCGCGTCCGGATCCAGGTGCTGCTCACGGTATTTATCGTGAGCGCAAACGTCATCGGCATTACGATCCTCTTAGCGCTGGTTGCCTTCGTCGTACCGGGACCTGACGTCCTCGGCGACAGTCAGTTCCTCATCCCCAACTTCGTCGTTGTCCCCACCTACGTCGGACTAGCGCTGCTGATCGGCATTCTGTGGGGCACCAAACGCGCACTCAAGGACCTGCGCTGGTCACGCGAAGGTCAGGCACCGACCCCGAAACAACAACGCACCGCCCTCGCAACACCGTGGCGACTTACGGTGATTCAATTCGTGTTGTGGGGATTCGCGACCGTGTTGTTCACCATTCTCTACGGAGTGATCGAACCGGACGCCATTGCCAAGATCGCGTTCACCGTCGCTGCCGCTGGAATCGTGGTGTGCGCGATTTCTTACCTTCTCAGCGAATTCGCGCTGCGGCCTATCGCAGCGGAAGCACTCGCCGCCGGTGACAGACCCCGCCGTAGAGTCGGAACGGTCGGGCGCTCGCTGGCGGGCTGGTGCCTCGGGACCGGAGTCCCCGTAGCAGGGCTGATGATCATTGCGATCGCAGCAGCAATTCGGGACGATGTCGCCATCACGCAACTCATCATTGCGATCCTGGCGCTCGGAGCGATTGTGCTCTGCTTTGGGCTGCTCATGGAAATCCTGACAGCACTACGTACGGTCGCACCGATCCGGCTCGTGCGGGCAGCCATGCACCGCGTAGAAGAGGGTGACCTAGACGCGAAGGTTGTCGTTTTCGACGGAACCGAACTGGGAGACCTCCAGGTCGGATTCAACCGTATGGCCGACGGGCTCCGGGAACGCGAACGCATGCGGGACATCTTCGGGCGCCACGTGGGGCGCGCTGTGGCGGAAAAGGCACTTACCGATCGCGCTGAACTGGGCGGCGAAGAACGTAGCGTGGCTGTTTTCTTTATTGATGTCATCGGTTCTACGACGCTCGCCGCAAACAATCCACCGAAAGAAGTTGTCGCTCTTTTGAACAGATTCTTCGCTGTGATCGTCGAGGAGGTCGACTCCCATGGTGGGTTCATCAACAAGTTCGAAGGCGACGCAGCCCTCGCAATATTCGGGGCCCCTACTGAACTTGACGATCCGGCCGGTTCAGCCCTCGCAGCTGCACGTCAGATTATGAACCGACTGAAGCGTGAGGTCCCTGATTGCGAGGCGGGAATCGGAATTGCTTATGGGCGTGCTGTTGCGGGAAATGTGGGGGCCCACGAACGTTTCGAATACACCGTTATAGGTGATCCTGTTAATGAGGCGGCGCGACTATCCGACCTTTCGAAGAAGGTCCCCGGCTGCACCGTAGCGTCACGCGAAACAATTGATGCCGCGAAGAAGTCCGAAGCGAAAAAGTGGGCATCTTATGACCGGGTCACACTGCGCGGCAGAAACCGTGAAACTGAATTAGTGGTTCCCCAGGCATTCCTCAAAAGCAAAGCAACCGCACCATCGAGTTAGGCCGAATAGTGGCTCTTCAGAAAGCCGCACCTACCGCATCGCCGCCACCGTGCTCGCGATCAACCCCGCCGAACCGATCGACTGGGGCGACCTCGCCGGTCGCGCAGGCTACTTCGACCAGGCCCATTTCGGTCACGAGTTCCGCGCCTTCACCAGGCTCATGCCGACCCGGTACGGGACATCCCAAGCAGAGGAGCGCCCATGGGCAAAGTAGTCATGTACAGCACGGTGTCTGTAGACGGCTTCATCGCGGACGAAAACGACCAGCCCGGACCCCTGTTCGACTGGTTGCTCAGCGGTGACGTGCCATTGGACGAGAGCGGCGCGTTGAAGGTGTCGCAAACGTCCTACGACTACACCCGGCCGTACTGGGACCAGATCGGGGCGACTGTCGTCGGCCGCCACGTCTTCGACATGACGGACGGCTGGGAGGGGAAGCCTCCGGGCGGGGTCGACCACGTGGTCGTCGTGACGCACCGACCGAAGCCCGAGGGCTGGGACCCCGAGGCGCCGTTCCACTTCGTCGACGGCGTCGACGCGGCCGTGGCCAAGGCGCAGGAGCTTGCGGGTGGTGACCGCATAGTCGAGATCGCTGCTGGCGACGTCGGTGGCCAGGTGCTTGCCGCAGGCCTGATCGACGAGGTGCGAATGGACGTCGTGCCCGTCGTGTTCGGGTCCGGCAAGCGCTACTTCGGGTCGGTCCACGCGCAGCACCTGTTGGAGGATCCTGACGTGGTGATTCAGGGCAACCGGGTGCTTCACCTGCGTTATCAGGTGCGCCGTTGACCGATCTGAGCGGGTACGCAAAGAAGTCCACTGCGAACGATGACACCACGACTGTGAATAGTCCGAACAGTCTGATGGCTGGCTCACCGCGGGTGAGCACAAATTGAAAAGACGGGGCGAGATTACTCGCCCCGTCTTTTCGGGATAATGTCCGGCGGTGTCCTACTCTCCCGCACTCTCGCGTGTGCAGTACCATCGGCGCTGGAGGGCTTAGCTTCCGGGTTCGGGATGGGTCCGGGCGTTTCCCGCTCCGCTATGGCCGCCGTGACAAGTCTTTTGTTGTTGTTGTGGCTGGGGTGGTGTGTTGTTTCAGATGCTGGGTAGTGGTGTGCGCGTGTTTGTGTTGTGTTGGGTTTGTGTGTAAGTCCTCGGCCGGTTAGTACCAGTCACCTGCACACGTTGCCGTGCTTCCAGTTCTGGCCTATCAACCCCATGGTCTGGTCGGGGGGCCTTACCCAATCGTGTTGGTGAGAAACCTCATCTTGGAACGGGCTTCCCGCTTAGATGCTTTCAGCGGTTATCCCTTCCGGACGTGGCTAACCAGCCGTGCCCCTGGTGGGACAACTGGCATACCAGAGGTCCGTCCGTCCCGGTCCTCTCGTACTAGGGACAGGTTTCCTCAAGTTTCTTAACGCGCGCGGCGGATAGAGACCGAACTGTCTCACGACGTTCTAAACCCAGCTCGCGTGCCGCTTTAATGGGCGAACAGCCCAACCCTTGGGACCTACTCCAGCCCCAGGATGCGACGAGCCGACATCGAGGTGCCAAACCATCCCGTCGATATGGACTCTTGGGGAAGATCAGCCTGTTATCCCCGGGGTACCTTTTATCCGTTGAGCGACACCCCTTCCACTCGGGGGTGCCGGATCACTAGTCCCGACTTTCGTCCCTGCTCGACATGTACGTCTCACAGTCAAGCTCCCTTGTGCACTTGCACTCAACACCTGATTGCCAACCAGGCTGAGGGAACCTTTGGGCGCCTCCGTTACTTTTTAGGAGGCAACCGCCCCAGTTAAACTACCCACCAGGCACTGTCCCTGAACCCGTTCAGGGTCCGAGGTTAGATGCCCAATCCGGTCAGAGTGGTATTTCAACAACGACTCCGCCCCCACTGGCGTGAGGGTTTCACAGTCTCCCACCTATCCTACACAAACCGAACCAGACACCAATACCAAGCTGCAGTAAAGGTCCCGGGGTCTTTTCGTCCTGCCGCGCGTAACGAGCATCTTTACTCGTAATGCAATTTCACCGAGCCTGTGGTTGAGACAGCAGAGAAGTCGTTACGCCATTCGTGCAGGTCGGAACTTACCCGACAAGGAATTTCGCTACCTTAGGATGGTTATAGTTACCACCGCCGTTTACTGGGGCTTAAATTCTCAGCTTCGCCCTTACGGGCTAACCGGTCCTCTTAACCTTCCAGCACCGGGCAGGCGTCAGTCCGTATACCTCGCCTTGCGGCTTCGCACGGACCTGTGTTTTTAGTAAACAGTCGCTTCTCTCTGGTCTCTGCGACCACCCCCAGCTCCCCACGCAATGGTGGCTCACCGGGCGTGGTCCCCCTTCTCCCGAAGTTACGGGGGCATTTTGCCGAGTTCCTTAACCACAGTTAACTCGAGCGCCTTAGTATTCTCTACCTGACCACCTGTGTCGGTTTGGGGTACGGGCCATGCGGGAACTCGCTAGAGGCTTTTCTCGGCAGCATAGGATCATGGAATCCCCCTCAACGGGGTCGCATCACCTCTCACCCTTCAATGGCAGACGGATTTACCTATCCACCGGGCTACAGGTTTACACCAGTATTACCACTGACTGGCCCCACTACCTTCCTGCGTCACCCCATCGCTTGGCTACTACCGGATCAGGTCCCACGCATCCACCCTCACACCCGCCGAAGCGGGACAGAGGGCTTCTGGGTGGTTAGTATCACCGATTCACCACGGACGCGCCCACACGGGTACGGGAATATCAACCCGTTATCCATCGACTACGCCTGTCGGCCTCGCCTTAGGTCCCGACTCACCCTGGGCGGATTAACCTGCCCCAGGAACCCTTGGTCATCCGGCGGCAGAGTTTCTCACTCTGCTTTCGCTACTCATGCCTGCATTCTCACTCCCACACCCTCCACAACTCGTTCACACGGCTGCTTCCCTGGATGCAGGACGCTCCCCTACCCACCCCAGCCACTGCACACACCCCAAAAAGGGGTGTGCGGATGACATGCTGGAGTGCCGCGGCTTCGGCGGTGTGCTTGAGCCCCGCTACATTATCGGCGCAGGACCACTAGACCAGTGAGCTATTACGCACTCTTTCAAGGGTGGCTGCTTCTAAGCCAACCTCCTGGCTGTCTGAGCGGTCCCACATCCTTTTCCACTTAGCACACGCTTAGGGGCCTTAGCCGGCGATCTGGGCTGTTTCCCTCTCGACCAGCGAACCTTATCGCCCGCAGTCTCACTGCCACGCTCTCACTTACCGGCATTCGGAGTTTGGCTGACGTCAGTAACCTGGTGAGGCCCATCGGCCATCCAGTAGCTCTACCTCCGGCAAGAAACACGTGACGCTGCACCTAAATGCATTTCGGGGAGAACCAGCTATCACGGAGTTTGATTGGCCTTTCACCCCTACCCACAACTCATCCCCTCAGTTTTCAACCTAAGTGGGTTCGGGCCTCCACGACGTCTTACCGACGCTTCACCCTGGCCATGGGTAGATCACTCCGCTTCGGGCCTAGAACATGCCACTGCGACGCCCTATTCAGACTCGCTTTCGCTACGGCTGCCCCTCACGGGTTAACCTCGCGACATGCCACTAACTCGCAGGCTCATTCTTCAAAAGGCACGCCATCACCCCACCCCGAAGGGAAGGCTCTGACGGATTGTAAGCGCATGGTTTCAGGTACTATTTCACTCCCCTCCCGGGGTACTTTTCACCATTCCCTCACGGTACTTATCCACTATCGGTCATCAGGGAGTATTCAGGCTTACCGGGTGGTCCCGGCAGATTCACAGCAGATTTCACGGGCCCGCTGCTACTCGGGTACAACGTCACAGACCAGGCATACATTTTCGCGTACGGGACTCTCACCCTCTCCGGCACACCATCCCAAGCGGCTTCCGCTAACACACACACTGGATCTGACTGTCACGGCGGTAACAGAACAACACTGCCCCACAACCCCTCATACGCAACCCCCGCCGGGTATCACACGCACAAGGTTTAGCCACCATCCGCTTTCGCTCGCCACTACTCACGGAATCACTCAATTGTTTTCTCTTCCTGCAGGTACTGAGATGTTTCACTTCCCCGCGTTCCCTCCACACCGTCTATACATTCAACGGCAGGTAACACGACATCACTCGTGCTGGGTTTCCCCATTCGGACACCCTCGGATCACAGCTCGGCTGACAGCTCCCCGAGGCCTATCGCGGCCTCCCACGTCCTTCATCGGCTCCTGATGCCAAGGCATCCACCATGCGCCCTTAAACACTTACAACACAAAAAATCAATCACAAGCAATAAACACTCGTCACACCACTATCCAGCTCTCAAACAACACACACAACCAACACCCCCAGCACCCAGCCAGGACACATCAGCCATGCCCCTGAAAACACCACACCCCACGATCCCCCCAACAGGAGAGACCAGGCATGCTGCCTCAGAACCCCAACAGTGTTCCAGCACCCCGCACACAGCGGAGAAATTGTTTGATGATGTCCACCCGGCACGGCCCACAGCCCGTGACACGAACGGTCACGCCAGCCAGGCCGCCATAATTATCTCTAAGAGCAAAGCTCCTTAGAAAGGAGGTGATCCAGCCGCACCTTCCGGTACGGCTACCTTGTTACGACTTCGTCCCAATCGCCGATCCCACCTTCGACCACTCCCTCCCCACAAAGGGGGTTGGGCCATGGGCTTCGGGTGTTACCGACTTTCATGACGTGACGGGCGGTGTGTACAAGGCCCGGGAACGTATTCACCGCAGCGTTGCTGATCTGCGATTACTAGCGACTCCGACTTCACGGGGCCGAGTTGCAGACCCCGATCCGAACTGAGACCGGCTTTAAGGGATTCGCTCCACCTCACGGCATCGCAGCCCTCTGTACCAGCCATTGTAGCATGTGTGAAGCCCTGGACATAAGGGGCATGATGACTTGACGTCATCCCCACCTTCCTCCGAGTTGACCCCGGCAGTCTCTCACGAGTCCCCACCATTACGTGCTGGCAACATGAGACAAGGGTTGCGCTCGTTGCGGGACTTAACCCAACATCTCACGACACGAGCTGACGACAGCCATGCACCACCTGCACACCAGCCACAAGGGAACGCCCATCTCTGGACGCGTCTAGTGCATGTCAAACCCAGGTAAGGTTCTTCGCGTTGCATCGAATTAATCCACATGCTCCGCCGCTTGTGCGGGCCCCCGTCAATTCCTTTGAGTTTTAGCCTTGCGGCCGTACTCCCCAGGCGGGGTACTTAATGCGTTAGCTACGGCACGGATCCCGTGGAAGGAACCCACACCTAGTACCCACCGTTTACGGCGTGGACTACCAGGGTATCTAATCCTGTTCGCTCCCCACGCTTTCGCTCCTCAGCGTCAGTTACTGCCCAGAGACCCGCCTTCGCCACCGGTGTTCCTCCTGATATCTGCGCATTTCACCGCTACACCAGGAATTCCAGTCTCCCCTGCAGTACTCCAGCCTGCCCGTATCGCCTGCACGCCCACTGTTAAGCAGTAGGTTTTCACAGACAACGCGACAAACCACCTACGAGCTCTTTACGCCCAGTAATTCCGGACAACGCTCGCACCCTACGTATTACCGCGGCTGCTGGCACGTAGTTGGCCGGTGCTTCTTCTGCGCCTACCGTCACTCTCGCTTCGTCGGCGCTGAAAGAGGTTTACAACCCGAAGGCCGTCATCCCCCACGCGGCGTCGCTGCATCAGGCTTGCGCCCATTGTGCAATATTCCCCACTGCTGCCTCCCGTAGGAGTCTGGGCCGTGTCTCAGTCCCAGTGTGGCCGGTCGCCCTCTCAGGCCGGCTACCCGTCACCGCCTTGGTAGGCCATTACCCCACCAACAAGCTGATAGGCCGCGGGCCCACCTCACACCGCTACATAGCGCTTTCCACCCACCCCCATGCAGGAGCAGGTCCTATCCGGTATTAGACCCAGTTTCCCGGGCTTATCCCAGAGTGCAAGACAGATCACCCACGTGTTACTCACCCGTTCGCCACTCGTGTACCCCGAAAGGCCTTACCGTTCGACTTGCATGTGTTAAGCACGCCGCCAGCGTTCGTCCTGAGCCAGGATCAAACTCTCCGTTAAAAACCAAACACACCCCAACACCCCAAAAGGCACCAGAGCACGATCAGAAAAACAGAGCCAAAAACTGGCAAAAAAAAACAAAAAACAGACACCCAACCCCGACTAGGGATCTGAATCAGGCATCCAAACAACAGCACCAAAGGACTGTCATCAATCCCGGCACCATCAAACAAAAACCAAAACACTGTTGAGTTCTCAAACAACACACCCCAAGACCCAAACCAAAACAGTCCAGACCCCCTCAGGGCACAGCCACCAATCTTAACTCGGTTAACGCAGGAGGTCAAACCGGATTCCTGCTTGCGACTTAAGGAGTTTCGCGAGCTCGTGGCCCTCGTCGGGCCCTGGCGCTCGCTGGCGACGAACAGCTAAGTTACACACCCATTGCACCGAACGCAAACTGCCAGTTGAGCGAGCAGCACGATCACGGTGACGCGCGTCGGACATCGCCCCCGAGCTGCTGCATGTCCTCGATAAACCGCGGATAGCCACGGTCTATGTGATAGACGTCGTGGACCTCTGTCTCCCCATCTGCAACAAGTCCCGCAAGGACCAAGCCAGCACCGGCACGAATGTCGGAAGACCAGACGGGCGCACTAGACAGCTGCTCGACGCCACGGATGACTGCGTGGTGACCGTCCGTACGTGCGTCGGCTCCGAGCCGGACCATCTCCTCGACGAACCTGAAGCGCGCTTCGAACACGTTCTCCGTGATCATGGAAGTTCCGTCAGCCACTGCCGCCAGGCCGATAGCCATCGGCTGAAGGTCGGTCGGAAAGCCTGGATACGGCAGTGTCGCGAAGTTGACGGCCTTGGGACGGTCCCGCTGGACCACACGGAACCAGCGCGGACCGTGGGTGATCTCGGCCCCCGCCTCACTCAACTTGTTCAGCACCAGCTGCATGTGACTGGGCGCGGAACCACGGACGGTGACGTCTCCGCGTGTCATTGCGGCTGCTACCCCCCAGGTTGCCGCCACAATCCGGTCCCCGATGACGCGGTGAGTCACTGGCTTCAGTCTGTCGACACCCCTGATCGTCAGCGTGCTCGTGCCCGCTCCCGAGACCTGGGCTCCCATCTGGTTCAGCATCATGCAGAGGTCAACGATTTCGGGTTCGCGTGCCGCGTTGTCCAGTGTCGTCTGGCCCTTAGAGAGGACCGCCGCCATGAGGATGTTCTCTGTCGCTCCGACAGACGGGAATGCGAGTCGGATGTCCGCGCCGCGCAACTCTTGAGCCTCAGCGACAACACACCCATGCTCGATTGTGCTTGTTGCCCCCAACAGTCGCAGCCCAGCCTGGTGCATATCGAGCGGCCGTGACCCGATCGCATCCCCGCCGGGCAGAGCGACGACCGCCCGGTGGCAACGAGCGACGAGGGGACCAAGCACACACACTGAGGCGCGGAACTGACGTACCGCAGGAAAGTCAGCCTGATACTTCGGCTCTGGTGGAGTCATGATCCTGACTACGTCGCCCTCAATCGTGACTTCGCAACCGAGCCCTCGGAGCACCTCCGCCATGAGAGGAACATCCAAGATGTCAGGACAATTGGTAATTGTCGTGGTGCCCTCAGCGAGTAGCGCGGCCGCCATCAGCTTCAGAACACTGTTCTTCGCGCCGCCAACAACTACCTCGCCCGCGAGGCGGCCACCGCCGGTCACGAGAAATCGATCACTCACGGTCACCTAGCTTATCGGTCCGGCAGCTGTTGCGCCGGTACGGTGCAGATATGGGAGTACATCTAACGCGAATCTATACGCGAACCGGGGATGACGGAACTACCGGCCTAAGTGACTTCAGCCGCGTTCCAAAAACCGCGCCGCGCATAACAGCATATGCGGATACGGATGAAACAAATGCCGCAATTGGAGTCGCCATCGCACTGGGCAACCCGCCTCAGGAGATTCGTGAGGTCCTTGAGGTCATTCAGAACGATCTTTTCGATCTGGGTGCAGATCTCTCGACTCCGAAGTCAGAGAATCCGAAGTATCCGCCGTTGCGGATAACTGCGGAGTACGTGACCCGGCTTGAGGGATGGTGTGATCGTTTCAACGAGTCGCTGTCTCCGCTGACGTCGTTCGTTCTGCCGGGAGGCTCACCGTTATCAGCGCTCCTGCATGTAGCGCGAACCGTTGCCCGTCGAGCGGAGCGTTCCTCATGGTTGCTGATTGAGTCGGAGGGTGAAGCCGTAGCGCCGCTACCAGCGAAATACCTGAATCGGCTCTCAGACCTGCTCTTTATTCTCAGCCGCGTCACAAACACAAGCGGCGACGTGCTCTGGCGCCCGGCCGGTGACCG
This sequence comes from Hoyosella subflava DQS3-9A1, assembly GCF_000214175.1. Lineage (NCBI taxonomy): Bacteria > Bacillati > Actinomycetota > Actinomycetes > Mycobacteriales > Hoyosellaceae > Hoyosella > Hoyosella subflava. Next base: position 3,333,093 of record NC_015564.1, read on the forward strand.
ATCGACTGAGTCTACGGAGAAAAGCGACTCTGAATCATAAATTCCAGCGACTGCGCCGCCGAGCGCGGCGTGGTGGTCGGGATTCAATCCAGGCGAGAAACGCAGTAAGCGCTCCCCGCTCGAAACCGAACTCATAGTGAGTCCCGCCCGCCTGGACCCCGACAATCGTTACGGAGGAGTCCATCAGGTCCAACTCTCCGCCGTCCGGTCGGCGCCGCGATTCGATCTCCGCCGTCTGACGGTTCAGGCGCACGCTAGGGCCAGGGATCAACCGCGAAAGCCGGTAGAAGTCGAGTGACTCATCGCGGTAACGGATTACTCCGTGCCGCCAGCCCTCCGACTTCGGTGAAGGGAGGACCCGGACGACCGCGGATGTTCCTCCGCTTCGCAATTCAACGATGCGGATAAGGAAAACCGCGGTGAAGGCGGCTAGCAGGACAAGCAGAATGATCAGGAGAATCATTCCACCGTCCACTAGACGAACATCCTCACTCGCGGTTTTACTTGGTTATCTCGAGCGGCCCATCTATACGCTACTGGCGCTCGACAGCTCGGAGGCGGCCACGTGCACGTGCTGCAGCCTCCTCGTCATCTCCTGCTTCATCGAGTGTCCGCCTAGCGGCATCGACATCGATATCCTTTGCCCACTCGGCTGACTCAGCCAGGACGGTTACTGAGCGTGCGGTGATAGAGATGAACCCTCCATCAACTGCCGCGACCATACGCTCGCCATCCGACGTCGTGATCGCTACGACACCGCCTTCGATGAGCTGACCAAGCACAGGCTCGTGGCCAGGCATGACGCCGATCTCACCTTCAGTTGTCTGCGCGACCACCATTGTGGCGGTGCCGGACCATAGTCGCTCTTCGACAGCAACGAGTTCAACTGCCATCTCAGCCACAGCAGATCACTTCCCAGCTAGCTTGTTCGCTGCCTTCTCGACGTCATCGAGGCCACCGCAGCTGCTGAACGCCTGCTCGGGAAGGTGGTCGAATTCGCCCTTGCAGACGCGGTCGAACGCCTCGATGGTGTCAGAGAGAGGCACAACAGATCCGGGCTCGCCGGTGAACTTCTCAGCAACGATGAAGTTCTGGCCGAGGAACTTCTGCAGGCGGCGTGCACGCCCGACGACGATCTTGTCTTCTTCTGAGAGTTCGTCCATGCCGAGGATGGCGATGATGTCCTGCAGTTCCTTGTACTTCTGAAGGATCTGCTTGACTTCGTTCGCAACACGGAAGTGCTCGGCTCCGACGATCGTCGGCTCGAGGATACGAGAGGTCGAGGTCAGCGGATCCACAGCTGGGTAAATACCCATCTGCGAGATTGGTCGCGAAAGCTCGGTCGTCGCATCGAGGTGCGCGAATGTAGTCGCAGGTGCAGGGTCGGTGTAGTCGTCAGCGGGCACGTAAATTGCCTGCATCGATGTGATCGATCGCCCACGAGTCGACGTAATACGTTCCTGAAGCTCACCCATCTCGTCGGCGAGCGTCGGCTGGTAACCCACCGCGGAAGGCATACGTCCGAGAAGTGTGGACACCTCCGAGCCAGCCTGAGTGAAGCGGAAGATGTTGTCGATGAAGAGGAGCACGTCCTGCTTCTGAACATCACGGAAGTACTCAGCCATCGTCAGCGCGGACAGCGCGACACGCATACGCGTTCCGGGCGGCTCGTCCATCTGACCGAACACAAGCGCGGTGTCCTGCAGAACGCCCATTTCCTCCATCTCGAGGTGAAGGTCGGTTCCCTCACGGGTGCGCTCCCCAACCCCTGCGAACACAGAGGTGCCCGAGAACTCCCGCGCGATACGGGTGATCATCTCCTGGATGAGCACGGTTTTGCCGACACCGGCACCACCGAACAGACCGATCTTTCCACCCTTCACGTACGGCGTCAGAAGGTCGATGACCTTGATACCGGTTTCTAGGATCTCGGTCTTACCTTCAAGAGTGTCGAAAGCGGGCGCCTTGCGGTGGATGCCCCACTGCTCCCCGTCACGTCCCGTACCCGGCGCGTCGAGGCAGTCACCAAGTGCGTTGAAGACGTGACCCTTCACGACGTCACCGACGGGAACGGAAATGGGTTTGCCCGTGTCCTCGACTGGCGTGCCACGGACGAGACCGTCGGTGGGTTGCATCGAGATGGTGCGCACAAGGTTGTCACCGAGGTGCTGCGCAACCTCAAGGGTCAGGGTCTTCGCTACTGCTTTCAGCGTGATTTCGGCGTGGAGCGCGTTAAAGAGCTCGGGAACCGATCCACGTGGGAATTCAACGTCGACAACGGGGCCGATGACGCGAACGACGCGGCCATTACTGGTCGACGAACCATTCTGTGAGGTTTCAGTTACTGCGGCGGTCATCTGGATCAGTCACTTCCTGCACTCGAGGCCAACGCGTTCGCGCCGCCGACGATTTCGCTGATTTCCTGGGTAATCATGGCCTGTCGGGCCTGGTTCATTTGCCGGGTCAAAGAGTTCGCGAGTTCGTTCGCGTTATCCGTGGCCGACTTCATCGCGGTGCGGCGGGCTGCGGACTCTGACGCAGCAGCCTCGAGAAGGGCCGCATAAATGCGCGTGCTGACATACTTCGGCAGGATCTCAGCAAGAAGTGAGTCTGCATCCGGCTCGAAGCTCCACGCAGCTAGCGGCGCATCTGCATCCGGAGCGCTGCTGAGCATGTCCTCACCGAGTTTGAGTTCCTCTTCCTCGATGTCGATTTCAATCGGCGCCATCCGGCGGACTAGCGGCTTCTGGCTCAGCATCGACTGGAACTTGGTGAATACGATGTGCAACTCGTCGACACCCTCGACCGTGCCTTCACCGTTTGGTGCGTCGACATGGTTGCCCGACCCGGCCATGAAGAGATCGACCAGATGCTTGCTCGCCGGTGACGCATCCGAATAGCTCGGCTGCTGCGAAAAGCCCGTCCAGGAGCCCGCAACGTCGCGCCCCCGGAATGTGTAGTAGATCAATCCCTTGTTTCCCAAGACATAGAGCACTACATCACGCTTCTTACTGTGGAGAAGCTGAATCAGCTCTTCTGCCTCGCGGAGAACGTTGGAGTTGTACGCGCCGCACATTCCACGATCGCTCGTGACCACAAGTACACCGGCGCGCTTTGGATCCTCCCGCTCACTCAGGAGCGGGTGATCCAATGAGCGAGAGGCCGTGGTGAGCTCACCGATTACCTTGGTGATTTCCTCAGCATAGGGCGTGTGCTGTTCAACTCGAGCCTGAGCCTTCACAATCCGTGAAGTCGCAATCAGCTCCTGCGCTTTGGTGATCTTCTTAGTCGAGTTGACGGTCTTGATGCGCGAGCGCAGTTCCCTCAAGCTTCCCATTGGTCAGTCACGCCCCTTCGTAGCTCTCAATTACGCCGATAACGACACTCACCGGCGAACCTTGCGCTTGACCTTGAGCTGCTCCTGGTCAACTTCGCTTTCTTCGAGTGCTTCAGCCTCAGGCTCGTTGACTACACGGCTACCGTCGGACGCGATGAACCCCTGCTTGAACTTCTCGACTGCCTCGAGAAGGGTCTCCGATGCCTCATCGGATAGAGCCGTGCCGCCCTCGATTGACTCGAATGCGCTCTTGGCGTTGCGGTGCAGATCCTCGAGCATTTCCGAGTCGAATCGGCGAATGTCGCCAACGGGCACGCTGTCGTACACGCCCTGTCCAGCGAGGTAGATCGTGACGATCTGATCTTCAACGGAGACAGGAGCGAATTGATCCTGCTTCAACAGCTCCACGAGGCGCTGGCCGCGCTCGAGCTGGGATCGGGACGCCGCATCGAGATCGGAGGCGAATGCGGCGAACGACTCAAGCTCGCGGTACTGAGCGAGTTCGAGCCGCAATGTACCGGAGACTTTCTTCATGCCCTTGGTCTGCGCGGCACCACCAACTCGGGACACCGAGATACCCACGTTGATAGCCGGGCGGATGCCCTTGTTGAACAAGTCTGACTCGAGGAACACCTGGCCGTCAGTAATCGAGATGACGTTGGTCGGGATGTACGCCGACACATCGTTCGCCTTGGTTTCGATGATTGGCAGGCCCGTCATCGAACCAGCGCCCAGTTCATCCGAGAGTTTGGCGCAGCGCTCGAGAAGGCGCGAGTGCAGGTAGAACACGTCGCCTGGGTAGGCTTCGCGACCCGGCGGGCGACGGAGGAGAAGCGAGATGGCGCGATAGGCCTCAGCCTGCTTAGTGAGATCGTCGAATACGATCAGAACGTGCTTGCCTTCATACATCCAGTGCTGCCCGATGGCGGAACCGGTGTACGGCGCGAGCCATTTGTAACCAGCGGAGTCGGACGCAGGTGCGGCGACGATCGTGGTGTATTCCATCGCGCCGTGCTCGTCGAGGGCGGTTTTGATGCCCGCGATAGTCGATCCCTTCTGACCAATCGCGACATAGATGCAGCGCACCTGCTTGGTCTCGTCGCCTGACTCCCAGTTGGCCTTCTGGTTCAGGATGGCGTCAACGCAGACCGCGGTCTTGCCCGTTTTACGGTCACCAATGATGAGCTGACGCTGTCCACGACCGATAGGGGTCATCGCGTCGACAGCCTTGAGACCTGTCTGGAGCGGCTCATGGACAGGCTGACGCTCCAGTACCGAAGCGGCCTGCAGCTCAAGCGCGCGAGTCTCTGATGATTCGATGTCACCTAGGCCATCAATCGGCGCACCGAGGGGGTCAACCACGCGTCCGAGGAAGCCGTCACCAACGGGAACCGAGAGAACGTCTCCGGTCCGCTTGACTTCCTGGCCCTCCTGGATTTTCTCGAAGTCACCGAGAATCACCGCACCGATTTCACGGTCTTCAAGGTTAAGGGCCACACCCAGGACGCCGCCCGCAAACTCCAGGAGCTCGTTTGACATCGCCGACGGAAGTCCGGAGACGTGAGCAATGCCGTCGCTCGCGTCAACGACAAGTCCAACCTCCTCGCGAGAGGACTCCGGTGTATAGCTCGCGGTGTAATTCTCGATCGCGCTACGGATCTCGTCGGAGGAGATCGTCAGCTCCGCCATGTTCTTCCTGCTCTCGGTAGTCTGTGGGTTACCGACCACGGTAACCGTTGTTCACTAGGTTCTTCAGCTGCGCCAAGCTGTCCCGGCGCTATCTCGGCATTGTCTGCTGCTACTTGAGGGCCTTGCGTAGTTCCGCCAAACGGCCGGATGCACTACCGTCAATCACTTCGTCACCTACGCGTACCACGAGACCGCTCAGCAATTCAGGATCGACCTCCACATGCACAGCGATTGATTTCCCGTAGATCCGGTCCAGCGCCGTGGCGAGCCGCTCCTTCTGACTATCCGAGAGAGCAACTGCACTGCGCACATAGGCGACAGCACGCTCGCGCTGTTCCGCAGCCAGCGAAGCTACCGCGGCGAACTCATCGGCAGGTGCACGACGTGCGCGGGCAACCGCTTGAACCGCGAGGGCCTCAGTGATCGCCGTAGCCTTCCCATAAAGCAGCTTCTTCAAAAGCTCGGCGGTGGCTGACGCGGGCCGTGAACGGTCCGACAGTGCCTGCTCGAGTTCTGGGCTAGCCGCTGTGATCCGGCTCAGCCGGAAAGTCTCGTCCTCCACCATCTCCAGCTGATCCTGGTCGGCCGCCGCACGCAGGTACGCGATACGGCCGACGTGAACCAAGGAGTTCACCAGATCGGAAGGAGCGGACCAGTTTTGCGCGACCGCAGTCTTCAGTGTGGCGAGTGCTGGCGCAGAGACTTTGCCGGAGAAGAGTTCATCAGCGAGCGCGGAACGCCTCGATCCGGACGCGGAGGCATCCGCGAAGGCCATCCGAACGGTGCGGTTCTCATCGAGCAGATTCACCACGGAGAACAAATCTGCCCCCGCCTCGGCCGCTGCATCAGCCGAGCCCGCTTGGCTCAGTGCGTCGACTAGCTCCGCCTGAGTCTTTGCGAGCGCCTCACGACTCGCTGCGTACATGGTGCTCACTTTCCTGTTGCTGAGTCTGCGCCGATTGCGTCGAGTTCGCTGAGGAAACGGTCCACTGTCGCGGCGCGCTTAGCGTCATCGGCAACAGAGTCACCGATGATCTTCTCGGCGAGGTCCACCGCTGTGCGCCCCAGGTCCGTCCGAAGATCAGCAACGATGTGCTGCCGGTGCGCCTCCAGCTGCGTCTGACCATTAGCGACGATCCGTTCCGATTCAGTTTGAGCCTGAACCTTCATCTCGTCGATGATCTGCTGGCCCTGGTTGCGAGCTTCCTCGCGGATCTTTGCGGCTTCAGCACGAGATTCCGCGAGCTGCGCGCGGTACTGCTCAAGCGCGTGCTTGGCTTCAGCTTGCAGCTCCTCCGCCCGCTTGATACCGCCCTCGATCTCTTCTGTGCGCCGTTCAAGGACGTCCCTGAACTTCGGGATTACGAACTTCCAGAAGACAAGGCCGACGATCGACAGCGCAACAATCGACCAGACAATGTCGTACACCGCAGGAACGAGAGGATTCTGTTCCTCTGCGGCGAGAATGGCGATCGATGCGTCCATGATCAGAAGATGAAGCCGGCGACGAGACCGATGAGCGCCAGGGCCTCAGTAAAGGCGATACCGAGGAACATCAGCGTGCGCAGCTGGCCGGCCATCTCGGGCTGACGAGCGATGCCCTCAATTGCCTTGCCGACGACGATGCCCACGCCGATGCCTGGGCCGATAGCCGCAAGACCGTAGCCGATCGCACCATAGCCGGAGCCGGTGACCTCTTGCGCTTCCTGCGCCAGGATCGCGATGCTGCTCATGTGTTTCGTTCCCTTTCTGTTGGCCCGTTCCGGGTAATCGGCCGGGTCAGGTCTTTGTGTATCAGATGGGTGGTGGTAGTTCGTGTTGTTTCAGTGGGTCAAGTCGCCGTGTTTCGCCTGCAGAGCTAGTGCTCCTCCGCGTGCAGCGCCAAGTCGATGTAAACGCATGTCAGCATCGCGAAGATGTACGCCTGGAGGAACATGACGAGCAGTTCAAAGAACGTGAAGGCGACGCCCCCGATTAGGGATGCTAGTCCGAACGGACGCAACCAGAGCTCAGGAGCTCCGGGGCCCGTTGCGGTGAAGAACCACCATGTCGCACTGAAGAAGAGCACCAGCATGATGTGGCCTGCGAGCATCGCGACCATCAAACGGACGGTGAGCGTGAAAGGCCGCAGAACGAACGTCGAGACGAACTCGATCGGAATCAGAAGAATGTGGAGTGCCTTCGGAACGCCTGGGACAACGATGCTGGCCTTGACGTAACGGAAGAACCCGTATTTCGAGATTCCTACGTAGTTGAAAACGATGTAGGCAAGGGCCGCCAAGACGATCGGCATACCGATGCGGGCGTTCGACGAGATGTTAAGGAACGGAATAACACCCGTCAGGTTCAGTCCCAGGACGAGGAAGAAGATTGTGGCAATCAGCGGGAAAAATCGCCGTCCCTGCGTCTTGCCGAGGATCTCTTCCGCGATATGGATGCGCACGAAATCGAGGAAGACCTCCGCTACGTTCTGGACACCGCGGGGAACAACCTGAGGGTTGCGCAGCGCCATCGCGAAGAACAGCGCGAGGAGCGTCGCCACAACGATCCGGATCAGCATCAAACGGTCGAGTTCGAAAGGTGTGCCCTCGAAAAGCAGGGCGGGCGGAAAGAAGTCTTTCAGCGACGGTGGGCTGAAAGTACCGGCAGCCAGATTCATGACGCTCAGCGGTCTCTTCCGTTGTTCGGCCGCAGAAAACCCGCGGCATGATCGGGCACGAACGATCTCGCAAGCCCCGGGGTGCATCTACTCAGCACACCACTGGGCCCGGCGTCTCACACGAAGTAGGCCTGTGGGCCAACCGTCGTGCTCGACGCCTGCAGGACACGGCGATCGGGCGGCATGTCTGTTTCCGCCGTGTAGCCGGTCTTGCTAGTCGGTGACGATATCAACTTCTCTACGACATTGTGTAGGCAGGGGGAAGTCTGTATCGATAAACTACAGGTTGTAGTACTACTTCTCGTCGTTATTTGTGGGTGAAGTCACATCTTCCGGGACCGGGCTAACGTAAGGAACGCGCTGCTTGAGGACCCCGTACGTCTCTGCTCCAAGCACCAGCAGCAGCGCAGCGATGACAACAACAGCAAGCGCTGGCTGGCTATAAAACGTCATATTCGCCAGCGAGGCGAAAACTATCAGCGCGAGCAGCATCTTCAGCGCCCACCCACCGAGAATGACAGCGCCCGCCGTCATCGCGTTGAAGCGCGCCGAGAAGAGCACGCTCAGCGCCGTGAACAGAATGAAGCCACCCCCCACCGCGGAGCCGATGAGTGCTCCCCAGAGCCCTGGAAGGCCGGCGAGGAGGTACGAGACCACGGAACCGACGATCGCCAGCGTGATCAGGCCGATTACGCCGTAACGCACTGCGGCCCGCAGGGGCGCTACAGGATCATCTGGCGGGGCCAGCCGCAATCGTGCAGGAGCGTCATCCTTCATCCCGCTCGCCTCTTCTGGTTCCGAGAAGGTGGAATTGCCTGAACCGTTTGTCGGGGTGCTCACGGTGAACCAGCCTAACGGGCAACACCGACAAATTCAGAACCGTCGCCCTGACCGGCTGAAACGCGGGACCATGGTGATGATCAAAGCAAAGACGGCGCCGGCAATGAACACCGGCAGTACGATGCGGCGATCGATGAGCGAGCCTCCGACGGCTCCGAAAGCGAGTAGCGCTACCCACCCATAGATCACCAGTACGACTCGCCTATGGGAATGTCCGATCTCGAGCAGACGGTGGTGCAGGTGCATCTTGTCCGGACTGAAAGGGCTTCGCCCGGCACGAGTCCGGCGTATCACCGCGAGCAAAAGATCAAGCAGCGGAATGAACATGACCGCCACTACTACGAGTATGGGGGCTAGCAGCCCAAGCAAATCGCGCGGACCATAAAGATCGAGGCTGATCTTGCCGGATGCGCTGGTCGATACCGCCGCGAGCATAAGCCCGATCAGCATCGATCCCGAATCGCCCATGAAGATCCGTGCCGGCTGAAAATTGTGCGGCAAAAAACCCAGACAAGCACCCGCTAACGCCGCCGCGAGCATCGCGGGCGGGTACACACTGACATCGCCGCCCTGATCGAACAGCATCCCAACAGAGAAGGCGCATATCGCGAGGGCTGCGATCAGCCCGAGCCCCGCCGCGAGTCCGTCCAAACCGTCCACGAAGTTCATTGCGTTGACCATCAGTACTGTAAGGAAAACAGTGAGGCCAGCAGCTTGGAGCTGGTCCAGAATGACGGTCGTACCATCTCCGAACGGCAAATACAGCACGTACCAGGAAACGCCAAAGATGACGAGAACACCACCCGCGGTGACTTGGCCCATGAATTTCGTTAGAGCATCGAGGCCCCAGCGGTCATCGATCATCCCGACAACCACGATCACCCCACCAGCGATTACGGCCGCCTGAATGTCGGTGGTGTATTCGAAGCCGCGCGTCAAAGCCGGCAATTGCTGGGCGAGGTACATCGCCGCGACGATGCCGAGAAACATGCCCACCCCGCCCATACGCGGCGTAGGTGCGACATGCACGTCACGATCCCGAGGGTAAGCGACCGCTCCACCTCGCGTGGCGAGCACCCGCACGAGACCCGTACCCAGGAAGGTCACGATCGCGGCGGTCAAGCAGATCAGCATGAGCTCGCGGATGGGCACGCCAGCGCCACCACCGGGCTGCGCAAGGATGTCAATCACGGGATCAGTGGCGCTCACGTTCACTGACGCTACCGTGAAGCGTCAGGAGACCATGCCTCGCCACGGGCGTAAGCGGGCTTGGCTGCGACAACCTCCCCCACCTCATCGGCAATATCGGCAAGGACGGCGTTTCCGCGTTTCGTGCCGCGTTCCGCTGTTACAGCACGCGCGATGAGCCTGCCGATGCGGTCCATCTCACCAGGGCCGAAGCCTTGGGTGGCGATCGCCGCAGTTCCGACTCGAATTCCGGATGGAGTCCGCGGCGGCATCGTGTCGAACGGGATCGCGTTTTTGGTAAGCAGTATCCGGGCGGCAGCGCAGCGACGCTCGGCATCGGCGCCGTTGACGCCGGTCGGAGTCAGATCCAGCACGGCCACGTGGGTATCGGTGCCACCCGTCACCGCACGCATACCGGTCTCTTCCAGAGCCTTGGCCAGCGCTCCCGCATTACTGACGGTTCGCCGGGCGTACTCCGCAAACTCCTCTGAAGCGGCCTCTTTGAAAGCCACTGCTTTGGCAGCAATCGAATGCATCATCGGGCCGCCCTGGCTGAAAGGGAACACGGCGCGATCGATTGCTTTAGCGTGCTCATCCCTGCACAGAATCATCCCGCCACGAGGACCTCGGAGCGTCTTGTGGGTAGTCGCCGTCACCACGTCCGCATACGGGAGCGGAGAGGGAATCGCCTGGCCTGCTACCAGCCCCATGAAGTGTGCCGCGTCAACCCAGAGAATCGCGTCGATCTCGTCCGCGATCTCACGGAAGATCCGGTAGTCGATCAGTCTCGAGTATGCTGTGCCACCACACAGAATGATCCGGGGCCTGTGCAGGCGTGCTAGGTCTCGGACTTCGTCGTAGTCGATGAGTTCTGTGTCCCTGCGCACGCGGTACGGAATCGGAGTGAACCACCTCCCGGAAAAGTTCACGCGAGACCCGTGTGTCAGGTGCCCCCCGTGCGACAAACTGAGCGCCATCACCGGGTCATCGGGCTGTGCGAACGCTGCGTATGTCGCAAGATTAGCGCTGCTGCCAGAATGCGACTGAACGTTGACATGCTCGGCGCCGAAAAGATCTTTTGCCCTCTCGGCTGCGAGATTCTCCGCCTGGTCCACAAATTCGCAGCCCGGGTAGAAACGCCGCCCGGGATAACCCTCCGCGTACTTGTTCGCCAAGGTTGAGCCCAGGGCAGCCAGGACTGCCGGGCTTGTGAAGTTCTCACTCGCGATCAATTGCAGGCCATCGCGCAAGCGGCCGAGTTCTCCGAGAAGGATGTCAGCTATCGCAGGGTCGGCTTGCTCCAGCGACTCCCAGTCCGGGCCCCAGAAGGGTGTATTCACAGCCACGTTCCTTTCATCGCTCAGGAGGCAGGCGGGAGCAGTTCGTCTGGTTGCATGCCGAGGACCTCGGCTATCGCGCCCAGCTGAACGGCTCCTTCCCGGAGCACTCGCGGCGTTTCGCCCGTCAAGTCGACGATGGTGGAAGCGACTCCAAACTGGCTTTCACCGCCGTCAAGATAAACCGCAACAGAATCGCCGAGCTGACCTTCGGCGTCCGCCGCGCTAGTCGCGGGCCGGTGTCCCGATTTGTTCGCGCTCGAAACGCCCATGGGTCCAACTTCACGCAGAACCTCCAGCGCGATTGGATGGAGCGGCATTCGGAGCATCACAGTTCCTCGGGTATACCCGAGATCCCAGGACAGCGATGGCGCGTGCTCAACGACGATGCTAAGCCCCCCGGGCCAGAAGGCCTCCACCAACGCACGGGTTCGCGTCGGTACAGAGAGCACGAGCCCGTCGATGGTCGTCCAGGATCCCACCAGGACAGGTACCGGCATCTCGCGGCCTCGGCCCTTCGCGGCCAGAAGTGCACCAACGGCGTGCGAATCGAACGCGTCGCAACCGATGCCGTACACAGTGTCCGTGGGGAGCACGACCAGCCTTCCTGCTCTGACAGCCTGAACGGCGGCAGCGATACCAGTTTCCCTCGATTCACTGCTAGTGCAGTCATAAACTGTGCTCACGCTTCAATCCTGTCATCGCTAAGCGTCAGTCGTTCGCGCGCCCCGGGTCGTGTCAGGTACCTGGCCAGAACTTCGCCTGCGCTCATATCCGATTGGCGGTCACGAAACGCGGCTTCCCAGCGAGGTCGCAGTGCTCGACAACGTCCGAGAAGCCGCCGTGCCCTTCGAGGATCGCGCATACGCCCGCACCATTCGAATCGTCGTGTTCGATACCGACTGCTCCCCCACTCCGCAACAGCCGGGCAACATTGGCGACCATAGGCCTGATCACGTCCAATCCGTCCTGCCCTGCAAAAACCGCAGCTGGCGGCTCGAAATCCGCAACCTCAGCGGTTACATTCGCCGCAGACGGCACGTACGGCGGATTCGCCACGATCACATCGATAGCACCCGTGAACTCGCTTAAAAGCGACAGATCAGTGACATCACCTCTATAAACGGTAATGGTGCTGTCACCCGCGGCTTCCCGTAACTGCCGATTGCGTTGCAGCCACTCCAGCGCTGCCGGGTCAATCTCGATTGCGTGGACGTCAGCGTCTGGCCTTGCGTGAGCTATCGCGAGAGCGAGCGCACCCGTGCCGCTGCAGAGGTCCATTACCAGGGGCGGATGGGCCCCACACGCCTCGAGTGATGCAAGAGCCCAGCCCAGCAGAAGTTCGGTCTCGGGCCGCGGAATGAAGACACCAGGGCCCACGGCCACGTCGATCTCCCCCATCGCGGCGACTCCGGTGATGTATTGGAGCGGCTCACGTTTAGCCCTGCGTGCGATCAAGGTATCGAAATCCTCGGCCTGGCCATCTGAGAAGAAGGGGGTTAGCCCAAGTCTCGTTCTCTGAACACCGAGCACATGCGCGGCGATGAGCTCGGCATCCACAGCCGGGCTCGGTACAGCCGCATCTTTCAGAACCTGAGTCGCATCATGCAGCGATGCGCGCAAAGACTGTCGAGTCACCCCAATAGGTTCCCATGAGAATCGGGTCGATAACGGAACTGCGTGACTCTGCCCGCAAATGTCCGCTTCGACTAGCCTGAATCTGTCGCACTCCCTGGAGGAATCACCATGAAACGCACCACTATCCGCAGACCAGCGGTACGCCCAGCAATCGCCATCGCGGCTGCAGGGGCACTCGCCGTAGCCGCCCCCATAGCGGCGCAGGCAAAGCCTTTCGACACACCGCCAAACCCGGTGTTCTGCTCCGGCGGAATCGCCGCGCCACACAGCTACGTACAAGCTGACGACAACAACTTGCCGCCGGAACTCATCGCGTACGTCATCAACGAGCGGGGCGGCCCAGGAGCTATGGTTTCCTGGCTGAATCTCAGCCAGCTGGAGACAGGAAATCTGCTGTTCGGCACCGAGAATCTCGAGCCTACAGAACTCGACGAAGATTTCGTGCGCCCCATCACACTGGTAGAGACGGGGGCGGGGACAGTTGTATCCGCTATGTACGGTCTCTACGAGAACGCGCGCGGTGAGCTATGCCTGCTGCTCCCGGGCGTCACAACGGACCAGGTTCCCTCGGCACCTGCCGCCCAAACGGCGCCATAACTGCTGCGGGGAGCCTCTCGGCCCTCACTCTGACCCCAGAAATCTCAGCTCTACTTCTAGTCTTGCGCAGTGTTCCGGTGTTCATGCCGGGGGTGAAGCGTATCCCGTCCTTTGGGCTCGCGTAGCGGGGCCGCTGGTCGGTTAGACGGGCCTTGCTGGTTCTCGATGTACTGCTTGACCACGGTCAGGGGTGCTCCGCCGCAGGACCCGGCGAAGTAGGACCCGGACCAGAAATGCCCGCCCCACAGGTGTTTGCGCACGTGGGGTGCGTATTCCTGCCGGAGGCGACGTGCGGTGACGCCGTTGAGACTGTTCACCAGTTTCGGGAGCGCCACCTTCGGTGGATAGTGCCGCCGGTGAGGCGAAGCGCTTGTACCGACTCGAATGCACAGCTGTCCGGCAACGCAGCAATAAGCCGCGCGGGCACAAGCCGAGCCGGCGACTCCAACGCACCTATGCCCACATCGGCGGGCTGAAAGCACGGCAAGCGCGACGCCGGTACGACTTCGCCCACCAAACCACGACCGCCCTGGCCAATACCGGTGTCGCGGCAGTGATGATCGAAGACCTGCGGGTAGCGAACATGACACGTTCAGCGAAAGGCACCGTCGAAGAACCCGGTGTGAACGTCAAGCACAAGGCCGGGCTTAACCGGTCGATCCTCGCTCAGGGCTGGACACAAATCCACACCCTGATCATCTATAAAGCAGATCAAGCAGGAGCGCGGGTCATCGCGGTCCGGCCACACGGCACATCTACAACGTGCCACGCATGCGGGTCAACCACACCAGGACAATGCGAAAGCCAAGCGTTGTTCCGGAGACTTCATTCTGCTTCCAGACGCGCTTGCCGATCAGCTTCGGCGAGCGCGTCGAGCATTGCGTCAAGCTCGCCGCCGAGAACGGCATCGAGGTTATGCGCTTTGAAACCGATCCTGTGATCAGCAATCCGGTTCTCTGGGAAGTTGTACGTTCTGATCCGCTCCGACCGGTCCACCGTTCTGACCTGACTTCTCCGGCCCGCCGACGCTTCCGCTTCCGCTTCGTCCTCAGCGATTGCCTGCAGTCTGGCAGCGAGGACCTGCATCGCGCGCGCCTTGTTCTGCAATTGCGAACGCTCGTTCTGACAGCTCACGACGATCCCGGTCGGCAAGTGCGTAATCCGCACCGCAGAGTCGGTGGTGTTAACCCCTTGACCACCTTTTCCTGAGGACCGAAACACGTCAATTCTCAAATCGTTGTCGTCGATCTGAACTTCTTCAGCTTCCTCGGATTCGGGGAAGACGTAAACGCCAGCAGCCGAAGTATGGATGCGGCCCTGCGATTCGGTCACTGGGACGCGCTGCACGCGATGCACTCCCCCTTCGAACTTCAGGCGGGCCCACACGCCGTCAGGGCCATCTTCACGCGATTTGAGCGAGATCGTCGCGTCCTTGTAACCGCCCAGGTCGGAGATCACAGAATCCAGTACCTCCGCCTTCCAGCCACGGCGTTCCGCGTACCGCAGGTACATGCGCGCCAGATCAGCGGCGAATAGTGCGGACTCTTCGCCACCCTCACCAGACTTAACCTCGAGGACCACGTCGTCGCCGTCGTGCGGATCGCGTGGGGCCAGGAGGTCCGTCAGGGTAAGGTTCAGCTCCGATACCTCGGTCTCCAGCGCGGCAACGTCGCCGGCGAACGAGGCATCATCTTCCGCAAGCTCTTTGGCGACCACAAGGTCTTCGCGCGCGGTCTTCAGCTTCCGGTACGTCGCCATTATCGGGGAAAGCTGCGCGAACCGTTTACCGGCTTTGCGCGCAGCCGCGGGATCCGCATGCAGTTCGGGATCCGCGAGTTGCTGCTCTAAGCCCGAGTACTCCGCAAGTAGATCGTCAATTGCGGACGGACTGTCCATGGTGGTCTTCTCCCTCGACAATGTGAATAAAGAAAACGCCCGGCCTGCACCTGACGTACAGAACGGGCGTTCACTCTCAAGCTACTGCGCGGCAGCACCCTTGCGCTGACGCTTGCCATACCGGGCCTCGAACCGTGCTACGCGGCCACCGGTGTCGAGAATCTTCTGCTTGCCCGTATAGAACGGGTGGCACTGCGAGCAAACCTCGACGCTGATGCGACCGTTCGCCGCAGCGCTGCGCGTTTCAAACGAATTGCCGCAGCCGCAGACCACTGTCGTAGCGACGTAATCGGGGTGAATGTCCTTCTTCATGTCCTCTTCCTTTGCTGGTCGCCGGGTCGCCCATCCCACGATGGACGTGAACCGGTACCTCGGTAGCCGCTCAAGTATGCCAGAAGCAGCATGCTTTACCGCAACTCCACGCTGCCCCGCGCTATTCCCGGGGCAGCGTAGGTCACCGCTCTTAGTCCTCGCCCATTGCGCCCGGCGCCGTCTTTGCGACCTGCATCAGGAATTCGAGGTTGTTCTTCGACTTCTTCAACCGGTCGATGAGCAGATCAATCGCCTGGTGGGAGTCGAGCCCGGAGAGCACCCGCCGCAGTTTGTGCAGCACAGCGAACTCATCGGGGTTCAACAGCAGATCATCTCGTCGGGTACCCGACGGAATGACGTCGACCGCGGGGAAGACGCGCCGCTCAGCAATCCGCCGATCGAGTTTGAGCTCAGCGTTGCCGGTGCCCTTGAATTCTTCGAAGATGACCGTATCGCCCTGTGAGCCCGTTTCCACCATCGCCGTGGCGATGATTGTCAGAGACCCGCCTTCCTCGATGTTCCGGGCAGCGCCAAGGAACCTCTTGGGCGGATAAAGCGCCGTCGAATCGACACCGCCGGACAGGATGCGCCCGGATGCCGGGGAAGAGTTGTTGTACGCGCGGCCTAGGCGAGTGATCGAGTCAAGGAGTACAACGACGTCCTTGCCAATCTCGACGAGTCGCTTTGCGCGTTCAATCGCAAGCTCAGCGACCGATGTGTGGTCTGATGGCGGACGGTCAAACGTCGACGAGATGACCTCGCCACGGACGGATCGCTGCATGTCCGTGACTTCTTCAGGTCGCTCGTCAACAAGAACCACCATCAGGTAGCACTCGGGATTGTTCACTGCAATTGCGTTGGAAACATCCTGCAGAATCGTCGTCTTACCGGCCTTGGGCGGACTGACGATCAGAGCGCGCTGCCCCTTACCGATCGGCATGATCAGGTCGATCACCCGCGTGGTGAGCACATTCGGAGTGGTCTCCAGACGCAACCGCTCATTCGGATAGAGCGGTGTGAGCTTCCCGAAGTCCGGTCGTTTGCGCGCCTGCTCGGGCGCCATACCGTTAATTGTGTCGAGACGAACCAGCGGGTTGAACTTCTGTCGCTGATTGGTCTGCTCGCCTTCTTTCGGCACACGCACCGCACCAGTAATTGCGTCGCCGCGACGTAAACCATTCTTGCGGACCATGTTCATCGACACGTAAACATCGTTCGGACCGGCGAGATATCCGGAGGTCCGAACGAAAGCGTAGTTGTCGAGGACATCGAGGATGCCCGCAACAGGCTGCAAAACATCATCCTCACGGACGTCGGTGTCCGTGGTATCGCTGCCACCGCGATCACGGTTGCGCCGACGCTCCCGGAACCTGCGGCCGCGACGCCCTCGGCCCGACTCGTCATCATCCGACTGATCGCGTGGCCCAGACCGCTGCCCGTCGCCGCCCGAACGCGTCTCCTGCTCGGTTTCCTGCGACCTGCGCCGATCGTCACCGCGTTCGCCGGATTCGCCGACGTCCTTCGAGCCCTGTGCCTCTCGCGCGGGGGCTGGGCGTCCGCGTTCACGCGTTTCGCGAGGTGCGTCGTCCTCTTTTGGCGCCTGTGCCGCTTCCGTCTCACCAGCGGCTTTGCGAGTGCCACCTCGTCGCTGACGTCGGCGCGGGCCTTCGGCTTCTGAGTCAGCGTCTGGAGCCGGCTGGTCAGCGGGCGCGCTTGGAGCGGCGGCCGCTGTCGATTCGGTCGGCTGTTTCGCTGCTGGTGCCTGTGCCTGTGCTGCTGGCTCCGCGGCCTTGTTCGCCCCGTCCGCGCCAGTGTCAGTGGCCTGCCTGGAGGCGCGCCGACGACCCCGTGCAGGAGCCGGAGCGCTCGCTTCAGCGTCCTCAGCAGGTTTTTCGGTTGCGTCCGCTGGCTTTGGTTCAGGCTTGTCAGCGCTTTCTGAGCTAGCAGCGCGCTGGCGTTCCTGAATCGCCGCGATCAGTTCGCTCTTACGCATGCCTGACGTGCCGCGAATCCCGAGGCTTCCTGCGAGAGCACGCAATTCTGTAAGCACCATGCCTGCGAGGCCGGCACTCTTTCGGGCTTGTGCACGCTTCGTGGCAGCAGCAACAGCAGCCTCAGCGTCTGGACTCGTCATCACATCCGTTTCCGTCACGGAGATCCTTTCCTTCCCCGATTCGCGTATCGCCGAATTGGGGGATTGTCTCGCAGCCCAGCGTCTGATCTGGGCTCCGAGTTGCCGCACGTCTACCATGTGCGCTTTCCCGCGGTTAAGCGGTCCGCCTCATGCTCGAACATCGAGAGGTGCCTTTTTGGTTGACTTAATCGAGCGCCGTCCGTGCACCCAGCAAACTGAAGTTCACTCGAACGTCCTAAGCATCCCCTGGATTGACAGCTCAAGTTGAGAGTCTTAATGCGAGGAGCACAACGTGCGGACTGTGAGACAGCGTAATTGTGGCTGAATCCGCTGCCAAGAATATCAGGTTTGACACGCAGGCCGAAACCTCTCTCATTTATTTCATATCAAGCGAGCACCATCGGCGATGGTGAGTTCATGCACCGCGAGTCCCTCAGCACCCGCTCGCCGCACCAGCGCTGCTGGAATATCGCGCACCGTCAGCGCGAGAACCGCGGGGCCAGCGCCGGACACAGTCGCCGGAATACCTGCTCCCCGCAGAAGCGACACCCACCTAGTTGTGAGCGGAATTGCCGGGGCGCGCTGCGCTTGGTGGAGCCGGTCTTCGGTCGCAGCTAACAGCAACTCCGGGCGTGTCGTCAAAGCAACCACAGCAAGGGCGGCCCGACTGACGTTGAACACCGCATCACGGTGTGTCACGTGAGTCGGCAGAATTCCGCGCGTCTGTGACGTGGACGAACGCGTTTCCGGGACGAGAACGACCGCCCGGATATCTGGGTGAACCTCGAGGCGGGTCGCGAAATAGGAGCACTCGGCAGTGCAGCCCGCTATAGGACTCGAGTCATCTGCCGCCTGCGTCCACGAGACCACAGCCCCGCCAAGCACGCTCGCGGAGGCGTTGTCGGGATGCCCCTCGAACTCTGAAGCCAGCTGAACCAGCTGGTCATCAGTGAGCACGCGATCTGGGGCGAACTGAGCCACAAGACCGTTCGCCGCAACCAGGCCACCTACCGCTGCAGACGCAGAGGAACCAAGACCGCGCGAATGCGGAATTGTGTTCTTACAGGTGATGCGAAGCCCCTTTGGCGTAACTCCCGCTGCCCCCAGACCACGAAAAACAGCTTTGGCGACGAGATGCGAATCGTCGAGCGGCACCTCGCCCGCACCGGCACCCTCGACGCTTATCTCGAGTCCCGCTGGGGCAGTGGTGACGCCGATCGTGTCGTTCAGGCCAAGCGCGATACCGAGAGAGTCGAATCCCGGCCCGAGATTCGCGCTGGACGCGGGAACCTCAGCGGTCGCCGTCAGCCCGTCCGGCAGGACGGTCGCCATCTCCTCGTGAGACATGAGATCAGTCATTCTGCCAGACCGAGAGCGCGCGCTACTGATACTGGATCAACTGGGATCGCTTCAACCTCCGGAATCCCGTGCAAAGCCGTGTCGGGGTCTTTCAGACCATTTCCCGTGACAGTGCAGACCACAGTCGATCCCGCTTCAACCCAGCCTTCGGCGTGCGCCGCCAGCAAACCTGCCACGCTCGCAGCGGAGGCTGGCTCAACGAAAACTCCTTCGCGAGAGGCCAGCAGCCGGTATGCGTCCAGAATCTCGTCATCTGTTGCGGCCCGGAACTGCCCACCGGATTCGTTCCGGGCGGTCATAGCCCCTTCCCATGAGGCTGGCGCACCGATGCGGATGGCTGTTGCAATAGTTTCGGGATTCTTAACCGGTTCACCCTTGACGAGCGGGGCGGCTCCAGCTGCCTGCACACCCAGCATCCTGGGCTTGGAGGCGGTGATGCCGTCGGAAAAGTACTCAGAGTACCCACGCCAGTAAGCAGTGATGTTGCCCGCGTTGCCCACCGGCAGCGCATGCACATCGGGCGCTCGTCCCAGGACGTCGCACACCTCGAACGCGGCCGTCTTCTGACCTTCAATGCGGGCAGGATTGACTGAGTTGACCAGAGCGATCTGCGGAAACTCAGCCGTCGCTTTTCGCGCGAGTTCCAGGCAATCGTCGAAGTTGCCGTTGACCTGAATGATTTTTGCCCCGTAGATCACTGACTGGGCGAGCTTCCCCATCGCTATTTTCCCCGCCGGAATCAATACAGCGCAGGTAATCCCCGCCTTTGCGGCGTATGCCGCTGCCGAAGCAGAGGTGTTCCCGGTCGAGGCGCAGAGCACCGCGCGCTGACCGCGCGCGACCGCGTCCGTTACCGCCATCGTCATGCCCCGGTCCTTGAATGAGCCGGTCGGATTCAGCCCCTCGACCTTCAAGTACACCTCACAGCCAGTCAGCTCTGAGAGATACTCGGCCGGTATCAGGGGGGTTGCCCCCTCCTGCAAGGTAACCGGGGTCCAGTCCCCGCCGACAGCGAGCCGGTCCCGGTAAGCCTCGATGAGCCCTGGCCACGCGCGGTGCACTGGGTTCTGGCGGGGCATCGCAGTCGATCCTGTCATTCCTCCGAGGTACCTTCCAGTCGGATCACGCTTGTCACCGTATTAACGAAATCCCTGCTAGTGAGGGCTGCGACAGTCTTCGACAGCGCATCGTCAGGCGCTCGATGAGTGACGACCACCAGCGTTGCGGCGTCAGCGAGTCCGGACTGTCTGACGGTGGAGATACTTACGCCGTGATTCGCGAATTCTTGAGCCACAGCCGCGAGCACGCCGGTACGATCTGCCACCTCCATGCGGACGTAATAGCGGGTGGGTGTGTCACCGATCGACATCACCGGAAGCTTCGCGTATGTGGACTCGTCGGGTCCCTTACCACCGTGCACCTTGTTGCGAGCCGCACTCACAAGGTCGCCGAGTACAGCGGAAGCGGTTGGCGCACCGCCCGCGCCCTGCCCGTAGAACATCAGTCGGCCAGCAGCCTCGGCTTCGACCACCACGGCGTTGAAAGCACCGTTGACTGCGGACAACGGGTGAACATTCGGGAGCAGCGCCGGATAGACACGTGCCGAAACCCGTTCGCGACCAGTGTCATCCGTGACCCGCTCACAGATTGCGAGGAGTTTAATTGTGCAATCGAGGTCGGCTGCGGATGCGAGATCCTCAGCCGATATCTCCGAGATGCCTTCCCGATAAACATCCGAGGCGGTCACCCGGGTATGGAATGCGATCGAGGCAAGAATCGCCGCCTTGGCCGCCGCATCAAATCCTTCGACATCCGCTGTCGGGTCAGCCTCCGCATAGCCGAGGCGGCTTGCCTCAGCGAGCGTCTCGGCGTAGTCCGCACCAGTCTCCCCCATCGCGGACAGGATGAAGTTCGTTGTGCCGTTCACGATTCCGACAACGCGCTTCACACGGTCCCCGGCCAGAGACTGCATAAGAGGACGCACCACCGGGATCGCACCTGCGACTGCGGCTTCGAAATACAGGTCGAGGTCAGCTGCGTCCGCTACGGCTGCGAGTTCACCGGTGTAGTCAGCGAGCAACGCCTTATTTGCCGTCACGACAGACTTGCCGCTGTTCAGAGCATTGAGAATCAGAGTGCGAACCGGTTCGATCCCTCCGAAAACCTCGACGACAATATCGACATCGTCGCGGGAAACGAGGGCAGCGGGGTCGTCAGTCAGCAGTTCGACGGGCACGCCCCGGTCAGGACTGACGTTCCGCACTGCTATGCCCTTGATCTCGAGCCGGGCGCCGACCCGTGCCTGCAATTCGTCAGCGTGCGCGGTGAGTAGGCGCACCACTTCACTCCCGACGTTCCCGAGGCCGAGGACGGCGATACCCAGCGTCCGCTCTGGTACCAAGCCGCTGGCCTGTTCGCTACTCATTCGACCTCCAAGCTGAGCAGATCATCTACACTCTCCCGGCGCAGCATGAGCCGGGCTTTTCCATCACGTACCGCCACTACCGCAGGACGACCGAGCATGTTGTAGCGACTCGACATTGAATAGCAGTACGCGCCAGTGGCAGCCACCGCCAGCAAATCCCCTGGCCCCACGTCGTCGGGCATCCACGTGTCCCGGATGACGATGTCCCCCGTTTCACAATGCTTACCCACAATACGTGCCACTACAGGATGGGCTTCGCTGCGCCGCGACACCAAACGTACATCGTATTCGGCTCCATAAAGTGACGTACGGATGTTGTCGCTCATTCCGCCGTCAACGCTGAGGTAACGACGCTGGGCGTGAGCGCCGAGTTTTACGTCTTTCACTGTCCCGACTTCATAAACTGTGACGGTGCCCGGCCCCGCAATCGCGCGCCCAGGTTCGACGGTCAGCACCGGAGCGGAGAGCCCCACGCGCTCGCTTTCAGATTCCACGATTCTCAACAGGCTCGCGGCAAGCTCATCGACTGGGGGTGGATCGTCACTCGGCAAATAGGCGATGCCCAGACCACCCCCGAGATCGATCATGCTGATCTGTTGTGTCTTCTCAACCCCAAACTCGGATACAACTTCCCGCAGCAGACCGATCACTCGGTGGGCAGCGAGTTCGAAACCATCGACATCGAAAATCTGCGAGCCGATGTGACTGTGCAGACCAACAAGGCGGAGGTTGTCGGTCGCGAACACCCTGCGCACCGCGTCAAGCGCAGCCCCACCGGCGAGCGAAAAGCCAAACTTCTGGTCTTCGTGCGCGGTAGCGATGAATTCGTGTGTGTGTGCCTCGACACCGACCGTGATGCGGATTAGCACATCCTGAACAACACCCTCTCCAGCGGCGATTCGATCGAGCCGGTCGATCTCGATAGCGGAGTCGAGGACGACGTGACCGACGCCTGAGCGCACTGCATATTCGAGTTCCGCAACTGATTTATTGTTCCCATGCAAAGCGATTCGCTCCGGCGGGAATCCGCCGTGAAGCGCGACAGCAAGTTCGCCGCCAGAGCACACGTCAATGGACAATCCTTCCTCAGCGACCCATCGTGCGACATGGCTGCTGAGGAATGCTTTAGACGCGTAGTGCACACGCTCCGGAGCGCCAAACGCGCTGGCGATTTCGCGGCACCGCGAGCGAAAATCGTCTTCGTCGACGACGAAGAGCGGTGTCCCGTACTGCTTTGCCAGGTCTGTTATGCGTACGCCCGCGATCGCGACAACGCCGGATTCATCCCGGACCGCATTACGTGGCCAGACGATCCCGGGGAGCGCCGATAGCGCTTCGGGGGTGTCTGGCCGCTCTGAGATGCCCGGGGCATGCGCAAATTCGGCATGCTTTGGGCCCGCTGGGTGTGCGCTCACATTCGCTCCGGTGCAGAAACGCCCAGCAATGCCAGGCCATTGGACAGAACTTGCCGGGTCGCGTGGCACAACGCGAGGCGCGCGCTGTGAATTCCAGCGGGCGACTCGTCACCCTGCGGCAGCACCCGGCACTTGTCATAGAACCGGTGGTACGCGCCCGCGAGGTCCTCGAGATAGCGGGCCACGCGGTGTGGCTCCCGCAGCAGCGCGGCACTCTTCACGACTGCCGGGAACTCACCGAGTGTCCGGATCAGGTCGCCCTCACGATCGTGCGTGAGCAAGCCGAACTCTGGCGAAGCAGCCACAACACCCAGGTCAGCCGCATTGCGCGCGATGGAGCAGAGCCGAGCATGGGCGTATTGGACATAGTAGACGGGGTTCTCATTCGAGGCGCTCGCCCACAGTTCAAGATCTATGTCTAGGCCGCTGTCAAACGAAGTGCGCGTGAGCGCGTACCTCGCTGCGTCAACGCCAATCGCCTCAACCAAGTCGTCAAGGGTGATGACCGTGCCGGCCCGCTTGCTCATTCGGATGGGCTTTCCGTCGCGTACAAGGTTGACCATCTGCCCGATGAGCACCTCTACTGAATCGGGGTCATACCCGAGAGCCGCTGCGGCTGCCTTGAGACGCGCGATATACCCATGGTGGTCAGCGCCGAGCATATAGATGCACAGTCCGAAACCACGCTCATGTTTGTCGCGCAAATATGCGATGTCCCCGGCGATGTAGGCTGCATTGCCATCGGATTTGATGACCACACGGTCCTTGTCATCGCCATATGCGGTGCTGCGCAGCCACCACGCGCCCTCATTCTCGTACAGGTTGCCGTTCTCTTTGAGATCAGCGACCGCACGCTCAACAGCGCCCGACGCGAACAGTGAGTTCTCGTGGAAGTAGACGTCGAAGTCAGTACCGAACTCGTGCAGCGTGCGTTTGATGTGCTCAAACATCATCCCCACACCGAAGGAGCGGAATATCTCGTGACGTTCCTCCGCGGGCAGCTCCAGCACTTCCGGCCGCTCTGCCAGTATCGACCCGGCGATTTCCATGATGTACTCACCGGCGTAACCGTCGTCCGGCGTCGGGGCGCCGACCGCCGCCGCCTCGAGCGAACGCGCGAAGCGGTCGATCTGCGCGCCGTGGTCGTTGAAGTAGTACTCGCGCGTCACCTTCGCGCCTTGCGCCTCCAGCAGCCTGCCCAGCGAATCACCTGCAGCTGCCCATCGGGTTCCCCCGAGGTGAATCGGGCCCGTCGGGTTAGCTGAAACGAATTCGAGGTTCACCGTTCGGTCGCTGTACTCATTCCCGGAGCCGTAGTGGCTGCCTGCCTGGAGAATCGCTGCGACTATCTTGCCCTGCGCGTTTGGCTCGAGGCGAATGTTGAGGAATCCCGGTCCGGCGACCTCCACGGTACTGATATCGGCGGAATCAGACAGCGCCTCCGCGATCCAGCCGGCCAGCTCTCTCGGCGAAGTACCGATCCGCTTCGCTACCTGCATCGCCACATTGGTCGCGTAATCCCCATGCTCAGGGTTGCGCGGGCGTTCCAGCGTGAGACGCTCAGGCAGCACATGCACGTCGAGCCCGCGGTCGGTGATTACACGGGCGGCGGTACTGCGGAGAAGCTCGGCGAGATCAGCGGGAGTCACAGGGAACCATCCTATGGCGACACCCTGACAACTGCTAAATGCGCCATCCGGTACGCCGGCAACTGCATGCCAGCGAAACGAAACGTAGAGTGGTGGCGCCCCTATCTGGGCAGCTACACGATGCCGGCGTGGCACGATCGACTTGGTCGAGACAAGCCGGCCTGGAAGCCGCAAAAATATTGACTGCGGTCGAATACACGTCAGTGAGGAAAGTACAGAGGATGGCAAGCGGCGATAGCAGTAAAGACGCGGCGAAGTCCGCCAAGGCGATCAAGGCTGCCCGGAAGAAGGCGGGCGGGAAGTCCTCGCGCTCGGGGATCGCGAGTTCCGGCATCAA
Organism: Hoyosella subflava DQS3-9A1; assembly: GCF_000214175.1. Taxonomy (NCBI): domain Bacteria; kingdom Bacillati; phylum Actinomycetota; class Actinomycetes; order Mycobacteriales; family Hoyosellaceae; genus Hoyosella; species Hoyosella subflava. The sequence continues at coordinate 3,357,905 of NC_015564.1, forward strand.
CATCCCGTGGATGACTGTGGGCGCGGTGCTCAGCGTCATCGCTCTTGTTGCAGTCATTGCCTGGAATCTCTGGCCTAGGTATATGGAAACGATGGAGGCCGAACGGTGGGCCCCTACCGCTGAGAACCCCGATCCTGCACAGGACATCGAAGGCGTGGTCACGGTGGAAGAACTCAGTAACGTGCACGTGAACCCGGACCAGCGCGTCGCATATGATCAAGCGCCACCAATCGGTGGGCCTCATGACGCGGCCTGGGCAACCTGTAATGGCATCGTCTATGACGAAGCGATACGCAACGAAAATGCAGTTCACTCACTCGAGCACGGCGCAGTATGGATCACCTACGAACCTGAACTCGCCGATGCCGACGACGTTGACCGGCTGCGCAGCCGGGTCGAAGGCCAGAGCTATCTCTTCATGTCGCCCTATCCTGGCCAGGATTCCCCCATCTCGCTGCAATCGTGGGGCAGGCAGCTTCAGCTCGACAACGCCGAGGATGAGCGCATCACACACTTCATAGGCGCGCTGCGGCTCAACCCGTACACGAGCCCCGAGGTCGGCGCTAGCTGCGCGACTATCCCAGGCAGCTTCGACCCTGAGAATCCGCGCCCCTTCGAAGCTGATCCGCCCGGACCGGATGCTGTTCGAATGGACGGATCTGGCGCCGCAGACGATGCCGACACGATGGAAGACCTCTTCTCCGACCTTGATCTCGACGTTCCCGAGGGAGAGATCGATGACGTCGTACCTGAAGACCCTGATGCTGGCGAGGACGGCAACCAGTGAGTTCTGCGGGGAACGCAAATGGGCCTCGCCGTGCCATGGGTCGACTGGTGGCGGTTATCGCTGGCGCCCTTCTTGTAGCCGTCGGTTTCGCGCTCGGAGTGGTCTCCGAGCGCGTCGGCGGGACTGCCGACTCCCAAACGGCACCGAGCGCAGTTGATACTGGCTTCTTGCAGGACATGTCCGTGCACCATCACCAGGCGATCGAAATGTCCGCCGCGATACTGACCACCACTGAGGACGCCGAGGTGCGAAACCTCGCTTTCGACATCCTCACCGGCCAAGAGAACCAGATTGGTCAGATGCACGGCTGGCTTCAGATCTGGGATGAGCCGTTGCTGCCCCTCAACGGTTTCATGGGCTGGATGGAGGCGGGGGACCACGCCGGCCACATGGAGCACAGCGGACCAATGGCCCAGATGCCAGGTATGGCATCCCCCGCCGAAATGGCAGAACTCCGGGCCGCACAAGGGACAGAACGAGATGTGCTCTTCCTGCAGTTGATGTTGCGCCATCATGACGGTGGAATCCCCATGATGGAGTACGCGATAGAGCATGCAGATGTGCCGGTGGTCCGTAACATCGCGAGTTCCATGCTGGAGGGTCAAACCAAAGAGATCGGACTGATCACAGCGATGCTGGATCAGCGGGGTGCCGAACCGCTGCCGATGAACTGAATTGGCTAACACGCCGCAAACTGGCGATTCAGCAATTCCTAATGGAATGCGCTACGCTAGCAGCCGCCGTGATGACCTCACGGACAGCTGCAGGCCCTCGTAGCTCAGGGGATAGAGCACTGCCCTCCGGAGGCAGGTGTCGCAGGTTCGAATCCTGCCGAGGGCACGAACCTGCGACCCACAGCTGCAACCGGCATGGTTGCCGGTTGCAGCTCGTTGAGAGCACGGTCAGCTGAGCCAGTGCGGTAGCGGTTCGCGGGCGGTAAGCCAAGCTTCGGGTACCCCGGTCCTTGACGCGGTCCCGGTGTGAGCCGCTCCCCCTACGATCGCGCTGGTCGTGTCGATGTCACCGTCTGCCTCGATACAGGCGGCGATCGCGGCCGGATAGTCATCGAAATGCGTCGCCGCGGCCCACAACGCGAACGGCACCGTGTCCTGAGCGGTCACCCTGGATCCATTACCCAGCTCATGGACGGCCTCGGCAAGGGTTGCACCGAGCATGTCACGAGCACGTTGGACACCGAATGTCGTCCGGCCGGGTTCCAGCGGGTCCGCGACGACGGTGAGGAACTCGGTCGGGGTGGGCGGGTTCCGGGTTCGGCGCCCAACGGCGCGACCCGCATGGCCGCGCCGTTGCCACAGGACCCCTGGCCGTCGAATGCGGTCGCGGCGGTCTCGATGCGCTGGTGGCGGCGGAGTTCGGCGACCACGCTGCACGCCATCTCGGTGTCATCGGTCCAGTCCCAAGGTCCCGGTGGCGGATTGCCCGCACGCAGACCGGGCAGCGAACGGCCCATGATGAAGAACTGCGCGCCCAGCGCATCGCCCACCGACAGTCCGTCGAGCGAATCGTGCATCAGTCGCTCGCGGCTGACCACCCGGCTTCGACGCCACGTCCACCCGGTCACGAATCTCGCCAATCTTCCAGGTCCAGGATGCCGACTACTCGATCGGGTTGCCGACGGGGTCGAACACGCGGCGCCCGTCGGGGGCGAGCCAGAAGCCTTCACCGCCGCGGAGGTAGACCAGCGCGCCGTTCTCGTCGCGCCATTCGTGCCCATCGGGTGAACCGTCCAATTCTCCCGATCGGTGCCGGACCAGCTGTCGTCCTTGATGTGCGTGACATTGCGGAAGGCGGTGGGATCCAGCGCCCGCCGACGGACACCAGCGCGCATTTCCTCGAACGCGGACGATCTGCATCTCCACGTTCCGATTGTTCGCGAAGACATCGGAGACACCATCGGGCTTGTTCGAGGTGGACATGAACCCGGGTTCGGCCCACGTCTTGCCCGGTTCGAGACCGGCGAGTTCTTCCCGGGGTCATGTTGACATGCCGGACCACCGGGCCCTCGTGGTTGGGCAGCTTCGCCAGCTCGTTGTTGAGGTCGTTGATCTGGCGTTGCTGTTTGGGAGTCGGGGTATCGCCGCGGCGCAGGACACCGTTGAGATCGGTGCCGTGAGAATCGGACGGCCCACGCGCGAGGACTTCACGATCGAGGCCCTCGGACAGATGAAAGCGCCCGGCGCCCGAACCGTCATCGAGTCCTATCTCGATGACCCCGACCCCTACACGCGCAAGCAAGCCACCAGGGCACTGGCGAAACTGGCTGACTAGAGCCAGATAGCCCGGCACGCGCACCGGATCAATTCCCGCACCGCGTCACCGCACCCGCAGACAGGACCGTACGTTCGATCAACAACATGCAGCTCCCACAAGAAGTCCAGCACCGCGGTGACAGGGTCCCCCGGAACCTCCATCCGGCCGAGCTCCTGCATGGCCGCCTCGATGCGCCGTTGCGCGAGACGGCTGATGGCCGCAGTCATCAACTCAGCCTTGGAGCCGAAGTGGTGAACCTGCGCACTACGGGTTACGCCGGGCGCTCGGCGATCCGCGGTGTCGTGGCACCGGCGTAGCCGAATTCGACCAGGCAGTCGATCGTGGCGTCCTGGAGCCGGGTGCGCATTTCCTGGCTGCGCTGCTCCTGCGTGCGGCGAGGCGCCGGGGGGACCGTCGATCGCGTCATCAGCCCAGCATAGGGAACCGGCGTCGACCGGTCATTCGATGTTCTCCCCATCTCCGCGGGCCGACCGTGATCGCCGTCTCGACATCTCACGCCCCGGATTGCGCGAGCGCATTCGGCGAACCACAGATGCGCGAATTCGCCTCGCACACCGTGGAGTCGATGTCGGCCAGGGCCGCGCCGAAGAGATCGCCGCGCTGGGCACACAGCCGTCGGACGACTTGTCCAAGAGCTTCAGACCACATAGAAATCCCCGACGACCAGTCGCCTTCCGATTACTCATCCTCCGTGCCCTACCGGTCGCCGGTATGCGACGACGATCGCCACAGCGGGTACACCACAGCAGGTCGATGCCAGCCATAGTTCGTCGCGATGTCGCGGCATGCCGCAGCGACACCCACGGCAGCCTGGACAACCTCGAATGGAGTGGTCAGTTGCATCCGCTGGCGAACACGTAGCAGGGCAGTCCGGGTTCGGATAGAACTCGCGGCATGGTAGCGGCCGCGTTGGTGATGTGCCCGAGTGCGGTGATGCCACCCTGGACGGCGGTCAGCGGGTCCAGGCCGGGGATGTAGGGCTGGCCGCAGACACTGGGATCGATGCGGGACAGATCTACGGGGCCCGGGTGGGTGATCGCGTCGATGATCATGGCCCAGGCGGCAGCGTCGACCGTTCCGTTGCTGATGTGATCGGCGATCCGCAGCGGGCACTTGTCCTGGATAGCGACATGTCGGTAGACGATCCCGGGCGCCGGGTCGAGCGGGGTGTCGATGGGGGCGACGCCGCCGTCAAAGCGACTGTAGATCACGCTGTAGTCGATGCCCGGGAACGTCTCTTGGCCGGAGTTGAGTGCCTGCATGTACTGGGACCCCACGCGTAGCTGCCAGGCAGCGGCCGGACAGGCAGCCAGGTCGCACGCGGTGGTGATCAAAGGCTCGGCGGGAAGGTGCAGGCTCAATCCGCGATTGGGCGGTGCGATGCCGACGAAGTCGGCCACCATCGCGCGGGTGTCGGGGAAGAAGCGCAACGCCCAGCGCGGGCGCATCGCGCCCTGACTGTGCCCGACCACAGCGATCTTGCGCCCGCTGAGGGCGAATGTCTTGCGGATCGCGTACACGTCGTACTCCCCGGCGATCGCCATGTCGCCCAGTGAGTTGGACGGCGGACTGACCGCGCACCACGGGATGTCCGCACGGGTCAGAGCTGGTTTCCAGTTCCACGAGAAATGTGAGGCACTTGTCTGCGCGGTCCCGGGAACGAGCAGCACTGCCTGCTTACCGTTCGCGAAGTTGCCCGAGCAGGTGACCGCAGCAGCTAGCTCCTCCGGGGAGGGGGACAGGGCCGGGCCCGGCGTGTCGGGGTGCGTGTACACCGGATCGCCGGCTGCCACGGGGACGAAGCCGAACACGACCAGCGCCACGAGCATTGCGCAGGTCAGGAAGCGGGAGAGGATAGACATGTTGGTCCTTCGTCAGCGCTGAGCTTGGTAGAGGGCGTCGATCGGAGCGGAATACCTGGTGGCGATGGGCCTGCGTTCGCGCCGCATGGTCGGAGTCAGTTCGTCGCCTCCGGGCAGCCGGAAGCCGGGAACGATTCCGAAGCACTTGATCTGCTCGACGCGAGCCAGCTTGGCGTTGGCCGCGTCGATGGCGGTCTGGATCTGGCGCGCACACAGTGTCGGCAGCGGGCACGGCGGGTCGGCCCGGATCTCGTGGGTGGCGGCTGAATCTCCCGCACACGACCAGGCGAGGGGCTTATCTGTCTGAGCGACAGTTGGTCAAGGCTGCTGGGTCCGGTAGCTGGCACAGCCGGTGGGCTGGTGGTGGCCCCAGCTCTTCGGCCCATGGAGCGAGCACGACAACGCATCGTCCGGTGCGGACCACCTCGGCACCTGGTGCGCGAGGGCCGGGCGGTCGCGTGGCCGCGGCCACCGGTGGCGCCGGTGAGGAAGCCAGGCCTCCTGGAGTTCGTCGGTCATGGCTGCTTCATTCTCGGGTCGGCGGATTCCAATGGAGTTTCCGGCTTCTCGCCAGAAGAGAGGAACTCGCGGATCAGCTCAGCGACGCGGTCGGGCGCCTCGATCATCGGTGTGTGCCCCACATGCTCGAGCACTGCGATCATGATTGTTCGCACTGCCCGGTAGCGTGCCAGCGAGGCATCCACGTTGTAGAAGCGGTCCTCTCGGCCGAAGATGACGAGCGCCGGCAATGCGAGTTTGTCCAGCCGTGCGTCCAGGCCAAGCCGTCCGGTCCACGCCTGCCGCCGCCTAATGGATTCGGTGAAGGCGGGGTGGTTCAGGCTGCGGGCGTCCTCGAGCCCCTGAGCGGGGTTACCGAATGCTGTGGCCATGTCGAAGCCCTTCGCGAATGCTCGGCGCACCACGCGTTTGGTGACGAACGCGGGACCATGGTGCTGCAATATCGGGCCGATCCATGGGATGTGAATCATCCACTCGCCGGATGGCAGCGTTCCGGTGCTCGTGTCGGGCCCTTCGCCCATCAGCACAAGCCGGGTGATGCGGGTGGTGTGCTCGGCGGTAGCCACGCCGAAGAGGCTGCCCATCGAGTGGCCGACAACCGTGACGTCGTTCAGGTCCAAATCGGAGAGCAGACGCGCATAGAGCCGACCTTGGCTGTCGGGGTCATAGCCGGACGTCGGTCGTGCAGAACCGCCGTGCCCGAGGAGGTCGACCCGGATGATCCGGCATTCCGGCAGGCGGGCAACGACCTGGTCGAACCATGCCATGGACGCACCGAAGCCGTGCAGCATCAGGAGTGCGGGTCCGTCGACCGGGCCGTCCGCTCGGACGTGCAGGCCGACGCCATCGACCGACATAACCCTTCCTGCACCGCCTGTCGCCGGCTCGGCGCTGGTGCGACCGGTCAAGCTGCCGACACGCCAACGCCCGGGTGACGATATGTTCTTGGTGGTCATGCACTTCTCCTGAGACCCAGCAGGCGGACCAGGACGGTCCCGATCGTGTCGGTTGGAACGCTGCCCGGATCGGCGAGCTCTTCGATGGCGAGGCCGTTGTTCAATGCCAGGATGGTGAACATGAGCGTGCGCGCGGAGACGGCTGCGCCTGCGCCCCAGCCGGTGAGCGCTTCGTCGGCTAACTCGGTCAGTTGCTGGTGGTAGTCGCGGCGCTTCTCGACCCATCGCTCGCGTAGCTGGTCGTCGCGGACGGCACGAAGCCAGAACTCGGTGAACAGCAGCTGCCATTCGCGGCTCTGCTGCATCGCGGCGGTCAGCTGCTGACCGGCTGCGAGTGCGGTCGCTTCGTTGATGACGGTGAGATCGGCCTGGCCGAGGATTGCCCGTACTGCCGCGATGCGGCCTGTCACCTCCCGGTCGAAGAGCTCGAAGAACAGGTCGTCCTTGTTCGTGAAGTTGGAGTAGAGCGCACCGGTGGTGAACCCGGCGGTGGCCGCGACCTGTTGCATGGTGGCTCCGGCGAAGCCGCGTTCGGCGAACACAGTGGAGGCCGCTTGCAGGAGCCGGTCGCGGACCTCGGCGCGGGGTGTCCGGCGGTTGATCGGGACTGGGACAAAGTTCATTACTGTGCCTTCCCTGCCCGCAGGAAAGTCCCCGAGCGTCGCGTCGTGCCGAATCCGTCGGCGAAGGTGCCGTAGCGGTAGACGACCTGACCGCCGACGATGGTTGCGGCCACGGCATTGTCGTTGCGGTTGACCATTCGGGAGACGCCCCCGAGTCCGTCGAGGGTGGCTTCGGCGTAGTCGGCCGAGGCCTCCGAGAGCCCGGCGGGGTCGATGACGGCGATGTCGGCGCGGTCCCCCAGGCGGAGGGTGCCGGCGTCCAGGCCGTACCAGTCGCCGAGTTCGCCGGTGAGCCGGTGTACAGCGCGTTCGAGGCTGAGGAACTCGTGGCCGTCCTCGGCAGCCTCCTTGACTCGTCTCAGTAGGCGAAGGCCGGCGTTGTAGAACGCCATGTTGCGCAGGTGGGCGCCGGAGTCGGCGAAACCCATCTGGATCTGAGGGTTGTCCGCGATCTTGTCGAGCACGTCGGGCCGGTGGTTAGCGATTGTCGTACGCCAGCGCAAGGCGGCGCCATGGGCGACCACCAGGTCAAGGAAGGCATCAGCGGGGTGAATGCCCCGCTCTTGGGCGACGCGGCCGAACGACTTGCCGATCACCTCGGCGTCAGGGCAGCTGACGATGTCGGCGTCGAACAGGTCGCGGTGCCATAGCTGTGGACCGAACCGGCGCTCCAAGTCCTTGCGGAACTGGCGGCGGTAAGCCTCGGTGTCCACGAGCTTGCCGCGCTTGAGCACGTCGCGCACGTTCAATGCCGCGGCACCCGAGCCGAACTCCTCGAAGACGACCAGGTCGATTCCATCGGCGTACACCTCGAACGGCACCGGCAGGTGCTGCCAGCGCAAGTCCGAGGCGGCCACCCGGTTCAGCAACGCCGTCGCCTTGGTCAGCAACCAGATCAGCTTCGGGTCTGCCTTGAGATCTGCCGCCGTGAGCATCGTGGTCTTCAAGGGCGCTCTGCCTCGACCAGCGCTCTGGGCGAAGAACTTGCCGACCTCGGCCTTACGGGCAGCGTTGGGTGTGCACTGGTGCACGCGCCCGCGGTCGCGGAGCACGCGGTTCAGTGCGCGGTACTCTCGCCAGGTCGCGTAGGTGGAGGGAAGTTGACGCGCCGGGTAGCGCACGCCGTCCAGCTTCGAGAATGAACTTCTGATGGTCGACAGTCCCACGAACCCGGCGTCTAGCGCATCGCCTAACATCGCGCGCATCCGGCCCAACTCCGCGGGAGTCGGGCGCTCGCCTGGATCGGTGGCCCGGTCCAAGCCCATGACCGCCGCGCGGATGTCGGAGTGGCCGATGAACGCCGCGACGTTAGGTCCCAGCGGGCGAGACTCGAGTGCCTCCACGTAGCGGTGTGGATTTGCCCAGGTCTGGTGTTCCTTGACCGCTGAGTGCACGGCCTCCCACGGCAGGGCTTCGACGCGCGAGAACAGGTCCGCGCAGTCGTCGGGGGAGGCGTACACAGTGGAAAGGGAGCAGTTCCCGAAGACCACGGTCGTAACGCCGTGGCGCACCGATTCCGAGAGCCCGGGGGCAACCAACACCTCAGCGTCGTAGTGCGTGTGGACATCGATAAGGCCCGGCATCACCCACAGGCCGTCAGCGTCGACGACCTCCGCTCCCTCGGTCACCAAGGGTTCAGCGCTGATCGCCGTCACCCGTCCCGCACGTATTCCTACATCACGCATCGCGGGTTGAGCACCGGTTCCGTCGAAGAAGTATCCGCCTCGGATCACCAGATCGAAACCGCCCATGACGTTTGCCTCCCGATCTAGATAATGGTCATTATTCAATAATCGACATTATCGAAGGACGCTCGGGTCGTCAAGATGGCCATCCGGCTGTGCGCCCGCCTGGTCGTACCCGGGCAGCGCCGCCTGCACCACAAGGTCGAGCGACAGGCACGGCACGCCGGACAGGTCCAGGGTGGCGACTTCCTAGCTCTTTGCCTGCGCGGCCGCCCGGCCGGGCACACCAGGGCGATAGTGCGTTTGATGCAATCCCGGCGGGATCCACGGTTCTGGCGTGGAACAGGCAGTACTTGCCTACAGTCCGTGGCGCTGGAGGTCGTGGATACGACAGCAAGCGATGTCGCCCAACATCCTTGCTGACGCTGTACAGCGCAGGGCGAAAACATGATTCACTGTTTGTCTGTGTTCTCGCCACCGGCATGCTCACACATCCCGCAGGTACGCGGCGTAGTCGCTGGCTTGGTCGGGGCTGTCGATGCCGAGTTGCGCATGAGCCGAGCGACATAGCGCGCGGACGGTGTTGTCGGTGAAGAACATCCGATTCGCGATCTGGGTGTTGGTGAGTCCTTCGGCCAGCAACAGCAGGATGGTCATCTCCATCGTCGTCAGAACCCCAAGAACCGTTCACCGACCGGGCGGTCTTGGGATTATTACCTATTCTGAACTGGCATTTCCTTGCCTCAACACATCCCATCACTTCCTACCGAACCCCCTGGATTCCCACCATTTCGGCCGCAAAACTGGCACTCAAAATGGCACTGCGATTCCCACCACATCCCACCGGTTCCGCCCTGTCGACCATCCGCCGGTACATCCGGGACTCTGTCCGACAGCCGAGGTGGCACGTTGAGCTGCGATCGCTGGGTTATGAGCCAACGAGGACCCATCCCAGGCCGTCCCTCCACATTCGGCGGATTCGTTCTGTTCTGGTCAACGGGGTTTCGCTCGTCCGTCCTGTCCCGCCTCATGCCACCCGGCCCACCGTATTTCGCCGTGCCCGGTTGCCAATCCGTTGCCAATTCCGGGCGTTCGGGCACGAAAAACTGACACTCCTCGGTCCCCTTGAAGAGCGGACGGACCCGGAGTACTCGCTCGGCGCGCTGACCCCGTCAGGTCCAGTGATCAAGACAGAGTCGACGTCGGAGGTCCGGCGTAGGATCGCTGGACATCAAGGTCGTCCCGTATTCGGAATGCTCAATGCCGCGCATGACCTGCGCGAGTACCAGGTAGTCACACCCACGCGGAGCCGCTGTTCGGGTCGCGACAGTCGGCGGTGCGGTCGTCACTTCGTTGGCTGCGGTCGGGCCCGGATCATATGCCCCGGCGGGTGGTTTCCCGGTATCGGATGGCCCACCAGACTTGCAGGGTGGCATGGGGTTTGCGGAGGTCGGTGCCGGTGAGGCCTTCGAATCTGGCGATGCGGTAGCGGACGGTGTTGGGGTGTACGACGAGTTGTGCTGCGGTGAGGTCGGCGCGCATACCGGTGTCGATGTAGCGGTCGACGGTGTCGATGAGGAGCTGTGCCTGTGCGTCGGTGCCGAGGGGAAGGAGGAGCCGGCGGAGGAGTTCGGCCCCGAGGTCGTGGTCGGCGATGACGGCGGGTAGTACACCCAGGGATTCCAGGGTGTTCGGCCCCGGTCGGCCGAAGGTTTCGGCGGTGGCCAGCGCTCGGCCCGCCAGGCCGAAGGATCGTGGCAGATCGGCAAGTGGGACGGGCGGGCCGATGCCGATGGTGGATGTGGTGTAGAGGGTTCTGGCCGATTCGAGCACACCGGCAAGGTCGCCGTCGACGACGGTCGTCAACCCGTACGAGGCCGCGGCGCGCATCGACCAGGGCGATGCGTCGGTGGTGTCGGGGTCGGTGAGCCGGGTTCGGAATGCGCGGTATTCGACGTCCGGATCGAGGCCGTATCGATCGGCTTGTTGCCGTACGGCGGCGGCGCCGAGCGTACCGAGCAGCAGCGCACGGGTGAAATCGGCTCGCATATGCAGGTCGCGTCGGGACAGTTCCAGCTCGACTTCGCGGTGGGCTGCCGCGTAGGCAGTGGTTGCCTGGTCGACCAGTGCGAGCAACTGATGGGTGGTGTCGAGGAGCAGCGCGTCGGGAATCTCAAGGTCGCGACCCGCTTTTGTTATCGCGAACAATACGTCCTGAATGGTCACCCGCCAGCTGTGCTGGATGTCTGGCAGTGAAACCCCTTGCTGAGCGCGTATTTTCCCGTAATCGCGGAAGACTTGCAGGTCGTCTTCGTTCAACGGACTCTGTCGGCCCAGGGCGTCGATCATGCGATCGAACAACACCGGCGACGTGCGGGCGACGGTCGCTGCCGAGATCGCGGAGTAGCCAGCCGCGGCGGCCTGCGATCGATGTGTCATGGCATCGATGAGCTGCTCTTTTTGTTCCATGAGCTGAGTCAGGAGGCGTCGTAGCTGCGCGGCCTGTGGTGGTTCGGCGGTGGCTCCCATGGTGTTGTCGAGAGTATGGCGACCCATTGGAATGAGCAACAAAATCGTCGTGATCGCGTTGGCATCGGATCCATGGTGTGACCTACGCCGCTGCCCGAATACTCGACACGGGCGGACTGCCGTACTCGACGACAAGGGCAAGGGATGTATCTGACACAGGGGTTGCATCGCGCGGTGCAACAGCACCCCGAGCGGGTGATGACGATCTATCGGGACCGTCGGCGGACGTATGCCGAAGCGGCCCAGCGCATTGCCGCATTGGCGGGAGCGCTGCGTGGGTTGGGCGTCGGCGACGACGAGCCGGTGGCGATCCTGTCGCTGAATTCGGATCGCTACAGCGAGTTCCTGCTGGCGGTGCCGTGGGCGAACGCGGTGATCAATCCGGTCAATATCCGGTGGAGTCCCGCCGAAATCGCTTACTCACTCACCGATTCCGACAGTCGGGTGCTGTTCGTCGACGAGGCTTTCGCGCCGATGGTGGCGGCCATCCGGGAGCAGAGCGAGTGTTTACGCACCGTGGTGTACTGCGGCGAGGGCCTCGTGCCGGAGAGCATGCTCGACTACGAGGAACTTGTCGCGGCCTCCGACCCGATTCCCGACGCCCGCCGCGGCGGTCACGCGGTCGCGGGAGTGTTCTACACCGGCGGCACCACGGGATTCCCGAAGGGGGTACTGCTCAGCCACGCGAATCTGCAGACTTCGATACTGGGCGGGCTGGCCACCGGGCTCTTCGACAAAGACTCCCGAATCCTGCACGCCACCCCTATGTTTCACCTCGCCGATCATTTTCTGTGGGCGTGCGGGGTAAGCCTGGGTGGTACGCACGTGATCGTCCCGGCCTTCGATCCGCCGGCGGTGCTGGCGGCGATCCAGGAGCATCGGGTCACCGAAACCGTTCTGATCCCCATCATGATTCAGTTGCTGGCCGATCATCCGGCGGCGGCCGAGCATGATCTCTCGTCGATGCGGCACCTGTTCTATGGCGGCGCGCCGATCTCGCGGGCCGTGCTGGACCGGGCGGTCGCGGCCTTCCCGCACGCGCGGTTCGTGCAGGCGTACGGGATGACCGAGGTCGCCGCCATCGCCACCATGCTCACCCCCGGCGATCACACCGACACCCTGCTGGGTACGGCCGGGCGCGCGTTGCCGCACAGCGAGGTGCGCATCGTCGATGCCGAGGACCTCGAGGTGCCGCGCGGCACGGTCGGCGAGATCGTGGTGTGCGGCGGCCATGTCATGCTCGGCTATCTGAACAAGCCGGAGGAGACCGCGGCGGTCCTGCGAGACGGCTGGATGCACACCGGCGACGGCGGATTCATGGACGACGCCGGCTACGTCCATGTGGTCGACCGGCTCAAGGACATGATCATCACCGGCGGGGAGAACGTGTACTCCGCCGAAGTGGAGAACGCGATCTCCGCCCATCCGGCGGTCGCGTTGTGCGCGGTCATCGGTATACCCGATCCGACGTGGGGTGAGCGGGTACACGCGGTGATCGTCTGCCGTGCCGGTCGAACGGTCACCTTCGAGGAGATCCGCGAGCACACCAAGGCGCTCATCGCCGGGTACAAGGTGCCGCGCAGCATCGAGATCACCGAGTCCCTGCCGCTGTCGGGAGCGGGAAAGATCCTCAAACGCGCACTGCGCAAACAGTTTTGGAACGAATCGGAAAGGCAGGTGTCGTAGTGGTGACCAGCACCGCGGACATTCTGGAATGCACTCGCGTCGACGACACCCTGGTGCTCACCATGCAGCGCGAGCGCCAGCGCAACGCGATCGACGCCGAGCTGACCGCGGCTCTGGACGCGGCGCTGAACGAGCTGGACGACAATCCCGAGCTGCGCGCCGGTGTGTTGACCGGCGCGGGTGCGGTATTCAGCGCGGGCACCGATCTCAAGCGCGGCTCGGGCGCACCGACCGCACGCGGTGGGGAATACGGCCTGGTGCGCCGTCACCGCGTCAAACCGCTCATCGCGGCGGTCGACGGCCCCGCCCTGGGCGGCGGGTTCGAACTGGTGCTGGCGTGTGATCTGGTGGTGGCCTCCACGGCCGCGTCGTTCAGCCTGCCCGAAGTGCGGCGCGGGGTAATCGCGGCGTGCGGGGCGCTGTTCCGTACCGCCCGGGCGTTGCCGCGCAATATCGCCACCGAACTGCTGCTCACCGGTGAGCCCCTCGCTGCTGAACGCGCGCACGCGCTCGGGCTGGTCAATGTGTTGACCGAGCCGGGCAAGGCTGTCGAGTCGGCGCTCGAGCTGGCCGGTCGGCTGCGTGTCAACGGGCCGGTATCCATCCGGGAAACCCTGCGCGCGCTCGATAGCTACCACGCTGCCTCCGACGAAACCGGTTGGGCCGTCACACAAAGGGCGATCGAGACCGTGCTCGCCTCCGAAGACTGCCGCGAGGGGATCCTCGCGTTCGCGGACAAGCGCGCCCCGGGCTGGACGGGACGGTGACCCAGATGTACTTCCGCGAAGACGGCAACCCACAGGGCAAACCGATCGTGCTCGTGCACGGGTTCGCCTGCTCGTTGCACTGGTACGACCGCGTCGTGCCGCGACTGGCCGACGACTACCGGGTCATTCGAGTTGATCTCAACGGCCACGGGCTTACCGGTGGCGATCAGGGCCTCGATCCGCAGGACCAGACCCATTCCCTGGCAGCGGTTCTCGATGAGCTCGACCTCACCGACGCGATGGTGGTCGGGCATTCCTATGGCACCGATACGGCCTTGGGCGTCGGAGCGATCTCGGCTCGTGTCAGTGAGATCGTGATCATGAGCCAATCGCCGGACTACAGCCTCGCCAAGTTGCCTCGCGGCCATTCGCTGGTCGGTTTGCCGATGGTGCCGCAACTGGTGCACCATCTGACACCGGATTGGGTGGTGTGGCGGGTGTTACGCGGCGGATTCCGGCCCGGCTTCGACATCGGATCCGGTTTCGATGATCCGCGCCAGCCGCTGCACGACCGCGCGGTGATGTCGCGCGGTATGTACCGCGCCGTGGCGCAAACTCGCGATCTCGAGTTGCGGGCGGAACCGCTCGATGCCCGGGTCTACGGCATCGACAAACCCGTGCTCGCGATCCACGGCCGTCACGACCAGTTCTTCGACTGCGAGGCAAGCATCACGCGCTACCGCGCCGCGGGTGCGACCGTGCGAGTCATCGAAAACGCCGGCCACACCCCCAATGTGGAGACCCCCGACGAGGTCGCCGCGCTGCTGCGCGAATTCCTCATCGCGCCTCGCCCGCTATAGAACCCAGGACACTCATGAAATTCGCGGACACAATGCGGTGTCTGACCGTCGTCACGGTGATGGCGCTCGCGCTCGGCGGGGTCCCCGCAGCAGCGCCGCCCACGGGCTCGAGCGATGCCGCCGTCGATGCCTTTTACCTTCCTCCCGACCCGCTCCCCGGATCGGCAGCCGGTGACGTCATTCGCACCCAACCGTTCCCGCTCCCGTTGTCGCTCCGGCTGAACGACGTCACGATCCCGGCGACCGCGCAACGGATCATGTACCGCAGCAACGACGCCCACGACGAGCCGATCGCGGTGACGGGCACCTACTTCGAGCCCAGCCAACCCTGGACCGGGCCCGGCGATCGACCGCTGGTCACCATGGCGGCGGGCACCCAGGGCCAAGGCGACGACTGCGCACCGTCGAAGCTGTTCGGAAAACTGCTCAACTACAACTTCCCGTTCGACGTCATGACCGAGTACGCCGGACTCGGCACCCCCGCGGTGCACGACTGGATGAACCGTGAGTCCCAAGGTCACGCCGTGCTGGCCGCGGCCAGGGCGGCTCGGAAACTACCCGGCACCTCCCTGGGCGCGGCCTCACCGCTCGCGATCGCGGGCTACTCCCAAGGTGGTGGTGCGGCAGCCTCGGCCGCGGAGATGCAGCCCGGCTTCGCACCCGAACTCGACCTGCGCGGCAGCTTTGTGGGCGCGACCGCATCACCAACGACAGCGGAAAACGAGAGGTCGCCACCTCGTGCGTGCCGGATCTGTTGCTGCGCAACATGTTCCGGAGCTCGCGCGAGGGCACGACCGTGGAACTGAACAAGTTCGATCGAATTCCCCCGTGGTTCAACGGCCTCGGGGTCGGACATGGGATCGGCATGCTCCCGTATTTGTCGGCGATGACCGACTGGCTGCTGGCTCGGTTCGCCGACGTTCCGACGACCGGCAACTGCTCAGCCCTGCCGAACTGACCACAGACCGAAAGAAGCATCGATGAAACAGCAACGACGCGGCCGCAAGATCGCCATGACCCCCGATGAAATCGACGCCTTCCTCGCCGAGGAGCGCACCTGCCGCGTCGCCACCCTCACCGCATCCGGACACCCTCACGTCGCGCCACTCTGGTTCGTGTGGGACGGCGAAAGCCTGTGGCTGTACTCGATCGTGAAAAGCCAGCGGTGGACCGACCTCACCCGTAACCCGGACATCGCGATCGTCATCGACGCCGGCAAAGACTACTTCGAACTGCGCGGCGTCGAAATCCTCGGTCGAGCAGTTGTGGTCGGCGAGGTACCGCGCACTGACACCCCCGACCCGATCCTGAGCGAGCCGGAATCATTGTTCGCGCGCAAGTACTTCGACACCGACCAGATCCCCGCCGACTACAAGCACGCCTGGCTGCGGATCACCCCGGACAAGCTCACCAGCTGGAATTTCGCCAAACTCATCGAACTATGACCCACACGCGCCCGGGCAGCCGTAGAGGCGAATTACTCTACTGCAGCGCCAGGCCGATGCCTTCGGCCCGGCCAATAACACGCCGGTCGTCGCCTAGGTGGCGAGCGTGGACTGCCCGCTGACAGCGAAGGTGCGGACCGCCCGGCGCGACGCGGCCTCACTGCTGCAAGGCTGAACCAAGGACACCGTCGCGACCGACAACAGGGGGCTGCTGGACGAACTGCCCGCAGAGCTGGACCGCTGAGCCAGGGCAGCGTGGTGGTCGGCACTAACCCTGCGAGTTCCTACTGGACGAGTGACCTTCGTCGCTGTGCAAGGCAAGAATGGCTTGCAAGCCGAGGGGTCCGGCCCGAGGTAATCCCGGAGCCTGAAGTGATCCGCCGCGCGTGTTGTGTTACGCCCCGGCCGACGGGGGCCGGTGTGTGTTTTTCGATTGCTGGGATGAGCTCTCTAGGCGGATCGAGGAGACCGGCCGCCACGCAGGCCACGCCGACATCCTCCGCGAATTGATCGACGGCGCCACCGGGCGCTGACCCCCCGGGACAGGAACACATGATCACCGCATTGCCGTGGCAACAGCACCCACACAAGTGCCCACGCTGCTGATGGCCGCCCAGGGCCAGCTCGACCCGGACCGGGCGACCGCGGCCCCACGGAGGACCAATATCGTGCAGGCAGTGGACGTGCCGAACGCAGGACACTGGCTCATCGAGGAGAACCCTCAGTCATCACCTCGGAACTGCTGCGTTTCCTCGACGGATGAGCCCCGAGCGGGCCATGATCCCCAACGGGACCTAGATGGTTCGGTACCAGCGCACCGGCATCGCTAGATCGGATAGGAATCCGCGATGACCAGGCGTTTTCCGGCTGCCCATGTCTTGTGTGTCCTGCCGAGGGCACTTAAAGAATCCGACCGGAACCATTCTGGCTGCTGCGGCGTCCATCTGATCAACGGAAAACCGTCAGATTGGACATTTCAATGGATATTTCAGGTCGCGCCGGTAAATCTCAGGACAACCCGGAACCACCTAGCGTGCCGGTCCCTAACCGCACGTGTCGGGGTGCATCACCGATGCGCGCGCTGCAACGCCCTCGCCAAGCAATGGGCCCGCATAGACTTCGCTGCGGCGCAGCACCAGCACACGGTCGCTGACAATCGCGTCGACGGTATTCAGTTCAGGCCTCGACCGGATCAGGGATAAGGTCTCCTCGGGTGAAGGTCCTGTTGCGTTGTCCACTACGACAATGACCTCAGGATCACGCTCAGCAACGGCTGACCACGACATCGCCCCCCACAACCGGGGCACGTCGCTAAAGATGTTCTCGCCACCAGCGAGACGATCGAGGAAGCTAGCAAAGGTCAGCCCCGGTGCGGTTTCCGCGATCTCAGCGTCGCCCCCGCTGATTGTCACGGTTCGGGCTGGGGGCCGCGGGCTGTCGCTGACGCACGCTTGAACGTCGAGAATCTTCCGCTGCCACTCGGTTACCAATTGCTCTGCCCGATCGCTGACACCGAAAAGCACACCGATATTCCGAACATCGTCGAAGTACTCGTCGACTGAAGCGGGCGGCAAGTTATCGATCACGCGACGGCAGGTTTCAGAAAGTGCGTAGCTCGGGATCCCCGCTTCCCGCAGCGCTTCGGGAGTTAATCCCGTCTGCTGCGAGAATCCCTGCATCCATCCCGCGATCACAAGGTCCGCTTCGGCTTCGAGGATGTCCTCAAGCGTGAAGTCGGCCGAACTGAGCTCGGGGATGTTCGCATACTGTTCCGCGTACTGTTCGGGGATGTTCCGCTGATCACCCGCGCCCGCATACCCCGCCAGATGGTCGTGGAGCCCCAGTTCGAGCAGAAGCTCAAAGACCGCCGGATCGTTGACGACCACGCGCTGGGGAACTGCGCGCACGGTGACCTCTTCGCCACAGCTCTCGACT
The DNA here is from genome assembly GCF_000214175.1 of Hoyosella subflava DQS3-9A1. NCBI lineage: Bacteria > Bacillati > Actinomycetota > Actinomycetes > Mycobacteriales > Hoyosellaceae > Hoyosella > Hoyosella subflava. Next base: position 3,375,791 of record NC_015564.1, read on the forward strand.
GTCGCGGGAAAGGCAGTTGGTTGCTCCGCGTCGTCCGCAGGGTCGCTGACGTCGCCAATTGTGCAGCCCCCGGCAAGCGGAACTGCTAGCGCAACCAACAAAGCGATCACACGGTGACGGGTCATAGCGTTCAGTGTCACCCTTCGTCGGGCCGCTTCCTGGGATCAACACGGTCGTGATCCGATGATTCGGTGCGCGCCTCACGCGCGGCGCGGACGATCGTCTCGGGTGCGAAAAGCCAGTAGATCGCCGCGGCGATCAGCATCGCGCCCGTTAGTGCGAATGCAGCTCCGAACGACACTTGCTCCGCAATCAGACCAGCGAGGATCGGTCCGACGATGGCACCGAAGTCGGACGTCATCTGGAAGGTTGCAAGCGCCCGGCCGCCGTTGCGGTCTGATCCGATAATGTCGGCCACGGCCGCCTGCTGCCCTGGAACGAACAAGCCGGTCCCCATGCCACCGATCACGCACAGCACAATGAACACCCACGTGACGTCAGACAAACCCAGTGCAATCGTCGCGCCACCGGCGACTAGCAACCCAAGGACCGTTGGCGGCTTTCGCCCATAACGATCAGACAGCCGCCCACCGGTAATCAAAACAAGTGCCATTCCTGCGGAAAAGGCAGCGAGGGCCATGCCTGCCAGACGAGGACCGGCCGTCAGCGCTGCTACGGCGAATAGCGGAATAACAGCTACGCGGACACCGAACGTCGCCCAGCCGTGGGCCAGGTTGGTGAGCAAGGCCGCCCGGTACGAAGGGTCCCTTATCGCGTCCCGAACGAGGAACTCCTCGCGCCTCGATTGCGCTCCGCTCTCCCCTGGTCCGGTGTGACTCAACTGGGTCTGGACCACAATGATTGCCACAACCAAGGCCGCGGCATAGACGATGAACGGAACACGTAGCCCTAGGCCGCCGAGCAATCCGCCGATCAGCGGCCCCCCGATCGAGCCAAGCAGGAACGCCGAACTGTACAAGCTGTTGACGCGACCGCGCATATCCGGGGGCGCCAGCCGGATCAGAAGCGCCATCGCTGAAATCGTGAACATCGTGGAACCGACGCCACCTAGCCCGCGAAAAATCATGAGCTGCCAGTAGTTCTGGGCGGCGGCACACGCCGCGGTGGACACGGCGACTATGGCAAGTCCCCCGAGGTACACCGGACGTTCCCCGAGTTTTTGTACCAACTGCCCGCTCGCAGGCGCGAATATCAGGCGCGTCAGCGCGAACACACTCACGATCGCGGAAGCCGCCGTGATTCCCACGTTGAAGCTTCTCGCGAACTCGGGAAGCACTGGAGCTATGAGGCCGAAGCCGAGCGCAATGACAAATGCAGCGGCGACCAGCACCCATATCTGCCGCATGGTGTGCTGGTGGCTACCTGACGCTGGCGCCGACCTTCGGCGGCGAATGAACCTGCCCATCGTGGCAGAGCCTATGGTGCGGACTCGGGATCCGCTACAGCGCCTTCAATTCTCTACTCGTGTCCGCCGCTCCTGAAGCGTGGAAATAGAGTGTCCTCGTTGCGGGGCGCGAGGAAGCCGCGAGGCAAGGCGGACATCTGGGAGTACCCGGTGTAGACGCGGTGTAATCCGTCACACTTGTGTGATGGATCAGCAAGAGTGCATCTTCTGCAGCATCGTGGCGGGGTCCGGCCCCGCCCACGTCGTGTACGAAGATGAGAATGTTGTCGCTTTTCTTGACATTCGACCGATCAAGCGCGGCCACACCCTGGTCATCCCTCGAACTCACGCACAGGACCTGAGCGAACTGCCACAACAATTAGGTGCGCAAGTATTCTCGGCCGCACAGATTATCGCGCGGGCCGTCCGCGACGAGAGAATTGGGGCCGAGGGCGCCAATATCGTGATCAACGACGGCGAAGCAGCCTTCCAAACCGTCCCGCACACGCATATCCACGTGATTCCGCGGCGCCACGGCGACAAAATGCGGCTCGCGGGGGGCCTACTTACCCGGCGCGCGTCAGCACTGCCCGAGACAGCGGCACTATTGCGCGCGGCGATCAATGAGGCCGCGGGGACGCAGGACTAGATATCTCACGGCAGCCTGTCGCCTCCTGCCGCTAGCCCGTCGCTCTCGAACCTGGCGAGTGTGAGCGAGACGCAATTTCCGAAACCCAAGGCGAGCTTCGCTGATGAGAGCTCGAACGCCGCTCGCGCAACTCATCTGCGCCCTCAAGCATGACCGCTATCAACTGTTCCGGATCTGATTCAAAAACAAACCTCATCCGGCGAAGTTCGCCAGGCGCAAACAACGCAGAGGACTCTATGGCGCTCATCCAATATTCGATATCGCCGTTGCGTATCGCTTCAATGGACTGGCGATCAGCAAGGCCATCAGCGCACTCGTATGCGAGGATCGCGCGAACGAGCTCGCGGGTACCAGAGGTCACCGTCATCATCTCTCCAACTCTCCACCAAGCCCGACCGACCCCGACCTCGGATGGGCTCAGATTGCGCAGTCGCCTCCGCGACCTCCCTCTTGGTTCCGCTCCAGCCAGGCAGACAGGAGCTAATCGGGTAGACAGCCCATGAGGCCAGCGCTTTCACCGGCCTGGACAATTTTTATGGTAGCCGCACTTAAGCCCATTGAACACCACCGTTTGGTGATGTTTACAAAACGCACAGATAACATGACTGAAACCCTTATCACAGGAGGATAACGGCCGCAGAGAATCTTTAAGGTTTGCACAAATATTGCACAAGTCAGAGCGATCTCGAGTACTAGGTCAGGAGCGGAGACCTCCCCGCTTTAGCGTCCTGAGCTGCAGATTCACCCCCTTGGAGCAGTCGGCCCTTCGGGGTCTGACAGGCACTGCTGGCGAATGACCGTCCACTTTCACCTGTCAGTCAGACGGATGACTCCTTAGCTGCCCACTTTGGGATCGTTGCGACACGTGTGACTACTGGAAACAATTGGGTCACAGGACACCTACACAAACATCACGGATTTCTGAGGAATCTATGATTGTGAAACGCCCGTACTGATTCTGCGCGGCGTTCACGGAACAGATATTGCGACAGAGTCGTGCACGAGCACTCCAGCCTCGCCCTGAGCCAGTTGCAGCGCAGCGAGAAGCTCGCGTGGAGTCGGCGAGGAACGAGCCAGTTCGTCAAATACCGCCGCAGCCGGCGCGGGAACAGCGCAGAGCGAGAATACGGCACTGGCGCCGCGCAGCAGCGGCACAGACCATGCGAGGACGCTTCCGCCTTGAACGACTTTCCCGCGTAGTTCAGCGGCCACGTAGCACCGCGTCACGTCACCATCCAGGCTGGTAAGCGCCAGCAGGTTGTCGCTAGTGCCCACCGCATCGACGACGAAGATGCGACGACGCACTCCCGCCCATCGCTCGAGCAATGCGCGTTCATTGCTGGGCAGGAGACCGCCCCGCGTTCGCAAGAAATGATGCAACATTCCGCCCTCGACCACGACACATGAGACGACCAAAGGGTCAGCAATAAGGCCTGACAACTCGCTGTCATCGGGTAGGGGAACTTGATCCGAGTCCTGCCGCAGCGCCTGTGCGACCTCGATCAGCGCCATCCGGGCGCTCGGGTCGGATCTGGTGAATCGGAGAAGCTTGCTGTATAGCCCCTTCGCTGTGTCGATCTCCGATATAGGCGGCGCGAGCTCCAATTCACGCATCAGAGCCCCGAGTACGGAGTGCGGCAAGCAGTCCTTCCGCTTGCGTCGTGGCAGTCCAGTGAGTATTCGTTGGGCCTCGTCGAACTCCCCACGATCAACCGCGACTTCGGCGGCGAACTCAACGCCAGGACCCCACTCAGGCAACTCACGAATGCATCGTTGCGCGAACGCGATGACGTCAGCCGTCATTCCCTCGGCCGCTGCTATCGCGCCGCAGACCCAGGCAAGGACGCCTGCGGCCTGACCGTGCGGCGCCTGAGCGACGCTGACAGTCAGCAGATCGAGAATCCGCGACCGTTGCGCCTCGTCATGCAGCCAGGGGGCGATCATGCCGTACGCAGCGCCTGCACTCTCGACCTTGGCGGCACATCGAATGACATCGCTGTGCAGGTCGGCAGTGCCAAGGCCGCCGAGGGCACCACGTACCCGATTGTGCATAGTGGCGACGGCAGCTGCTTCGTCCACATCCATACCGTGCGCCGCCACAAGGAACTCGATCCGCTCGTCGTTGCGGTACTTCTCGAAGTCGAACTGGTCCAGGCCCACACGGTCGCCGTCCCACGAAACGCGATAGCGTGCTAAAAGTTCACTGAGGGGCAGCGACGGCGCGCGGCAGAACTCCGGATCATCGCGGCAGAGGTAGGCCACCAGTGAGTGGAGCCCGGCCGGAGCTCCTTCCCGATCCCTCACGAAGCGGCGTACCCGGGTACGCAGGTCAGCGCGAGGACGAGTTAATTCGTCGCGGTCTACGCGAAGAATTTCAGCGCCAGCGTGGCTGGTGACAACACCGACGATGTCTCCCGGGGCAAAGCTCGCTAGTGTTCCCCGCCGGAGGTACAGATGGGTAACGCATTCGCCGCCGCCAAACTCCATAAACGGTGCGATGTCCGGGATTGTCACGACCACGTCGTTCCGGATCTCAGCGGCCGACAGGACGTGTGTGGGTACCCGGCCACCGAAATCTGCCCTCACTGGAACATTACTTCGTCGTGAAATATGTCGTCGCTCTGCACGTACCGCAAAACAGAGAGCGCCGCGTACTCGTCAGGGCAGTCGTCATCAGTGACAACGCACGCGTCAAGGCCTGCAGCAAGTGTGGCCTCATCGATGTCCAGCCCGATGAATACAAGGCGGGTACACGGGCGCTCCGCAGTCCCCCACGTCCCCCGTTCGACTCGGAGCGATCTGCCGACAAGCTGCAAGACAAGCCGCGACCCGTCACCGTAATCACCGAGGTCGAGCACCCCCTTCGCCCGGTATAGGCCGGGCGGGCGTTCTTCGAGAAAGGACACGAATCTGCGCGGGTGTAGAGGGCGTTCTGACGACCACGCGACAGACTGATACGACGGATGATGGTGGTGGTGGTCATGATCATCGTGCTCGAGCAGCTGATCAAAAGAGAGTTGCTCAGCGTGGCGCGAGCGCCGCGGACGCGACACGGGGTCGAACAGAAGCTCGGGATCGACGCGACAGAACGCCGTGGCGACAACGGGCGCCTTCGGATTCGGCAGCGCCACCTGCTTACGCAGCTCAGCAAGCTGATCGACGGCGATGCGATCAGATTTGTTCAGCAGCACCAGGTCCGCTACACGAACGTGCTGAGCGAGCTCCGGGTGCTGCGCGTGCACGGACGCTTCGGCATCGACGACAAGGACGAGCCCCGCGAAATGAAAGCGAGGATCATCTGCGGAAAGCACCAGCCTTGCCAGTGCGCCCGGTTCTGCAACGCCACTCGCTTCCACCGCAATTACGTCCACGCTCGGCTTGGCACTCGCGAGCTTCCCGAGCATGTCCGTGATGTCTTCGGTGTCGACTTCACAACAAATGCAGCCATTGCTGAGTGAAACCATAGCGTCGACCTGGCCGGCGACCAGCAGCGCGTCAATATTGATCGCACCGAAATCATTGACCATGACACCGATGCGTGTGTCGCGATTGTGCCTGAGCAAGTAGTTCAGCAGGGTCGTCTTTCCTGACCCTAGAAATCCCGCTATCACCAGCACCGGGATGGACTTGCGCGACAACGCCCACCTCCTCTGCTCATCCAGCGCCTTGGCCTCACCCGCGCCACGTATGGCCCGGCTTCGTGATCGGCCCAATCCTAGTCGGGCACACCGACAGAAAGAGTGTGCCCACAGTCGTCAGCGTCGGCGCGTACCTTCAAGATATGGCTCACACGAAGGCTGGTCAGCCGCGGCGCCTCACATCCCGTGTCACGCGCACCGCAGCTCTCATTCTCGCTGCGTTCCTGTTCATGGTTGCAGGTTGTAGCGACGGCGATGATTCTTACAGCGCCCCCGCCCGGGATCTCCCGGGCATGTCCGAGGATTTTCGCGGCGATGGCGCTTTTCCTGAGTCGAGTCCGGCAGCCCCCGATGACGTGGATGCAATGCGGCGTCAGATTATCCAGACCGCGCACATGATGATCCGCGTAGACGATGCTGCCGCGAGTGCGGCCGAAGCTACACGAATCGCAGAGTCTGTCGAGGGGCGAGTTGACGATCGGACTGAGCGCCCCGAAACAGCGCACTCCACGGGGTCAGCACGGCTCACCATCCGAGTGCCTGCGAGCGAACTCGACAGCGTCATAGATGAATTCCGCGAATTGGGCACTGTTGAGGAAGTCACCGTCTCCGCGCGCGACGTCACAACCGAAGTAATCGATATCGACGCGCGAATCGACTCTCTGACGCGTTCAATAGAGCGGCTCCAGGAGATAATTTCCGACGCGACGTCAGCTGAGGATCTCATCGCCGGCGAGAACGCACTCTCTCAGCGGCAGGCCGAGTTGGAGAGCCTCCAGGCGCGCCGCACCTATCTAGCCGACCAGGTCTCGCTTTCGACGATCACCCTCTCGCTCGAGCAGCGTCCCGCAGCCGAACAGAATCCTGCCGCTGGGTTCTGGGGCGGAGTCCAACAGGGGTGGGAAGCGTTACTTTCGGCAGTCCGCGCAGCGATAATCGGTGCCGGACTTTCACTTCCATGGCTCGGGTTCTTCCTCCTCGGAGGGGGCATCATCTATCTTGCGGTGAGGTTAGTTGCGCGCCGCCGCTAGATCCTCGCCAAACTGTTATCGCAACGCGACCCACTCAGCGGCGAGTTTCATACGATCGAGCCATGAAGCATCGGGCCTTGAATCAGCGCTTTGCGCGTCGGACAGTCACCCTGGCTGCTATTGCAGCGGTTATCGTCGCGGGTGGCTGCTCGTCACCAGACACTGATACGCCTGCGGCACCCGACACGACGGTAACGCCAACCCATTCGCCACAAGATGCGGCGACCGGGACGGATCTCACGCCGGAACCATCGCCAACTCACGCTGACGCCCCAGAAGAGCAGCCTCCCGCGCCGGCCGCACCGCCCGCTCAGGCGGCGCCAGCGCCCCCTGCGGTAACCAATTTCGACGGGCACGCAGGGCCACAGTCGCAAGCCCAGGGCGACGGGACGTTCCTCAGTGTCACAGGGGTACGCACCGGTCAGCACGATGGGTATACCCGAATAGTGATCGACATGGATGGGCAGGGGAACCAGCCTGGCTACGACGCACGCTACGTCGACGCAGCATACGAAGCGGGTTCGGGCAATCTCCTTCCGGTAGCAGGAGCCACCATTCTGCAGGTGAACATCAGTGGATGGGGCTACCCGTTCGACACCGGCGTTGATCCATATGCTGGGCCTCGCACCATGGGTGGGCCCGCCTCAGGTTCTGTCGCTCAAGTCCAGCTCGGCAGCTTCTACGAGGGAGTAGCACAGATCTTCGTCGGAGTTCGCGACAACGACAAGCCGTATCGGGTCAGCACATTGCAGAACCCGACGCGTGTAGTCATCGATGTGGCGGACTAGTCAGTCTGGCGGATGCGCCTCTTTCTTGCCTCGTACCGGCTGGGTACAGACTCGGGTGCACTGACTCGTCTCTGCGCCCCGCCCTGCAGAGTGGGTGTCATCGCGAATGCCGCAGACGGCTGGCCGTCTGCGGCACGTGACTGGGCCGTCACGAGCGAATTCACAATGCTGCGACCGCTCGGGTACGAGCCCGAAGAGATCGACCTGCGTGCTTTCATTGGCGCACCGAACGAGACGGTGGAACACCTTCGAACGTATCCGCTGATATGGGTTCGCGGTGGCAACACCTTTGTCCTTCGGGCCCGCATGGCACAAAGCGGCGCGGACGCCGCATTGCAGGAACTCGTTGGCACGGGCGCGGTCGCGTACGGCGGGTACAGCGCCGGAGCCTGCATCCTGTCACCGTCTCTCCGCGGCCTAGAACTGTTCGACGACCCCGCGGAGGTGCCCCTTGTGTGCGCGGCCACCCCGATTTGGGAGGGTCTGGGCATCGTGACTTTCCAGATCGTTCCGCATTATCAGTCGGAAGGCCACGAACACCCTGAACGTGTTGACGAACTCGTCCATAGCTACACGCGCGAGGGCGTCGATTTTCGCACCCTGCGCGACAGCGAGGTCCTCACAATCGTGACTGGCTGAGGAGCCAACAACCGGAATGGTCGCAGGTCACTGGTACGAGACAAACCACGGCGCTGGCTCAACGTACATGGTTTCGGCTGGTGTGAACGTGGGCGAGTCCTCGTCGTAGAAGTTCTTCCAGCCAAGCCAAATGTCGTCGGACAGGTCCTGTTTCAGGACGTTCCACGTGTCCATCTTCTGAGCCGGTACCCCGTGCCCATCGGCATGGATCAGGAGGGAGACTTCCTCCCGGCTCGTATCGAGCTGGTCCCGGTTGGTGATCATCCTTGTCTGGAACTGGTGCAGGACCAGAAGCTTCTGAGGGAGGTTGTGCTCCGCGGTCAGATCGGCTAGCCACTCGATGACCTCGTTGACCTCGCTCGCATCAACCTGCCCGACCTGTCGGAGATGAACCTGGTCTGGGCGAAGGCGCCACTCCGGGTCTAGCGCGAGACCAACGTGCGGTTCCGCGAGGAGCTCCTCGAATAGTTTGGCCTGCGTCAAGAAATCTGTGCGGCCGGGCTGCAGATCGAGAACAATGTACGTGCCCTCATCACGCGCGGCATCGACCCACGGGCGGATATCCTCGACCCGCGAGACGTTCGAGTACTGGTTGTCCGCCCCCGGAGACACCGACGCGACCGTCACGATGACCTCGAGAGCCGGTATCACCGCTTCACCTGAATAATCCTCATAGAGCCCTGCCAGCTCACGTGCGCGGGCGATCGCATCCTCCGGCCCCTGCTCACCGAGGACGCCCATTGCCGGCACACCTGGGTGCCCGTACAGGGCAATCATTCGCCTGCCGGGGTAAATCAGCTGGCCCCCGCCGGGAAGCTCCGCCACATTAAGTGCGCTGTCGATTCGCTCCCGTATCTGCGCAGAAGTTCCGAAATGGCTTCCCAGTGCGAGAATGGTCGCGTCCGCGTTTTCTCTCACCGCAT